>NZ_JAAOEF010000003.1:0-220000 GCF_011393055.1 Desulfofundulus sp. TPOSR | reverse complement strand
TGCAGGTACTCCATGAGCAGCCTGGCCGTATTTCCGGTAATCTTCAGGCAGTAGCGCAGGTGTTCCGGTGTATCAAAGGGATGGGGGTTTAAGGCCCGGCAACAGGTAGCCCCAAATTTTTCTTCAAAGCGGTCGTGGAAATCTTTGGCCAGCCCGTAGGCCCGGTAGCGGTCCTGCCGGTGATCGGTACGCCCGCAAAGCAGGCCGAGAACCATGGTGGAAGCGGTCAGCGCCCCGCAGAGGCACCCCGCGTGTCCCAACCCGCCTCCAAAACCGGTGGCCAGGCGGACGAGATCCCGCTCCACCTCCGGGACCACCAGTTCCCGGAAAGTTAAAAAAATGGACTCGGCACAGTTATAGCCCTCACGGAAGTAGTTCCCCGCCCTGTTCCTTGCTTCAAGGGCCAGATCCTCAGCCATTTTCACCACTCCGTTCTGATCAATTACATTGCTGGTTTATTTCTCTAAACATTCTCTTATTCCTTTCTAAGCTGGTTAAAAAGCTATTAACAATACTTGCAAGGAAACATCTGGAAAGAGAAACTCATATAATAACAAGAAATTTACGGGAGGGGATTTCCACATGGATGGCCAGGTTACCGGACGCTACGCCAGTAAAAGGCACCTCCAGGAAGAGCATATGGCGGGCGACAGGCAGATAGTTCACGTAGGTGACATGGATTATCCGCCCAGCGGGGGGGGCGTTCACCCCGGTCAGAGCCAAGCCGCTGCCTCCGGAGTTGCTGCGCTTAAGGGGCATTTCTGCCCGGACCATTCAGGAGCACTACAAACTTTATGAGGGTTATGTCAACAAAACCAACGAAATTCGTAACCGCCTGCGTACGGTAGACCGTGCGTCGGCCAACTCCACCTACAGCCCCCTGCGGGAACTGAAGGTAGAAGAGAGCTACGCCACAAACGGCGTAAAGCTGCACGAGCTATATTTCGGCAACCTGGGAGGACCGGGAGGCCGGCCCACAGGCGCCCTTTATGAGGCTATTGTTTTCAGTTATGGCTCTTATGAGTTTTGGGAAAACGATTTCAAAGCTTCGGGGCTGGCCTCACGGGGATGGGTGATCCTGTCCTACGACCAGGACGACGGCTTTTTGCACAGCTACTCGGCCGACGCCCATAATGTGGGGATTTTTGTCCGCACGCAGCCCATCCTCGTCCTGGATGTATATGAACATGCGTACTACATTGATTACGGCACCGACCGCCGGAGCTATATCGAAGCCTTCTTCCAGAACATAAACTGGGCCGCGGCCGGCGCCCGGTTTCAAGCCCTGCAGGGACGATAAGAAAGCGGGGCGTTGAAACCCCGCTTCCGGTTTGTTGTGTACCTGCGGTCTATTCCTAAGGGAGGAAGAAGGAATGAGCCGCCGTGTTGACCACTTCCGACAGCGGTCCGGGATAAATGCCCAGCACCAGGGTGGCCACCATGGTGATGATCAGGGTCAGGGCCACCGGGCCGCTCAAAGAAATGGGCGTATGATCAACCGGTTCGTCCCGGTACATGACCAGGGCCACCCGCAGGTAGTAGTAGACCGACACCATGCTCATGATCAGGCCGATGAAGGCCAGCCACAGGTAATTGTCCACAATGGTCTTGAAGAGATAGAATTTGCCCACAAAGCCCGCCAGGGGCGGAATGCCGGCCATGGAGAGCATGGAGATGACCATTACCGCGGCCATCAAGGGGGAGCGCTGGCTCAAACCCGCATAGTCCTTGATTTCATCACTGCCGGTTACATTGTAGAAATAGGCGGCCACGGTAAAGGCGCCGATGGTGGCAAAGACATACAGGAAAGCGTAGAACATTACGCCTTTAATCCCGGCTTCACTGGCGGTGACCAGACCGACCAGGATGTAGCCCGCCTGGGCGATGCTGGAGTAGGCCAGCAGGCGCTTGATGTTGGTCTGGGGAATGGCCACCAGGTTGCCCACAATGATGGTGACAGCCGAAAGAATGGCCACCAGCATGGTCCAGTGGGCCCAGAGCCCCGGCAGGGCCGCTACAAACACCCGCAACAGGATGGCAAAAGAGGCTGCCTTGGAGCCTACGGCCAGGAAGGAGGTCACCGGTGTGGGTGCCCCTTCGTACACATCCGGCGTCCACATATGGAAGGGCACGGCGGAAATCTTGAAACCCAGGCCCGCCACCAGCATGGCCACGCCCAGGATCAGGGCGGGCACGGGCTCTGTGGTTACCGCCTGACCCACTTCGGAGATGACCACCGACCCGGTCACACCGTAAACCAGGCTCAGGCCGTACAACAGCACCGCCGAGGACATTCCCGCCAGGAGGATGTATTTAATCCCGGCCTCCACCGACCTGGTTTCGGTACGGCGGAAGCACACCAGCACGATAAAGGCAATGGTCATGAGCTCCAACCCCAGGTAGAGGGTCATGAAGTCTCCGGCCGAAGCCAGCACCATCATCCCCAGGGTGGCAAACAGCATCATGCTGTAATACTCGCTTTGATCGCCCATCTCGTCAACGTAGCGCATACAGCCCAGGGTGACCAGAAAGGCCGCCGTGAGGAAGGTTATCTTGAAGAAGATGGCATACCGGTCAACGATAAAGATGCCTTCATAAAGGGAACCCTGATTGTTCCACCCGGCGATGGTCAACCCCAGCACTCCCAGCAACCCCAGGGCCGTAACCCAGCCCAGGCCGTGACGGGAGCCTTTGGGAACGAGCAACCCCAGGATCAGTACACCAAGGCCCAGGATGGCCATGGCAATCTCAGGCGCCAACAACGAGAGATCCACATTCATCTAAAAACTCCCCCCTAACTGAAGCGCACCGCTAATCTCGGCCATCAGGGGCACGATGCCGCTATTGACCATGTCGAAGAGCAGGAAGGGGAGAAGACCGCCCACCACCAGAACGGTACCCAGTACGGCCAGGGGCACCAGCTCGGGACCCCGGATGTCCTTCAGAGAGTCATACTCAGGACGGGGCGGCCCAAAAAGGGTGTTGGCACCGGCCCGCAGGGCATAAAGGGCGGTGATGATAATCCCGGCAATGGCCACCACGGCCAGGCCCCCGTAAACCTTGAAGGAGGCCACAAAGATGGTAAACTCGGGTATAAAGCTCACCAGGCCGGGCAGACCCAGGGAAGCCATGGCCGCCAGCATGAAGGCCACGGCCAGGCGGGGTGTCTGCCGGGCCAATCCGCCCAGATCGGGAATCCAGCGGGTGTGGGTCTTTTCGTAAATGAAGCCGATGGTGGAGAAGAACAGTGCCGCCATGATCCCGTGGGCAAACATGTTGGCCACGGCGCCGTTTAAGCCGACGACGTTCAGGGAAGCCACGGCCAGGAGCACATAACCCATGTGGCTCACGCTGGAGTAACCGACGATATACTTGAGGTCTTTCTGGGCCAGGGCCGCCATAGCCGCATAGGCCACGCCACATACACCGAGCACGGCAATCACCGGTGCCCAGAATTTAGCGCCCACCGGCAGGACATAAAGGGCGATGCGAATTAAACCGTAACCACCGATCTTTTTCAGCACCCCGGCGTGAATCATACTCACCGCCGTGGGAGCACCGGCGTAACCGTCGGGCGACCAGGAGTGGAAGGGCCACATGGAGAGAAGCGAACCAAAGCCAAAAAGCATCAGGGCAAAGAGCCATTTCTGGTCGAAATCGCTCAACCCCTGGGCGGCCCGAGCCAGGCCCGTAAAGCTCATATCGGGCACGCCGGAAATGGCCGCAGTCTTCATAAACAGGGCGATCACGCCTACCAGCAGGAAGGCTGAACCAATCAAAAGGTAGATGGTCAGCTTCATACCGGCGTATTCCTTGGTTACCCGCTTGGTGCTACCCCAGATGATCACCAGGATGTAGATGGGAATGACCACCACTTCGTAGAAGAGCAGGAAGATAAACAGGTCCTGGGCCACAAAGGTGCCCATCACACCGGTGATCAAGAGACACAGCAGGATGAAGAAATCCCGCGGACGGTGGTCGACATTCCAGGAGGCAAAAACCGCCGAAAAACCAATCAGGTTGGTCAGCAACAGCATGGGCAGGCTGATGCCGTCCACGCCCAGGAAGAAAGTGACGCCCAGATCCTTAATCCAGGGCACCTGCTGCACAAACTGCAGACCGCCCAGGGATTGGTCGTAGGCAAAGTACACGTACAGGGACATGGCCATGGAAATGAAGGTTCCCGTAGCCGCGATACATTTGATGAGCATGTGCTCCTCCCGGGGAATAAAAGCCATGATCACCGCTGCCACCACGGGAGCAAGCAGGATGGTTAGTAAAACGGGGAAGCCTTCCATTTACTTCACACCCCCCACAATCAGGCTGGCAGCCGAAGGACCGGTAAAGGCCAGGAGAACGACCACGGCCAGCACACCCAGGAAAAACACCAGGGCGTAGTTCTGGAGCCGGCCGGTGTTGGTCACCCGCAGGCCTTCGCCAAACAGGCAGGTCAGGGCGCCCAGGCCGTTGACGATAACGCCGTCCACCACATAGATGTCGAACAGGTAGAACAGTTTGGCCGCACCATCAATGATGGTATGGTTGAACCAGAGGTAGATTTCATCAATATAGTACTTGTTGTACAGGATGGTGTAGATGTGCTTGTAACGTTCGGCCAGTTCCTTTGCCCTGGCTTTGGTCTTATCCGCACAGTAGAGCTGGTAGGCCAGGTAAATGCCGGCTGCGGCCAGCACGATGGAGCCGATCATGACCCAGTAGTTGGGCTCTACGTGGTGAGGATGACCAAAGAAGATCCACTCGCCCCAGTAGGGCGCCCAGGGAGTCCCCACCAGGCCGCCAACGGTAGATAAAATAGCCAGGCCGATCAAGGGCAGGGTCATTACCGGAGGAGATTCGTGCGGGTGGTTCTCCGGATTCTCGTCGCCAAAGAAGGTCAGGAAGATCAGCCGCCACATGTAAAAGGCGGTCAGGAAAGCGGTAAAGGCAGCCATGACAAAGAGGACATAATGCCCGCTCTCCAGGGTCATGGCCAGGATTTCGTCCTTGCTCCAGAACCCGGCAAAGGGGGGAATACCGGCTATGGCCAGGCCACCAATGACAAAAGTCCAGCCGGTAATGGGCATTTTCTTGATCAGGCCGCCCATCTCCCACACGTCCGCCTTGTGGTGCAGGGCATGCAGCACGCTGCCGGCGCCCAGGAACATGAGGGCTTTAAAGAAGGCATGGGTCCACATGTGGAACAGGCTGGCCGTCATGCTGCCCACCCCCAGGGCCAGCATCATGTAGCCGATCTGGCTGACCGTGGAGTAGGCCAGAATGCGCTTGATTTCCCGCTGGGTGACGGCAATGGTGGCGGCAAACAGGGCCGTGAAACCACCGGTGATGGCCACCAGTTCCATGGCATTGGGCACTTCGTGGAAGAGGAACATGGTCCGGGCCACCAGGTAGACACCGGCCACCACCATGGTAGCGGCGTGGATCAGGGCGCTGACCGGGGTGGGACCTTCCATGGCATCCGGCAACCACACGTGCAGGGGGAACTGGCCCGACTTACCGATGGGCCCGATAAACACCAGCACGGCAATGAGGCTTAACACGCCGAAAGTGGTATATTGCTCGAAGTGGGCAATTTTTTCGGAAAGCTCCACCAGGTTCAAAGTGCCAAAGACAATTTGCAGCGACAAAAGCCCGAGCAATAAACCGAAGTCGGCAACACGGCAGGTGATAAAGGCTTTCTTTGCCGCCTCCCGGGCGGAAATCTTGTGGCTGTAAAACCCGATCAACAGGTAGGAACACAGACCGACCAGCTCCCAGGCCACAAACATTTCCAGCAGGTTGCTGGAAATGGCCAGCAGGAGCATGGAGGCAGCAAACAGGGAAACATAGGAGAAGAACACCGAAAAGCCGGGATCGCCTTTCATGTAACCGATGGCGTAGATAAAGATCAGGGACGCCACCATGGAGACCATGAAAATCATCATGGCCGATACGGGATCAAGCTGCACCCCTACGTCTATCTGCAGGCCGGGCATGGAAAACCACCGCACGGCGTAGACCAGGGGTTCTTCCTTAAATGCCGGATTGGTAAACACGCCGTATGCTGCCAGGGCCGAAACGATAAAGGAACCCACTATTCCGGCCACGGCCACCAGGGCGCTGAGCATGGGCCAGGGCCTGGTCAAAAAGACGATGGCTAAAAAGGCCAGAGCAGGCAGCAGGGGCACCAGCCAGGCGTGGTGCATCGCAAATTCAACCATCTCGTTGGACACCCACCTTTCCTACCACTTAAGCCAGTCAAAGTCATCCAGGTTAACCGATACCCTGTTGCGGTAGATGGCAATGATGATGGCCAACCCAACCCCCACTTCGGCAGCGGCCACCGTGATTACGAAAATGGCAAAGAGCTGACCCATGAAAAGGGTGGGGGTTATATACTTGCTGATGGCCACCAGGTTAATATTCACGGCATTGAGCATCAACTCAATACAGATGAGCACTGCAATGGCATTCCTTTTGGCCAGCACGCCAAAGAGACCGATACCAAAAAGCAGCGCCGATAGCACCATGTAGTGGGTGAGGCTAATCGTTGTGAACATCGGCTTTTACCTCCTTGGCCAGGAAAATGGCTCCCACCAGGGCCACCAGCAGGAGAATGGCAGCTACTTCAAAGGGAATGACGTACTTGCTCAGCATAATTTCGGCTATGCTTTCCACGGTTTTTTCCGGCACGGCCGCAGCCGGGCTCGCCCAGGGGGTGGTTGCGGCAAGATAACCGCAAACAACCAGCACCAGGGCCACCACCCCTGCCGCAGCTTTGGTCTGGTTGTTAAACAGGTTGGTGCTCCCCATGTCGCCGCGCTGGATGAGCATGATACCGAAGACCACCATGATACACACCGCACCGGCATACACCAGTACCTGCACCGCGGCCAGAAAATCGGCGTCCAGGGTCAGGAACAGACCGGCCATGGCCACAAAACACACCGCCAGCCAGAGCACCGAGTGCACGATGTTCCTGAGCACGACCACCAGGAGAGCCGATCCCAGGATGGTGGCGGCCAGCAGGTAGAAAGCGGCAGTCATCCAAATGCCTTCCATATAAATTAACCCTCCTCGCCAGGAGCCTTGCCGGCGGCCACTTCTGCCTTGGCGGTCTTGGCCCGGGCCCCCGCCGGATGTTCGGCAGCTGCTTCCGCCGGCTCCTCCTCGGGTAAAGCTTCGGGAGCAGGACGATCCACCAGCACCAGGCGCACCTTGTCCCGGAAGAACTGGTTCATGTTGATTACATGGCTGAACTTAAGAGCGTCTTTATTGCATGACTCCACACACAACCCGCAGAACAGGCAATATTCGATACGCATGACATATTTGGTCAGGTACTGCTTTTTGCCCACCTTCTCCCTGGTAATCTGAATTACCTTATTGGGACAGGCGTTGGCACACAGGCCGCAGGCAATGCACTTATCCACATCCAGTTCAAAGCGACCGTGATAACGTTCAGGCAGGGGAACCTTTTCCTCTGGATATTGCACGGTAACCTTCCTGGTAAACAGTTCCTTCCAGGTGATGGCCAGGCCCTTTAATAGACCTTGTCCGAACATTCAATCACCACCCTATCGCCCGGTAGATGTACATACCCACACCGGTAACAAATATGTTGGCCAGGGAAAGCGGCACCAGCACTTTCCATCCAAAGCCCATTAACTGGTCAACCCGGATACGGGGGTAAGTCCAGCGGATCCACATGAAGATGAAGATCATGGCGTAGACCTTGATAAAGAACCAGAACCAGGAAGGCAGGAAAGTCCACCCGAAGGGAGCCAGCCAGCCGCCCAGGAACATGATGGTACACATGCAGGAAATGACCATCATGCTGCCGTATTCCGCCAGCATGTACATGGCATAGCCCATACCGCTGTACTCGGTGTAGGGGCCGGCAATAATCTCCGACTCGCCTTCCACCAGGTCAAAGGGGGTACGGTTGACCTCGGATACCCCGGCAATGAAGTAAATCAGGAAGGCCAGGGGCTGCGCAAAAATAAACCACGTGCCGCGCTGGGCATTGACAATCTCGGTGATGCTCAGGGTACCGGTGAGCATGATTACTCCCAGCAGGGAAAGCACCAGGGGCAACTCGTAACTGACCATCTGGGCCACCACCCGCATGCCGCCCACCAGGGAGTATTTGTTGTTGGAGGACCAGCCGCCCATCCAGAAGATGATGGTGGAAAGGGAAGCAACGGCCAGCACGTAAAAAACGCCGATGTTCAGGTCAATGGGGGCCATGCCCTCTCCCCAGGGGATGACCGCGAAGGCCATCATCGGGGGAACAAACACAAGGACGGGAGCGGCCAGATAAACGACCTTATCCACCCGCCGCGGGATAATAATTTCCTTGGCCAGAAGTTTCACCACGTCTGCTACAGTCTGGAGCAGGCCCTTGGGACCAACCCGGTTGGGTCCGATCCGGCACTGGATATAAGCGGCGACCTTCCGCTCCATGTACACCAGCCAGACGACGTTGAGGGAAACAAATATAATAACTGCCAGTAGCTTAACGACCATGACGATAAATTCACTGGCCAAGGGAGGCACACCGGCACCGGCCAGATAGGTTCGCAGGCCCGCGGCAATACCGGTAAAAATATTTTCACCCATGCCTCTTCTCCCCTAACTCCATTTTTTAGCAATCAACTTCACCCAGAACTATATCCAGACTGCCCAGGATGGCGATGACATCGGCAATCTTCCAGCCCACCAGCAGTTCATCCAGATAGCCCAGATTAATGAAGGAGGGCCGGCGGAAGTGCACCCGGTAGGGCTTGGGACTGCCATCGCTGACCACATAGCAGCCCAGGATGCCCTTGGAGCTTTCAATTTCCGCATAGGCCTCCCCGGCCGGGGGTTTGATCACTTTGGGTATTTTGGCCATAATGGGACCCTCGGGCAGGCCCTCCACCGCCTGCTGGATAATGCGGGCCGACTGGCGGATTTCTTTGATCCGGCAGACAAAACGGTCAAAGCAGTCCCCGTTTTTCCCCACCGGCACTTCAAAGTCAAAGCGGTCGTATACGCCGTAGGGGCGCACCTTGCGCAGGTCATAGGGAATACCGCTGCCCCTTAAAACAGGACCGCTCAGGCTGTAATTGATACCCATCTCGGGAGTGATGATCCCGACGTATTTTGTACGGGCCTGGAAGATCTCGTTGCCCGTGATCAGGCCGTCGTATTCATCGCACAGGGAGGGCAGATCTTTTAAGAATTTTTGCAGGGGCGGGAAAAACTCGGGGGGTAAATCATCGGCTACACCGCCAATGCGGAAGTAGCTGAAAGTCATGCGGGAACCGGAAACCATTTCCAGAAGATCCAGCACCCGCTCCCGGTCCCGGAAGCAATAAAGAAATCCGGTAAACCCGCCGATGTCCACGCTGTAGGTGCCTACGGCCACCAAATGGCTGGCAATCCGGGAAAGCTCACCCACAATGACCCGGATATATTCAGCCCTCTCGGGCACTTCGACACCCATCAGCTTTTCCACCGCCGCCACATAACCCCAGTTCATGAGCATCGAAGCCAGGTAGTCCATGCGGTCGGTGTAGGGAATTACCTGGGTGTAGGTCCGGGCTTCCGCCAGCTTTTCAATACCCCGGTGCAGGTAGCCGGGAACGGAAGTGGCCTTCACCACCACCTCGCCGTCCAGCTCCAGGATGATCCGGAAAACACCGTGGGTACTGGGATGCTGGGGACCCATGTTGAGCACGTAAGTTTGTGTTTTCATTTACACACCTCCCGAAAATCGTGGAAGGCTACTCCCTGCCACCTTCCCATTGGAAATCCTTGCGCAAGGGGTGGCCCTTGAAGCTATCGTCCAGGAGGATGCGGGTGGGATGGCCGGGATAACCCGTGAAGTTGATCCCCATCAAATCGTATACCTCCCGTTCCTGCCATTTGGCCCCACCCCAGAGCGGGCACAGGGAAGGTGCGGCAGGATTCTCCTTGTCCTCCAGCTTCACCTTGACCATCAGGGTGTAATTGTGTTTTAGGGAAACCAGGTTGTAAACAACCTCAAAATGATCCGGGTAATCAGCTGCCGTGAGGTTGGTTAGAAAATCAAAAGCGTAGTCGGGGTTTTCCTTTAATTCGGTTATCACAGGGATGAGATCGGCAGTGGAAACAAGGAGCACCCCTTCCCCGGCGATCTCGATGGCGGGGAATTTTTCCTTCAGCGCTTCCAGCAACTGTACAGGCGGTTCATAACTAGCCACGGGGCAGTGTCACCACCTTTGGATTCTTGATTTTGTCCCGCAGCATCATAAAACCTTCGATGACGGCCTCGGGCCGGGGCGGGCAGCCGGGTACGTATACATCCACCGGCAAAAGCTTATCCACCCCGGGAACAACATAATAGGAATCTACAAAGGGCCCTCCGGAAATGGCACAGCTCCCCACGGCAATGACCCACTTGGGCTCACTCATCTGCTCATAGAGCCGCACCACAAAGGGAGCCGCCTTTTTGGTCACCGTACCCGCCACAACCATCACATCGGCCTGCCGCGGGGTTCCGCGCATCACCTCGTATCCGAAACGGGAGAGATCGAAGCGTGAAGCGTTGGTAGCCATCAGGGCCTCAATGGCACAGCAGGCCAGGCCGAAGCCCAGCGGCCACAGGGAATGGGCCCGGGCAATATTCAGGAGCTTTTCCAAAGGTGCGATATGAACCAATCGCTTGACCTCACCGACAACTGCCGGGTCCTTCGTCAGTTTTTCCACCGGGTGGTTATCCTTGGTCACTTCCATTCTAACGCTCCTTCCTTCCAGGCATACCAGAGGCCCACAATTAAAATGAAGAGGAAGATAATCATTTCAATAAAAGCAAACAACCCCAGGCTCTGGAACTTGACGGCCCATGGATACAGGTAAATTGTTTCCACGTCGAAAATGACAAAAAGCAAAGCGTAGAGGAAATAGCTAGTCTTGAACTGCACCCAGGTGGGGCCGATGGTGTCCACGCCGCACTCATAGGGCTCATACTTCTGCCCCTGGTAACGACGCGGGTGAATCAAATAACTGGTTACTATAGCTCCGCCACCAACAAGCAACCCACCGATGAGAAATAACAGTACCCCCGTCCATTCCGAAAGCACCCTTATCTCCCCCCTTTCCCAAGTAAATTCACTCCACATCAAACCGGGCTGTTTCAGGGCCCGGTAAAAAATGACTTGTGAATTCTGTAACTCCCCGGCGCAGGGATTTTATCCGCTTGCAAAAACTACCGCACTCCACGGAAGCCAGCCCGGTGCAGAGGGCACGGCCCCCAGCGGGCCAGAGCCTGCCGGTGGGCGGAAGTGGGATAGCCCTTGTGGCGGTCAAAGCCGTATTGCGGGTAGAGATGGTGGCAAACCTGCATGAGCTGGTCCCTGGTAACCTTGGCCAGAATAGATGCCGCGGCAATAGAAGCACTGGAGGCGTCTCCCCCCACCAGGGCTCGCTGGGGCAAAGATAAATTCAGAGGAAAACGGCCATCTACGAGCAAGAACTGCGGCACCACCGACAAACCCTGTACTGCCCGGCGCATGGCCAAAAGGGAGGCAAAATGAATGTTTAAAAGCTCTATCTCGTTAACGGTAGAGATACCGATGGCCCAATCCAGAGCCACCTGTTTAATCCGGTGAGCCAGGTCCTCCCTCCGCTCGGGGGAAACCTTCTTGGAGTCGTTTAGCCCGGGGAGGAACACCCGGCCAGGTAAAATCACGGCCGCCGCCACCACCGGGCCGGCCAGGGGACCCCGCCCGGCTTCATCCACCCCGGCCACGAGGGAATAACCCTGGTACAAAAGCTCTTCTTCGTAACGGTACCAGTTCTCCAGGCTATCCAAAGAAAGTCAGGCCTTTCTTTAGCTTTAACTATATTACTTCAGACCAGATAATATACTTAAGTAAATTTTTCGCGGTTTAGACACAAATCCCTCCCCGGGGGAAAGATTTTTTACTCCCTTTTTTTCATTATTCAGGCGGGACATCCAGTGTAAACCGCCCCAGGCGGCCTTCCCGGAACTCCTTTAACAGGTGAATGGCGGCCCGGTAGCTGTCCACGACACCTCCCGGTCCCACCAGCCCCCTTCTGGCACCAATCAGTTCCACCACCCGGTGACCCTGAGCCGGAAGCTCTTCCAAATGGTAACGTTCCTTTAAAGAAGCGGGAAATGATTGCAACAGCCACTCCGCCAGCCAGGCGGCAACCTCCTCTACATCAAAAACTTCTTCTTTAATCGCACCGGTGGCGGCCAATTTCAAGCCTACCCGGGGATCATCAAATTTGGGCCAGAGCACCCCGGGGGTATCCAGCAGTTCCACCTCCCTGGCGAGACGGACCCACTGCTGCCCCCTGGTAACGCCGGGGCGGTTGCCCGTGCGGGTAACCCGGAAACCTGCCAGGGCGTTAATAAAAAAGGATTTGCCCACATTGGGTATACCCACCACCATACAGCGGGGATTGGGGGGGGCGCCTGCCGCGGGCGGTCAGGGAAGCCATCTTATCTTCCACCAGGCGTCTTACCAGGATGGGGACTTCCGCCACGCCCTTTTTGCGTGTAGAGTCTACCGCCAGGGCCGGCAGGCCACGGCCACGAAACCAGTCCAGCCAGAGGCGGGTAAGATGCGGGTCGGCCAGATCCTCCTTATTCAGAACCACCAGGTGGGGTTTCCCGCCCACGATTTTACCGATGAGCGGGTTACGGCTGCTGGCCGGAATCCGGGCATCCAACAGTTCAATGACCACATCCACCAGTTTCAGGTTTTCCTGAACCAGCCGCCTTGCCCTGGCCATGTGGCCGGGGTACCACTGAATGGACATATTTGATCACCTTTTAATGCAGCAACCCGATGCGTTCAAGGGGCCAGTAGACCAGGATGGCCTTTCCAACGATGTTCTGCCGGGGAAGGGGACCCCAGACCCGGCTGTCATCGCTGTTGTTGCGGTTGTCCCCCAGCATTAAATAATAACCGGGAGGAACCTGCACGGGACCGAAATCGGCAAAATGGATGTCCCGGGGTAAATAATCTTCGGTCACCAGGCGCCCGTTAATATAAAGGTGGTTGTTGCGCAGGGCCACCGTTTCTCCAGGCAGACCAATGAGCCGTTTTACGAAATCCCGGCTGGGATCTAAAGGGTACTTGAAGACCACAATATCACCGCGCCGGGGTTCGCCAAAACGGTAGGCAAGCTTGCTGACAATGATGCGGTCTCCTATTTGCAGGGTCGGCTCCATGGAACCCGACGGGATATAAAAGGGAGCTAAAATAAAAAGCCTGATTACGGCAGCCAGAAGAACAGCTACAACTACCGACTCGAGAATTTCCCCGAAAGTAGATTTTTTGCCTTCCGGTTGCCGGGCTGTTTCGGCCAGGTTCGTCTCGCGTTCCACATCCTCCATTGATCGCTTCCCTCCCATCAGGCGTAAAAGCCAAAAAGGGACTGTCGCGGCAGTCCCCTGGGTGAAAACAACTATCTTCTGTCCCGAATGCGGGCGGCCTTACCCCGCAGCTGACGCAGGTAATAAAGCCTGGCCCGGCGCACATGGCCCCGCCGTACCACCTCGATGCGTTCAATCCTCGGAGAATGCAGGGGAAAAGTCCTTTCCACTCCCACACCGTAGGAAACCCGGCGTACGGTAAAGGTTTCGCTCAGGCCGCCGCCACGGCGACGGATAACTACCCCTTCAAATACCTGAATCCGTTCCCGGTTTCCTTCCACCACCTTCACATGCACCCTTACGGTGTCCCCGGGACGGAAATCGGGAATATCCGTTTTCATTTGCTCCTGTTCCAGGGATTGAATCAGGTTCATTTAACGCCCCCCTTTCCTGCTGGACGACGGTCATATGATAAGTCCAACACCGGACCGTCCGTAAATCAACAGAATAAATTATAGCACAGCGATTACCAGCAAAGCAAGGCATTACTGGATCAGGCTTTTTATTTCTTCCAGAACCGAGGCCAGGATTTTCCTGTCTTCCCCGGTCAGAGAGGCCCTGGCCAGCAGGTCGGGACGGCTGGCCAGGGTGCGCAGCAAAGACTGGCGCCGCCGCCAGAGGCGGATTTTTTCGTGATGACCGCTTAAAAGCACTTCCGGTACTCTGTAGCCCCGGTATTCCCTGGGCCTGGTGTAGTGGGGATATTCCAGCAGGCCGTCAGCAAAGGACTCTTCCTGTGCCGAGGCTCTTTCCCCGAGCACCCCGGGAATCAGGCGGCATACGGCATCCACCACCACCATGGCCGGCAGTTCCCCGCCGGTGAGCACATAATCGCCAATGGAGATCTCGTCCGTGACCAGGTGTTCCGCCACCCTCTCGTCAATGCCCTCGTAATGACCACAGATGAGGACCAGGTGTTCCTCCCGGGCCAGTTCCGCCGCCACCTCCTGGTTGAAGGGGCGGCCGGCCGGACACAGCAAAATGACCCTGCCGGGTTCTCCCCGCCGGGCACGGATCCAGTCCATGGCCTCAAACAGGGGTTCCGCGGCCATCACCATGCCCGCCCCACCCCCGTAAGGGGTGTCATCCACGGTACGGTGTTTATTCCGGGAAAAATCCCTGATGTTGATCAGGTTGATCTCTACAAGTCCCTTCTCCCGGGCCCTTTTAATAATGCTGGCGTCGAAGGGGCCGGTAAACATTTCCGGGAAAAGGGTTAATATATCTACCACCATTTTTGGTTCACCCACTAGTCCCGCAGGCCCGGAGGAAGGTCCACCACCATGCGTTTCCGGTCCAGGTCGATATTGCGGACCACGCTTTTCAATGCCGGTATCAGCAGGGGACGTTTGCCCTCCTCCTGCACCACATATACATCATTGGCACCGGTGGTTAATACATCGGTAACTTTTCCCAACCACTCACCACCCAGGGTATATACATCCAGGCCGATAATCTCAAAGATGTAGTACGTGTCTTCGGGAAGGGCAACCAGCTGTTCCGTGGTTACCTGCAGGAAGGCCCCTTTCAGAGCCAGGGCCGCATTCATGTCCGGCACTTCCCTGAATTTAAGGATAATAAAGCCCTTGTGGCGCCTGGTTTTCTCAATGTGATAGATTTTTCTTTCCCCGTTGTGGTGGATTAACACCTCGTCCATACGGTCAAAGCGCTCGGGGAAATCGGTGAGGGGAAGGACCCGCACTTCCCCGCGGTGACCCTGGGTGGTGACGATCTTGCCGATGTTAATGTAATCAACCATCGAGGGCATTCCCTCCGGTTGGCCGGATCTCCATGACCACACCATCCTCCAGGATGACTTCCATACCGGCAACCTCCTGCCAGTTGTCCCCGACTTTCAATTCCACCAAACTTTGAAGCTGCCCGTGGACTACCTCTTCCCCGGGAGCCAGCCGGGCTACTTCCTTTAGTTTATCCAGGAGCTTTTGCCGGGCCTCCAGCCGGCGGGCGCGCTCCTGTTCAATTTGCTGCCGGGCGGCAGGTACACCCTGGGGATTTTTCTTTTCCAGCTCGGCCACCACGCGCCGGGCCTGGAATTCCAGGTGCTGCATCTGCACATCGATCTGGCGGATGGCTTGCTGGATATCGGTGCTTAATTTTTGTTTGTATCCTTCGGTAACTCTAACCTTAACCAACACGGGGCAAATGATGGTCAATTTATGCATAAGTTTATCGCCTCACCGACGGGCAAAAAAAACGCATGTATGTACAGGGAAGGTAGATATTTCAGTGAACCTGGTTGGATGCGGCGCTGTCACGCGCTGACAGCGCCGCACCCTTGTCATAACGGTTCTACTGAATATTTACCAGGGGAGGGTAACATCCCTCCCCTATACTATCTCCACGGTTACTTTTTTGCGCTGCCTGGCGGCCGCAGCCTTGGCCACGGTGCGGATGGCCCTGGCAATACGGCCCTGTTTGCCAATTACCTTGCCCATGTCTTCCGGGGCTACCTTAAGTTCTATCAGGCATGATTTTTCTTTTTCAATCATATTGACGCTAACCTTATCCGGTTGATCCACCAGGGCCTTGGCCAGGATCTCCACTACTTCCTTCATACACATTAGACCTCCCTAAAACCCTACTGGCTCTCCCCGGCGGGCTTATTCAGCAACCCGGCTTTCTGGAACAACGCCCGGGCGGTATCGGTAAGCTGGGCACCGTTCCTGAGCCATTTCAGTGCCCTGGCTTCGTCAATCTTGATTTCAGCCGGATCCTTCAAGGGATCATAATACCCCAGTTCTTCCACAAACCGGCCGTCCCGGGGGGAACGGGAATCCGCCACCACAATACGGTAAAAAGGGTTTTTCTTGGCCCCCATCCTTCTCAATCTGATCTTAACGGCCACAGGTACTTCACCTCCTTGATGGGATGTATCTTAAAATAAGGGGTTGTCTTTACCCAGGAACAAGTTTTTGGGCAGCTTGCCCCCCTTTTTGCCTCCCTTGCCCATTTCAGCCAGCTGGCGCATCATTTTGCGCGTCTGCTCAAACTGTTTTAAAACGCTGTTAACCTTCTGCACCGTGGTCCCGCTGCCCCGGGCAATGCGCCGGCGGCGGCTGCCGTTGATCTCGTGGGGATGGGCCCGTTCCCAGGGGGTCATGGATTTGATAATGGCTTCCACATAAACCAGTTCCCTGTCGTCAATATCCCCCAGTTCCTTCAGCTTCTTCATATTGCCCAGCCCGGGGATCATGCTGATGATCTGCTGGATGGGCCCCAGCTTCTTCACTTCCTGGAGCTGCTCCAGGAAATCATCCAGGGTAAAATCGGCACTGCGGATCTTTTTATTCAGCCGGGCCACCTGTTCGGCGTCGAAATTGGCCTGGGCCTTTTCAATGAGGGTGAGTACATCCCCCATGCCCAGAATCCGGTCGGCCATGCGGTCGGGGTGGAAGGGTTCCAGGGCATCCAGCTTCTCACCCACCCCCACAAATTTAATGGGACAGCCGGTAACGGCCTTGATGGACAGGGCCGCCCCACCCCGGGTGTCGCCATCCAGTTTGGTAAGCACCACCCCGTCCAGTCCCAGCCGTTTATTGAAAGTCTCGGCTATATTAACCGCCACCTGGCCGGTCATGGCATCCACCACCAGCAAAATCTCGTGGGGACGCACGGCAGCTTTGAGGGTCTCCAGCTCGGCCATCATCTCTTCATTTATTTCCAACCTTCCGGCTGTATCAATGATCACCAGGTCCCGGCCCTGTTTTACGGCGTGTTCTACGGCCGCCCGGGCAATATCCACCGGGGTATGCCGGTCCCCCATGGAAAATACAGGGATACCCAGTTGCTCCCCCAGCACCTGCAATTGTTTGATGGCCGCCGGGCGGTAGACGTCGCCCGCCACCAGCAGGGGGCGGCGTCCCTGTTTGCGCATCAGGTTGGCCAGTTTGGCCGCCGTGGTGGTTTTCCCCGCCCCGTGCAACCCCACCATCATCACTATGGTGGGCGGCTTGGGAGCCAGGTTGAGCTTGCTCTGGGTCCCACCCATCAAACCGGCCAGCTCATCCCGCACAATTTTAATAACCTGCTGCGCCGGTGTTAAACTGGACAGGACATCCTGACCCACCGCCCGCTCCTTAACCCGGGCAACGAAAGATTTTACCACCTGGAAATTCACGTCGGCGGCCAGAAGGGCCCGGCGCACTTCTTTCATAGCCTCGTCCACATCGGCTTCCGTAAGCCGGCCTTTACTTTTTAACTTGCGGAAGGTTTCCTGCAACTTTTCAGCCAGGCCTTCAAATATCATAATCTCACCCCATTACACCCCGCAGGATTTCCCGTACCCGCGATAGAGTTTCCTCGTTCATCGAACTATTTTCATCCAGCAGCGCCAGGGCTTCGCCCAGGCGGCGCCGCTGTTCCATAAATTTGGCCACCAGGCCCAGTTTTTCCTCATACCGGGTGAGAATGTGCTCCGCCCTTTTCAGCACGTCGTGAACTGCCTGGCGACTGACACCAAATTGTTCGGCAATCTCGCCCAGGGAAAGATCATGGGCGTAGTAAAGTTCCACAAACTTTTGCTGACGCTGGGTCAACAGCTGCCCGTAAAAATCATAAAGGAGGTTCATCCAGGCCAGCTTCTCCATGCCCCGTCCTCCTGCTGACCCCAGCTGGAAAACTGGAGTAAAGCCTATAAAGGATAGACACTTTACACTAAATTTTATCGGATCCCCCCGGCCCTGTCAAGCGGAATGCATTTGACAGCAATCCCCAGCAGTGATAATATGGCTGTATGTAACATTACTACATTATGGTTATGGATCGTAAATGTTCAGTGACCCCGCAATGGTGCCGATGGTAGCGGTTTTACTGAACAATTACTATGGATCAATACGATTTTAAACAGCCGATCAGAGGTGAGAATAATTGACTAAAGAGGCTAAACCTGCCACGAACAGGCCGGCGGGACTTTTGGATCTCCAGGAGGCCCTCTCCCTGGACAGGGCACAGGTTAAGGATTTGCATAAAAAGTACCTTAACGCCGGCCTGGCCACCATGCTGGAACTTTTAAGCTTTGACAGGCTGTTTGTGCGGGCGCAGGGCATCTCGGTGTGGGACAACCAGGGCCGGGAATACCTCGATTTCTTGGGTGGTTACGGTGCCCTGAACCTGGGACACAACCATCCCAAAGTACTGACTGCCCTGCAGCGGGTCCAGGCATTGCCCAACATTCTCCAGGCTTCCCTGGGGATTCTTACCGCCGCCCTGGCCCACAATCTTGCCCTGATAACCCCCGGCAAGCTGCAACGCTCCTTTCTTTGCAACAGCGGAGCGGAAGCCGTGGAAGGAGCAATCAAACTGGCCCGGGCAGCTACCGGCCGCAGCGGCGTCATCTACTGCCAGGGTTCCTTCCACGGGAAAACCATGGGGGCTCTTTCAGTCACCGGGCGGGAAAAATATCAAAAACCCTTTGCTCCCCTGTTACCCCAGTGCCAGGCCATACCCTTTGGGGATTTACAAGCCCTGGAAAAGGCCCTGCAGTCCCGGCAGGCCGCGGCCTTTATAGTGGAACCAATTCAGGGGGAAGGTGGAATCAACGTGCCCCCACCGGGCTACCTGAGAAAGGCCCGGGAGCTTTGCAGCCGTTACGGCACCCTTTTTATCGCCGATGAAGTGCAGACCGGCTTTGGCCGCACAGGTTATATGTTTGCCTGCGAGGCGGAAAATGTGGAGCCGGACATCATGTGCCTGGCCAAATCCCTGGGCGGCGGAATGATGCCCATGGGGGCCTACATCACCACGGACGAAATCTGGAAAAAAGCCTACGGCGGGATGGAAAAGGCCCTTTTACATACTTCTACCTTCGGGGGCAATGCTATGGCCTGCGCCGCAGCCCTGGCCACCATCCAGGTCATTTACGAGGAAAATTTAGTGGAACAGGCCCGGGAAAATGGTGCCTACTTCCTGGCCCGGCTCAAAGAACTGCAGGAACGCTTCCCCCTGCTGAAAGAGGTACGGGGACGGGGCCTGATGATCGGCCTGGAATTCAACCAACCCGGCGGCCTGGCCTCAAAGGTTACTTTCGGGCTGGCCAGCAAGCTGGCTGAAGAATATACGGGCAGCCTGGTTGCCGGGGAACTTTTAAATAATTACGGTATTATTACTGCTTATACCCTGAATAACCCCAATGTAATTCGCCTGGAGCCGCCCCTTTGCGTTACCCGGGAACAAATCGACCGGGTGGTAACCGCCCTGGAGGAGATCTTCAAACGACACCGGAGCTTTATGAGCATGGCCACTTCCGGGGTGAGGACCATATTGAAATCCCTGACCCAGCGGGAATAATTCGCCTTTTAACGGAAGCCGGGCTTTAGATAAAAAAATGCCCGGCTTTATAAACGCCGGAACCAAACAAAATTTGTAGTGGGATGGAAAAGCCCTGAAATGGGGAGATTTCCGGCACAGGGCAGGGCCGTTCCCCATGCCGGAACAGCCAAGGAGATTTATTTCCCGGCCATTAGCGTAATGCAACGGCCGGAGAAGGTTAAAGCTCTGCCAAGGGAGCTTAACCCCTTTAGAAAACCGAAAGCACAGAACTGGTATTCTTAACGGGATTGGCCCCGAAGGCCAATCCCCTCTTAATCCCACTTCCCACTTCATCCCACTTCCCACTTCTCACTTCTCACATCTCAGATCAGCGGTGGGAGGCTCAGGGCCGGATGCCCCTTCTCCTCCAGGAAGGGCAGGATCTCTTCGCCGCTGGTGCCCACAGTTTCATCGGCAATCTTATCCACAAAGTCCCTGCCCAGGCCGGCTGCTTCGGCGGCTTCTTCCAGTTGCGGTCGCAGCTGGTCTTTCAGGGCCTTGGGCATCCACACCACCCGGGCCAGGCCGCCGTCGGCCGGGACAAACTTGCGGGATGCCAGGTAGGACTTACTGATACCCATGAACCCGGGCATCTGGGCACCGCCGCCAATGGTGCCGGCCATGGTGGAGAAGGTCATCCCCGAGGGGGTCATGCCGCCGTGCTCCCGGTTGACCACCATAAAGCCGTTGCACTCCGGCACCATGGCCAGGATGCATTCGAAGCAGCCGCAGGAAGTCATGGGATATTCCATGATGGTGTAGAAGTTGACCGCCTCGATGGTCCGCTGGGAGTTGGCGTGAACAAATTCGTTGACTGACTTCCACTGTCCTTTGACCGGGTCTATGAGCCCCTCCAGCTTGATGGGCTGGTTTGGCCCGTGGGGGTTGATTTCATAGGAAGCCTTGGCGTCCAGCCAGCTCACCGCACCGCACAGGCCCGTCCGTTCGGGAGGAACGATGCACACGTGGGTGGGGGCAAAGGACTGGCACAGGGTGCAGGAGTAGAAGGTGTCCACGGTTTCATCCTTCAACTCCTTCAACCGGTCATCCCGTTTCTTGTAGTACTGCCGGGCCAGTTCCCGCATCTCCAGTACCTTTTGCTCGTCGGTGTAAATGGTTACCTGCACCCGGTCCACCACCGCGGCAAATTCCGATTTGAACTTGGCGTAGAGGATATTGCCCAGGTGTTTTAAGCGGAAGCCTTTGGCAAAAGCGCCGTTGCTTATGCGCACCCACATGATGTCCCGCTGGGCCACGTGCCACAGACCTTCCCCATAGTTGGTGAAGTAATGTATGCGCCGCTCCAGCACGGGCTCGAAGTCTTCCTGCATCTTACGCCCGTAAACATCCACGATGATACCCAGGGGCATGGCGCTTCCCGGTTGTACGGTGTCGATGTCGGGACCAATAACCTCCACCTTGCCGTCTTCCACTTCGTCCGGGCCGGCCATGCGCACCAGTTCGAAGCTGGGAGTCCTGGTGCCGCCGAATTCCACATACATGTCTTTCTTGCGGATGGACTCACCCTCGAAGGCCGGACCGACGGTGATGGGTGCATCGATTTCTATGCTGGTAATCTTAATTTCGCGCAGCTCCATGCCCAGCTGGATGGCTTTTTCCAGATCCGGCTCGTAGATAAACCAGTCCTTTATTTGCTTGTCTTCAGGCAGGGGCTGGTCGGTGATAATGGGAATGCCGATGTTGATTGCCCCCATGCAGGCGGCCGTCTTGACCATGTCGTGCTCGCCCAGGTAGAGCACGAAAGCACGGATCCGCCGGCGCTGGTAGTCCCTCTGGGCATCCCTCAAGCCCGGCTTGATGCCGCCGAACATCATGCCGGCCCGCAGGGCGTAGTTGGCGCAGTGGACCACCTGGGTGAAGTTGCCCAGGGGGTAGGCAATCAGGTCCACACCCAGTTTTACCCCTTCCTCCAGCAGCTGTTCGATAACCTCGTCACAGAGGAAAAGCATGAAGCCCATGCCCATTAACTTATTGACCACCCGGGCCAGTTCCTTGGGGTCCCTGGCCCGACCCAGGATCAGGACTTCGCCGGGGATGGTCCAGTCCACCATCTTGGTGCCGTACTGGCGCACCACCGGGTCGCCGATAAAGCCGGTCCAGGGTGGGACGTGCAGGGGGTTCTCCGGGCTATACTGAAGGTAGCGAATGGCCTCGATAATGTCCGCCGCGTACCAGGTGGATTCCCCCCACTGCCGGGCATTGGCAAAGGTTTTCTCTTCCTTTATGGCTGCCCGGGCACGGTTCAATACCGGTACGCAGTCGCCCAGGGTCTTGATCTCCTCGCCGCTTAAGCAGCGAATGACGGGCAGGTAATAAGCGGTATCGGGGTATCCTACGGGATGATCCTTGCCGTACCGGCGAATAGCCTGGTTAAGCAAAATCTCAGCATAACTTACAGCGGTAATAGCCCCTTCGTAGGCTTCTTTAAAAAGTCTCTTTGGCTCCTTGCCCGGTTCAACAGCCCCTTCAAATATCTGGTCAAAATTAATGGCTTCGGCCATTATTTTCCCTCCTCCGCCCCAGGTTTACCAGTTTTGACAGAGAGCGGTTTCAAAGTCTTCTGCTACTTTACGATGCACACCCAGCTTCCAGGTACGGTACTCCAGGGCATTGAGCAGTTTTTGTATGGCCACCTCGATATCGGGTTCCAGGATGAAGTAACCCCCAAATACATCGCTGGCAATCTGCGTCAAAATACTATAGATCAGGTCGGAACCCTCCACCGGCGGCATGGTTCCCACATGGGTGGGCAGGCCGATGGTTACAGCCCATGTACCAATACTGGTGGCCTTACCGCTCATAGCTTCCGGGGCCGAGGCGACAAAGGGTACTTTGGGGGTATCTACGCCAAGATCTTCGGCCATCAGCATCAGGAGTTCGGCTGCCCGGGAGTTGTCGACACAGGAACCAATGTGGAATACCGGCGGCAGGCCGTATTTCAGATCGGCCTTTTCACTGATACGCTGGAAGAATTTCTTCAACCCGGGACCACAGAACTCATCCACTTTGGCCGGATCCATCAGGCCCGCCTTCGCGCACGCCTGGGCATTACAGCCGGTGGAAATAACAAAAACGTCATTTTTCAGCATGGCTTTGGTGATTTCCAGGTGGGCCTGATCCTGGAAGGTTTTCAGGTTGTTGCACCCGGCCATAAGGATGACGCCCTTCAGTTCCCCGGAAAGAATGGCTTCGTTGAGCACCCGTACCGGGTTATCGGGGTTAACAGTCTTGAAGAGTTCAAAGATAGCCTCCAAACTCCAGCCTGCCACCACTTTGTTCTTTACCTTGGGAATGTGCACCGGACGGGTTCCCCGTTCTTTAAAGGCTTCAATGGCCTGGCGGATCACGTCTTTAGCGTTGGCCATGGCCGTTGCTTCCTGATAGTCAATGTGTATGCTGCCGGGAATCTTCACAATATCCGAAGTGGTAATCAACCTGGTTCCGAAGCACTGGGCCACCGTGTTTAAACCGGGCATGATGCACTGCACGTCCACCACCATAGCATCAACCGCACCGGTACAGATGGCCAGTTCCTGGGAGGAAAAGGAGGTCACTATGGGAATGCCCTGGCGCATGAGCACTTCGTTTCCCGTACAGCAAATCCCAGCCAGGTTAATACCGGCCGCACCGGCGGCCCTGGCTTCATCTTCCAGTTCCCGGGCCGCAGCCACAATCATTTCGCTTAAAAGGGGATTATGGCCGTGCACAACGATATTGACCTTTTTAGGATCTAAAACCCCCATATTGGCTTCACTTACAACAGGTTGGGGAGTACCAAAAATAATGTCGGAAAGGTCGGTGGCAATCCACTTGCCGGCCAGGTCGGCCAGGCCTACCCGTACGGCGCTGAATACCAGGTTTACCGGGTCGTTATCCATCCCCACGTGGGCCTGGGTAACCAGGTCGGAAATGGTGGCATGAATCCCGTGGGGCATGACCATGTGGCTTCTGTACCTTTCTACCCGGGCAGGTATTTGCTGCTTCACTACCCAGGTAGTTTCCCCTTCGCCCTTCAGGCGACGGAAGTCTTCCAGCGCTGTTTCAGCCAGCTCTTTCGCCAGAGCCAGAGTTTCTTTACCTTCGGTTTCAATCCCCACTTTCTTACAAATGCGCACCAGTTTCTCGGGGTCCTTAATGGAGTAGTCGGGAGCTTTCCCCTCCGCAATCATTTCCAGCGTATGGGCTATATGGTTGCCGTGCTGAGCATGGGAGGCACAGCCGGTGAGGATCATTACACCCACACTGCGGGCCACAATGGTCCAGGAATTGGCACCGCATATGCCCCTGCTCGCCGGCCCTTCTTCCGCTTTAATCCGGCAGGGACCCATCATGCAGATGCGGCAGCAAATGCCCTTATAACCAAACTGGCACTGGGGCTGCTGGGCCACCACCCGGTCAAAGGCGGTAATCACACCCTGCTCTTGGGCTACATCAATCATTTCCAGGACGGCCGGATCAACGGAACGCCTGACACTCTTGGGATCAATGACCCGGGGGGTCTTATCCGAAGGCCGGCTGGTTAGCTGGGGATCCCTAAACCTTGGCATTTATCTGACCTCCTTAAACATTAAACAGGTTAATTGCAGGAAGACGTTAAGAACCTCTCATAAAGCTTTTCCCGCCCCTTTGAACCTTTTCTCCCGGGCTGTACGAAAATGCGTCCCCCCTCCGCAATAATTTAAGATTTAGTAAAACATTGTGATTATTAGTTCTACTTTACCAGAGGCTCGACTAACGGACAAATGTTAATTATGACCATATTCTTCCCCATTAAGGCATGTAATGAATTTATGTTCGATTTATAAGGGTATATATTCTTTAACATAATTTCACTAAGACAGGCCGCTCTTTACCAAAGTACCGGGGCAATTATCATATCGTTAAGGCTATAACCTTTGCCCGGTCGGCGAAACCTGCTGCCTGTCCATAGGGAACTGAATTGCGGAGGGCCGCTAACAACCAGATATTCCCTTGTTCATCCCTGTTCCGCCACTACCTGTGCCCCGGGGGGATCAAAGGACGGTACTTTTTGCTCCTGCGCGCAGCATTGCGGACAAAAACCAAAGAGCTTTAAGGAGGCACCGATAATTTGAAAATCCCGTCTTTGGGAAGGAGATAGTTCCACCACCGGTGAGGCTTCCAGTTCAAAAACCCGGCCACAGCCCAGGCAAATGAAATGGGCATGGGGATCATCGTTTATTTCGTAACGGAAGGAACCGTCCATAAGCTGCAGGCGACGTACCAAACCCAACCGGTGGAAAAGCCTTAACGTACGGTAAACGGTAGCCCGCCCGATACCGGGGCATTTTTGCCTGGCTTCCTCGTATAAATCTTCCGCACTGGGATGCTCACTGCTCTTGGCCAGTAAAGCGTTTAAAATCACTTCCCGCTGAACAGTTAATCGTATTCCATTCTTTTTCAAACGTTCGATTCTTGCGGCCGTTCCTTTCTCCAAGGAACTCACCTCTTTTCTTTTAAAAAACAGCTCCCCGCAGCTTTTGGTCATATGTTATTTTAAAGGGATATATGAACTATTGTCAATAACAGATTGACATAAAATGCCTGTAGTTAGTCCGGTAAAAATATGCCGGCAGCTTTAACACTACCGGCTTTGCTTGATTATTCCTGTTCCGTTTGTCCTTTGCTCCTCTCTTGAATTTGCTCCAGGCGCTGCTTAAAACCCTGGAGGATATTTTCGAGATGGGAGATCTGTGCTTTTAACACACCGGCCTCATTTTCAGGAGGAGCCGGGAAATAGGGCACATATGGCGCACCAATGGCCGGGGGAAGACCACCCCACCAGAAACGACCACGACGCCCCGCACCCCAACCGGCACCCCGGCGGGGACGGCACCACCACCCGGGCGCGCTGGCAAAGCCGGGCAGGTTGTATCCGGCACAATAACCCATCCCCCTGCCGGTCATCGGACCCATACCCCAGGGACCCGTTCTGTCTCCACGTGGCATTTCACATCAACCTCCTAACCCATAAACCTGTTTTTGTTTTTTCTCCCGTAAGTGCAGAGTCCAAAGAGAAATTTCCTCCTACCCCTGCCACCTTTAGCTTTAGACGGCCTTAGGGCAGGAATCTGAGACAAGCCTCCCGTTATGGGAACGATGCAATAGCCCTGACCCCGACCGGTCATGGGACCGGCTCCCCGGGGGCCACTTCCATCAAACCCGGGCATCTGTTTTCACCTCCCCCACCGCCCCCCGCGGTGGCGATGCCGCCACCTGCGGCAACCGGGCATGGCAAATCTTTCCTGGTTTAACTGGCCTTGAAGATAGGCCTGTAAAACCTCTTCCACATCACCCGTCACCCAGGGAATTACCTGGATTCCCCGGGCGACTACCTGATGATAAAGAAAGTTGCTTATGCCGCCGCAAATAAGCACTCTTACGCCAAGATGAACCAGTTGCTCAACCCGGGAAGGCCAGCCCAAATCATCCAGCTTTACTTGCCTTCGAGAAATGAGCCGTCCCCGGCTTATTTCCACCACCAGCGCTTCTTGAGCCACATCGAAGAGGGGAGATATGCGATTGCCCCACCTGGCGAGAGCAACTCTCATTAAACCTTACACCCCGTTAGATTAAAGCCTGTTTTAAAACTGTTTACCCTTTGCCGCCTGGCTGCATAACTTTTTGATTGCAAAACTTATGCCAACAAAACAACCTGCCTCTAAAAAACCGGGATAAAATAGCTGCCCCTGGCTTTCGCCGAACGTTCCTTCCGGGTGATAATATTGGGGCAAAACCAAAAAAGGGTGCAAAATGCACCCGGGCTAACCACCGAACTGCTGCAAAATGCAACGTTATTTTACTTTGTTTAAAAAGTCACTATTTGGAATTTTTATGCCGTATCGTTTAATTTTCCGCCACAGGGTAGTCTTGTCGATACCCAGTTCCCTGGCCGCCAGGCTGCGTTTGCCCCGGTTCCGAACAAGCGCCTCATAAATCATCCGGGCTTCCATTTCGGCCAGGGTTTTGCCTTTCCCGGAACAGGAGCGGTCACCAGCAGCATGCAGATAAGCGGGCAGGTGCTCCGGCTTAATGAGCCCGCCTTTGCACAGGATAAAGGCATGTTCGATGATGTTTTCCAGTTCCCTGATATTTCCTGGAAAGTCGTGCTGCCATAACAGGGCCAGGGCTTCTTCAGAAATCCCGTCAACGGCTTTACCCCGCAGAATGTTTAACCTGTCGATAAAATGCTCTACGAGCAAGGGAATATCTTCCTTACGTTCGGATAAGGGGGGTAACGTAATTTTAATTACATTGATCCGGTAGTACAAATCCTGACGAAACAACCCCTTTTCCACCAGCCCGGCCAAATCTTTATTGGTAGCCGCCAGTATCCGCACATCGGCCTTCACCGGGCGCACGGCACCCAGGGGCTCAAACTCTTTTTCCTGTAAAACCCGCAGGAGTTTAACCTGCAGAGCCGGAGAAATATCACCAATTTCATCAAGAAAAAGGGTACCCCCCTGGGCACGGGCAAAACGACCGGGCTTACTCCTTCTGGCATCAGTAAAGGCCCCTGCCTCATAACCGAAAAGCTCCGATTCCAGCAAGGTGTCAGGAAGGGCGGCGCAATTTACGGCCACCAGGGGTTTGTCCCTGCGCGGGCTTAAATTGTGTATGGCTCGTGCCAAAAGTTCCTTCCCCGAACCGGTCGGCCCTTCAATTAACACCGTGCTATCACTTTCCGCTATGTCCGGAAGAAGGGAGAAAATTTGCTGCATCCGGTGGTTTTTGCTAATGATATCGGCAAAAGTATACCGCCCCCGCAATTCTCTGCGTAATTCCTCCACCAGGGAGAGATCCCGGAAGGTTTCCACACCACCAATCACCTGCTGGCATTCATCCCTCAGTATACCGGTGCTTATACTGATGGGAACCTTTTTACCGTAAGCATTGACAATATAAACAGCCCTGTTCACTACCGGGCAACCGGTTTCCAGGGTGTATTTCAACGCACATTCCCTCTCGCAAATACTGGCCCGAAAAACTTCCCAGCAAAAACGCCCGACGGCTTCTTCCCGGGGTACGCCGGTAATTTCCTCCGCAGCCCGGTTGAAAAAGGTAATGCGCCAATCGGAATTAACTGTAAAAACACCATCACTAATGCTGTTTAAAATAACCGGGATAATGTTTTGCTCAGCTGTGACATTCATACCTATTCCAGCCCTCGATTTAATTTTACATATGTCCATATTAACATCCCTTAAGCAAAGAAGCAATAGCTTCAACCGCAGAAGTTGTTTTTCTGAATCAATGCGGTACCCTTGCCGGTGCCCGGATCACGCCCAGAAGTGCAAAAAAAAAGCCCGGCAAAAGCACCGCCGGGGCCAGACCAAATCATTGTGGGATGGTGAAGTGCCCTTTGAAGGAAGGTTTCCGGCCGGGGTAAGGGCAGGTCTCCCCTGCCGGAACGACCAGGAGAATTCTCCCCCGACCGTTTTACGAAATCCACATTAAAAAGTCCTGACTGGCCATCACCCGCCTTTCACCATGGAATGTTATGTTACTTTAATTGTTCCCTTTCAGCTTGGCTGGGTAAAATAAGGGCATTGCTCACCAGATGATGGATATGTCTCACCTTGCAGTCCAGCTTGTAATACTTGATGATGTCGGTCAGCTGGTCGTAGCAGTTATGGCAGGGTGTAACTACGATTTTAGCGCCAGTGGCCTGGATTTGCTCGGCTTTCAGCTTGCCCTTGGCCATCCGGTAGGGATAAATTTCCTTACCCATGGCCAGCAGGCCGCCACCGCCGCCGCAGCAGTAGTTGTACTGGCGGTTGGGCCACATTTCGACAAAGTCCATGCACACCTGCTGCAGGCAGTAGCGGGGCTCTTCCACAACTCCCTCTTTGCGCACCAGGTTGCAGGGATCGTGGAAGGTAACCCGTTCGGTGTTTCTGGTGCGGTCAACTTTAATGCGGCCCTCCCGGATCCACTCGGCCTGCAGCTGCACAAAGCTACGGACGGGGTAGTTGGCACCATTAAGCCACACAATGCGGCCCCAGCGCTGCGCCCTGAAGGCATGCCCGCATTCGGTAATGATAACTTCCTTCACTTTTAACCGTTCAAACTCTTCCATGGTACGCCGTACCATAGTGGTCGAATCTTCATCGTCACCATTGAACAGGGCGTAATGGGTGGCGTCCCACCAGCGGCTGCTGACGGTCCAGCTGGCCCCGGCGGCCCACATAATTTTGGCAATACTCTGTACATCCTGAGGATAATATTTAATTTCCCGGGGGTCCCACATGAAGAGGAACTCCGCCCCTTCCTGGTCCACGGGTATTCTGGCATTGGGGTCTCCCACTTCCTGCTGCAGCTCTTCCTCCATCCACTCCAGGGTTTCGAGATATTCCTCTGTGGTTACCTCCATCTGGTTGCCGGTGCGGATCTGCGCATCCACCACGTCCTGCAAAAATCCCGGTGCCCTGAGGCCGAAGTTTTTGGGACTGCGGATGGTTCTCACCAGACCGGCAATATCTACATTCATCGGACAATGGAAAGTGCAACGCCCGCACATTGTACAGGCCCATATAAAAGTAGAGGCAAGCACCTCGTCTCGCATCCCCAGGACTACCTGGCGGATAAACTTGCGCGGGTCGGCATGATCGTGCACTCCGTTATAGGGGCAGCCGGCACTGCACATGCCGCAGGTGAGGCAGTTGTATAAATCCGCCGGGTCCTTGTCCGTCCTGAATTTGGAGACAACCTCGCTCATGAAGGTTGGATCCAGCTTGCTGGCCGCTATTGCTTCCACGCGGCTTCCTCCCCCCGCAAAATCTTATGGTTATTATCATAACTTTATCAAAGGCCTGTACTTACGAGCAAACGTTAATTATGGCCATTACCTTCCTTTTTCGAACAATATTGCGATTTTATGCTCAAATTTAAAGGGAACGGGATATTTCTGAACACACGGGCGATTCAAATGGTGAACCCTGTGCAAAAGCAACTTGCAGCTTCCGGAGATTTTGCCCGCCCGGGTAGGTCACCGATACCGTTCCCAACAGTTGACTGCAGAAGCAATGAGTGTTACAGTTAGCCTAGAGAAGTCATGTGTTAATCTAATTGCAGGGGTGCATAGGGTGATGGTTAAAATAACCGTTCTAAGCGAAAATACCGTGGGCCTGCCCCAGGGTTTGACGGGAGAATGGGGGTTGGCCCTGCTGGTGGAAACGGCCGGAACAAAGATTCTTCTGGACACCGGTGAACGGGGAAATATCCTGGCCAACGCCGCCGCCCTGGGGATAAACCTGCGGGAGGTAGACGCCCTGGTAATGAGCCACGGCCATTACGATCACAGCGGGGGCATGCGGGATTTCTTGCGCCTGCGGGGCCGCTTGCCCGTCTACGTTCATCCCGACTTTTTTGCCTTACACTACGTTTCCCAGCCCCGGGAACAATACATCGGGGTGCCCTACTGCCGGGAGGAACTGGAAAGCCTGGGGGCCGATTTTATCTTTGAACAGGAACCGCAGCAAATCGCGCCCGGCCTGTGGGTCAGCGGTGAGGTCCCGCGCAAGACCACTTTCGAAAAGGGAGACAGCCGCCTCTTTTCCCTGGAAAACGGTAACAAGGTGGCAGACCCCTTCCGGGACGACATGAGCCTGTACTGTGTCACCGGGGAAGGAGTGGTGATAATCCTGGGGTGCGCCCATGCGGGGGTGGTAAATATCGTGGAACACGCCCGGCAGGTAACCGGCGTCGACCGCATATACGGCATCATCGGCGGCACCCACCTGGGCCCGGCGACTAAAGAGCAACAGGAGGCCACCATTGCCTATCTGCAGAGTCTCAACCTGAAGTTCCTGGCAGCCAATCACTGCACCGGCCTGCCTATGGCAGCCCGTCTTGCCGCTATCTTCGGTTCCGTCTTTCATTTTGCGCCGGCCGGCGCCAGCTTTACCCTGCCCCTGGAAGAGGGTGGTGGGAAATGAGCCTGGAAGACGTAAGGAAGACCCAGGGCCTCACGGCGGCGGCCATGGCCACCCGGGTGGGAATTACCGTCCGGGAGTTGCTGGCCATTGAAAGGGGCCAGCAATACCCCCGTTTATGCGTGGCCCAGAAATGGGCCAATGCCCTGGGGTTGAGTTTCGAGGAATTTTCCCGCCACTTTTATGAAAAAGCGGACCCGGCCCAACTGCTTCAATGCGACCTGGAAAATCAACAGGAGGGTTAAAATGTGAACATGACCATTGAAGAAGCAGTGGAATTTTTCGTGGAAAACTGGGACCTGATCCCGGTACTTACCACCATCAAAGGAGACTATGCCGTCCCGGTTAAACCCAAGCGCGATGTATACCTGGTGGTGGAAAAAAACGCTCCGGGGATCTTTCTGGCCCGTCTATCCCCGGATTTGATGCGCTTAAAACCGCTGGACGAGCCGGATAGCGATGAGGCTCGCCAGTTCATTTACCGTCGTTTGAAAGAGGCCAACCTTGTAAAAGAGACCAGCTTTACTCAGTAATCTTCTTCAAGCCTGAACACTGTCCCTCAAAGGTTCAAGGTGTTGGGTAAAAGGGATTTATTTTTAAGCCCCGGAGGTTTCCGGGGCAACCCTATTCTTGCTCCAGCCCTCTCAGCAGAGCATTTGCATTTTTTCCCAGCACATCGCTGTTGTAACCGCCTTCAAGGACGGCAAATACCCTTCCCCGACATTTTTGCCGGGCAAAAGTGCCGATTATTTTTCCGGCGGCTTCATAATCTTCTGTTTTCAACAAACGGCCCCAATCCGCTTCGTGCCGGTCAAAGCCGGCTGATATGGCCACCAGATCAAATTCCCCCCGGCAGGTGAGCTCCAAATCGCGCAAAAACCTTTCCCGGCTGATCCCTTCCACGTGATGGTAGGTCACTTCCGGTACGCCAGCAAAAATATTGGCCGTACCATCACCGTAATGCAGGTCAATGTCGATGATCAACGCCCTGTTGATTTCTCCCCGGCGTCTCAGCCTTTCCACAGCTATGGCGATGTTATTAAACCAGCAAAAACCCCAGCTGGAACCGGGGCTGGCGTGGTGCCCGGGCGGTCTAATCAAACCGAAAGCCATTTCTCCCTGCATGGCCAGCTCCGAGGCTAAAATGGCTCCGCCAGCTGCCAGAAGGGCAATTTCGCAGGTATGAGGCCGCTGTTTGACTCTTTCCAGGTGTCCCGGGGTGTGTACCAGCAGCACATCATCGTCTGTTGCCGGCGCTGGTTCAACAAAAGGAAACGATCCAGCCAGTTCTTCCACCATCAGGTCCAATCTCCCCGCTGCCGCCGCCGGGTCGGAAGCATAAACTTCCTTATAACGTTCGTGAAAGACCACCTTCAATGTCCTTTCCCTCCCCCCAATGTTTAAAAACATTATACCTGATTCTATCAACGTCAAACAGCACTGTTGGCGTAACAGTAAAGGCAACCGGAGGGACAGGTCATGTTGTACCAGCCGATATCTATGGAATGGGTGCAACCGCACAAAGCCCTTTGACCTTTAGCTTTATCTACGCGGCACCTTTCCCCCGCCGGGTGCAGGGCGCTTAAAAGTTCGCCGTCAATACAGCGGGAAACCGGCGTCCCCGGAACGCAGCAGCCATAAAGGACGGCCCCTGTGGCCGCCGCTGCGGCAGAAAGTTTTTCCCAAACCCGCTCCCGTTCTTCAGGCGTAAGGGGCACAGCCTCCCACCCGCGGCACAAAAGGCGCCGCTGCACCTTGGGATAAAGCTCCACAAAGGAAGCGGAAAAAGCGGTCACGCCCATGGCCGCGGCCGCCCGGATCACTTGCACCGCCGTTTCCAGGTTTGAAAAAACCTTCCCATTTCGCCTCAACATTACCAGAGGATCGGTCCTTACCCTCAGGCGCCGGGGATCACCCAAAAACTCAACGAGGGGCGGAATTTGCGCCAACACCGCCTCCGGGCGGGCAACCCGGGGTTCCACCAATGTGCCGCCCAGTCCCGTCACCGTGAGGTGTACATACACTTGAGAGTACATACTGAGCACCGTACGCAATTTGAGCAGCACCGTTTCTGGAAACTTGGTCCAGACCACTACGGTATGTACCCGCTCAGGCGGGTAACGGGCCAGAAGAAGGGCGGCAAGCCTTTCGGCATAAAAATAAGGCTCGGTCCGGCGGGAGAGGCTGAGTACTACTCTGGACCCTTGAGTTGTCCCGCACACTTGAAATCTTCCTCCCAGATTTTTCGGTAAAGCACACGTAAAACTTAAAGAAGGAATTGTGCCAGGGATAACGAATTAAGAAAGAAGCTGGACAACAACTTTTTAATTTGATTGGAGGCAATTAGAAAGTGAATTTAGAGACCAGTATAAACAAAACCCGGGCGGATTTCCGGACTACTGTACTGGCATACCTGGAAGTAACCAAGCCCCGTTCCGTAGTCCTGCTGGTCTTTACGGCACTGGCTACCATGGTGGTGGCAAGTGCCATAAACGGGCCTGTACCGACTTTTCAGTTTGTGGCTGCCATAGCGGCTGTAACTCTGGCCTGCGCCGGCGCCAATGCCGTCAGCTGTTACATCGACCGGGATCTCGACGCTAGTATGACCCGGACCCAAAAACGCCCCATTCCTGACGGGAGAATTAATCCACCGGTGCGGGCCCTGTACTGGGGGCTGCTGCTCTTTGTTTCTTCCCTCTTCCTCGGCTGGAGGGTAAACCCCGTTGCTTTCGCCTGCCTCTGGGGAGGCATGATCGGATACGTCGGCATCTACAGCCTCTGGCTGAAGCGCAGGAGTTCCTGGAATATCATCCTGGGCGGATTTTCCGGCGGCCTGCCCGCACTCTTCGGCTGGACTGCCGTAACGGGCAAGGTTGATTTGCTGCCTCTTCTCATAGCCGCCCTGGTCGTATTGTGGATTCCCAACCATATTTGGAGCCTGGCCATCTTTTACAAGGAGGACTACGCTAAAGTAAAAGTTCCCATGCTCCCCGTGGTCTGTGAAATAAAAAAGGCCCTGCACTGTCTTTTAAGCACGGTCATTTTGATGGTTTTATTCTCCATACTGATCTATTTTGCCGGGTCCTGGGGAACAATTTACATCATGACGGCAATTCTCACAGGCCTGGCCGCCATCGGGTTAAGCACTTACGTATATTTTCACCCCACACCCAAAAACGCCTGGCTCCTCTTCAAGTTTTCCAGTCCCTACTTGTTCCTTCTCTTTTTGGGTATGATGGCCGACGCCTGGCTGTAACCTGGCTTGGAACAGGAAGGCAAGCACCCGGCAATCCAACAACGGCGCATAACTGCAACCAGCCCTGAGACGGCAGGGCTGGTTTCGTTTTCAACTCCCGCTTAAAAGCACCCGGTCGTAAGTAAAGGCATTACCGCTGGCCTGTTCAAACATCTTCAGGAGATCCGCCACAGTAGTCTTTTCCCTTTCCGGTCCATACAGATCCAGAACGATCCTCCCCTCGTGCATCATCACCGTGCGGTTGCCGGTGTGCAGTGCCTGCGCCAGATTGTGGGTAACCATGAGGGTAGTAAGCCGGTGCCGGACGATAATTCTTTCCGTTAACTCCAGGACCGTGGCGGCAGTGCGCGGGTCCAGGGCAGCGGTGTGCTCGTCCAGCAAAAGTATTTTGGGGGTGGCAATGGTAGCCATCAGCACGGTCAGGGCCTGGCGCTGGCCGCCGGATAATAGACCCACCCTGGTAGTCAGGCGGTTCTCCAGGCCCAACCCCAAAAGGGCCAGGCGTTCCTTGAAGAGCTGCCGCTCCGCCTGGGTAATCCCCCGGCGTAAACGGCGGGGACGGCCCCGGCGCAGGGCCAGGGCCAGATTTTCTTCAATGGTCATGGAAGCAGCCGTACCCCGCAGGGGATCCTGGAAAACGCGGCCGATATGGGCCGCCCGGATATGTTCGGGCCAGCGCGTAATATCCTGGTTGTCCAGGATCACCTTCCCCGCATCAACCTCGTATACCCCGGCCACAACGTTTAAGAGAGTGGATTTGCCGGCACCGTTGCTGCCGATGATGGTTACCACGTCTCCCGGCCGGACATGCAGGGTAACACCCCTTAAGGCCACCTTTTCATTAACCCCGCCGGGATGAAAGATCTTGTGCACATTGTCCAGTTTCAGCAACCTGCTCACCCCTCAAACGTAATGACCGAAATCCCAAACGCTGCCTCACCAGGGGGAAGGCCAGGGCAGCCACCACAATTAACGAAGTGAGTAATTTCAGATCCGTCGCCGGCATGCCCAGTTGCAAAACCAGGCTAATCACGGTCCGGTAGACAATGGAACCGACGATAACCGCCAGTAAAGCCCGGAAAAGGGTATGGTTGCCAACCAGTGCTTCACCAATAATGACCGAGGCCAGGCCGGCAATAATCATCCCGATGCCCATACCGATATCGGCAAAACCCTGGTACTGAGCCACCAGGCTACCCGAAAGCGCCACCAGGGCATTCCCGATGGCCAACCCCACCAGTTTCATGGTACTTGTATTTACCCCCAGGCTGCGGATCATTTGCTCGTTATCTCCAGTGGCCCTTACAGACATGCCCAACTCTGTTTGCAAAAAAAGGTAGAGAAGGCCAACAACCACAATCACTACCATCAAGCCCAGCAGAACCGGTCCCCACGGCCCCAGCAAGGTCATGTCCCTGACCTGGGTAAAAATTGTCTGTTCACGAAGAAGGGACAGGTTAGCCTGTCCCATAATTCGCAAATTGATGGAATAAAGGGCAATCATGGTTAGAATACCCGAAAGCAAAGGAGCCACCCTTAAGCCGGTGTGCAATAGACCAGTAACCAGACCGGCCAGCGCGCCGCAGATTATGGCCCCCAGGACGGCCTGCCAGGGGCTATGGCCGAGCAAGATATACTGCGCCGTTACAGCCGCCCCCAGGGTAAATGCGCCGTCAACCGTCAAATCGGGGTAATCAAGCACCCTGAAGGTCATATACACCCCCAGGACCATGGCTCCCCACAACAAGCCCTGCTCCAGGGATCCCAACCAGATGCTCAACGACATGATGCTTCACCTACTCAATAATTTTGCTGGCTTTCTTTTTCAATTCTTCCGGAATGGTCACGCCAAAGGCCGCCGCCGCTTTGGCATTTAAAACGATGCTCAAGTCCTTTTGTTTCTCAACAGGCATATCCTGGGGTTTTTCTCCCTTTAGAACCCTCAAGGCCATCTCACCGGTCTGCTGGCCCAGCTTGTAATAATCAATACCGATAGTACCCAGGGCACCGGCCTCCACCGTATTGCTCTCCCCGGCAATTACCGGAAGTTTATGCTTCTCGGCCACCTGGATTACCCCCGCCACGGACGAGACTACCGTATTATCCGTGGGTACGTAAATGGCATCCACCCGCCCCACCAGGGACTGGGCGGCCTGGACCACCTCGCTGCTGGCGGTAACCGGGGCTTCTACCACGGTCAGGCCCAGCGCCGGTGCCTCCTGCTTCACGATTTTCACCTGAACCTGGGAATTTACCTCGCTGGAGTTATAGATGACCCCCACCTTTTGGGCGTCTGGTACCAGCTCCTTGAGCAACTGCAACTGCTCCTTAATCGGGTTCATATCAGTGGTACCGGTAACATTGGTGCCCGGTTTTTCCATGCTCTTAACCAGTTTTGCTTCCACGGGATCTGTCACGGCGGTGATTAAAATCGGAATATCCTTGGTTTCATTGGCCATGGCCATGGCGGAAGGAGTGGCGATGGCCAGAATGAGGTCTTTCTTATCCTGGACAAACTTGCGGGCAATGGCCTGGAGGGTAGATTGATCACCCTGGGCGTTTTGGAAGTCTACCTGCAGATTCTTCCCTTCCACGTAGCCGTTGGCCGCCAGTGTTTCCAAAAAACCTTTCCGGGCCGCATCCAGAGCCGGGTGCTCCACGATCTGGATAATGCCGAGCTTCACCGCTTTTGCTTCACTTTTGACGCCCTGCTTACTTCCTCCTGAGCCACACCCTGCCATTAAAAAAGCCAACCCCAGTACAAGCACCGGCAAAAGCCATCTTTTCATTTTCCTGCCTGGTTCAAAAAAGCTCACAATACCTAACAATTGTTAGTTTTTGTGAACCCGGCCTCCCCATGACCAGGCTTTCGCTCCTTTCTGGATTGGATTTGCCTACCCCTGGGAGCAGGCTATAGCGACAGGGAGACCTCGGCCCCGCCCAGCACTCAACACCCAGGTTAAGTTAATACTTAGAAACTGGGTGTTGCGATGGGTGTTGAGTGCTGGGCACCCGGACGGGAGAACTGCGCGTAACAGGCACTTCCGGCTTGCGCCTTCATCAATGTTGACCATTTCGCGGTCCAGCACTCAAGTTTCTTGAGTGCCAGACGCCTCCCGCGACCTGTTAGGTACGGCCTACCGGTTTGTCCGACACCGGCTAAACGGGGTCACCTACTTGATAAAGCGAGCTGCTTCAACTCGTGCCAGACGGAATAAAACGATTCCTGCTTAAAACGGGTCAGCCCGTTGTGAACGGGAATCTTTCCTTCCAACCGATTGAAGAGCCGCTTCACCTTTCGGGTCATCCCTTTTCCTTCCCCAGGTAAGGAATCAACCTTCTGGTTCAGCTTCTCTTTGATGACTCGAATTTTTTGCTTCAACTCGCTGGTAATGCGCTCTCTGAAGCCTATCGCCCGCCGGGCGATAACCAAAGCGGCGGCGTGGTGGATAATTACCCCGTAGCGCTCCATGTATTTGTAATAACCAATGGTGGACGTGTGCGCCGGCCTGACCGGTTTTACGCCCACACCTTCCCTGGATGCCCTCCGCATGACGGCCTCGATTATCTTCTTAAACGGGAAGTTGGCCGCCATGCGGTTGAATTTCCTGTCCGTGTCCAGCCGGTCTTTCCCGAAGTCCAGGTCCTCCAATGCAATGGGTTTGCCCAGAGCTTCTGCTGTGTCCACCACCACTTTAGCCAGTACGCCTATCAGGTAGGTGCGCCGGTATCCGCGGCTGTAAGCAAGTTCCGGTATCTTGATGTACAGGAAACCGTTCGGTTGCACTGTCACCTGGAATTCCCCGGCAAATTTGTGTAATGCCTTCGGGTAAGGTACCTCGAAACCCTCCGGCCAGGGTTCAGGCTGGCCGAAATAATTGACGTTGGCTAAAGCTACACCGTCCGGGTTGGTATCCATGCCCAGGTAGCCCCGGTTGGAACTGGTCACCGGTTCAGGTGCTGCTATGGTGAAGGTAATGTGCACCCTGTACCGGCCGTCCCGGCCTCCGATTAACTCAACGTTATAGGGAGCGCCGGAAAGAAGAGACTCCCACACCTTGAGCCGGTGCTTTTCCGGCAGCCAGAGCTTTCCCGTTACCTGGGGAGCCCTCGTCATTACCGGTCTTCCTCTGCTGTCCGTGCTTGTCTGCTCGGATAGGTGGGAGATGGTCACGGACAAAGCAAATTCTCCGCTGCGGTAGCTTATCTTAATGTTCGGATTGCCGCCCTTGGTTTCGTCTCCCCGGGCGTACAGCCGGTTCTGCCGGGCGTTTCGCCATTCTTCTTTTGTGGCTCTACCCCTGCAGACCCGCTTCCACAAAGAACGGCCGCCAAAAACTACCGTGGGTATGGTGCCGTTATTTTGATGGGTTTTCAGTTCATCCAGCTTCGTCTTTAGTTTTTTGACCCGCGCTTTGCGGCCGTGTACGGTGCGTTCGGCTTTCTCGATTTTTACCGGGCTACCAGTTTTTATCGCTGCGGCCAGGTCTTTTTCCACCCGGCCAAGCTTCTTCCTGGCCCGGGCCAGTTTCGTTTCGGTTTCTTCGATGTCCAGCGCCAGCAGTTCCCGCCGTGATTCAATAATGGCCCTTGCCTTTAATATGGCATCGTCACAAAAACGGGAGTTTATGCCGAATATCTTCTGGCCTTCTTTTTAAGCTCTTCACGGGAACGACCTTCCTGAAGCCGGTTGAAGGCCCAGCGCTCGCACGAGCAAAAAAGGCGTATCTCGGTGGTCAGGGGATCTTCTTCCCCTCTGGCCCAACGCAGGCTGCGCCGGGCAGGAAAACTTTCCGGGAACCATTCGCCGCATACGGTGTATTTTATGCCGTCTTCCGGGTTAACCGTTTTTTTCTTTTTCGGCTTTTTCATCCGGCTCCACTCCCGCAATCAGTTCCCGAAACCCCTGTCTGACTTTTTTGCCGCCCCTGGCCTCGTACAACCGGGCCGAAAAGGACGTAATTATGGCCAGTAAGTCCCCCGTCTAGCTCGGTGTGAGCGTCTTCCGGTTCTTTTTCCGTGATAGCGATTATTTCCACGCCGCAGTGTTTCAGGTGCCGCTCGATGTACGAATATCCAAACCGGGCCAGTCGGTCGGGATATTCGATGATAAGGCTTTTTATACTCGCCCCGCCCGGCCAGCTTGAGTACATTCGTTATTATATTTTGTCAACATTTGTTAGCATGTTAGTAGCTGCTACGAACCTCCTCGTATCATAGTATTAGAACCACCGGACAACCCTAGATTCCAGTTTAGGAACAATATGGATTATCCGGATGGTTGGGAACCGGTTCCCGCATTTTGGGTACCGAGGCCAACAAAATCAATGCCTGATTCCACAGCGGGTACAGTACCGGGACCGGTAAATCGCGCGATTACTGTATCGTGGAATGGGTTATTGATAGCAGTTGGCCAACAGTACCTCGAATATGGTGGTGATGCCCAAGCAGTTTGTAAACGCTCGAAATGTATACACAATCTAATCCCTGATCGTTATCAAGCGAATGGACAGGTAAAAGTCCGCTGAGATATTTCTGGGTAATAGATTGTGATGGTTGTGGTCCTGTTCCAGCCGGCCCCGGAACGTGCTGTCAGGCAGTTGTCCCGGCCGGGCCGGCTTTCTGTTGCCTTTTTACACCAAGCTGGGTCTGGACATGGATGCCTCCTTTGCGGGACAATGGGACTAACAAGCCTGGTATGGGGATATTTCTTCCACCTCCAGTGGAGCCCGACAGGCTACCATTTCGTAAAGCGTGTTACCCCTGGTCCGCCGTCCATTTCTAACCGCTGGATGTACCCCGGCTGTCTGGTGATGGGATTCGCAGCCGCCCATTCATGCACCCCCAGGGCCGGATGAGTACTGATTACGAGGGTGAGTAAGGCGGTTCCCCGGGGGCATCCAGGTCCTGTACCCGGCTTGATTTTTCTGCAAAAGGGAGGTGAACCCCGTTGAGCAAACTTTTTGTCGGTATCGACGTGAGCCTTAAGGATAACAGTGTTCGTTGCCTGGACGCCAACGGCGATACTGTACGGAAATTTAGTGTGCCCAATACGGTGGACGGAGCAAGTGTCCTGGTGGATAACCTCGTTGAGCTTGCAGCCCAGCATTCTATGCAACAGGTAGTACTGGGCCTGGAGGCTACTTCTAATCACGGTTACCACCTGACCGCTTTTTGCCAAAACTCGGAGAAACTGGCCCCGTTTTCACCGCAAATCCATGTTTTAAATCCCAGGTCGGTCAATAACTTCAAGAAATCTTACAATGACCTGCCGAAAAATGATGATATTGATGCCTGGGTTATTGCTGATAAATTGCGCTTCGGTCGCCTCCCGGAGGAGGTTTTTATGGACGAACGTTTCCTTGCCCTCCAACGGTTGACCCGCACCAGGTTTCACCTGGCCCAGACGATTGCCCGGGAAAAGACGTATTTCTTGAACAATCTTTTCCTGAAATTCAGTTCCCTGCGCCAGGAGAAGATCTTTTCCGACCCCTTCGGTACTACGGCCATGGCAGTGGTAGAGGAGTTCTATTCCCCGGACGAGATTGCTGCCATGCCTTTAGAGGAACTGGTTTCTTTTCTACAGGAGAAGAGCAAAAACCGCCTGGTGGATGCTGAAGGGGTGGCTAAAGCCCTGCAGAAAGCAGCACGCTCTTCCTATCGCCTGAGCAAGTCCCTGGCTGACCCTGTTAACGCCTGCCTGGCTGCCAGTATCAGCGTCATCCGGGCCCTGCAGTCAGAGTTGAAAAGGCTGGATAAGCTGATTGCCCAGCATCTTGAGGCTATACCCCAAACGTTAACTTCCATCAAGGGCATTGGCCCGGTATATGCAGCAGGTATAATGGCCGAGATCGGCGACATCAGGCGGTTTAAAAACCAGAAAGCTCTGGCTAAATACGCCGGTCTGGTATGGAACGAACACCAATCCGGCCAGTGGAAGGCCCAGGATACCCCGCGGGTTCGCTCCGGCAACAAGTACTTGCGCTATTACCTGGTGGAGGCAGCTAACCTGATTAGGGTGCATGATCAGGAATACCGCGAATTCTACCAGGCCAAGTACAATGAAGCCCGTACGCATAAACATAAAAGAGCACTCGTCCTTACCGCCAGAAAACTGGTCCGACTGGTTTTTGCTTTGCTGCGCTCAAACCAGCTTTATACGCCCAGGAAAAGGGGTGATTGATCGCCTCCTTTAAGTGTGACCACTGCAGGAAATGCCCAGATATTGTCAGTTTCTGGGCCTGGTTTGTTGTTGCCTTTTTATGGCTTAACCCTAAAAATTTTTTCCAATTCCCCTTCAAAAAGTGCTTGACTTTTTACCGCTGCGCTTTTCTTTGACCGGTTGACGAGGCAGCAAAAAACAACGGGCAACAATAAAAATGCTCCCGGCGGGAGCACATTGCCCACCTCCTGCCATCCTGCCGTGTTACCTCTTCCGGCGGGCCAACCGGCTACTTATTTAAGTTAACTTTATCTTATGGTGAAGGGGTGGCGGCTGTCAATAATTTTTCAGTTCGCTTAAAGAGGGACCGGTGTCCGCAGGAGGTAGATGATCACCAGTACCGTAACCAGCAGCAGCATGGCGGCCAGCAACATATCGACGGTGAGCGAGTGCCGGTAAGTACCCTCGTTAATCTGGCAGCGGGTCTGCCGGTAACGGACGGCGGCCAGGACGACCACCAGCCCAGCCATGACACTGGAGCCTATCCCCAGATAGGCGGCCGATCCCCTGGACGGCGCAGTAACCATGCCCGCCTGCCACTCCAGCAGCCGCAAATAGAACGAAAATTTTTCAATGACAAAACCAAAGGCCAGAATGGCCACGGCCGTACGGATCCAGGACAGGAAGGTGCGCTCGTTGGCCAGGTGTTCCTGGATGTGCTGCCGGTCACCGGTACGGTCGCATTTTTGCTCTTCTTTTTCCTTTCCGTTCAATTCCAGCTTCCCCTCTGTTACCATCCCCTGGTATATTCGCCGGCACAGGGGATGCAGGCAAATTTTCCATCCCGCACCCTGGCCCGGGCCTCGGACACCGGTTCGCCGCAGAAGGCACAGGTCACGGAATTAAAAATACGCGCCTTCGGCGGCAGTTCTACCTTTACATGCTGCACTGCACAAAACTCCTCCGGCGGAGCTTCGAGGATATACCGGGTGCGCTGTTCTTGATGCTCCCGGAAGAGCTGCCGTTCCCTCTCATCGGCGGTGCCGGCAAATACCTTTTCCCTTAAGGCCCGGAACTCATCGTTTTGCCGCCACGCGCCCCCCTTGACCGAAACGCGTACCGCCTTGCCGCTTTCCCGGCAGATAAAGGTAAACACGTGCTTGCCGTGATCCCGGTACAGCAAATTGCCCTTACCCAGGGTGCAGCCGGTAAGTACCATCACCGCATCCACACCGCAGGCATCGTTCTCCACAATGGCCACCAGTTCTTCATCCTCCGCGCGGTGCCCGGCCAGCTCTTGCAGGCCGATTTTTGCCGCCCGGTAGCCCACGGCCAGGCCGGGGCAGGAATGCCCGTGAAACTCCACGCATTTTTCCCAATCACTTTTTTCCACACACATAACTGCTCGCTCCCTCGCCGTAATATCCACGTGTAGTTTATTCTACCCTGGTGGGCAGAATATCCTGCCTTAACTGAAAAATTGTACAATAATGACAGGCTGGATTGTTCCACCCCCCGGGCAATCTGCTCCACCATTTCTTTTCTGAAATTACTGGCCCTCCGTCCTTTGCTTTTGCTTTTTATTTGCCCTTTTTCAGGGCACAATAGACTGAGATGGTTGTAAGTACAAGGGGTGTTGGCGATGAAGAAATCAGGAAATATTATTCTCGGCCTGGGGTTAATTGCCGCCGCCGTATCGCTTTCTCTCTTATACGCCGGACACAAAACAATCCTGCCCGTTCTGGGCCTGCGGCAGGTTTTACGCCCGGTTGATGATGAACTGGTCGTGGGAAGGTCATATACCATTAAAGATGAAAAGGGCAGCCTCATAACCAGGATTTCCCGCCGGGTACATGTGGGGGATGAAATCATTACCGCAGAGGGAAAGCACTACCGCGTGCAGAAAGTGGACGGAGAACTGGCTGCAGCCCGATTTCTGGGAATGGACAGGGATCTGCTGGCCTATAACGAACTCTTTTCCAAAATGGAACTGCCGGCGGCGGCACCGGTTCGGAACAACCGGCCGGTGGTTATTTATCACACGCACAGCGACGAATCTTATCTCCCTTCCGACGGCAGCGCCTCCATTCCTTTCCGTGGCGGCATTTTTCAGGTCGGTGATTCCTATACCTATAGTTTGGCCAACGATGGGGCCAGGGTGCTGCACGATAAAACCCCCCACGATCCCCATGACGATAACGCTTATTACCGCTCGCGCCGGACGGCAGTGCAGTTACTGCAAAAGAACCCCATCGCCATCTTTGATGTCCATCGTGATGGGGTGGATGACCCTGAGTTCTACCGGCGAATCGTCTCCAATGAACAGGTGGCCCAGATGCGCTTTGTCGTGGGGCGGCAGAACCCCCACATGCAGGCCAACCTGGATTTCGCAAAACGGTTGATGGCTTATGCCAACAAAATGCACTGGCCGATTGCTAAGGACATCTTTGTGGCTGAAGGAAATTATAACCAGGATCTCCTGCCCACCGCCATTTTAATTGAAGCCGGCACCTACACCAATCGCAAAGAAGAAGCCATGCGCGGGATTGACCTGCTGGCGGATGCAGTCCCGGTAATCCTGGGCATTACCGGGCCGGCCAGCCGTCCGGAAGCCCCTGAATACGAAAAACCCGTGACCGACCCCACAGCCCGTCGACCGGGCGTATGGTCCAGCCTGGTATGGGTGATCATCATCACCCTAATTGGTGGAGGCATCTTTGTGCTCATCAGTGCCGGCAGTTATGAAAAGGCAAAAGAGCGGCTGGCGCACTTCTTCGGCCGGGAACTGGCCGATATCTGGGAAATAAAGGCAAAGAAAAGGGATCTGGAAAGGCAGGAGGAAAACGGGGGGAAGCGGGGCTGACAGCAAAACCGATTGCCGGGCAGTGCTGGATTGCTGTCCGGTACTCTTTTACGGGCTATTTGAGAAGAGCTTTTCCAGGACCGGTCGATACCTCCTGGGAAAACATTATTGCATAACCGGCATTTTTTTGCACACTTACTTCTGGCCCATGCCCGGAACGAACCGGCTGCCTTAAACTAATTTACTTACACGGGTCCGGCAGGACCCGTTTTTCGTTTCTTCTAAAAAATTTTTGCTTGCTGTAACCAGCTTTCCCTGATATGCTGGAAACAGAGGGTGATTTATTATGGAAGAAGTAAAAAAAGAGATTGCCGCCACTTCCGATGAGCAGGATTACCGCCGGGAAGGACAGATGTTTTTCCTGGGGAGCTGGGTACAGGGTGAAATACGGGACTTGCGCAATGAAATCCGCGAATTGCGCAAGGAAATGGCGGAAAAAGAAACCGGACTAAGACAGGAGATAAATACCGGAATTAGTTTGCTTCGTCAAGAAATTAAAACCGTAGAAAACAACCTGCGCCAGGAAATTGCCGCACTGCGCCAGGAAATGAAAGCCGAAAACAACAACCTGCGCCAGGAAATTACCGCGCTGCGCCACGAAATGAAAACCGAAAACAACAACCTGTGCCAGGAAATTGCCGACTTGCGGCAGCAAACCAAATCCCTGGAGAACAACCTGCGCCAGGAAATTGCCGCACTTCACCAGGAAATGAAAGCCGAAAACAACAACCTGCGCCAGGAAACCAAATCCCTGGAGAACAACCTGCGCCAGGAAATTGCTGCACTTCACCAGGAAATGAAAGCCGAAAACAACAACCTGCGCCAGGAAACTAAATCCCTGGAGAACAACCTGCGCCAGGAAATTGCCGCGCTGGCTCATGGAATCAAAAGTTTATTCTGGGCCACCATCGGCATCGCCGTGGCCACCCTGGCTGTAACCATCAGTGTGGCCATTAAGGTATGGCGGTAACCGATACACGTTAACCCTGTCCCCGCAAAACCACTCCAGGAACCGCGCGGCTTTTTTGAAGGTTTGGACCACTTAACAGCATCGTCAGTAAGCTCTTATGCTATGCCCAGCTTTGAAGGTTGAAAACGTAACAGCTGTGTTAAGCCATCCTCGCAAGCCAGTTTCACATGTTATTCCGGTTGGAACCACAGTGGTTTGTTTTTCCTTCAGTTATGAAAGACAAATTTTCCGCACACCGGATCAGTACCGCCTTCTTGCCCCGGCGCTTGCCCTCTAAAAGAAGCTGGTCAGCGAAGCCGATGAGCCGTTCCAGGTCGCGGTCGTCATCAATTAAAACACGTCCGGCAATTGCTCCACCCATGCTGACGGAGACATTCAGTTCCGGTTCCGGCACGGAAGCCAGCGCAGAGGAAAGAGAGGTAAAAATGCGCCGGGCAAGGACATTAAATTCTCCCGGTTGGTTAACGAGAAAGAACAGGACAAATTCATCACCCCCGTACCGCCCCACCAGATCATCCTTCCTGACCTGATGTCTCAACAATTCCCCTACTTTTTTCAGGACCATATCGCCCACCGGATGCCCGTAACAATCATTTATGGTTTTAAAATTATCCACGTCCATCATCAAAACGGCCACGTGGGGAAACTCTCCCCCCGCTTCCCTGATTAAATACAAGCACCGCTCCATAAAAGACCTGCGGTTAAGAACGCCTGTAAGGGGATCATAGCTGGCCAGCCATTCTAGCCGCCGCCGGGCCTGGTGGAGGAGTTCGTTTTTTTCCTCCAGTTCTTTTACTTTCTGCTCCAATTCGGACAGAGTGTCCCGTACCCGTAAGGCCATATTGTTAAAGGAAGAAGCAATCCCGGCCAATTCACTGGTCTGAAATTTGCTCCCTGCAAAGATATCCTCTTTTTTTGCCGGATCGAAGCGGGACAAGCGTTCAGCCAGATTTTTCAAGGGATATACTATTTGTGCCGCAGCCAGGGGATAAAGGAGGGTTGACAGCAATATCACCAGGATAAGTGTACCGCCGAGAGGAACACACAATTGCCGCAAAGGTTCCTCCACAAGTCCTCCCACTGAAGCCCAAACCCTTACCCTGAGATTGGTTCCCGGTACCGGCGCGCCGACCTCCAGGTTTTCTTTTAATCCGAAGGCCTTAAGCAACAACCTATCCCCGGAGGAGGGTTTTTCTTTTTTCCCGGCCAGATAAAGAACAGCACCATTACTATCTTCCAGGTAAATAACCGGCATTTCCCTGAGCCGCAGTTTGGGCTGGTAACCAAATCCAAAAAGAAATCTGGGGGCAAAAATTTGGGCAGGCTCCGGTTCCACCGGAAACAAAGGCCCGAGTTGAGCCGGGTCTATTCTTTTTACCAGCCCGCCTTTACTGGCTGCAATCCCCTCTCCCTGGAAAGAGAAGAAAAATCCATCTTCTCCCAGAGTGTGCTTCAGGGAAAGGGAAATAATCTGGCTTTCGTATAAAGCCATCTGGGTCAGGTATCTATTTGCCCAGGCAACGGTTTGTAAGGTGAGGTACTTGGCCGTAGCATAAACAGCCAGTAAGGTGGGAACCAGGGCGAGGGCAAAGAACCAGATGGTAAATACTTGAATTATACTGCGCCTTTTCCCACTCCCTGACATCAAACCGCTTCCTCCTTAAAACGGGCCAGGAAAGCCCGCGCTCTTTGAAACAGGTAGGGATCCAGTTTTTTACCCCCCATTTCTGCCATCACTTTAAGAGCTTCCCCCAAACTCAAGGGAGAACGGTAGGGCCGGGGAGAGGTTAGAGCATCAAACACGTCGGCCAGGGCTAGAATTCTCGCCTCCAGGGGAATACCGTTACCTTTCAGGCCCTCGGGATAACCCGTACCGTCCCAGGACTCATGATGCGCTTTGACTGCAGCCAGGATACCCCCCAGGCACCGGACCCCGCGGCACCTGCTCTCCACCAGTTCAAAGCTCCACAGGGGGTGCCGCACTATCATTTTCCACTCGCTTTCCAGCAAAGGGCCGGGCTTCTCCAAAATATGACGGGGCACCAGCAGTTTGCCTGTGTCATGCAGGGCTCCGGCCCAAAAAAGGAGCCGGGGCCTGCCGAGCCCGAGGAGGCAACTCAATCGAAAGGCATATTCTGCCGTGCGCACACTGTGCATCAGCAATTCCGGGAAAACAGCAAGTTCGGGGAAAAAGCGTTCTAAAAAAGGGTAAATCGTTGACAACGAAGGGGTTTCACCGGCCGGGAGAACATTCACAAATATCCCCTCCCCCAAAAATTAAGGCCACAAAGGCTCCTCTCCAAAAAGCTAGAGAACCAGCCTTCGTGGCCTAATTAATAATCCGCAGTTTTAAACCCCGGCTCAGTCAGGAAAGCTCCGGCTTTCTGCCGTCAAAAGTTCCATAAGTTTTTTATTTTTTAATTCGACGTTATCTACAAAATTCCTTTGCTGTCCGGTACTCTTTTACGGGCTATTTGAAAAGAGCTTTTTCAGGACCTGTCGATACCTCTTCCTCCCACTTTTTTACTTTGCGCTTGGGAGAAAAGGAAGCCGCGATGACAAAGATAACCGCGGAGACAATTACAATGGTGGCTCCACTGGGCAGGTCAAATAAACAGGATAGAAAAAGCCCCACCCAGGTGGAAAGAACACCAAAGAAGGAAGATAAAACAAACATTAGCCGCAGGTTATAAGTCAGCTGGTAGGCTGCAGCTGCAGGGTTTAAGATCAGGTTAAAAATAAGCAGGCCGCCGATGCTGCGTAAAGAAGCAGTAATTACCGAACCGGTTAAAAAGAGCAGGCCGTAAAAAATCAGGTTGGCCGGAATGCCTACGGCCAGGGCAACTTCCCGGTGAAAAATCACAGCCTGTATTTCTTTAAAAAAGAGCACCACCAGGCTCACTACGACCGCCGCTACAACAGCCAGCAAAAGCAGGTCGCGGTCGTTCACTGTAAGGATGCTTCCCCACAAAAGCTCCAGGGCCTGGGTTTTCGGGCCGGGCAAAAGGCCCATAAACAGGAAAGCCATCCCCATCGTAATGGAAAAAATAATACCAATGGGCGTATCGGGGTTAAACTCTCCCCGGTCGGCCAGCGGCCCGATTACCGCTGCTGCCACCAGGCTGAATAGAAAAGCCCCGACCAGGGGATTAAAACCCAGCCAGGTCCCGCAGAGCGCCCCGGCAAAAGCGGCATGGGAAATGGCCACCCCGATAAAAGAAAGGTTCATCGTGACAACGAAAACCCCGATCAGAGAACAGGCCACGCCCCCAAGCAGACCGGCCAGAATGGCATTTTGCATAAACTGGTAACTCAGAAGAGAAAGATCCAAAATATAACGCCCCCGGTTGCAGCCACCCGGCTACCTCTTTTTGGCAATGATTATTTTGGAATCCAGTGCATCGCCAATCTTACCCAGCGGGAGGCCGGCAAATTCAGCCGTTTCGATCACCTTTTCAATGGAGAAATATTCAGACAGTAGTTCCAGGCACTCAAATAGATATTAAATCGACCATTCTATATTCGAATGGCGATATCATATCTATCGAGTTAACCCTGCTGCTGCCAGCCTACTATCTCCTATCCCCGGAGGGGACTCGGCCTTACTTTTGAACCTGTAAATGAAATCGTAGAGGTTAAGTCTCAGCGGGTTGCACAACTTACACAAAAGAACTTTCAGGCTTAGAGTAAGTCTGCGGAGCTTCGCTCCCACCTTTAAAATGTTCAAAGCGCCGTTCAAATCAGCGTTGAAAACCTTGTTGAGCACATTGTCCCTGTACAGGCCGCGCTCAATTCTTTTGCCGGAACACTTAACTTTTATTTCTCCCTGCTTCTCTTTGACATCGGCGTACTTTCGCTGAATTTCCAAAATATCATCGGAAAGAGAGGAAGCCTTGCTGGTGTAGGACTCCTCTTTTTCTTCCGCTTTCATACCCAGCTCTTCCAGCTTGTACTTCAAAATATTGATCAGCTTACGAAAAGGAATACTCACGAAATTCTGGTTGGTCACTTTTCCTAAGTCTATTCCGTCTTTACTTTCTGTGGCCCCTTTGCCGAGGTAAACTGCTTTGTGGCCGGTTTCGTAGAGGAAATCGGCCAGGACACGGGCTACTTTGTGGAAGTGAGACTCAATCCAGCGATCGCGGTAGTTGTAAAGGTTGTGGAGGTAGAACTTTAATTTGAGCAGCTCTTTCGACATGGCATTTTTCCGGGGTTCGTCCTCTTCCTGAGCAATTTTGTTGCTCAGCGTATCCATTGCCGACTGCACCGCGGCCTTCTTTTTGTTAAACCAGCAGTTGAAAGACTTGATTTCCCTGCCGGAAATGATCAGGCTTTTTACGTCAGGGTTGGTTGAAATTAGAGAAATTAAATTGTCCATCCCCATGTCGATTCCGGCCAGATGGATAAGTCCGGCCTCCGGTTCTTTGAGTTCCTTTTCGTAAATTACGTCCACCCAAACGTCGGAAAGATGATAGACCAGCCTGACCGAGGATACACTTTCCACGTCCCTGGGGAGTTTTATTTTTATTCTTTTCTTGCCGTTCATGCGCAGGCGCAGAAAAAGTGTATTACCTTCTACTTCAAACACGTTGCTGTTGAATTCTGCCGTGACTTGCGTGAGTTTACCCAGCTTTTTGGGTTTGGGCGGTTGCGGCCGCTCTTTATATTTCCCTGGATTGACGCGATATTCGGCCAGAGATGCCAGAAAACTTTTGTAATCTTTGATAACCTGGCGGATAGTGGTCTGGAGGACGTAGTTGTTGTCTACCCTGGCTTTCTGCTCTTTCATCCTTTGGATCAGTTCCTGTAAGTCCGGGTGCTGGATAATCCTTTCGGACGCTTCCCGGAGTGCTTCTTCCTGTTCGGGTTTCTTTTTCGTAGTCTGGTCGGCCAGGAGGGAATAAATGACGCTCTGGTTTAAAATGACCTGCCCAAAAAGAGCGTAATACCTGCTCTGGAAGATTAACAACAAATTACGGAACTGAGCCAGGTCGTAGGCGAGTTCCCTCGCCCCTCTTTTTCTTTTGCTGGAAACCCTGATTCTTATTGCCCGCTTGACTTTCATTTAAGTACTTCCTCCAGACACTTCTTTATTTTCCTCCGGCTGGAATAGAATTTCATGGAAAAGCTGCGGAGTAAAGTGAAAATTTCTTCCATCAATTCTTCAGTATCGGATTTTTCGTTGGTGTAGTTGTTGATGACGATTATTTCCGTGCCGTAAGATCTGAACAGCTTCTCGAAGAAATTGAAGCCGGTCCTGGTCAACCTGTCTTTGTAAGTGATGATGACCTTTTCAATCCGGTAGTTGAGGATCTCTTTAAGTAATTCGTTAAAATCTTTCCGGTTGTCAAAATCTAAAGCGGAAGCAATGTCTTTATAAATCCCATCAATTGTCCAGCCGTTGTTGAGGCAGAACTGTTTCAACAATTCCAGCTGATTTTCTAAATCCCTCTTTTGCTTATTTGTGGACACCCTGGCGTAGAGCACGGTTTTCCTCTTGACAGGCTTGCCGGTGGTCTTTAGCAGGTATTCGTAAACGGATTTTTCGTCGTAGTCGTAGTAGCCGTTGGGCAGTTTGTTTACTTTGATTTTATTTTCCCACCGCAACCTGTTGAGGGTGCTCCGGCTGATACGTAATAATTCCATTACTTCTTTAGCTTTCATAGTAAGTATAGTATATCCAATTTGATAAAGACTGTCAAGAAGATGTTAGAATTGTGGACTATATAATCTTCAAAGGAAAGGTCTCCTTCAAAACTGTACACCCTGTCTCCTTTTTTCACGCCGGCGAAGGTGGTCAGATTCCACTCCAGATCCAGGAGAATATCTTTTGTTTCTTCACCTTTCCGGTAAAAACAGTGCTTGCTGATAAAAAGCCCACCCTCGTTTAGGCTGGCGTGGATTTTAGGCACCAGTCCCGGATTTTTACCGCCGGGATTGTAGGCAAAAAAGACCAGGTCGTAGCCGCTGCCCAGGTCGTCTTGAAAAAAGTTTCCGGCCAGGACTGTTACCTTTGCCCCGTGTTTTTCAATGTACGCCCTTGTTTTTTGAGTAACCCCGGGAAGATCGTAGACGAATACCTGCAACCCCGGGTTTAATTTTGAAAACGCAATTGCGTGGCCACCACCGAGATCGAGAAGTTTTCTTGCTTTTTGAAATTCCGGAAGTCCGGCCACAATCCGGACTGTTTTTGGCAGTTCCCCGGTCAGGTGTTCTGCGGCTATGGCGTGGATGTGATCCTCCCCAAAAAAGTCTTCTTCGCGGATCTTAACCGGTCCACCCTTCAAAATCGCGGGCAATTTTTCCCAGAGCCGGAATGTGCCCCGCAAGGTTTTCAAAACATTCTCCTGCGCCAGGGGGGAACCGGTTCGCAAATAAAGGTTGCTGATTTCAGCATTTTGATAAGCACCGTTAACTTCCACGAGGAAACCAAGCTTTTCCAGACACTTGCAGATGATGCGGGTGATCCGCAGGTTTAAGCCCAGTTCACGGGAAAGCTCAACGACCGGGCGCGGAGCTTCCAGGTGGTCAAAAAGGCCGGTTTCAACGGCCGCCGACAGAAGGCAAAACACTTTATAATTTACGGCGCAATTATTTAAGCGTGAATATAACGGCTGAACGTCGACAAATGGCTCCTGGCCAAACACATCCTCTACTGCTAAAAGTTTTCCGCACATAATTGTTTTCCTCTTTTCAAAATGTTTTTCATTATGTTTAACCACCGAACAGGAGGTCTAAAAGTTCTTCCCGCAGTACTTCCGCGGGCGTACCCTGGGCCCAGATGCGACCCTCCTTCATTAAAATCAGCCGGTCGCAAACTGCTGCCGCCGTTTTCAGCTCATGGGTCACCATCAGGGTGGTCAGGTGGCGGGAGCGGTGGATTTCACTGACCAGGGTCATGATCTCCACCCGCGCCCGGCGGTCCAGGGCCGCGGTCGGCTCGTCCAGAAGAAGGATCTCTGGCTCCTGGGCCAGGGCACGGGCAATGGCCACCCGCTGCTGCTCGCCTCCTGAAAGATGGCCGATGGGGCGAGTGGCAAGGTGGCTCATGCCTACCAGCTGCAGCATGCTGTCCACCACCCGCCTGTCTGCTGGTCCGGGCCGGCGCAGCAGGCCCAGGCGGCCGTAGCGCCCCATCATGACCACTTCCCGCACACTCACCGGCATCCGGGGATCAATGTTCTGAATTTGCGGCACGTAGCCAATCCGCCGGCGCAAAAAGGCCGGGCAACCCTTTTGAAGCGGGTAGCCCAGCACTTCCACCCGCCCCTGGAGGAGTTTACCCAGCCCGTTCACCAGGGTGAGGAGGGTAGTTTTACCGGCCCCGTTCGGCCCGATGATGCCGACCAGCTCGCCCTTTCCAACTGACAGCGAAACGCCCCGTAAAGCTACATCTTCACGGTAGGAAACGACGGCATCTTCTATCTTTATTAGAGCAGCCCCGTTGAACATCCCATTTTCCGGAATACTGTTCCAGCGTCCGGCGAGACTAATTTCACTTTGCCTCCTTAAGCGCATCCAAAAGCAACTCCACATTTTTGTCCAGGGCGGCGCTCCAGGTATCCGTTTGCGGCAACCCTCCCGGGAAATTGGAGATGGTCACCTGTGCCGCCCCCAATTCTTTCGCCATACCTTTGCCTGCGTCCGGGCCGCTCTGCAGGTTATCCACCACCAGCTTTACTCCCGCCTGTTTCCCTTTGTTGATAAGCTCCTGCATTTTCTGCGGGCTAAGCTCCTCCGGCCGGCCATAAGTAGCCACCACGTCAAAGCCGGCCCATTTTAAAAACCCCTGCTGCATCTCGGAACAGAGTACCTTCACGCCGCCTGCGCCGGCAGCCTGAAGCCTGGACAGGGTTTCTTGGCCTTTTGCCTCAATCTGTGAAACCAGGCGGTCGGCATTTTGCTCATAATAAGCCCTGTTAGATGGATCTTTTTCCATCAATATTCCGGCAATTTTTGTAACCGCCTCCTTTTGCACCGGGGGTGCCATCCAGTTGCCGGCCACGGCAACTTCAACCACCTGCAGGTCCTTATTATGCACCGATCCTATCAGTTCTTTGGTAAACATCTTCCCCTGCCAGTCGTGGCGCAAAAATAGCCTGGCCTCGGCCAGCTTTTGCACATCGCCCGGCTTCAGGTCAAAATGCCCCGGGCAGGCAGCAGGGGGGACAATATTCACGGTCTCTACTTTATCACCGCCGACATTTTTGACAATATCAGCAATCAATGACGTACCCGTAGCAACTTTTAGCTTCGGACTTTCTTTCGCCGCACATCCAGAGATAGCTAACAAAAGAATTACCAGAATAATTGCCGTAATGCGCGAATAAACCCTTTTCAACGCGATTGACCCTCCTCCATTGTAAATGTTCAGTGAACCAGCCTGGGTGCCGCCCAGCACTCACCACAATATGGCTCTGCTCCTGATATTTCAGGTTCAATTGGTACCTCTGGTTTTACGAAGACCTGGTATATCCAGTAAGTGCTGGGTCCACGCTCACTCCCTGGCTTCCGCGCTGACAGCATTCCATATTTATTCCCGGTTAACTTTTTAAAACGGGTTTACGTGCTTTCAAAACATATTTCTCCCTTGTATTGATAATTTCAATCTCCACTAGTCCGCACTTCCTGCACAATTCCTGCATTTTATCATCGTCGGGAATCAGATCGTTGGCGACCACCCCCCCTAACGACCGGTGCAAATCGTTTACTGCCTCCCTGCTCATGGGATGGCAGATGACCAGCCTCCCGCCAGGCTTTAAAATGCGGGCCATTTCGGCCAGCGCACGGGGTTTATCGGTAACATGAGGAAAACAGGAGTTGCAGATGATCTCATCGAAAGTATCTTCCTGAAATGGCGTACAGCTTATGTCCGCCAGTACAAATTCCACATTCCCCGGATTTTTCGCCCTGGCTCTGGCCAGCATCTCTTCAGCAATGTCCAGCGCCACCACTTTGCCTTCTGGACCGGCCGCTTCAACAAGAAAAGGTAAAAGAACCCCCGTACCGGTACCTGCGTCCAGAATAAAGCTCCCGGGTCTGATGGCAAGCTCATCGATGATTTTTTTCAACCGCTCCAATGTCTCACCGGTCAATAAATTGTCCCAAATGGGCGCCTTTTGGTTAAAATAATCCCGGTGTGCATCAGCCATCAACTTCCACCTCCCATATTAACGGCCGCGATAATTGGCTTTAATAACCTGCGGATAAAGGGAATCCCAGCCCCAAAAAACAAAAGCCACGGGCACCCTCCTTACCCTTTCTGGGAAGGAAACCGGGGCCTCCGTGGCCTTTTGTATCATTACCTTTTCGGTTGAGGTCCAGCTTGTCCGCTCTGATCCCGTCTTCGTTACGGGGCTAAAGTTTCAGCAAAATCGATATTCCTCAGTTTTTATGGTTGTGAACTAATAGTAGTTTGTTTAACTATTGCTAAACTATTGTTTAAACCATTGTAAGACAATTGAGAGAAAATGTCAATAAAAATTCTTTTGACATTCAACCATTTTAACTGTAAAATTGTAGAATACCATAAATTTTTTCTCCATAACTATATTCCCTGATGCGAAACAGCTTCCGGTAGGGAGGTTTTCTTGATGGCTTTGGATCGCCTAAACAAACGGGACAAAGCTGCTCTTAGCCGGTTTTGTAAGCTTATCCGGAGCACCCTCCGCCAAAATCTAGAAGAGGTCCGGCTTTTTGGTTCTAAAGCCCGGGGTGATGATGATCCATATTCAGACATTGACGTTCTTGTTGTGGTAAAAAACCGTCATCCGGAAGTAGATGATCTAGTTTTGGACGCCGCTTTTGAAGTCAGCCTGGACTATGACGTTGTTTTGTCCCCGGTGGTTTTTTCCCATAACGAATACTATGCGCCCCTTACCCGGAAAACCCTTTTTTACCAAAATACACGGGAGGAAGGGGTGCCGCTATGAAAGAAAACCTTGATTTGGAACTGGCTAAATACCGTTTAGACAGAGCCCGGGAAACAGCCGAAGAAGCCGATACCTTAATTCGTGAAGGCAAGCTTAAGGGTGCCGTCAACCGCCTTTATTTCTCGGTTTTTTACGCTGCCAGGGCTCTGCTTGCAACCAAACGGCTTGATTCCGCAAAACACAGCGGTGTAATTGGTTTATTCAACAAGGAATTTATTAAAACCGGGATTATCTCCGTCAATTCAGGAAAAACTCTTTCCAAAGCCTTCAAGTTCAGAAACGAAGGTGATTACCAGGACTTCCGCGAATTTAAACATGAGGAAATAGTGGCACTCCGAAAAGAATGCTCCGCTTTTATTGAAGAAGTAAGCACTTATCTTTCCTCGTTTTGACCATTAGAAAGCGCGGTTTGTTCCGGCATCTTTCCTATTTCCAGGCCCCGGCCCGGCGCAAAAGGCTTGCCGCCCATAGAAAAGCATTTTCATAAATCACTTCCCGATCAAGCGGTTCAAGAAGGGCGACCTGCCTGATCCTCTCATTAACTTCCTCCACGCCTACCAGTTCCACGGGCAAGCCCTCTTCCCCGGCTTTAGTCACGGTTTCCGTTACTAATTTGTTAGGAGGCATAAAACACCAGATCTCGTAAGCTACCTGGTATTTCATCTGCATTTGTTTTTCCGCAAAATCGGCATAGCGTAGGAGTCCTTCAACTTTTTTCCGGACCCGGCGCAACCGGGTGGACAACTTTTCTTTTTCGGCAAAATGATAAGTGCTGGAAAAATCCATCCCGTATAATTAAAGCCGTCCACTTCCAGGAGTTGGTTTCCCTTTTGATGGCGCCGATGGTCGCCGCGCAGGGAATGTAAATCAGGCACATGGCCATAAAGGCATAGGCCGAAAGAGGAGTCCAGTGCTGCTGGATGATGGGGATTAAACTTTCTGCTTCCTCGCCAACACCGTAAATGACACCGAGAGTACCGACCACCACTTCTTTAGCTAAAAGGCCAAAGATCAGGGCAACAGCAGCCTCCCAGGTACCAAACCCGGCAGGGGCAAAGACGGGGGCAAAAATGGCACCCAGATGACCGATCAGGCTTTCCCTGCTGCCGGGTTCCACGCCCCAGGGTAGCACAGAAAGAAGCCAGATCAGGATTACCACGCTGAAGATGATTGTACCGGCCTTACGCAGGAAGGCACTGCCTGCCTGTACCGTTCCAGCAGGGCATCAGCCAGGGAGCGGCCCACCTGCCAGGCCGCACGGCTGGGAACAGCCTGGGGATCGACGGAGTAAAAGTTGCGCCCGGTAGGGAGAATGTCGGCCATGCCACGGGTAGGAGCTCCCGAAGGTCCAGGAGGTACAAAACCCCCGGCTAAAGAGTTGAGGCAGTTGTCCAGTTCCTGCTTTGTTGCGGCCAGAACCGGCACCAGCGTATTGACTGTGTATTCAATGACCCGGCAAATCTCCTCATTTTGTTTTCCCAGGAGCTTTTGCACTATAAAGGGTGCTTCATTTACCGTATAACCGCCATTTACGAAGGCTTCCAGCGCTATCCCCCGGCTACCCAGCTCATCGTTTCCGGTCGCATACAGGAATACCGGCAGGGCTACACCACCCTGGTTTTCTATTTGTCTAAAAAAGCTTGTAATGTGTCAGGAGGAGGTCATAATCCACTTCTTCCAGGAACTTCTTCTGCCTGGTTTCCTGCGGGTTTAAAAGCATAATGTTGATCCTGTCCTCATTAACAGGAGACACCATCCGCACGCGCCTTTCAGAGTACCGGGAATAACTGTAAATTAAGCTGCCGCCCAGAGCACAAAAAGAGCCACTGGACCCCCACTGGTTGGCCACCACCAGGTGCATTTGTTCGGCTATCCTGGCTTCCCAGATAAACTGGCTTTTTTCATCATTCCAGAGGGCGGGAACGCAGAGCACATCCACCCCCTGTTTGGCCAGACTCTCCAGGCTTTCCGGAAAAAACAGGTCATGCCCCAGTAAAAGGCCCACCCTGCCAAAGGGGAGGTCAAAAAAACGAAAATCTTCCTGCCCGGGACGAGCCCATTCCCTGTCGAACGGACTCAGGTGTATCTTTCTGTATTTTCCCAGTAACCCCGCCGGACCGATCAACACGGCGGTGTTAAACAGTTGACCGTCTTCCCTTTCCAACACCCCCATCACCACATACAGATCCAGCTTTTCTGCCTTTCGGACAACCTCCACGGTAATAGGGCCGGGAACCGGTTCGGCCAGTTCTCCTGCCTGTGACGGTTGAGATATGGCCCCTGTTACAGCAAGTTCCGGAAAAACAACCAGGTCGAGCTTCATCCTCCTGCGGGCGGCCAGATCTGCGGCCTGGTCCAGGAATGATAAAATGCGCCGGGTATTTCTCTCCAGCTCTCCAGCCCGTGGAGCAAACTGAACAGTGGCTACGGCAAACTCCTTACCTGCGGACAACCCCAGCAGCGCCTCCGGTTCAAATTGGGAAAAGGTATCCAGCGTTATACCGGCATAGAATTCCGGCCGCCTGTCGCCCAGCAGGACACCGGCCCCGGAGGTAAAAAATCTTCCGTTTTTTAAAGGCAACGTGCCATAAAGGATGGTGTCATGCGCAGACTGTACTTCCTTTAAAACGCTGCCGTCGGGGCCAATGATAAACGATTGTGAGGCATTACAGTTCATCGTCTTATCCTGACCCGTACGGTTACAGGCCAGTACATAAACTCCGTTTTCCAGAGCCCGGGCACGCCAGAAAACTTCCGGCGGGTAGTGATGGGGCGGCCAGTTGGCCGGGATCAGCAGCACCCGGGCACCTTTCAGGGCAGCCATTCGCGCCGCCTTGTACCAGTATGTATCGGCACAGATGAGCACACCCACTCTACCAAAGCAGGTTTCTGCCACCAGCACGGGCAGGTTACCCCTGGCCGCCCAGAGATTTTCCTTAAACGCAGGGGCCAGCTTTCGATGCTCACCCATTACCCGGCCGTCGGGGCCTATGAGCACTGCGGTGTTATAATAAATACCCGATTTTAAATCCACTTCCGGCAGCCCCAGGCAGATATAGACCCCGTACCGGCAGGCCAGGGCACCGAACAATTCCGTGGTCGGGCCGGGAACGGTCTCCACAAAGAGGGAAATGTCTCTTCTGCTTTCAAAGGCATAACCCGTGGTGGCCAACTCGGGATTTACAATGATCCGGGCACCACCGGCAGCAGCCTCTTCATTTAAGGCCAGCAACCGCCGCAGGTTATGTTCCTTATCTTTCCACTTGATGGCCGCATGAATTAAAGCCACCCTGACTTCTTCCGGCATATTTAACACCTCATCAAGAAACTTCTTTTCCACCCGGAAATTTCCGCCCGTCCGGCCAGATACAATGCCGGGGTTCCTTCTGGCAATCAAAAACGGGCAATCAAAAACCCCCGCTACGCATAAAGCGGGGGCATGGAAAATCAGACCTACCACCTCCCTATCCGCGTAGGCAGCATGGCTTAATGAACGGGGCAGGTCTCCTGGCTCGGGTTCATCGGAACTCCACGTCTTCCCATCCAACACTCAGCCATGCTATGGTTCCCTCAGCCGTAACCTTGATCTTAGCAGTAACCAATTTCTATCAAAGCTGAAAACAATCTTACTGAGTGCTGGACAGTGACATTATGTGGGTCCCTTCCCCCTCACAGTGGCGGGACCGCGCCGGATTTGCACCGGCTTCCCTTTTCAGCCTGCCCCCATCAGGGAAGCAGGACACCCCGTTACGCATTATTTCAGTTCTAAAAAGGATGATATAAAGACCCGCAAACTCAGCCCGTTGCATTAACAACGGGTCCACCGAAATCAAGTTTCTACGATGAAAATCCATTTCTTTGAGCCGTTACCTTTTTCCAGGAACCGCTATCGTTAAGCAGGCGAAAGCCGGATTGGATGCCCGGGGCTTTTGAAGATTTCCCCTTTCCCATAAAAAGAGAACTATCCGGTTCTCTTTTAAACGTCAGCTATGCGTAATCATGAGTTCCCTTGACTACCTTTACCCCAAACTTTTCCGTAATCTTTTTGGCAAGCTCGTCCACATCCCTGTAGGGACAGGCCGGCCAGGCGTTAACCATACAGGTAGAAAGGTGGATAACATCAAAATCTACATTCTTCTTAACACAACCGATGTTTGGAATCAATGATCTCCCTGGACATTCACAGGCCAGGAAACCCACCACATTTACAGCATCGTAATCCTTGAAATTACCCTCCAGGTCCCGGGCGGCTTTAAAACACTTCCACTCGCCGGGACAGCCATAACCCTGGGATACGTAGGAACCACAACTTACAATGAGTACATTCACCTTCCAAATCACTCCTTTTTTTGGTTTTGTTATAACATACCACTTATCATATGTCAATTAATTGCTTCATCACTTGTCAATAAATCCTTCCAAACGGGTTCACCGTACACCAAAAAGGCTCAGCGTGGCGCTGTACACCTTTTTGTCGTACTCGCCTTCCCGGCCCAGGGTTTCGTCGGCAACCCGGGTGTAAAAAAGCCAGTGCCCGGGATTGCTCAAGATAAACTTCACCCGTCCTGCATCATCAGTTTTTGCGCTTAGCCCCCAGTCATCTTCTTCCCGCAGGCTCCAGGTCGCCTTCACTTCTGTCCCCGGTAAAGGCCGGCCGCGGTAAAGAACTTCCAGAATTACTTCGTCCCCCACCCGGTAAGCACCGGGGGTAAGAATCAGTTCGAGGTCGTGGGCCAGGTTGATGATTTCCGGTGGCTGCACCACCGGGCCGCAGGTGGCACAGAAATGCCCCACCTGCACGTATGTCTTGGCATACTGGTAGTAGTAGCCCACTTCCCGGGCATCTGGGTAGTCTTTACGCGTCCCCCGGCGGTAAAAACCGTCCGCGGTAACCGCCACCGGCCCGACGTCGTTCTCCACCGTCACGGGCCAGAACCCATCCCGGTCGGGCGTAAACGCCACCAGGTGAAACCGGTCATCTCCCGGCTCCACTTTTAAGGGAAGCTTCTCCCCGCCGGGAGCCAAAACCCAAGCTGAAAGGTGCGCCAGATCCGCCAGGCCGTCCGGACGCATGGCGTGCCCGTAAAAAATCCGGCACCGGGTTTCATGTCCTTCGTGACCATGACTTCCCTCGGGCAGAACCCAAATTTCGTGACCCTGCACTACCTTCAACATGAAGAACTCCTCCCTTGGTTTAAGTGGTATACTTTTAATGAGAGGACCAATTTGCTAACATTCCTTAATTTTAAAAACACTCGCCCTGGAGGTGATTTAATGTCCTCCATCCCTGAGCACCTCAAGTTCACCTACGAAGATTACCTGCTTTTGCCTGAAGACAGGCGTTATGAAATCATTGGAGGCGATCTTTTCACGACTCCTTCTCCCAAGCGGGCGCACCAACAAATAAGCAGAAACTTAACTACCATCTTATGGTCCTACGTTAAAGAATTGTTCAGGCCTCCCGTAAGCTATACTGAGCAATCCTTACAGACCGGACGTCCCTCCTGTAAAAAGGCATGATCCTTCATCATTTCTTCGCCGCAGCGGCTGCAGGTTATCATCTCCAGGCAGAGCTCGGGAAGACGTATTTCTGAATCTACAAATTGCATTTCAAAAATTTCTTCCGCCGGGCCTTCCAGGATGTACTTCATCAGGGGTTCCTGGCGGTGGTAAAACTCCTCCCGCTCCTCTTCTGTAGCTACGCCGTTAGCCACCTTTTCCATGAGGGTTACAAAATCATCACCTTCCCTGCTCAGCACCCCTGCCTTTAAGCTTACCCGCAAAGCTTGCCGCTCTCCCATGCAGGCAAAGGTAAAGACGTATTTGCCGTTGTCCCTGTAGACGAAGTTCCTCTTACCAAAGGTGCAACCCGACATCACCTGTACTGCGTCAGCGGCACAGGTACGGTTTTCCACCACGGCCACCAGGTCGTGCCCGGGAACACCAGCACCCAGTTTTTCCAAAGCAACTTTTGTTGCCCGGTACCCGATGGCCAGCAAACAACATGGATGCCCGTGAAAGGCTATTACTTTTTCCCAATCGGTCATCAGAAAACACTCCTTTCATTAATCGTACCTGAAGAAATGAAACACAAAAGCCATGAAAACCCACACCTCGTTTCGACGAGGCACTAAAGGGCCTTCATGGCCTTAAAATGGACATTATCAAAATTTCCGTGCAGCCCGTTCGCAACAGCTATACGCCTTCACGGCGCCGGTAAAGTTATTACAATAATCAACGGCTTCAGCCGCTTCTGTAAAGATTCGCTTTGCTTCCCCAAATTCCTCCTCCTTGTTTAAATTTTCTCAACCCCTTGTGATTGATACTGTGCAGGCTCACAATCTCCCTCATTCGAGAACTTTAAAACCGGCCGGACCGGGCAGCCAAATGAATAGTTTTAAATGTGAAACATGTTGACCATCAAATTTTTTGATGGTATATTTTACTTGGAAAGACAGGTGATGTGATGAATAATAACGAGCAGTTGCTCACTGAAAAAATTGCCGATGCGCTCTGGCAAATCTGGCGTTGCTGGCGTTTGACGTCACACCCGGTAAAACAGGGTAAGATTACACCTGAACAGTACTGGGTTTTGCACATCCTGCACCGGTTTGGACCACAGCGGATCAAAGACATCGCCGTTCGCATGGGTACCGGCTCAAGCGCAGTGACCATCACTGTCAAGAGACTGGAGCGGGATGGTCTGGTATGCAGAAAACGAGGAACGGAAGACGAGCGGGTGGTAACTGTGTATCTCACCGAGCACGGGCAGGCAGTATTTCACGCCTGGCGGCAGGAAAGGCACCGGGTTTTATCAGCCCTTTTTGAACCGCTCGACGGGGAGGAAAGACGCCAGCTTTACAGCCTGCTGGAGAAAGTGCTGGGGCAGATGAAAGAAGGAGCGGTGTCCGGTGGAGGTAATTGTCGAGGTTGAACAACTGAAAAAATCCTTCGGCAAACACACCGCGGTAAAAGGTGTTTCTTTTAACATTGCAGCCGGGGAGGTTTTTGGCCTGCTGGGGCCAAACGGAGCGGGTAAGACAACCATTGTACGCATGTTGACCACCCTGTTACTGCCTGATAGCGGCCGGGCAACGGTCTGCGGTTACGATGTGCGCCGGCAGGCGGCCCGGGTACGGCAATGTATTGGTTATGTGCCCCAGGCCCTGTCGGTGGATGGGGCACTCACCGGTTATGAAAACATGATGATTTTTGCCAAACTGCTCGGTTTAAAAGGAAGAGAAAGAGAAAGGCGTATTGCCGACCTGCTGCATTTCATGCAACTGGAAGATGCCGCCGGCCGGCTGGTGCGCACCTATTCCGGCGGTATGGTGCGGCGGCTGGAAATCGGCCAGGCGGTACTCCATTACCCGCGCGTGCTTTTCCTGGATGAGCCCACGGTGGGGCTGGACCCGGTGGCCCGCAGGGGAGTCTGGGAAATACTCGCGAAACTACGCCGGGCTTCCCGGATGGCCATTCTGCTCACCACTCACTATATGGAAGAGGCCGATACAGTCTGTAATCGAATCGGCATACTTAATCGTGGCGAAATGGTGGTTACCGGCACGCCGGAGGAATTAAAGGCACTGGTGGGTAACCCCGATGCTTCCATGGATGATGTATTTACTTATTTTACCGGTAATTTTTTGGATGCGGGGGGAGATTTTCGTGGAATCAGACAGGTTCGCCACATCAGTCGCCGCCTCGGTTGAACCGGCGGCAAAATCAGGCAGCACAGTGCTGCAGGCACTAACAGACATGCTGGTCATTATTGAAATGGAACTGCGTAAGCTGCGCCACGAACCGACCGAGCTGTTCACCCGGGCCGTACAGCCTGTGCTCTGGCTGCTGATTTTCGGCCAGGCTTTCAGCAAGGTGCGCGCATTTGACACAGGCGGGGTAACTTACCAGACTTATATGACCCCCGGCATCCTCTCGCAGTCGGTGATGTTTACAGCCATCTTCTTTGGTCTTTCGACTATCTGGGAAAGAGATATGGGTATATTGCAAAAGTTTCTGGCCATGCCCATACCCCGGTTGGCGCTGGTGCTGGGCAAGGCTCTGGCGGCCGGAGTACGTGCCCTAAGCCAGGTAACCATTATTTTTCTGCTTGCGGCCATAACCGGCATACCCCTGCACTGGCACCCGGCCCTCCTGTTAGCAGCAGCCGGTGTGGTCATACTGGGAGCCGTATTTTTTGCCACCCTGTCCATGATTATTGCCGCCATTGTTAAAACCCGTGAACGTTTCATGGGTATCGGCCAGTTAATCACCATGCCCTTGTTTTTTGCTTCCAACGCACTGTATCCCATCTCCATCATGCCCGACTGGCTGCGCGTGGTGGCATCGGTCAACCCGCTAAGCTACATGGTGGACTTCCTGCGTGGCGCCCTTGTTGCCGGCCAATTGACCAACTGGCAGGCGGACGTAGGAGTTTTGCTGGTAGCCTGCATTCTGGCTACAGCAGTGGGCACATACCTTTATCCCAGGGTAATCGCTTGATCTTAGCCGTCTAACATTTTCAGCCTGAGCCAGCCTGCACCCAGCACGTGCCCGATAAAATTAAATCCCACCCGGCGTCAGATTTCAAGCCCTTCGCGGCAACATGAGAACGGGACTAAAAAAGAACGGGGCATGTGGGGGTGACCAGACCCCACATGCCAGGACGAAAGGAGGTACAGCATGCAGGGTTGACCAGGCCCTGCATACCCGTTGTGAGAAGGAGTTGGCCCGTTTACCGGGGATCCCGTCCGGCAAACAGGTATAGGGTTAAAAGCTAACGCCAAGGTTTAGCTTAGACCCCCGAAAGTTGGAAGAACGCGGCTTGACCTTACGTCCGGCCTTGCACCGGGGAAAAACAAGAAAACCATGAAAGCCTGCCTCCTTCCTCTGGAGGGAAACAGCACCTTCATGGTTGCCTTTACGCTTTTTTCTGCTTTGAGTCAAAGCAATCATAAACCGGTGGCTTCTGCCACCACTTTTATTTTATTCATTTACACTTTCGCCGTGGTGCAACCAGTGTTTTTTAACACTATCCGCCGGGATACGTGAAACAGCATCCATCCTCTGTAAATTATTATACTGCTTCTCCCTGTATAAAGTCAATTAAAATTTTAAAAGATGTTTGCTTACAGGGGGGCTAATGCAGGAGCTACATCTTCTTGGCCCCACAGACCTGGCATAAAAGTTCACCTTCACCCAACACGATTTTTTCCACTGCCACCACTTCGCCGTAGCAGGCGCACTTCACGTAGGCCCGGCGATCATTCACCCACGGCTGGCGCAAAAACACCTTCGACCTGGCAAACAGGCTGTCGTCGGGAAGGCTTAAAATCTGCCGCACGGTCTCGTCAACAGCCTGCTGGTATTCTCTCACTTCCGCTGTACTGGCCCGGCCGGCAGCAATTTTTTCCCCTATTTCACTTTTGTGACCGAGATCCACAACGGGATTGATCAATGCCACCCTCAAAGTTTCCTGAGGCTTGGAGTCCGAAGAGAAACGGCCGAAATAATAAACATGCTTGCCCAGGTCGTAAGCAAGAAAGTTCTGGTTGCCAATGGTTTTTACCTGACCCTTTTCACCACCATTACGCCAGCAACAAACAACACCGCCGCGTACCCCACCAGCACTGCCAGGGATACGGGCAGAAGCCCGTCCCCGCGGGCCAGGGCACGTAAGGCATGGCTGGAGTGGGTTAAGGGCAGCACCTCTATTATATACGCTACGGCCCCGGGCAGGCGGTCGGGGGAAAAGAAGGTACCGCACAGAAAGGACATGGGCAAAATAACAAAAGTAGAAAAGTTGGCCATATCCTCGTGGGAGTTGATGGTCATAGCCGCCACCACTCCCAGGGAGGCAAAGAGAAAACAGGTGAGGATGATCACCAGGAAAAACCACCCATTTACAGCAAGGTGGGCTCCAAACACAAAAGCCAGTGCCAGAATGATCAGAGAAGCAACCAGCCCGCGCACGGTGCCCGCCAGCACTTTGCCCAGCACAAAAGCAACTGCACTGATGGGAGCAATCAGGTATTCCTCTAAGGTTTATCACCCACCTTACGCCCGGTTAGCTCGACGAAAACATCTTCCAGGTTGGATTCCCGGATTAAAACATTTCCATCCAGCTGGCCGGCATAGGCCAGGGCCCTATCACGGCTGGGAAAAAGTTTATAACCGGTATCCTTACCTCCAAAAGATTCCACTACCACTTCTCCTACCTTTTGCTTTAATTCCCGGGGTGTCCCCAGGGCAATCAACCGGCCTTTATCCATAATGCCCACACGGTGGCAGAGTACTTCCGCTTCTTCAATGTAATGGGTGGTTAAAAGGACAGTCATGCCTTCACTGTTCATCCGCCGGATTAAGTCCCAGATCTTGCGGCGGGTCTGGGGGTCCAGACCCACGGTAGGTTCGTCTAAGAAAAGAACTTTTGGGTTGTGCATCAATGCCCGGGCAATCATCAGCCGGCGCTTCATGCCGCCGGAAAATTTGCTCACCAGATCCCCTGCCCGCTCCCGGAGTTCCACGTAGTCGAGGAGTTCCTCGATTCTCTCCTGCCGGCGGGAAGCAGGAATCCTGTGCAGGCGCCCGTGCAGTTCCAGGTTTTCCCGGGCGGTCAACTCCTGGTCCAGGTTCATATGCTGGGGCACCACGCCGATTTCCTTTTTCACCTTGTCCAGATCCCGCATAACGTCATAGCCATTGATTAAAGCCGCGCCGCCGGTAGGTTTGGTGAGCATGGTCAGCATCCTTATAGTGGTAGTCTTACCGGCACCGTTGGGACCAAGCAGGGCGAAGATCTCCCCTTTCTCAATATGCAGGTCCAGGCCGGCTACAGCGATAATGTTTCCGTAATGTTTGGTCAGCTGACGAAGCTCAATCACCCTTCCAAGCCTCCAGCCCAATCCGAATTAACGATGGCTGTACCCGTGGGAATGTTCGTGAAAATGGCGGGCCTTTTGTCCACCCATGATCACCTGCAGTTTCTCCCAGCCGATATCCATTTCCTGGAAAGGCTTGCGGCGCATGCGGTGGAGTAGAGCTTCAAAAACGGCTTTAACCCTTTCCCGCGCACCTGGCAGCCATTATAGTCTTCACCCGTTCTACCAGAAAATCAATCAAATGGGGCAGCGGCTCGGCAACTACCCCCACTATCTCTACATTGGAGCGATTTAGGTGCAAAAGAATCTTTCTCGCAGGGCTCTTCGCCACCGCTTCAGCCATGGCCGGGGTGAATTCCCCCAGCATACTGTGGGGCATCAGCACGGCAATGGTGCCCACAATAATGTCCACCTTATCCGCATTGTAAATAACAGCATTTTCGCCGCTGGCCGCATCATTGGCCCCTGCCTTGAGCATCAAAGCCGCCGCCATGGCGTTGGTACCCAGGGCGATGATTTCCACATCGTCCTTGGGCAGGGCCTTTCGCAACTTTTCCACGATGACCCGACCAATGCCCCCGCCCTGACCGTCAATTACTGCTATACGCATGCCTTTTGCTGCTCCTCCAAATTTTAAAAAAGAAGTGGGGGCATGTGGGGGTGACCAGTCCCCACATGCCAAGACGAAAGGAGGTACAGCATGCAGGGTTGACCAGACCACTGCATACTCATTGGGAAGGGGTCGGACCCGTTTACCGGGGATCCCGTCCGGTAAACAGGTATGAGGTTAAAAGCTAACGCCAAGGTTTAGCTTAGGACCCCCGCAGTTAAACCGCGGCTGATGCCGCACTGCCTGCCCCGGGCAGGCAAAAATAAGAAAACCATGAAAGCCTGCCCTCCTCCCTGGAGGAAAACAGCACCTTCATGGTTGCCTGTACTCTGTACCTTGAATTCGATTAACGAATAGTGATCCCTACATGATCCCTAAAGCCAGGCGGCTTCTGCCGCCCATTAATTTCATAAAAGTTGTTCGCCATTAAATTCAAAGTTCCTGCTGCCCCTGCAAATTTTTTATCCCCAGTTTTGCTCCCTTCCTTTTCAGGGTAAAAATCAAAGCCAGGCCGGCAATGGCGGCCCCAGCACCGGTAAACAGCAATAATGGAGTATTCAATGTTCCGGTCCCCTCTAATTTCAGCAACAAAATCTCACTCCCGGCGCCTTTTTCCATCCCCTTTCTCCCCGCCACAACATACCCGCCGTCTTTTGACTGCAGGATGCTGTAGCCGCTGTTGCATCCGGCGCCGGCGATGGTCTTCTCCCAGACAGGATCGCCGTTTTTGTCTGTTTTCACCACCCAGGTATCGTAGCCGCCCCCGGCGGATTCTTTTTTACCCGCCAGGATATACCCGCCATCCCCGGTCTTGCGGACGGCATAAGCTGAACCGGCGCTTTGGCCCCCGTACGTCTTTTCCCAGAGCAAATTTCCATCACGGTCAACTCCGACCAGGTAAGGCGCCAGAATCCCGCCCTGCCCGCCGCTAATTTCCTTCTCGCCGGCAATCACATAACCGCCGTCACGGGATGGAGCCAGAGACCAGCCGTAATCCGACCCCTTGCCGCCGTATGTCTTCTGCCAGATCAGCTGCCCGTTTCCGTCCGTTCGCAGAAGGTATACGTCGGGATTTCCGTTACCAAAGGATTCAGCATTACCTGCAATGAGATAACCGCTGTCATCCATCTCCAGCACGGCATAACCGCAATCGGAACCCTTACCGCCGTATGTTTTTTCCCAGAGCTTCTTACCGGAAGAATCCAGTTTGATCAGGTAGACGTCATATATGCCCGCGCCAAAGGACTCCGTACCCCCGGCCAGGATGAAGCCACCGTCTTTTGTCTGCTGCACGGACCAGGCATAGTCACAATACCGGCCGCCGAAGTTCCGTTCCCACAAGGGCTCGCCCTTTTCATCCGTCCGCACCACATAAACATCGTGGTCATAGCCGTTTTTGGATTTTGTATCCCCAACAATGATAAAACCGCCGCCGCGGACTTCTTGGACACAGTACCCGCTGCTGTAGCCATTGCCCTTGAATACTTTTTGCCACAGCCTGTTCCCTTTACGGTCCATCCGGGCAAGGAAAACGTCAGAACCCCCTTCCCTGGACTCGATCCAGCCGGTGCAAACATATCCTCCATCCCCTGTCTGGGCCACACAGCGGGCCTCACCCTTACCCGGGGAAAAGGTCCACTCTACCGCCGGAGCCCGCCCGGGGGCTGCTTCTACCTGCCCGGGAAAAATTAATCCTGCGGCGGCCAGGCAAAAGGGCAGTAAGATCAGCAAAAACAAAAACGGCCTTCTCATAAGCAAAGCATTCTGCCCTCCTTCTCTAAAACATGTAAATATTTAGCAAATCCGTTATAACAAGGATGCACTGTCCGGAGCGAATGACGCAGGCACACGCCGGTAACAGCACCCGGCAACCCAGCGCTCACCGGCAAAGATGCTCATTCTAAGCCTGCTATGGCAAGATAGTAAGTGCAGACCTTTCCAGTATAGCTTTTTCAGTGAGTGCTGGGCGGCTCAGCTCTCAAGGATGCATGCGGATTCTTCTCCTTATCGCCTTTCCAGATATTGTATGTTCATCTTCTTATGGAAATATTGCAGAATCTTTAAGGTCTGGTGCCCCAGGGCGGCACAGAAGAAAAGATTGCCGGCAGCCCGCAGGGAATCGAAGCTAAAACCCGCCGCCCAGGTGAGAAAATAGGTCTGCCAGGTCAGGGGGCGCATAAAGACGGTCCACTGCCAGACATCCATGATGGCCCCGTAAAGGTAGCCCCAGAGGAAGCAGACTGCGGTCAGGGTTTTGTTTCCCGCCTGTGGGAACAGGGCTTTGACCACCGCTCCGGAAACACCCACCAGCCCCCAGCAGAGCATCTGCCAGGGCGTCCAGGATCCCTGTCCCATAAAGAAGTTGGAAATCAAAGGGGTCATGGCCCCTGTAAAGAAGCCGACCCGCGCACCATAGACAAATCCCGTTATCTCCACCAGAAACATGGTGGGCTGCAGAAATAAAAGACCCACTCCCGTCACCGCCCGGCCGGCCGCACAGAGGGCGGCCAGGACGGCAATAACCGATACCTGCCGGGAGTCCAGCGCTCCTTTTTTCTCCATGGCGGACAAAAGCAATAAAACGGCAAGAATGCCGGTCAATGTGGTGTACAGCCCCCAGCTCGTCCCCATATGGCCTTCTCTCCCGTGCTTTTGATTAAGACGGCCGGTTTAGCGGCCAGAAGCGGCCCAAGCTGTTCCTGCGCTTCGGCAAAGGTGAGCACTCCATCGCAAATGCCCCGGCACAACTTGCTGATCTGCGGAGAATAAAATACAGATCTTCCCAACACCGCGTGCTTTTCCCCGTCGGCGACAATCCTTCCCGCAAACATCATCACCACTCTTCCGGCAAACTCGGCCGCAAACTCCACATCGTGGGTCACCACGATTACCGTTTTGCCCTTTGCGGCCTCCTCTTGCAGAAAATGTCCCAGTTCCGACTTTAAACCCAAATCAACCCCCCTGGTGGGTTCATCTAAAATGATCAAACCGGGACCGGTAACCAGAACGGAAGCTAAAGCCACCCTTTGCTTTTCCCCGCTGCTCAGGTCCCGGGGATTTCGCCGGCGGTAGGGCTCCAGCTGCAGTCTGTGCAGGATTTCCTCCACCTGCCCCCGGTCTTTTAAACCGAAATTACGCATGGTGAAAAGCAGCTCATCTTCCACCGTCTCCTGGAAGAGATAGTCGTTAGGGTTCTGGGATAAGTAGGCGGTAAACTTTCTGATCTCTTTAAAACCATTCCGGCCCACCTCTTTTCCCTGCACATAAACCCTGCCCCGGCCCGGCCTGAGCAAACCCACCATGATCTTGAGCAGGGTCGATTTACCGGCGCCGTTTTCCCCCAGGATGGCCACAAATTCCCCTTCTTTTATATCAAGACTGATATCTTTTAAAACCTCTTGACCGCCCGGATAACTAAACCATACATTTTTCAAGCTGATAATGCTATTTTTCTCATGCTCTTTTATATTAGAATTATGGTTACGGCGGGGAACATCTGGTTTCGTAACGGCTATATTTCCTTTTAGGTAAGACTGTAAGAGTTCCCGACCTTCCTTTACCGTAACGGGTACAATCGGCGAGTTGAGGCAGGCAAAAAACCTGGCCACAGGCGGCACAAAAGGAAGTCCCCTTCTGACTGCTTCCCGGGCTCCCTCGGCGGCACTGCCGTGGCAGATAATTTCGCCCCCGGCCATGAGCAGCACCCGGTCTGCTAAATGAAAACATCTTTCCAGCCTCTGCTCAACCATGATCACCGTAAAGCCCATTTCTTCATTAAGCCTTTTCACCACATTCAGGATTTCTTCCGCCGAGACGGGGTCCAGTTGAGAGGTAGGTTCGTCAAGAATAAGCACACGGGGCTGCATGGCCAGCACGGAAGCCAGCGCCAGCTTCTGTTTCTGGCCGCCGGAGAGATTGGCTGTAAAGGCCTCCTGAACCGGGGATAGATTCATGAAACTGACCACTTCGGCAACCCGGCGCGACATCTCGTCAGGTGGTAACCCCAGGTTTTCCAGACCAAAGGCTATTTCCGCCTCCACACAGCTCTGTACAATTTGCTTTTCCGGATCCTGAAAGACCATGCCCACTTCCCGGGCCAGTTTGCGGCGGTCCAGCGTCCGGATCTCTCTACCCCTGAAGAAAACCTTGCCCCTGATACGCCCCCCGTAAAAATCAGGGATCAGGCCCGCCAGCACCCTGGCCAGGGTGGATTTGCCCGAACCGGAACCGCCTGTAACAAGGAGAAACTCTCCTTCCCGGATTTCCAGGCTGATATTTTTCAGGGCGGGTTTTTCCGTTCCGGGATAGTAATAGGTCAGATTTTCGACTTTAAAAAGCGGCAATGCTTCCACCCCTTGCTCAGGATAAGCGGTACTGACAGGTAAAATAACACAATGAAAAGGACCGCCAGAGTCGTGCCGTCTTTAATAAGAAAGTCCGCCTCCGGGTAAAAGCTGTACCGGCCGTAGCCGTAACGCAACCCCCATACTGCCGCCAGCAGAGCCAGCAGGCTGCCGCCGAGACAAAAGAGATCCCGGCGCCTGAGGATATTCCGGCTGTACACGGAACGCCTGCCGCTGCCAAAGGCCCTGGCCTGCATGGACTCGGCAATCTCCATGGCGCCCTCCAGGGAGGATAAAAGCAGCACGTTATATAAACCGGAGTATTTCTTTGCCCGCTGCCACAGGCTGCCCGTGTCAAAGTCGACGCCCCGCAGCTGCTGCACTTCCCTGATCCTCTGCAGGTCCCTGACCATGGTGGGAAACAGCCGCGTGGCCAGGGTTATCACCAGGACTGATTTACCGGCCACTCCGGAAAAAAGATTCAATACCCTGTCCGGGTTGATCATCAGGTTATAAAGGCAAAAAATGCTGATGATGACCAGAAGCCTCAAGCTGGAAACGGCGCCGAAATAGACTGCCTCCATGGATATGTCCAGCTTCCCCAGAAAGGGAACTGCAGGACCGTGCCAGATAATGGTTTTGCCGGCCCGGATCACCAGGGGGTTGACCATCATCACCACCAGCATTAAAAAGACCCCTGCTTTTAAAAATCCCTCCCAGGCATCCAGGCCGTCCACTTCCCTGATCAGGAGGGCAAGCAGGCCTGGCCGCCAATGGAATCCACAAAATCGGGCCAGGCCGGTTTCATGGCGTAGGGAAGACCGGTGGCATCCAGGGCGCCCAGGGCGGTAATCCCCCACTTGTTGTCCGGTTTAACTGTAACCTGCGCCGGTCTGAAAAGGAACTCATCATTTTTCCCGATGACGGCCACCCAGACCCTGCATGCGGCTTCACTCTCCGGCGCAGCAGAAGCATTTTTAGCCGGCTCACCAGAAGAAGCACTTTCATCCGGCCCGCCAGAAGCCGTACTCTGCCGGGAAGCAGCGGTAGACTGCTTGCTCTGGCCGCCGCCAGCCGCCCCGGCTTTTTCTTTGGCCGCAGGTGACGGGCTTGGTGTTGATTCGCCGGAAGGCCGGGTTGTACTTATTCCGGCAGAAGGTTGACCGGAACCGGCGGCGGGCTGGCTCTGCGCAGGAGCATTTTCCTGTTCGGTTGCACTGTAGTTAGTTGTCTGGCTGCCGGTTACCTGGTTGCTATAAGCCTGCCGGTATTGCTGCTGAGAGCTGAAAACTTTGTGCATGTAAAGGGCTGGGCCCAGCACCCCGGCCAGAATCACCAGCAGACCGATAATGTAAATCAGCTTGCGCTTCACAAAACCACCCCCTATCACAGAAAAAGTAAAGTTTTTCTGTTATGGTGCCCGTGGGAGTAAAAACAGCCCCTCCGCTCCGCCTACAAACGGCATAATGGTCGTATCACGCCCCATGTCTATTCCCGCATATTTAAGTGATTTAAAATGGAGGAATCATTTCTTTTCACCGGCAGACAGCTGCAACTTCTGCCACACCCGGTAGAGAACAACAGTGGCCTCAGCCCGGGTGGTATGGCCTGCTGGTACAAACTGGGCCACTGTCCGGCCCTTCATTATTCCCTCCCGTACTACCAGAGCTACGGAATTGCGCGCCCAGGGAGAAATAGAGGCAGCATCTTCAAAGCCGGCCAGTATTCTGGCCGCATCGGCCTCACCAATACCCATATCCTGTCCTTCCCGGGCCATTAACCGCACCATCATGGCCGCCATTTGCTCCCGGGTGATGGGCTCATTTGGTGCAAAACTGTGTTCGCCGGTTCCCCGCACCAATCCTGCTTTCGCCGCCGCACCCACCATGCCGCAGTACCAGGCGTTTTGCGGCACGTCATTGAAGCGCTTTGCCCCGTCCGGATCGGCCGTCAGGCCGGCCATACGGGCCAGGATGGCGGCAAATTCGGCCCGGGTAACGGTGGCTTCCGGTGCAAATTTGTTGTCGCCTACACCAGCCACGAACCCTTTCGTGGCCATAATTTCGATCTCCTTCTGCGCCCAGTGCCCGGCAATGTCGGCAAAGGTTTTTACTGCAGGCGGGGCGGTGGTTTCCATCAAGGCGTACTTGCTGAAATGATCGGCTTTAAAAGCCAAGCCACCTGCCGCCGGGTCATAGGTTCCGCCCACTTCGTCCCAGGTCTTTTCGCTTTCATCATAGCGATATACTTTCACCCGGCCGGTCGCCGCCGCTTCCCTGGCTTCAGCGGGTACCGGCAGCAGCACCCGGCAGTCGGGGAACTGCCCGATCTTTTGCACCGTGCCGTCTTTCTTCACCGCCAGCACGTCCAGCTAATAGACATCGCCCACCAGTTTAAGTTCGCCGGCAACAGGCTTGACCAGTTCATGGGCTTCGGTACTGCTCAACTTTTGGGCCTTAACCTGCAACTGAGCCATACCGGCAGCCGTTAGTTCCGGCACTTTCAGGCTGTCCACCGAGAGTATAAACTGCACGCCCTGAACGGTAACGGCCAGCGGTTTATTGACACCGGTTATTTTAGCCAGCTGGTCCACCGTCAGAGCCAGAACAGTTTGATTATCTTCCGCCTGCAGAACGACCCGGCCGGCAGAACCAGCATCCTCGATGGCCGCATTTAAGGTGGAATCGCTCACCGGAGCGGGCAGATTGCCCGTTTGAATATTCCCGGCAGAAACCTGCTTCATCAGGTCGTCCCATTTGGGGGGCTGCTGGTCCATGCTCTTGCTGTAATAGAAGATAATCCTGTCGCCCTCTTTAATGTTGTACTTTTCGGGACCATAGGAGGGAACCTGCCCGTTCACCGTATACATCCAGCCGGCCATGCCGCTGTTGGCCTGCCCGGCAATTTCATCTACCAGAATGCCCCAGGACCACGTGGAGGTATGGTAGGGAACGCCCGATGCATCCAGGGCGCCCAGGGCGGTGAGGCCCCATTGATTGTCTTTGGTCACCGTGACGTAAGAAGGGCCAAATAAGAGCTCGTTGTTCATTCCTACGACGGCCATTCCCACCGTTACCGCTGTAGCGGTCCCGCCGCCTCCAGCCGCAGATTTCACGGTCAGGGCAGCCCAAGCCGTAAGCCCGTTGTATACGGCCTTCACCACCGTCTGGCCGGCCTTTATCGCTTTGACCAGACCATAAACACTGTCATCAACGCTGGCAATGCTGCTGTCGGCCACGGACCAGATGGCCCACTGCGTTACGTCAGACTGGCCGTAGGCGTCCTGCCAGACGGCTGTAAATTGCTGTTGCTCATCGATGTTCCTTATTACATTGGAGGGATTGATATAAAACTGACTACTTAACAAGTTATAGGCACTGAGCACCCAGATGGCATCCATGGCGTTTTTTGAGGTGCCGAAACTACCATCTGGATTGAGGACATTATTCATCAGATAATCAACGGCCGTTTTTCCGTCACCGGTCTTCCAATCAGCCGGATCCCTTCCAAGCGCCTTTAAGGTCACAACCACTTCAGCGGTGTCGATGGCCGGGTCGTCCCAGCCGGCCACAAAACTACCGTCAGCCTTTTGCTGGTTCCTCATCCAGTTAAGGCCGTTATTAATGGCCGCCTGCACCCTGGCATCCTGCCCGCCGGGATCGAGATAATGCAGAGCCCTTACCGACTGGGCCGTAGCCATGAAGTCGGCAAAATAGTTTGTGTTGCCCTTGTCATCCGTCCAGCTCCCGCCCCAGGCACCGTATACCTCTGCGGGCACAGTAGACTGGGTAAGTTGATTGCTTAAAATGTAATCCCTGGTATAAGCAGCGTTTACAACGCTCAGCTTACCCGCCCGGCCCAGCAGGTCAAAGGCCGGCAGGTTGCTGAAAAGGCTGTAAGCTCCCGTGTCAAAGCCGTTCTCCGTCTGCCTGTTTTTCAATATCTCCACAAGCTGATCGGCCAGATCGCTTCGCCCCAGCGCCTGTACCGCCACCAGATCCTGGGCCAGGATCTTGGCCGGAACATTATCTGGCTGTGAAATATCGTTATAAACAGCGTTTATAACCGCATCATTTAGATTTTCACCATTATACACCCAGGAAGCAACATCAACACCGGCCTGTTTTAAGACATAAAGAGCATAGGAGCCGACCCCATACTCCGAATTATTGATTCCTTTCTGGATGTATTCGTTGTACAGAAACTGCACGGCATTGTTGGCCGGTGAGGCCGGCATCCCGCTGGCGCCGGCATTTACCGCCGGTGTCAGCATGGTTACGGCCATGACTAAAACCAGTAACAAACTCAGCTTTTTAATCATCCTTTTATGATTATACAACTTCCTGACCCCCTTACGATGTTTCTCATGCAGAGCCTTGTAAAATTCCACCATGGCAGCTTGTCCCCCGCAGGAACAAATTCCTTCTTTTGCCTTTCAGGGCCTTTTCGATACCCTCTTACAGCACATCAGTCAGGCGCAAAAGCATGGCGGCCGCCTCGGCCCTGGTGACCTTTTTTTCAGCCCGGAAGGTCCGGTCGGGATAGCCGCCGGCAACCCCTTTAGCGTAAGCCACCCCCACGGCCTCTTTCGCCCAGGCCGGAATTTGATCCGCATCGGCAAAATCCAGCTCTTTCGGCGCCACCTCCCCGCATTTCTTTTCAATAATCCGGGCCATAACGGCGGCCAGTTCGGCCCGGCTTACCGGTTCCTCCCCTTTAAAAATAAGGGTACCGTCCGGTTGCGGGTAACCGGAGATGAGTCCCTCCCTCAAGGCCACGGCCACGGCCTCATGGGCCCATTGCGGAATATACCGGCTATCTTTAAACTCCCGGTCGAGCATAAGCAGGTCTTGCCGGGAAACCGCCGCCGGCTTTAGCAGGCGCACCATCATGGAGGCTATTTCATAGCGGGTTACCTGCTCTTCGGGTTTAAAGGTGCCGTCTGGATAACCCGACGCAACCTGCATTTGAACCAGCCTGTTGATGGCCCCTTCCGCCCAGTGGCCTTTCAAATCCGTAAAACTGGCCACCATACCGGGTTGCGTTTGCCGGCCGGATTCCTCCTGCGGGCCGGGTTGTGGCTGTGTTACCTGGTTCTTCGCCTTCCCTTCCAGCGCCAGACAGGCCCACAGCACCCACGTGGCGTCCATGGCATTCCCCGACGTACCGAAGCTCCCATCGGCGTTCAGTGCCTTACTCATCAGATAATCAACAGCGCTCTTTCCTGTGCCGCTTTTCCAGGCCGCCGGGTCCATACCCAGGGTTTTCAGGGTCACAATTACTTCCGCAGTATCGATCACCGGGTCGTCCATACCGGCCACAAAGCTGCCGTCTGCCTTCTGCTGCTTTTGTATCCAGGCCAGGCCGTTTTTAATGGCCTCCTGCACCTGAGGATCTTTCTTTTCCGGATCCAGGTAGTGCAGCACCCTCACCGCCTGGGCCGTGGCCATGAAATCGGCGTAATATGCATTACCATCCAGTGACCCCCAGCTTCCGTACTGGGCATTTTGTGCCTTGACATACTGTTTTTCCAGGATGTAATTCCTGGCCAGGCCGGTGTTTATCTGATCCATTAACCCGGCTCTGCTTAAAAGATCAAAGGAAGGCATGTTGCTGTAGATGCTTAACGGCCCAATGTCTTCAAATCCTTTGTCTGTCTGCCTGTTCTTCAAGACCTGCAGCAACCGGCCGGCCAGATCCTTTTCTCCCAGCGCCTGCATGGCCACCAGGTCCTGGGCAAGCTGCTTTGCCCGCACTTCACCTGCTTTATCCAGATCATCTCTGACCGCCTTTAGCACTGCCTCCCGGAAACTTACTCCCTGGCGTACCCAGGCACCGGCATCAACACCGGCCTGGCTTAGCACATAAAAGGCATACGAGCCCACACCCACCTCCGAGTTAATCAACCCGTTTTTTAAATAGTCACGATGCAGAAACTGTACTGCCTTATCAGCCAGGGGTGAAACTGCCGCTTCCACCCGGCCCGGTACCCCAAGCGGCATCAGCAGGCCGAGGAATAAACAGACCGTTGCAACCAGGGCTGTTAACCGCCCGGCAAAGTGATGGGTTTTCACCAAAAACTCCCTCCCTTGTTTTTCTAATTTATTTAAACCAACCGCTAATTTTAAAAAGTAGCCCGGCCTGACTTAAAGCCGGATATATATTTACTCCTGAAAGGAGAATGGGTTAACGAAAGGGAAAACGAGCCAAACTGCAACACAGGTAGCGGCCGCACCTTACCGTGCAGGGCAGCACGGTAAGGTGCGGGACCGGAGAGCAGTTATGCCCTTCCGGTAAAATAACCTTTGATAAAGAGGGCCAGCAGCCCTAAAGCGCCCAGGATGGCTACGAAGGAAACAGCCTTGCGGGCAGTTGCTGAAACCTGCGCTTTTTTCTCTACTTCCAGCTCATAGGCCCTGCCCCCGGGTTTCTGGGGTTGTTCAGCAGCCTTTTGCGGGGAAGCATCCCGGCTGGCCACCTGCTGGGGACCGGCTCCGGCTGCACCGGTATTTTGAGTCACCTGCTGCTCCTGTCTGGGCGGCGATCCCTCCGGCGCCTTTTCTCCTTCGCCCGCACCTGTTGATGCAGCCGGTGGGACCTGTGTGGTTTCTGGTTTTTGCTCTACAGACTGCTGTACGAGTTCCGGCTGAGAAACAGGCTGCTGCACAGGAGGTTCCTGTGTCTGAACCTGCTCCACCGTCCGGCTGGAGCTCTGGTGCCTGGAACTGGGTGCCGAGACCTCGGTTTTAAGGTTCAGATCCCTTTTTGTAGCTTTGCTGAAGGCCTCTTTGAACCTGTTCAGCATACTGTTGTCCAGGGTGGAATAACTGGCCACCCATTCGTTGAACTTTATGTTGGCACAGGTATGGTGACAGCAGACCACGCCATACTGGGCGGCCGTTTGCATGTAAATGTCGGCCAGTCTGGTCAACGTCTCCTGATCGGCCTGCCACATCTGCCGCCGCGCCGCCTCTAAGCTCCAGCCGATGATGGACTGCACTACAAAGGGGTCCAGCTGGCTTCTTATCTTATCATCAAAGATGAAAGTTTCGGCAACCTGCCGCCAGGCCCAATCACCAATACCCTCTAGAGTGGCATCCACGAGGAACATGTTGGCAACGTGGTCGCCAATCTCCCGGGCGCCGGCGTAACCTTCCTTAAGCATCCCCTCGATCCATTTGGGGTTCAACAACCTGCTCCGCAATTCCGTACCCACAAACTCACTTAAAGTCTGCACCCGGGCACTGCCTGTACGCGTGTTGACGATATACGACTGCACTTTCTCGCCCGAGGCTGCTTCCGCCGCCATTTTCAGCCCGCCCAGATACTGGGCCACGTCATCGTTGTCCAATACGCCCCACAGGGAATCCCGCACCTGGGTAACCACATCCACGCTTTTCAGGATTTCCCGGAAAACATCCCGCGCCGGCACGCCATAAGCAGTCTTGCCGTAAATGTAGGACATGCGGTTCATGTAAGTATCCACCAGGTCCCCTTTGTCCTCCCAGGCGCTGGTGGCCTGGGCCAGTTCTGAGACACCCGTACCGTAGGTTCCCGGAGCATCGCCAAAGATCCTGGCCAGCGCCAGAGTATCCGCATCCTGCTCCGGCAGGCCCTGCTCCTGCAGCTTGTCCCGCAGGGCCAGGTAAGTCCTGCGCACCAGGTTGCTTTCCGGATCTTCGTTCAAAAGAGCAACCTTTCTGAAGGCCTCATCCAGCACACCCACCACATGGGAAAAGGTATCCCGGAACAGGCCGGAAATGGTCACCAGCACGTTAATCCGCGGTCTTCCCAGTTCCTCCAGGGGGGTGATTTTCACCGTGCTCACCCGGCCGCTTTTATCCCATACCGGTTCAGTGCCGATTAACCGCAGGATCAGGGCCACAGTTTCTCCCTGGGTGCGCATGGTTTCGATGGCCCACAGCACCACCCCGACCGTCTCCGGGTAACGTCTGTTTTCCGCATAGAATCTTGCCACCAGTTGTTCTGCCGCCTCTTTGCCCGTTTTCCAGGCTGCCGCATCGGGCACCATGCGCGGGTCAAAGGAAACCAGGTTCCTGCCCGTGGGCAGGGCATCGGGTACACGCACCGGGTCCCGGCCCAGACCGGGTTCGATGAATTCACCTGAAAGAGCCCGGAGCAAATTAGTTATCTCGTTGCTGGTCAAGAGCAGGCGCTCTCTGATTTCCTCCCGGCTGCCCTCTCTGGCCGCATTATCGTAGGCCACAATGGAATCAACCATTAAATCCAGCATTTCTCCCTGGGGCGGCAGACCAAAGGTATGCAGGCCGTAGGGCATAAGCTCCGTTGCCAGCTCCTCCAGGTATTCGTGAAGAAGGGAAACCAGCCGGGAAAATTCAGTCGCCTGAAGATCAATGCCCAGATCCTGGTCCAGGCTATTTGCCTTAACCTTTTCCATAATTTGTTCCTGCAGGCTGGCCGCCCTGGCTGTATTGCCCCCGCTTAAGGCATTCTGATATTCCACCACCAGCTGCTGCAATTCGGCCAGCTCACCGTAGAGCCCGGGCTGGATCATCGGCGGTATCAGGTGGTCGATGGTTACTGCATAACCCCGGCGCTTGGCCTGAGTTCCTTCACCGGGATTGTTCACGATGTAAGGGTAGATATCCGGCATGTTCCCGATCAAAACATCCGGCCAGTCATTTTCTCCCAGCCCCACACTCCGGCCGGGCAGCCATTCCAGCGTGCCGTGGGTACCCAGGTGGATTACCGCATCGGCCTGGAACTCCTTCTGTAACCAGAGGTAAAAGGCTATATACTGGTGGGGGGGAGGCAAAGCTGGGGAATGGGCAATCTTGTCGGGATCATCCCCCCACCCCCGTACGGGCTGCGGGCCAAGGAAAATGTTACCCAGTGTGGCACCGGGAATAACCAGGTTGCCTTCGTAAACCATGATGTTACCCGGAGGTGGACCCCATTCCTTTTCCACCTGCGCCCGCAGTTCCCCGGGCAGGGTAGCGTACCATTCCAGGTATTTTTCCACAGGCAGGACTAAGGCTCCCGCCTGCACCAGTTCGGCCAGTTCTCCCGGCGCCCAGCTGCCGACATTTCTGCCCTGCCTGCGAATTAGTTCTTCTATTGCCTGGGGGCCGAGGTCGCCTTCCACCCGGTAACCATTGTCCCGCAATGCCTGCAAAATAACCGCTGCGCTGGCGATACTGTTTAAATAGGCGGCGCCGATATCATCCTTACCAGCATGGTGGTTATAGTAAACAAGGGCTATTTTTTTGTCTGCATTGCTTTTCTGCCGCAGGTTAACCCAGGCCAGTGCCCGGCCTACCAGGCGGTCAATGCGGTCGGGAAGGGGTACTTTTTTGACTATGCGAGCCCCCGTACTTTCATCCACCCTTACCAGCGTACTGCCGCCCATGAATACCGGCTCAATGCGTCCGTCCAGTTCAGGATAGGCAATTTGCCAGGCCACCTCGCTGCTGATACCTGCCGGGTTGCTCTGCCAATCCTCTAAATCGCTGCTGTAAACCGGTGCCATAACCGGTACATTTAACTGCTTAAACAACTCGATACCGGCTTCCGGCTGGCCGTAAATGAAGTTAAATCCAATCCCGGCAATGAGAAAGTCCACCTGTCTTTTGCCGCCGGGCATAAAGAAGTCCTGAAATGCTTCTTTACGGCTGCTGCTGTCACTGAAAACCAAAAGCGCATTGACTCCCCTGGCTTCCAGTTCCCTCTGGACAGCCAGATACATGTCGATATCACCATTTTTAAAGAAGCTATCGTAGCTAATAATGCCGACCCACGGAGCTCCCTCTTTTAAATGTCCGCTGGCTTTATACCAGGCAAGATAACCACCTAAAGTACCGAAAGTGCCCGGCGGCAGTCCCGTACCGCCTCCACCGCCGGTAGGCAGGTATACGGCATCATGCACGCTCTGGTATACCCAGTCCAGGTCAAACCCGGAAAGCTCCGGCCCCCAAAGGGCATCATATACCGCCCGGTAGACTGTAGCCTGAGCATCCCCCAGATAAGCGGCTGCAACCCGGTCATAAAGGGCATTATAAACTGTATCTACGGCCAAACCGGCCCCTTGACCGTCGCCCTGATATACCGCCTGGTAAACAGACTGGCGCACGGTATCATAAAGAGCCTGTAATCCCGTTTCTCCCTGCTCCGCCAGGTATACGGCTTCAGCCACAGTTCGGTACAGAACACTGGTATCCAGGGTAGAAGCACCCCCGCACCAGTCGTGCACGGCCTGGTTCACCGTCAACCGGGCCAGTGTCCAGTTCGTACTGTTATCCGGCTGGTACACGGCCGCGTAAACGCTCTCATAGACCGCCCGGTGGACTTCATTCACTCCCAGGCCCTGAGCTGCACTATCACCCGCCGCGTATACAGCATTGCATACCGTCTGGTACAGCCCATCCACGTTGAGGGTAAGTCCCTCAGCATCAGGATGGTAGATGAACCGGACGGGCATTTTAACCGGATCTAACTGATCCCCGGTTGTTACCTGTCCGTATCTGGAGGCCAGATACAATACCAGCCGCCGCATATTTTCCACGCCGCCATTTACAAAATATTGAGCCAGGAAAGTATTTTGACTTTCATCAATACGGGGGTAATCAGGAAAAGAACCGCTACGGGTGGAAAGCACCTCGCACTTTTCAGGCAGGTCCTGCAATAAAGGCCCAACTGTTTGAATGGTTGTAGCCCCAATCATTTCCATCAAGAATACATCTGCATCTTGCAACGATTGCTTTAGCTGCTGGATTTTTTCTTCGCTCTTCAGGTCGTTGGAGCTAAATAACTTCAGCTCAACAGGATAGTTCTGCAACTGGCCGTAAGCATCCACCAGGGGTACCAGAAACCCCTCACTGCCCAAAAGCATAACCACCTTCGTACGTGCATTTTCATTTGCTGCAGCCCCGGAAGCACTTATTAAGAAAACAATAATCAGGACTATCAGGCTCAGGAATAGCAAGGTCGGGTGTTTTTGCCATTTTTCTTTACCTGTGGGCATTGAGCCATGGCCACCTCACTTATTGGCTGTTCTTTTCAATCATGATTAACTTCCCGGTTTTCGGGTCCTGATAGACCGTACCCATCTCCTGGAAACCAAAGCCGCCCCCCTGTTCTATTTGGGGCATCTGCTTAAGCTCCTTACCCCGTTCCACGTTAATCACCCGCTGAATGCTTTGCATCAGGCGCTGTTTTTCCTCGGGCTTTACTTTGGCAAAGATAATGTTCTGCAGGTTCCAGGAAAGAACCAGGGCGACCATCAAACCGCAGCAAAAAACCAGCATCACATCAATCAGATTGGCCAGCCCGCCCAGGGGATCAATTTCGTCTGCGGATAACCGCTCCCGCCTCCGTCTCCTGAACAGCACGGCTTTCACCTCCCACCACCAGTTCCAGCAGCAACTCCAGATACCGTAAATCCTGCTCGTACCAGCGGCGCCGCACCCTGGAAATGAGAGCACCCACCGCTCCGGCAGCCACACCCACCACCGTGGTATCAAAAGCAATGATCACTGCTTCGGACAATCCCCGCACATCACCCTGCCCCAGAGCAGCCAGCCCGGGACCAAGGGGGATAAGAGTGCCCATCAACCCGAAAACCGGGCTGAGTTTGGCCAGTAAATCCGTTTTGTCCAGTGTTTGTTTAAACCGGAATTCTTCACGGTCCAATATGTCCTGAGCCACCAGCCTCCTGACCTCAGGGGACAGTCCGGGTTTTGCCAAAAGATCCGATACCAGTTTTTTTTGGCGCGGATTTAAAGCACTGCTATCAAGCACCTGCTGCAGGTTGCGCATCTGCCAGAGGGAAACTCCTCCCACGTCATGAATTACTTCCAGCAGGTTGACTGGTTGAATAACTTTTCTTCTCCTCATTTCAGCCACAAAACTACCCAGTTCCATGAAGGCAAAAACGAGAAAGAAGAGCAGACCCACAATATCAGGAATTAGGAGGCTCTGGGATGCGGCATGCAAAATTTTGGCTAAATATTCGGACCCAGGAATGGTCATCAATCATCACGTTCCTTTAAAAAATTGATCTGATAGCGAAAATAACCCGCCAGGCTTAAGACCACCAACCCCGCTAACACCGCCGCCAGCCAGCGGGGCGAATCAATGTTCACGGGAGTTAGGGGCATGGTCATGGCCTGGACAAAGTTGGGAATAAAAAGAGCAAAGATAAGCGTCATCAATCCGGTAAACAACAACAACGGATTAAAAATAGCTACAGGCTTATACCCGGTCAAACGGATCGCTCTTCTCATGGCAAGGCTGGTCACAATAACCAGGATAAAAAACAGCACCGCAACAAACAGTCCCAGGCGAGAAAGCCCTGTACCCACCATGGAACTGGCTACAATGACTGAAAAGGCCAGGGCAACCAGGCATAAAGGACAGGGTAAAAAACCCAGGGCATACTTAAACCGCTCCAGAGCAGGAGAAATAACAGCCCCTGGCACCGGCTGTCCTGCAAGGAAATGACAGGAGCTGTTAGAGGCAACCGCCTTACCGGCAAATTCCCCATCTCCCCCGGAACGAAAACTTGCTTCACGCAAGCAACCCGGGGAAGAACTCCCTGCCCCCTTTTCCTCCTGCAGCCCCAGGTAAATCAGAAATATGGCTGCCAGCAAGGCTCCTGCAAAGGTGTAACGATCCAGAAAGTAAATCAGGGTTTGTTGATGTGTACCAAAGAATACAACCAGCCCGTAAAGGATACTCCCGAACAAAAAAGATGTCAGCACCAGCCCCCACCGGCCCAGCCACGAGGCACCCAGGATCAATCCTGTTTTAATACTGAGAACAAGAGTAGCCAGCAGAAGTCCACCATAAATTGACATACAGACCCCTTCCCATCTCGCCTTTAATAAAAAATCCCCCATCTACCCAGATGGAGGATTAGTCCTGGCACCACAATCATGCCACGGCAAATTAAGCCACCCCCCGTCCGCGCAGGTTGGTCCGGTTGTTCCGGTAACGGGCAGGTCTCCTGGCTCGGGTTCACCGGAACTCCACGTCTTCCCATCCAGCACTCACCGATGAACCGTAACATCCAATGGCACGCTTGACAAATAGTGAAAATATAGCTTAAGGTTTTACCAATATTACCGGTGAGTGCTGGACAGTGACTTTGCTGTGGAGTCCCTCCCCCTCACAGTGGCGGGACCGCGCCGGATTTGCACCGGCTTCCCTTTTCACTTTCACCCCTCGGGGTGAAAGCACCCGTTCCGGTATGAAGTTGTCCTCAGGCAGCAGGATATTAAATCATTTGTCGCCATTTAATTGAAAGGATGCAACACCCTAAAACAAATAACCCCGGCCTGTCAGAGACCGGGGCTTGTTTACACTGGCTGTAGCCCACCGTAAAAAATGGTAAGACTACCACCGGCACAAGCCCCTGTTCCCTGGGAGGCTTTCCGTGCCGCGTGCCCGGGCAGGTCTCCTGACTCATGGGTCATCGCCTGCTTTCCGCCTTCCCGGCCCAGTACTCACCCGTGACATTGGTTAAACAACCATGCTGTTATATCATTCACTGTTGAACGGAGTACCCTTATCAGTGAGTGCTGGACCAGTGGCCCTGTGGAAAGCCGCTACCCATTCACAGTGGCCCCACCGTCCAGGATTTTCACCTGGTTCCCTTTTACCCCTGCCTGATTGGCAGGGGAACCCGGACACGGCTATGCAGTTAAATCCCTTTACATGAAACAGTAACACATTTCTGATAAGTTGTCCATAGTAAACTTCCCAATAAAAAACCATTTTTCGTTATGAGGTAGTTTTAACCAACCAACTGGCCTGGTTGAATAAAATGTGGTCTTTCAACTGCCTTGGCCAGGTTTAAGCTATTCCAGCGGTAAGCTTATGGGGATCATCATCAACGATTATTTGTCCACAGTTAAATTGCTGCCCACCCAGATAACCGGCACGTCAAGCTCTTTGGCAACCGTCTGAATTTCAGGATCACCGGTGAGCACCGGCGCTTTAAGTTCCCGGGCCAGTTCCAGGACGAAAGAGTCGGCGTAAGAAAGGCCTCCTCTGGCTTTAATGCGGGCTGCTTCTTTTACCCTCGGCCAGGGAACTTCCACAATGTTGATTGATTCTTCCAGTAAGATGTTCCGTAATACTTCTTCTGCCACCCGTTCACCTTTTTTGCGTAAAAGAATATAGTACAGTTCCCCAAGGTTAATCACGCTAAAATAAACTGTTGTCTGCTCATCCGAAATAGCTGCGGCTACCGTATCCGCCCCTTCTTCATCCTCAATGAGAGCCAGTATGGCATATGTGTCCAGAACAACTGTCTTTCCGTCTACCATTCTTCCCGCTCCCTGTCCAGCCGGCGCTCCCGGAGGAGAATGTCCGTCAATTTTTCCCGCCCTTTAGTCCTGTATTTACCCCGCAGGGCAAGGAGGGGGTTACGGGGAATGGGCCGGAGCAGTATAGCTCCCTCCACTTCTTCAACGGCCAGCTTATCTCCTTTTTTTAAACCATAACGATTGCGTAAAGCAACGGGGAGCACTATCTGACCTTTTTCCGAAAGGGTTACTTTTATCACAATCATCTTACCCCCTGAATACATCTTACCCAACATTATTATACGACCACCAGATCGCCCTGTAAAGCTTTTAGCTGCATACACCTCATAACTTCCAGCCTCGCCTGTACTGGTGAGTAAACCTGTGGTATACTAATTGTCGGACAGGTCGATTAAAAAGTTAGAAAGGATGATCTACCGTGACCTGGTCTTTGGCCCTTACCCTGGCGTACAGATTGAGCATGGTGGCCACAGCGGCCTTTATTCTTTCCCGCATGCCCGCCCTGGGGCGTATTTTATCCCGGCAGCTCACCCCCCGGGACAAGCTGCTGTTGACTCTGGCCCTGGGTGGCATGGGCATTGTGGGTACTTATGCCGCCGTGCCCATCCACGGCGCCCTGGCTAACTCCCGGGTGGTGGGGGTAATGGTGGCCGGTTTGCTGGGCGGGCCCCTGGTGGGGGCCGGGGCGGGCCTGATCGCCGGTATACACCGTTACCTGCTGGGTGGTTTCACCGCCTTCTCCTGCGCCCTGGCCGCCGTGGCCGAAGGCGCCCTGGGCGGGCTGGTGCAGCACTACTACCGCCGCGGTCCCATTCCCTGGCATGTAGCTTTACTGGCCGGGCTGGCGGGAGAAACATTGCAAATGGCCATTATCCTGGCCACTGCCCGTCCTTTCGGCGAAGCCTGGGCACTGGTGCAGATCATCGGTCCGCCTATGATTATAGTCAATTCCATTGGCGTGGCCATTTTTATGGTCATTGTCAAAACCGCTGCCGAGCAGCGGGAACGCATCGCCGCCTGCCAGGCACAGCAAGCGCTGCGCATAGCCACCCAAACCCTGCCTTTCTTACGGCACGGGTTGAACCGGGAGTCGGCTGAGCAGACGGCCCGGATTATTTATAATTCCGTCAAGCTGGCCGCCGTGGCCATCACCAATGGCCAGGAGATCCTGGCCCATGTGGGCCGGGGGGACGACCATCATCACCCCGGGACTCCCATATTGACCAGTGCCACTTTAAAGGCGCTGGCCACCGGGGAGGTCCAGGTTGCCCAGACCAGAGATGAAATCGGCTGCCAGGAAAAGAACTGCCGCCTGGCTTCGGCAGTGGTGGTGCCACTGAAAAGGCGGGAGGTAACCATAGGCACTTTAAAGCTTTATCATGACCGGGCGGAAGCTGTGGAACGGGTGGCCGGGCTGCTGCAAGCAAAAAGACACCGGATTAAGAAATTGCCTGTGGAAAAAAACGGGGAAATCAGGCTCCTGGATTACCAGGATATCATCTTCGGCCGGGCCAAAGACGGCAGCGTACAGATCGTCACCGCCAGTGATACCTGCACCTACACCGGCAGCATGACTGAACTGGAAGCACGGTTAAACAGTGAAGGTTTCCTCCGGGTACACAAAAGTTTTCTGGTTAACCTGAACCAGGTTCAGGGGGTGCTGCCCTGGTTCAAAGGAACCTACTGGCTGGTGATGGGTGACCCTAAAAAGACTCAAATCCCGGTCAGCAAGAGCCAGCTGAAGGAACTGAAATCAATACTGGGATTGGAAGCTTCGTAAAATGCTACCCCACGGAAAGTGGGGTTTTTTCTGTTGATGGGGCCCATATTTCCGATCAACCCCTCTTTTGTTCCGTTGATTAAGCCGTTGTTACCTGTTTCACCGGGAGAGTTTATAATGTAAGCACCGTGCTGCCGGCCGCCGATTATTTTGCCATCAACAGCCCGCCGGAGGTCTTTGCCAAGCTGGGCATGCAGGTACAGGACCTGCCCGTGCTCTCCCAGTTGGTGTCAGAAAACCTGGCCGGCCGCCCCGGCGGCGCCGTGTCCCTGGCCGTGGGCATGGCCGACATCTTCTCCAAAATCGGCGGCTTACGGCACCTGATGGGCTACTGGTACCACTTTGCCATCATGTTTGAAGCCCTGTTTATCCTGACCCTGATTGATGCCGGCACACGGGTCGGGCGCTACCTGATGCAGGAAATCGGCGGTGCGGTGTACAAGCCGTTAAAGGACCACAACTGGTGGCCGGGCATCATCCTGACCAGCGGTATTTTCACCCTGGCCTGGGGATACCTGCTGTACGGCGGCAGCATTTCCACCATCTGGCCCCTTTTCGGTGTGAACAACCAGCTGCTGGGCAGCATGGCCCTGGCTATCGGCACCACCATGCTGATCAGGATGGGCAAGGCCCGGTATGCCTGGACCACCTTCATCCCTATGGTCTTCCTGACAGTAACCACCATTACAGCCGGATATCAAAATATTGTCATCAACTACCTGCCGAAGCATAACTACCTGCTGGCGTCCATTTCAGCAATCATGCTGATCATGGTCATCCTGATTATCGCCGATTCCGTGAGGACGTGGGTAAAGCTGCTCTCCCAAAAGGAGCAAGATACCCACACGAAGCGCCTTGAAAAAGCTCCCACAGCATGACCAGGCCATAAGTGACACGTTACTCCACATTAAATAAGGAAAAATCCTTAATAAAAAGCCCGGGAATTTCCCGGGCTTTTTAGGCAGAAAAGCCTTTGGGGCGCCTGTATTTTTCAACCTTCTACCCCACCGGAAAGTTTTTCCCAGGCCCTCTGGTAGACTTTGAAATCATCTTCACGGAACAGAACAAAGCGTACTTCCGTAAAGAAATCGTTTTCTAAAATAAAATCCCGCACCGTTTTCAAAGCAATGGTAGCCGCCCGCTCGATGGGAAAACGGTAGGCACCGGTACTGATGGAGGGAAAGGAAATGGATTTGATACCCTTTTCTCTGGCCAGGGAAAGGCTGTTATAATAGGCATTGTGCAGCAGCTCGTCTTCTCCCCGGTTGCCCCCCGACCAGATGGGGCCCACGGTATGGATGACATACCGGGCTTTCAATTTGCCGCCGGTGGTAATTACCGCCTGACCCGTGGGCAAGCTGCCCTGCCGGGCCACAATCTGCTTGCATTCCTCCAGGATCTGCGGCCCCCCGGCCCGGTGAATGGCCCCGTCCACACCCCCACCGCCCATCAGGCTGGAATTGGCCGCATTAACAATGGCTTCGGTATCCTGCTGGGTGATATCCCCCACCATCAAACGCAGCAAGGTTGAACCCAAACGCACCTCCATGAAAAATCCCTCCCGGAACCAGAAAACTTTGCCCAAATAATTCGCGTTCGGGCAAAGTTTTCCTCTCTTTTTCGCGTTTTATTTTAACCTGAAGGTAAATATTCAGTGAACCCGGTTGGATGCGGCGCTGTCCCGTGTCCCGACAAAATAGCCATCCAGTTATTCAAAAATTGCCCGGCCACCTGCCGGTACTCCTCCCAGACAGCCGCGGTCTCCTGCACCAGGCGGCCGGCGGCACCGGGACCACCGTATTCTTCCAATTCATCGGCATAAGCTTCGGCCCAGGTATTAATTATCTCCGGGTTCACCTCCAGGTGAAACTGCAGGGCAAAGATATGCCGCCCTAAAGAAAAGGCCTGGTTAACACAATCCTCGCTGGCAGCCAGGTGGGAAACCCCGGAAGGCAGGGCAAAGGTATCACCGTGCCACTGGAAGACAAAAAATTCTTCCGGCAAACCGGCAAACAGGGGCGACTTCAAACCGTCGGCGGTAAGCCGGAGTTTATACCAGCCGATCTCCGGAACCGGATTGCGGACAACAGGTGCACCCAGGGCCTTGGCAATCAGCTGACCGCCAAGACAGATACCCAGCACGGGTAAACTTTTTTGGATTGCTTTTTTAATCAGTTGATCAACTTGCCTTAAATAAGGGTAGGACTCCTCTTCATAGACGTTCATCGGGCCGCCCAGGATTACCAGGGCGCCATAGCCATCTAAAGAGGCAGGCAAGTGTGCCCCCGGTTGATCCATCACCCGTATATCAAGCTGCCAGCCCTCCTTCTCCATGGCCGGCTGTAAAAGACCCGGCCCTTCAATGGCCACATTTTGTACTAACAGCGCTCGCAACTCAAAAACCTCCAAAAATCAATTCGTTTTTTGCTTAACCGTGAACACAATTGAAAATGACCCCGATAACTACCGCAGACGTGGATAAGGGTGTCCATTATGTCTTGTTTCTTGTAATGCCTTCACATTTATTTTCCATAATACCATGGCTGGTTTTGCCGGACAAGCCCAATCGAGAAGCTAATAACAACAGGCCACCAGCTGCCGCCCCCGTTCCAGGGCCGTCCCGGCCCACCCCCGGTAACGGGGGCGAATTTCGTGTATTATCACACCGGAGTAATCCCGCAATAAAGCAAGTACGTCAGCGACCGGGATTTCACCAAAACCGATGGGCAGGTGCAGATCCCCCCGGCCGGCGGCCATCAACTCAGCCTGTTTCTTTTCCAGCGAACCGGAAATCCGGCCGAAGTTATCGTGCAGGTGCACGTGGCGTACGTATGGAGCAGCCAGGGCCACGGCTCCCAGGAAATCAAAGCCATAATGCCGGGCCGATAGATATGCATGACCTACATCCAGAGTTATGCCCACCTGGGGATGGCCGATAGCCTTCACCTGTTCCACCAGCAGGGACAAGTGCTCCGCATAACAATAGGGGCTGCCATCCAGGTAGGGCCGGGCATTTTCCATAGCTATGGTAACCCCCAGTTGTTTCGCCCTTTCGGCCAGATCCAGTAACGCTTCCCGCTCCTGCCGTCGCATTTCATCTCTGACTTCCGGGCTAAGGTCCTGTCGACCTCCGGGCAGGTGGAAGGTCTCCTCTGGTACATACCTGCCACTGTGGTAAACCAGTACCTCCGCTCCAATGGCTGCAGCAAACTCCAGGCTTTTCTCAAAAGCCTTTTTTTGCCAGAACAGGTTTTCAATATCCATCAGGTTTAAAGGATTGGGGGCATGGACTGTGTAACGAAAGGGAAACCGGGCAAGCAGCCGGCATATTTCCTCCACCCGCGGGGGCAGCAGCCGTCCTCCTATCATGGCCCCCACTCCGTGCACAGGAATTTCCACATACTCAAAACCGAGCCCGGCAAAATACTCTAAATCCCGGGCCAGGGTGTCCAAATTGTTATCCAGCCGGGCAGCATCGGCGTTGATACCAAATCCTTTGATGGGCATTGGAACCTGTTTCAAACCTCCTTTGCGGTAGTTAAACGTTACCAGTCGCAACCAGGCGTTTATAACAACCGTGATCCCATACATGTGTAAATTAAGCCCGACATTTAACCCGCGAAAAATCCTGACTAGAGGCTGTACCCGTTCTTTACGGGTTAAGATGATAAGCAAACCTGGCCACTAACTTACCCCCTGTTACAGTTCCCATAATCACGGGCTGGCCGCCAATTAACCGCACCAGGATTAAGTCGGCTTTTTTCCCCTCTTCTACCGAGCCCAGTTCAGCGACCAGACCGGTAGCTTGAGCTGGATTGAGAGTGGCCAGGCGCACTGCAGCAGGCAAGCTGTAACCGTCCGCCGCCAGGTAAAAGACAGCCTGCAGGAGCGCCGGAGGGTAATAGTCGGAACAAAGAATATCTGCCGCACCGCTATCCAGTGCTTCGCGGGCTTTTAAATTATTTTCATGGGAACCGCCTCTTAAAATATTAGGGGCTCCCACACAAACATGCATCCCCAGCAAACGGGCATGTCTGGCCGTAGCCAGGTTAACGGGAAATTCAGCAATAGATGCTCCCAGGCGGTACATCTCCTCTACTTTGTCTGGAGTATCGTCGTCATGGGAAGCCAGCGGAACCCCACGAGCCTGAGCAGTAGCAGCCAGGAACCGTAGTCGTGCCGGATCCACTTCCTGCCGTTCCCGGATCTTCTGAGCTACCAGGGCATCACATTCCTCTTCCTTCAACCAGTAGGTCTTCCGAACGTACTTTTTGTACTGCTCTATTGACCCGTACTGGCCCTGCCCCGGCGTGTGGTCCATGAAGGAAAAAAGGCTGGCTACTCCTTCGGCGATTAATTCCTCCATCAGTTCCAGGGCAGCCGTGTTACTGATTTCATAGCGCAGGTGCACCAGGTTACGGATCAGGTGACATTGACGCGCCTGTCCGGAGATATGGCGGGCAATTGTTGCCGCCAGATCATTGGACCGAACACCCTCTCCAGCCGAGAAAGAGATAGAATGGAAGATGGTAGTTATTCCATTGGCGGCCAGCTTTCTTTCCAGTTCGCCACAAGCCGGCCCTATGGGAAAGGTAACATTGGGTCGAGGCTGAATCTCCTTTTCCACGGCATCGCTATGTATGTCCACCAGACCTGGCAGGAGATAGGCACCGGCCCCGTCAAACTCAGTTAAACCGGAACCACCGGTGGTTGTTCCTTCCCCAACCTCTGCGATGCAGCCATCCTCCACATATACGTAGCCCGGCTCAAGCAACCGGTGGGGCAGAACAACCCGCACATTAGTGATGAGCAACCTTGAAGGCAAGCCTATTCCCCTCCCCAGATTGGTTTTCGCTTACATTATCTAGGAATAGCATTCTATCTGCCACCTGCTCCAGGCTTTCCCGGTCATGGGAAACCATCAGGATGGCAGTACCGCTTCGCTTTAAATCCAGGATTAAATCATTCACCCGCCGTTTGGTTTGTTCATCCAGGGAAGCGGTGGGTTCGTCCAAAAGTAGCAGGCGGGGACGAGTAACCACAGCCCGGGCTACATTAACGCGTTGCTGCTGGCCACCGCTATAGGTGGCAGGTGAAGCATCCCAAAGTTCCCTGGGTATACCGAGATACGTTAAAAGGCGTCCGGCATCCCTCAAAGCGCTGGACTCTTCCCGGCCCTGCAGCAGTAATCCTTCGGCCACCACTTGCAGGGCCGAAACGCGCGGTACCACCCGCAAGAACTGGGATACATATCCGATTTCCTGCCGCCGCAGTTCCAGAATATCCCTCTCCTGTGCCTGTAACAGGTCAATCACTCCATTAATCGACCGGTAGAAGACCTGACCTGTAGAGGCTACATATGATCGGTAAATACATTTCAACACCGTTGATTTACCCGCCCCACTCGGCCCCTGAATGCCCAATACTTCTCCGGTCCCAAGGTTGAAGGAAATATCCTTACATCCAACAACCTCCTTGCCTCCCAGGAGATGCAGTTTAAAAATTTTCGTCAGCCTCAAAACTCGAAGTATCTCAGTCACCTCATATCTCCCCTGCGAATTATAATTTACCGATAATTGTCTTGATAAAAACTAAAGCATCGAGCTTACCAGCAACTGGGTGTAGGGATGCTGGGGATCCTCAAGAATCTGATCTGTAAGTCCCGTTTCCACCACCCGGCCGGTTTTCATCACCAGCGTACGGTTGGTCAGCAAGCGTATAACCCCCAGGTCATGGGAAATTACAATCATGGTTAACCCCAGTTCTCTTTGAAGCTTTTTAATCAGATCCAGCACCCGGGCCTGCACCGAAACATCCAAACCGGTAGTCACTTCATCCAGGAAAACCAGCGGCGGGTTATTGGCCAAAGCCTTGGCGATCTGCACCCGCTGCTGCATGCCGCCGCTAAAAAAACGCGGCAGGTGATCCATGCGCTCCAGGGGCACTTCAGTACGCAGCAACAATTCCGCCGCCCGCCGGCGAATCTGGCCTACGTGGTAAATGCCGGCTGTAAGGAGTTTTTCAGCAATATTCCCCCCAGCGGTAAAATCAAGCTTCAATCCCAGGTGGGGATTCTGGTAAACCATCCCCATCAGGTAATGACGAATGTAGCGTTTTTCCTGAGCGCTGCAGGCAAGCATGTTCACCTTGCCGTCTTTGTAAGGCTTGAAACAAGCTTCCCCGGCAGTAGCGGGAATATCAAAGTAAAGACACTGTACCAGGGTGCTCTTGCCTGAACCGCTTTCACCCACCACTCCCAGAATTTCACCCGCATAAAGGTCAAAGGAAACATCGGCACAGGCTACTATAGAACGACAGTGAGAACAAATATTGGTTCCAGCCATGGGGCCGGTGCAACTCGTACATTTACTGCACCCGCTGCCGAAAATGCGGGTCAGTCCCCGCACCTTGAGCAAAGGTTCTTCGTTAGGCATTTTCGCCTGCTTCCTCCTTCAGCCGCCGCCGTTTGGCGCAGTATGCAGTGTCGGAACAAATGTAACGCCGGGCACCGGTAGTATCGTCAATTATTTCATCCAGGTAAGTATCCGCACTGCCGCACAGGGCGCATTGCTTGCCTCTAAAATCCTCCACCCGGAAAGGATAATCAGTAAACTGCAGTGGTTCCACCCGTGTATGAGGCGGCACGGCGTAAATACGCTTTTCCCGCCCGGCCCCAAAAAGGTAAAGAGTCTCAGCCATATTCAAACGCGGCACATCCCAGCGGGGGATGGGAGATGGATCCATCACGTAACGGCCGTTTACCATAACGGGATACTGCGCACCAATGGTGATCTCACCCCAGCGCACGATATCCTCATACAGGTAAACCCACAGGCGGCTGTAGTCAGCTTCCGCATGCATCTCCCGGGTCTTCACTTCACTGGGCTCCACCCGGCGCAGGGGTTCCGGGTAAGGAACTTGAAACACTAGAATCTGCCAGTCCTCCAGCGGTTCTTCTGGAATGCGGTGTCGGGTCTGGATCAGTGTGGCTTCACGGGTATCCTCCGTCGTGCGCACCCCGGTGGTAAGCACCAAAAGCTTACGAATATTTACGGCGTTAACCACATCGTCGGAACCTTGATCAATCACTTTTAGGATATCGTCCGGGCCAATCAGGGACATGGTCAGCTGCAAGCCACCGGTACCCCACCCCCGGGCGATTGGTAGTTCCCGGGAAGCAAAGGGTACCTGGTAACCCGGAATGGCAACCGCTTTCAGCATGCGCCGCCGGATTTCTTTTTTGCTTTGCTCATCCAGAAAAGCAAAATTATACCCTGACTGCACTTTTTTCTCCCGCATCACTGCGAACCCTCCTCTTTGCGCCCCACCTGCTGTGCCCGGCGTAGCCGATCCAAAACCGACTGGAAAGTAACATAGTGGGGTAACTTCCAGTGTGCGGTGAAGCCAGAAGCCTCAATGCCGTCTATATGATAGAGAACGAACTCTTCGTCCTCTGCCGGCGCTTCTTTGGAACCAGTGCGCATGGTACGGTCCAGTACAGCTATGGAAATAGCCTTTATTTCGTTATGTCCAAAGCAAAGGCCATAGCCCAGCGTAAAGCGGGGAATACCATCCTCCCCGGCATCCATCCGGGCAATGACCTCTGCTTCCGTTACCAGTACCCGTCCCACAGTCACCACTTCATCTGGGCGGGTCCTGTGATGCACGCGCAGCGGAACATATCCCACTCGCAGTTCCCCCAGGGTAGGGTGAATATTGCCGTAACCCCGCATACTGCTGTAGGCTAAGGCCATCAACCCCCCCGTTTCTCCCCTGGCCATAGCTTGCATCCTGGCTGCCCGGGGAGCCGGGAATGTGAGAGGCTGCCGGGTAATGTCTATTATTTCCTCTGCTTCCTCCGTCTTGTTGGGAGTCTCCAGAAGTCCCTCGGCCCGCAGCATGTCCACCACTTTAGGGAAAGATGGTAGCACTTCTTCCTTCCCATCGTCCTCTCCTCTTCCCGCCTTAGAAGCAAATTCTCTTAAGAACTCCTTGATATGGGTTGGATTTTCCTCTACCAGCTGAAAGTCCAGCAACCGTAGACTGTAGTCCCGGGTAGGACCAAGGATCTGACCGCCGGGTATATCTTTGAAAGCCGCCGATATACGTCGTATCACTGCCATTTCCCTGGTATCCGCGACGAGGGAATAACCAATCCTGGGCAACGTGGACCGGTAAGCCCGCAGGAGAAAAGATGCCTCTATGGTATCTCCTTCAGCCTGTTTCAGGGCCAGGGCTGCATGAAAAGGTGCATATAAGGAACCTTCGCCCATAACTTGGTCCACCGCGAGACGCATCTGGTCCCGGATCTGTTTGACTTCAAGGGGAGCCGACCCACCTCGCAGGCGAAAGTAACGCACCAATTCTTCAGCTGCTTCTATTGCGGCCTTCCCTCCCTTGATAGGCACATATCCCATGATCTTACCACCCCTCCTGCTTGTAAAACTTCAGCACCACGTCATACTTGACGACCGGGGAATACAGGCCAGTTGACCCTGAACACTCACCAGGATGGTGTCTACCCCAAGGGGGAATTCAGAGTTAAGTTTCTCCAGGCAAGCCAGGTTCTCTCTGGTCAGCCCGGCCACGGTGAGCTCTCGTTCACCCGGCACTCCGGGCCCCCGCAGGCGCAGCACAATCCCTTCTCCGGCTGCCTGAAAAGCACCGGGATAAATGGTATTTACACGGCAGATGACAGTCGCCCCCTGGTCAGGAAACAACAAGTTGCCGCGGCGAACTTGTATCAAGTCCGGCCCCGGCCGATCGCCGTCGATAAACACGAAATCTGCCTGCTCAGGAGCTGCTGGCCTGCTTCCGGTGTAAAACTTGCAAAACGAAACAAATTCCTCCCAGCCCGGCCCCAGTGTTGCAAATGTAGTCTCCTCATCCATTAGCGTTAGTGCCAAGGCAGCAACGTAGAGAAAGTCCCTGGATTCTCCCTCAACCCCCCTGAGTTCGGCTATTTTTCCCGGCCTGGCCATGCAATCCAGTAATTGACGAAACACTTTTTGACTGCTGTAAACCGGGTCAAACCAGGAAATATCCCACATCTCGTTCATCACCCCAAGGCCTCAAATTGTACCCGTGAACGGGCAATATTGGCAAATTCGGCCCCATCTTCTCGAAGTATACGTTCCTCTTCAGCCAACAGGGCCGCTCTTATTCCGTCAACCGGCCCCACACCCAGGTGTAATGCCAGGTCAAGCACGGCCAGGTGGTAGGCCCGCTCCGGATCGTCACCAAGACAACAACCCCAGCCGGTAGCTTCCCCGAGCGCCACAGTACATTCCGTAACCAAAACTTCCCCCAGATTGAAGGGCTCGTTTTCCACCGTTTCCCGGGCCTGCATCATCACCAGGCCCACTTGAGGCGGCTTAATTACCCTGATTTCCGGAGAGGCAGCCAGCACGCTGCGGGCCAGTTGACTGAGGATACCGTTATCCACCCTGTGCAAAATCGTCCGGAGGCGCTCTTCGTTCATCTATCCTCACTCCTTAAATGATGGCGCTGCGTATGCGGCTGGAAAGAAAATCCACTATACTTACGGTGAGCAGAATGACCAGCAGTATGGCAGAAGTATCCTGATACTGGAACAAACGCATACTGGTTAACAACTCAAAACCGATGCCACCAGCCCCGACCAGGCCAAGCACGGTCGCCGCCCGTACATTGACCTCCCAACGGTACAAGGTATAGGTAATAAATTCAGGTACAATCTGGGGTACTACCGCAAAGACCAATGTTTGGATCTTATGGGCACCGGTGGCCTCCAATGCCTCCACCGGACCACGGTCAATATTTTCAATGGCCTCGGCATAAAACTTGCCCAACTGCCCGGCGGAATGAATGGCTACGGCCAGCACCCCCGGGAAGGGGCCCAGACCAACAGCAGCTACAAAAATCAAGGCAAAAACCATCTCCGAGATGGCCCGCAGGGCATTCAGGATCAGCCTGGAAAGCGTGTATAGAATAGGGTGAGGAGACACATTCTGAGCTGCCAATACCCCCAGGGGAATCGCTATTATTACCGCCAGGGTAGTTCCCCAGATGGCCATTTCTACCGTTTCCAATGTGGGCCGTATGAGTGATCCCATAATTGAAAAATTCGGGGGTAACATCCGGCTCACAATATCCACAAGATGGGGCGTTCCCTGAATGAGGGTCAAGGGGCTCAATTCACAATCCACTGCGCTGCGCCAGTAGACGACCACCGCTAGCGCCACCACCAGCACCCTCTGCCAGGTAAAAAATCTCTCCCGCCACGGTACTGCTGATTTTAAAGATGCACCTTCAATAAGCCTAAGCATAGGCAACCTCCGCCATCGTATCAAACTCTGCTGAATCATCGGGCTGCTGGTAAAGCCATTCCAGGTCGGCCTTGCTTACGGTATGGGCGGGCTTATCCAGCACCATCCGACCATCCCGCAATCCCACTACTCTGGAAGCATATTCCAGGGCCAGGTCCACATCGTGCATGCTGACCAGGAGAGTCAGGCCATCTTCCCGGTTGATGCTGGCAAGAATATCCATTACCCTCCGGGACGATTTGGGATCCAAACTGGCCACGGGCTCGTCGGCCAGCAGTACTTCTGGTTGCTGTACCAGTGCCCGGGCAATACCTACTCTTTGTTGCTGCCCACCACTTAACTGGTCTGCCCGCTGGAAGGCCTTGTCCTGCAGTCCCACCCTCGCCAGGGCATGCCAGGCCAGTTCCCGGTCGGCATCTGAAAAAATCCGGCAACAACTGAAAAATATACCGCAATAGCTCAAACGCCCACATAACACATTGTCCAGTACGGTCAGCCGTTTCACCAGGTTAAACTGCTGGAAGATCATGGCCACCCGGCGTCGCAATTCGCGAAGCTCCCTGGACCGGCCATTGACATTAAGGTTCGCCACCGTCACCTCCCCGGTGGTAGGCTGCACCAGCCCGTTAATACAACGCAAAAGAGTGGATTTGCCGGCTCCACTTAAACCCAAAAGGGCCACAAATTCCCCTTTATGCACCTCCAGGTTGACATCCACCACGGCCTTCACGCCGCCCCGATACTCCTTGGATAAGTTAGTTATGCGAATCACCTTTATCGCCTCCATCCTGATAAATTGTTATCTTGTACCTTACCTGACTGCAAAAATATTGCCGCCAAATTCTGGGTTAGCGGCCGTCACTTGGTGACGACCGCCACCCGTGTTCATCATTGGTCATTTCAACTTTCTCAGGTCCAGGTTAAGGGTTTTGGCCACGTCCCGGATTATATCGTAGCGGTTGTCATCCACCTCTTTGAATTTGATAAAGTTAGTTCCCTCAAGGGCATCCGGAGCCTTCTGATCAACTTCCAGTAAAGCCTTTTTCACTTTGTCCTTGAGATCCTGGGGCAGGTCATTCCGGTAAGCCCAGGGGCTGTGAGGTAACGGATCGGACTTAGCAAAGACGATAACCTCATCGGGGCTGATAATGTTGTTTTTTACCAGCTTCTCGTATATTTCACTGGCCATGGCTCCTGCATCGACCTTTTCGTTCTTTACCGCCAGGGCAGTGGCATCATGACCGCCGGAAAACTGCACCTTCATATCCTTATCGGGATCCAGCCCCGCTTTGGTCAGCATGTAACGGGGAATCAGGTGACCGGAAGTGGAGGCCGGGTCACCAAAGGTGAAGGTTTTGCCCCTTAGGTCAGCGATGGATTTGATACCGCTGTCCTTTCGCGTGATAAATAAAGAATGATAGGTATCCTTTCCATCCTCGCCAATACCAATGGCAAAAGCTTCGGCGCCAGCTTCCTTCGCAGCCAGGATATAGGAAAATGGGCCATAGAATGCTACATCTAAATGTTTTGCACGCATAGCCTCTATTACCCCCGTATAGTCGGTACTCACATAGGGGGTTACCTTAATGTTCAGCTCTTTGCTCAGGTAGTCGACTAACCCCTGATATCGCTTCATAATCTCTTCCGCATTTTCTGACGGAATAAGCCCAATCCTAAGTTCAGTCACCTGCGAGGCGGCGGAACCCTGATTCTTTTCCCCGATTCTGCCGCAGGCGGCAGTCGCCAGGAGAAGGCTGCCCAGGGACAGCAATACTATAAGTTTGCTCCACAGCCTGGTCATCATTTTTTGTCCTCCTTGCACAGGGTTTGTGTGGTCTCATCCTACTTACGAACCTCTTGACCACGGGAAAAATCTACCTGCAAACAACTCCTGTCTCCCCTGAATCGCGAGACGCAGTATTCTATTACCACCCCCCCTTCCGTAAGCATGGTACTTTTCACCTGCAGCACCGGTACATTGGGTGAAATTTCCAATATTGCTGCATCATCAGCGGTAGGCAGGACGGCGCGCAAAGCTGAGCGAGCGCGGATGGGGCGCAGATGATAGTGTTTTTCCAGGAGGTGGTAAAGAGAGGTGAATCCTTCCAGAAAATTTAACAGGCCTGGCACCAGATGGCTTGGGAGATAAGAGGTGGCTACGGAAAAGGGCTCATTGTCTACGGAGCGTAAAATTTCCAGAACCACGACCCGCTGGTTCTGATCCAGGTTCAGTTCTGTGACCACTTCGGGAGAGGGGGGCATCTCCACCGCTTTTAAAATCCTTGCAGCAGGGGAATGCCCCAGTTCCATAATGTTTCGGGTAAAACAGGTGCGGCTTGATACCTTATACTGTATTTGCCTTTCCGCTCCCCGCACGGGATAGGTTCCCTTCCCCTTAAGGCGGTAAACCAGGCCCGCATTTATCAACTCGGCAATGGCCTGACGCACGGTATGGCGATTGACTCCGTAATACGTACTTAAGTCCGATTCAGAGGGCAACCGCTCCTGAGCACTGAAGGCCCCCTGCCGGATTTGTCTTGCTAAATCCTGTGCAATTTGCCGGTAGTAAGGAATGCCGTTGGCCTTATCCAGCATACACTTACACCTCATTTATCATTTAGACCCGCAAATGAGATATCAACTCAGCAAATTGGACATCCGAGAGATATAGATGTCTAGATACGTTCCCCTTAAAACAAAACTCCCCGGCTCATAAGAACCGGGTTTATATTTTCGTATTTTACTTTTACTATCGCATGAACCTGTTAAATACAAATTAAGCTCACATTAAACCCTTGTAATTTTTACGTTAAACCTCCTTGACACACCGTTAAAACCTGTGCTAAGCTGACCTTGACAACTGAAAGCTGAGCTTGAGCTGAGCAGGGAAGAGCCAGGGGGAGCTTGAGACGACTCGGAGATTCTGGGGTGAGGACCAGCAAGGGGCTGGTCTTTTGTTTTTCTTGTGGTGAGTGCTGGGCGGCACCATAGCGGGATAACCGAACATTTACCGGAGGTTTTTTACTGTGGTCATTATGATCGACAACTATGACTCCTTTGTGTACAACCTGGTCCAGTACCTGCAGGAACTGGGGCAAGAGGTACGGGTTTTCCGTAACGACCGGGTGACCCTGGAGGAAATGGAATCTCTTTCTCCCAGCCACATTGTGATTTCCCCCGGTCCCTGCACACCAGCTGAAGCAGGAATATCCCTGGTTGCAATTAAACACTTTGCCGGACGCATCCCCATCCTGGGCGTATGCCTGGGCCACCAGGCCATCGGTCAGGCCTTTGGCGGGCGGGTCGTAAGGGCCGGCCGGCCCATGCACGGCAAGACTTCCCTGGTCTACCATGACGGCACTGGTATTTACCGCGGGTTACCCAACCCCTTTGCCGCTGCCCGGTACCACTCCCTGCTGGTGGAAAGAGAAACCCTCCCGGATTGCCTGGCCATTACCGCCCAAACCGGTCAGGGGGAAATCATGGGTTTAAGGCACCGGGAATATCCGGTGGAGGGAGTACAGTTTCACCCGGAATCCATTTTAACGATGGTAGGGAAAAAACTGCTGGCAAATTTCCTGACCCCGGCCTGAATCCCAATGAAAGGGCGGATCGATTATGCCGGTGTGTTTACCTCTAATAAAGAAAATCCCGGTAACAGCAGACGTATTGGCCCTCTTCGAAGGGCTATCCTCCCGCCCCTACAGCTTTTTGCTGGACAGCGGGTTGATCGTCCAGGGACTGGGCCGGTACTCCCTGATGGGGGCAGATCCCTTTCTGGTGTTGCGCTCCCGGGGAAAATGCTTATGGCTGGAACGGGAAGGAGAAACTACTCTTTTAGCCGGCCACCCTCTGGAAAAGCTCAAAGATTTACTGGCCCATTATCGCCTGCCCCCGGGCAGCTGTCCCCTTCCTTTCGGCGGCGGCGCGGTGGGATACTTCAGCTACGACCTAGGGCGGGTACTGGAAAAAATGCCCTCCCTGGCCGTGGATGATTTACAAACCCCCGACCTCTGCCTGGGGTTTTACGACGTGGTCACGGTGGTTGACCGGGTTACGGGAGAAGTATGGGTGGTTTCCACGGGTTTTCCGGAAACCGGTCCCGCAGCTGCCGTACGGCGGGCGCGGCAAAGGCTGGCTGAAACCTGCAGTTTGCTGGCCAGCGGGCTGCAACGGCAACAAATGGTAACCGTTCCTGTAGAAAGAAGCCGGGGACCGTGGTCACATGCCGGCGACACGGGTATACCGCGGGTAAACAGCTCTCACCATGGAAGCCATCCCGGGAAACGAAACGCGCCCGTCCTTTTTGCCCATTTTGACGAAATCAGCTACTGCCGGGCGGTGCAGCGGGCCAAAGAGTACATTGCCGCCGGGGATATCTTTCAGGTCAACCTATCCCAGCGCTTTTCCCTGCCCCGGGTGGTGGAGCCCTGGCCCCTGTACCGGCGCCTGCGGGCCATCAATGCCGCCCCCATGGCGGCCTACCTGAACTTTGGAGAATTCCAGGTGGTCTGCTCTTCACCGGAACGCTTCCTCAAGGTAACCGGCAGGCGGGTGGAGACCCGCCCCATAAAAGGAACCCGCCCCCGGGGAAAAGACCCGGCCAGCGATATGCGGCTCAGGGAGGAGTTGTGGAACAGTGAAAAAGACCGGGCCGAACTGGTGATGATTGTGGATATGGAGCGCAACGATCTGGGACGGGTCTGCCGGACGGGATCGGTGCGGGTGCCGGAACTTTACCGGCTGGAGGAGTATGCCACCGTATTTCATCTGGTTTCCACAGTGGAAGGGGAACTGGCCCCGGATAAAGATGTGGTGGACCTGCTGGCGGCGGCCTTTCCCGGCGGCTCCATCAGCGGGGCGCCAAAGATCCGGGCCATGGAAATCATTGAGGAACTGGAACCGGTACGCCGGGGTATTTACACCGGCTCCATCGGCTACATCGGCTTTGACGGTAACGCCGATTTAAATATAGTGATCCGCACGCTGATATTTAAAGGGGAACAAATCTACTTCCAGGTTGGCGGTGGCATTACCATCGATTCAGACCCTTACATGGAGTATGTAGAAACGCTGGACAAGGCCCGGGCACTGGTACGGGCGCTTGGTCTGGATGACCGGCAGGCTTTCGCTTCCCTGGCCGTCAGGCCGGTGGTGTATGGGAATCATCAATCAACCCGGTGACAGAATATCAGTGAATGTTCAGCAAAACCGCAATGACGAGGATGCGGTGAGGTGATAGATAATTGAACACCGTGATATGTATAAACGGCCAGTTTTTGCCGGCAAGCCGCGCTCAAATTCCCGCCCTGGACCAGGGATTCCTTTATGGCTACGGCCTTTTTGAGACCATCCTGGTACGTGGGGGTCAACCCGTGTTGCTGGAAGCACACCTGAAACGGCTGGAGAAGGGATGCACAGCCCTGGGGATGGCCCTGCCCCTGTTACTGACTGAGCTGGGCCGTCTGGTATATCAAACAATAAAACTAAACGATACCACAGACGGCGCCCTGCGCCTAACCCTTTCCGCCGGAACGGCCCCGGGCGAAGCCGCCGGCAACCTGGTCATCTCCACCCGCCCCCTGCCTTACAGCACCCCGGACTACCAGAAGGGGTTTCGGGCCGGCTGGTCATCTTTCCGGCGTAATGAACAATCTCCTCTGGTAAAATTCAAAACTTTAAACTACCTGGAAAATGTGCTGGCCAAAAAGGAAGCCCGGGAAAGAGGGTGGGATGAGGCACTTTTTTTGAACACCGCCGGCTATGTGGCAGAAGGAGCAGTGAGCAATATCTTTCTGGTAAAAAACAGCCAGGTGATTACTCCCTCTCCGGATCAGGGGTTGCTGCCCGGCATCATGAGGCAGGTGGTGCTGGAAACCTGCCGCCGTCTGGGCATTGCGGCACAGGAGCGGCCGGTCTCGCCGCATGAACTGCTCGATGCCGACGAGTGTTTCCTGACCAATTCTTTAATGATGGTAATGCCCCTGGTAAAAATTAATGACCGCCCCATCGGTAGCGGACAACCAGGAGTTGTAACCGAAAAGATAAAAATGGCGGTAAGCAACCACATATCATAGCCTGGAAGCGGATGTCGGAAAGGCCGGATAAAGAGTGAGTGGCCGTAAGCATAGCATAGGCCACTTTACCCCTCCGGTTTTCATCGCAGTATCAGTAAAACCGGTTATGACAAGGATGCGGCGCTGTCCGGAGCGAACGACTTGCGAAGCGCCGGTAACAGCACCCCGGGTTCACTGAATATTTACTCATCGCGGGGCAACCTGGCCCCAGTTCTGGGGATCATAATATCGAAGCCACCCGACAGGGTGGCTTTTCGAGCACTTTATTTATTATTCTACCGCTACAAGGTTGCCTTCCCGGTAGTAATTTACTTTAGCCTTCAAACCTTCCCCGATAAAGCGCAGAGGCACCAGTGTCCGTCCATCAACAACCCTGGCGGGAACCTCCAGCATAACCGGGTTTCCGTCAACTAATGCCTTCCCGCTGCCCACTACCAGTTTAACGGTGGAATTGTTGAGTTGAATGTTAATGGTGTTATCCTTGTAATCAACGGCAGCACCGAGGCTCTCTGCCAGTACCCGGAGCGGCACCAGGACGCGGCCATTTTCAACCACGGGGGCCACATCAAACATGGGCATGTTTCCTTTTATATACACTTTTACCTTATTATTATCTTTTACTTTAGCAAAAACCTTATTTAAGATAGAATAGATTTCATCGTCACCCGGGTTGTTCCTCAGGGCCTGCTCCAACAGCGAACGGGCATCCTCCATTTTTCCGGCCTTAATGAACATCTCGCCCAGGTGCTTATAACCTTGTGCCCTGGTGAGGCTATCGGCGGACACATCCTCTTCCAGCGCCTCTTTCAATTCCCCGGCTACGATGCCGATCTCATCCTGGTCATTCCAATCCTCAAGGCACTGCTTTGCTTCATAAACCGCCTGGGCAACGCTTCTCCCTTCCAGAATGGCCTGCAGAGCGGCCCGGGCCACCGGGTTTTTCACATGCTGCAGGGCGTTTTCTACACCCTTATAAACGTGCTCTGTCACGCTCTTCTTTTTTTCCTGCTTTTTTAGCCTATTTTTCTCCTGTTCCGGTTCTTTCTCCTGTTCATTCATTTCCTGTTCTTTTTCCTTATTCTGGTTCTGCTCTTTTTCCTCAACCGTGGCCCCTTCATTCATGTTCCTTTCATGTTCTTGCTCAATGTTCCGTTCAGCGTGTCCTCTGGCCTGGCCGGACTGACCCCAACCTTTTGGTGCAGCCCACGCACCAGCCGCCAGGGAAAAGATCAGTACGGTAATCAGCGCCAGGGAGAAAAACTTTTTCAACCCTTTCATAAACCACCCTCCATTCTTTTGTTTTTTGCTTCGTACATTTTATACGATTGGCCAGTCAGTTTTAAGGGGTGAAGGGCCAACCTTTTTTCCGATTGCTGCTTATTTCAGCAAGTGCTTGAGAATCTTATCACCATACTTGAAGAACAAAACACTTCAAATAATACGCATCAAGGGTAGGGCCGGAATCCCTTGCGCCGCAAGGGTTCCAGGCCCGCTCCTGGCGGTTTGCTAACGCTTGCTAACGCCGTCGCCCAATACCTCCCCGATAGCCGCGGCAGCCGCTGCCTGGGTGTCCGGCAGCAGGTGGGAGTAGGTATCCAGCGTGGTCTTTACGCTGGCGTGACCTAACCGTGAGTTCCACCGGCCTCTGCCTCTGGCTTTTTCTTTTCTTTGTGGTCCTGCCCATGACAAACAACTCCTTTCGCAGCTTTACCTTAAAAAAATAAGAACCCTGCCGGTACAGGCAGGGTTTTTCCGGTTTTTTGTGGTGCTGTTTAAAATTTTGTCCATATAAAGCAGGAGATTCCGTTTTTTTGTCGAATAAAGTCCCCCCGTAAAAAGGTGAGCGATGAACTGCGGTCTGTAACGTGGGCGCTTGGACCGGAGTGAGCCAGTAGCGCAACCGCCGCCTGCCAGTTTGTGTTAAAACAGGGAGGGGCTTTTTATTTATGCAATCTTTCGTACACCCTTCAGAAAATTACCAGATTCTTAAATCCCTTGATAGCCTGGTTCAAAACATAACTGAAAATCAGAAAGTGTTTTGTCAGAAAGTTGCAGAAATCAAGGACAATCACTACACGCTGGTAAAAAGCTACTACCAAGAATCGCAAAGACTGATTAAAATGTTGAAAGAAACGGCATTCCTGTGCTCCCTAATGTTCAGCATTGAAGACGAAAAGAGCATCTGCGTCAGCGCCATAAACATCCTGCGCAAATTACTCCAGGAACCGGTAACAATCAGGATTTTATGCGCTTCCAGCAGTCGTACCAAATTGGAAACCGTTGCGGAAGAGAAATCTGCCGCGCACGATATCAAAAACGTATGCTCAAAAAGTCCGCTCAACTGCATTGCAATTAAGACGTGCCGCCCCATAATCTACTCACCGCTGGAAAGCACCGTCCCCTGCCCGGAAATGCTGGACTCACCCGACCAGTACACGTATGCCTGTGTACCGCTGGTCGCGGAGGGCGTGGCATTCGGCTGCATAAATATTCTCTTTGAACATGACACTAAGATGGACCGGTTGAAAGAGAACATAGATTTGATTAACATTCTAGCGGGCTATGCATCGTTGGCAATATACAATAACCGGCTCATCAAAACCGTGAAAAGAGAGGCACTGACAGATAAACTAACCGGTCTTCCCAACCGGCGTTTCGGTATGGAAGCCCTGCAAGGCGAAATCAACCGGAGCAAAAGATACGGCCATGTATTCTCTGTCGCTATGCTGGACATCGATAATTTCAAGCTGGTGAACGACAACTACGGCCACACCGAAGGCGACAAAGTGCTCACGCTGATGGCTGACCTGGCCCGTAAGTGTTTGAGAAATGTGGACCTGGTAGCCAGATTCGGCGGAGAGGAATTTTTAATTATCCTCCCGGAAACCGACATCAAGAGGGCATGCGCGGTCGTCGAACGATTCTGCAGGGTATTTAACGAAGCCAGTTTATCCGATGTCCTGTGCGCAAAGAACCTGACTCTCAGCGGCGGCATCGCTCAGTTTCCGCACGACGGAGAAGACGCCCTTTCGCTGTTAAAAACGGCGGACGAGAGGCTCTACCTGGCCAAAAGCAGCGGGCGCAACAGGATAGTTGCCGATAAGCTGAACTAAATTCCCGGCTTTCAAGGGAAACCCATCGCACCCGGTTTTGTGTTCTAACGAAGTGAATAAACCGCAGGTACCCGGACAGCACTCCGGGAAAAGAAGCGGCGACCGGTGGTTCAGTTCGACGGCTCTCGCAAAACCACACAGCGATTAAGACAGAAGGCCCCACCAAGAAAACAAAAACACCCGGCAAGGGTCATTTATCCCTGCCGGGTTCAAAATTCTTATTGAACAGGAGGCGGGTTAACCAGGGCTCACATCCTGGAAACGATTTCTGCCGCCTGCTCTGGTGTTTCCACGTCAAGCAATTCATCGTAAAGGCGTTCCAATGCTTCAATATCGGTTATCTGTTTAATTTTTGCTTGCAACTCGCCTGATACCGATTTGAATCTCTTCCGGACAAATCTAATAATGGATTCTCTTACGCCTTCTGCTTTAGCTCCGGCCACCATAGATATCTCGTCCCGGATGGCCTTTTCCCGCAGCTCGTAAAGGCGGCGCTCCTTTTCGCTTTTCTTGAAAATTTCTTCGATGGTCAACGCTTTTTTCAGGCCCGGCACTTCCACCGGTATCGCCTCCAGTTCGTCGCCCGGAAGGTTGTTCAGGTACATTAACCAGGCTTCCAGTGCGTAATTTTATTTAGACCAAAGCGTTTGCCAATAATTTTTTAACCTCGACAAAATCGCTTTCACTTAACTTCCCAATTTTCTTAACTAAGCTCGAATTTACCGCAAATAACTTGCCCGCACAAACCTTAGAGGGTAGATTAAGACCAGCTTCCTTCCAGTTGTTTAAAGCGTACTCGAAAGCATTTTTAACCGGTTGCCCTGATATTGCCGCTACGACAACTAAGCCTGTCACCGCAGTAAATTCGGGTTTACTTACAACAAGAGCGGGCCGCACTTTCGCCCCGCTCAGGTCAGAATACGCGAAATTAGTAACCACTACCTCACCAGGATTTGGCATAGGCTTTATCCACCTCCGGGTCATTCCAGTCGTCGTAAATTTCTTCCGGGTCCCGGAGTGGCGTCGCTATCCGCCGAAGTAATTCCTTGTAAAGAATTTTTGCTTCCTCAATCGAAAGCTGGTTTATTTCCTGAAGAAGCTCTTCTATCTTGCCCATAAGAATCACCCCACGACTATAATAACACAACGTTTTCATCATAGCCACTCCCTTCCGAAAAATGCCGGTCACCCGGACGCGGGCGTCATTCAGCTCTTCCCGGAGCTTCGCCAGCTCAGGGGAGTTTGCCCGCTGGTTCGGGAGCAGGGCGGCTTCCTGCGCCTTTAACTGACCGCAAAGTGCGCTTCCTCAAGCTCCGGAGCGCCCGGGCAATGGAAGAAAACAGCTCCCCATTGCCGTTTGCTGACATCCCCCGCGCAACCGCGATTTTTCAGGCTTTAGAAGACCTGAAGCACGAAACACTTCAAATAATACGTTTCCGGCGAAGCGAGAAGCATGGGGTGGTCTTTGGCTTGGCGGCGCATTTCCACCAGGCGCAACTGCCGCCCTACATCCCGGGCAGCATCCAGCAATACTTCCAGGAAGAGATCCTCGGTCATATGGTAAGAACAGGAGCAAGTAACCAGAAAACCACCTGAAGGTAACAGCTTCATGGCCCGCAAGTTGATCTCCTTGTAGCCCCGGATGGCCCCTTCCAGCGCCTCTTTGGATTTGGTAAAGGCCGGCGGATCGAGAATAATTAAGTCAAACCGTTCCCCGGCCCGGTCCATGGCCCGCAGTTCATCAAAGGCGTTACCCTCCCGGAAGGTGCAAACCTGCCCGAACCCGTTTCGGGCCGCGTTTTCCCGGGCCATCTCCAGGGCGTCGCCCGCCACATCAATACCCAGCACCTCTCTGGCCCCGAAACGGGCGGCATAAACGGAAAAAGTGCCGGCGTGGCAAAAACAATCCAGCACCCGGGCTCCCCCGGCCAGCCCCTCCAGGGCCAGCCGGTTTTCCCGTTGATCTAAAAAATAACCCGTTTTCTGCCCCCCGGCCAGGTCCACTAAAAAGTGCAACCCATTTTCTTCTATCTCCACTAAAGGGTTAAAGGGGCCTTTAAGAAAGCCCGTCACCAGGGGCAGCCCCTCCAGTTCCCGCACCGGCACATCGTTTCTTTCGTAAATACCGGTGGGATTTAATAGTTCATCCAGAAGCTCTACAATCGTATCTTTGTGCACATCTATTCCCAGGGCCAGGGTCTGCACGGACAGGTAATCGCCAAACCGGTCCACGATCAGCGCGGGCAGAAAATCGGCCTCGGCAAAAACCAGGCGACAGGCATTGGTATGCCGCACCACCCGGCGGCGGTATTCCAGAGCCGCCATTAAGCGCCGGCGAAAAAACTCCCGGTCAATCTTTTCCCCCTGCTCCCGGGTAAGCAGGCGCACCAGGATCTGGGAGGAGGGGTTAATATAGCCCCGCCCCACAAACCGCCCCCGGTGATCCACCACTTCCACCACATCGCCGGGGTTAAAATGACCGTGAATATCTTCCACCTCGGTGCGGTAAACCCAGGGATGTCCGTTTAAGACCCGGTGATGCCGGCCCCGGGTCAGTTTAACTACTGCCATACAGTCACCCTCACCTGCTCCGTAAATGTTCAGCAACCCCGCTATGGTGCCGATGGTAGCGGTTTTGCTGAACAACTACCCTGCTCCGTAATTTAAAGACCTGTCCCCACCAGCCTCTGGGAACGTTTCTGCACTTCATGGTATACCTCTTCCTCGTCCATGGTCAGCACCTGTCTTTTCTCCATGACCACCCGGCCGTCTATGATGACTGTTTCCACATCCGCCGACCGGGCTGCGTAAACCAGGTGGGCCGCCAGGTCATGCCGCGGGTAGAAATGGGGTTGGTCAAGATTAATTAAAATAATATCCGCTTTATAACCGGGTTTAAGCAGGCCCACATCATGAAGTCCCAGCACCCGGGCACCGTTTGCCGTGGCCATGGACAGGGCATCAAAGGCAGCCAGGGCCGTGGGATCCATGGTGGCCACCTTCTGGAGCAGCGCCGCAGAACGCATCTCTTCCATCATATCCAGGTTATTGTTGCTGGCCGCCCCGTCGGTGCCCAGGCCCACCAGCGCTCCGGCAGCCAGCAAACGGGTTACCGGGGCAATACCGCTGGCCAGTTTCATATTGCTTTCAGGGTTATGGGCTATACCCACCTTCTTTTCGGCCAGAATGCGGATGTCGTTTTCATCGAGATGGACGCAATGGGCAGCCAGCACGGGAAACTCAAACAGGCCCACCTCATCCATGAGCACAACAGGTGTTTTGCCGTATTTCTGACGTATTTCCTCGATCTCAGCCCGGGTTTCCGCAATGTGGATGTGGATTCCCACCTTCAAATCGGCCGCCACTTCCATAACCCGGTGCAAAAAATCGGGCGGGCAGGTATAGGGGGCATGGGGGCCCAGCATGGTGGTAATGCGCCCCCCGGCCTGGCCATGCCAGTCGCGGATAAAACGGCGGCTGTAGTCCAGGGCCTCCCCCGCCCCCGGGGAAAGCCCAATCATCCCCCGGGACAGGCTGGCCCGTAAGCCCGCCTTTTCCACAGCCCGGGCTGCCTCGTCCATATGGAAGTACATATCGGCAAAGGTAGTGGTCCCGGACCGGATCATTTCCAGGCAGCACAGCATGGTACCCCAGTAAACATCTTCAGGCTCGAGCCGTTCTTCCACAGGCCAGATTTTCTCCTGCAGCCACTGCATTAAGGGCAGGTCGTCGGCATAACCGCGAAATAAAGTCATGGCCGCGTGGGTATGGCAGTTCACGAAGCCCGGCATGGCCAGCATACCCCGGGCGTCGATTACCCGGTCGAAGGTGCGCTCCGGGGAAACGCTCCCGGCCGGACCCACATGGGTTATATACTGCCCCTCAACAATTATTTCCCCGCTTGGCAACAAAGACTCAGGCTTTTCCATGGTCAGCACGGCGGCTCCGCGGATCAACATACCCATTATTAACTCCTCCAAACCCTGGAAACTTTCCAAACTTTCGCGGGCAGAACTTGATACCGTCCCGGCAGGCCGGCCATACTTTACCGGTCGTTCACGGCATAATTCCGCACGGCGGCCTGGCTGTAACTGTTCAGGTAAGAATCCCTCAATGCCTGCACCTCGTCCGGCGGTAAGATGGCGGGCTTTCCCACCAGGTCGGCCCAGACATAAACTTTGGCCGATTTCTCCACTATCTGGCAGACCATAAATGCTTCTTCCAGGTTGCGCCCGACTCCGACAACGCCGTGGTTGGCCAGCAGTACCGCCCCCCGGTTTCCCAGAGCCTCCACTGCCGCCCGGGCCAGTTCCTCCGTACCGGCCCGGGCATAGCTGGCCACGGGCACACCATCGCCCACCGTCTGGGCCAGGTCCTCCAAAATAGGAGGGATAGGCTTGCGGGCCACGGCCAGGGCGCTGGCAAAAACACTGTGGGTGTGCATCACGGCATAGACGTCGGGACGGGCGCGGTAAATCGCCAGATGCAGATGGAATTCCGTGGAGGGGCGCCGTTCTCCCTCCACCACCCGGCCGTTCATGTCCAGAACTACCATGTCCCGGACCTGAAGGGTGGCATAGGGCAAGCCGCTGGGCGTGATTACTACCAGATTTTCCTTGGGAACCCGGGCGGAAAGATTACCCCAGGTGCCCGTCACCAGCCCGCTGGTGGCCATGCGCAGGCCCATTTTATATACCTGTTCTTTGTACTTTTCCGCCGCCACCGTCATACAATACCGATTCCTCCCGCAGTTTGATTTACTCTTTTAAGATAAAACCTGAGGCTCATTCGCCCTGCCAGCTTTGAATATAGGTCTCCTGTTGCGGTGTCAACCGGTCAATTTCAATGCCCAGGGAGGAAAGTTTCAGTTCCGCCACCTGCCGGTCCAACTCGGCCGGTACCAGGTATAGACGGGGCGCCAGGCGGTCTTTATTTTGCCAGATATAGCGGGCGGACAGGGCCTGCAGGGCAAAGGACATGTCCATGATCTCCGCCGGATGACCGTCCCCGGCGGCCAGATTCACCAGGCGCCCCTCCCCCAGGAGGTAAATGCGCCGCCCGTCGGGCAGGGTGAATTCTTCGATGTTCTGCCGGACCACCCGGCGGGAAACGGCCGCTGCGGCCAGCTCGGGCTTGTTGATCTCCACGTCAAAGTGGCCGGCATTGGCGAGAATGGCCCCGTCCTTCATGCGCCGGAAGTGCTCACCCCTTAAAACATCGCGGCAGCCGGTAACGGTGATGAAGATATCCCCCACCCCGGCAGCCTGCTCGCTTTTCATCACCAGGTAGCCGTCCATATATGCCTCGAGGGCCCTGACCGGGTCCACCTCACAAACCACTACTCTGGCGCCCAACCCGGCGGCACGCATGGCCACACCCCTGCCGCACCAGCCGTAACCCAGCACCACCACCGTCTTGCCCGCCACCAGCAAATTGGTGGTGCGCATGATGCCGGCCCATACCGATTCCCCGGTCCCGTAGCGGTTATCAAAAAGGAACTTACACCGGGCATCGTTGACGGCAATCATGGGGAAAAGGAGTTTTCCTTCCCTCTCCATGGCTTTCAGGCGGGATACCCCGGTGGTGGTTTCCTCGCATCCCCCGGCTACCTCCGAGGCCAGTTCCCGGCAACGGGTATGAAGCAGGTGAACCAGGTCACCGCCGTCATCAATAACCACGTGGGGGCGGATTTCCAGAACTTTGACCAGGTGCTCCGTATATTCCCGGTCGGTGGCGCCATGCCAGGCATAGACGTGGATACCTGCCGCCGCCAGGGCCGCAGCCACGTCGTCCTGGGTAGAGAGGGGATTGGACCCGGAAATGGCCACCTCTGCCCCGCCGGCTTTGAGTACCTCGGCCAGGTAAGCCGTTTTTGCTTCCAGGTGAATGCTCATGGCCACCCGCACTCCGGCAAAGGGCTTTTCCCTTTCGAATTCCGCCCGGATGGCATTTAAAACCGGCATGTGAACCCGCACCCAGTCTATTTTCAGCCTGCCCCCGGGCGCCAGGTTGATGTCCCGTACAAGATAGTCCTGCATTTTTCGCTCTCCTCATTTCTCAAATAAAATAAATACTATTTTCTGGTTTTGCAACAGTACTGCACAGCCGGGGAAGGCTTTCTGCATAGGGCGGCCGGGCCACCCCCCGGTCGGTAATAATGGCCGTCACCAGCCGGGCCGGGGTAACGTCAAAGGCGGGGTTCCACACCTTAACACCGGCGGGAGCCACCGGTACACCGGCCAGGTGGGTCACTTCTTCCGGCTCCCGCTCCTCAATGGGAATATCCTTACCGCTGGCCAGGGAAAGGTCTACGGTGGACAGGGGGGCAGCCACATAAAAGGGAAGGCCGTGTTCTTTAGCCAGTACGGCCAGGCCGTAGGTACCGATTTTGTTGGCCACGTCCCCGTTGGCCGCAATGCGATCCGCCCCCACCACCACCAGGTCCACCATGCCCCGGGCCATAAGATAAGCGGCCATATTATCGGTGATCAGGGTAACCGGTATATTATCCTGGAGCAACTCCCAGGTGGTAAGGCGCGCTCCCTGCAACAGGGGCCGGGTCTCATCGGCATAAACGCTGACCTGTTTCCCGGCTTCGTGGGCGGCCCGGATCACCCCCAGGGCAGTGCCGTAACCGGCCGTGGCCAGCGCGCCGGCATTACAATGGGTAAGAATCCTTGCCCCGCGGGGAACCAGCTCCTGGCCAAATTGCCCGATGCGCTTATTGCCCTCCAGATCCTCCCGGTAAATGGTGTGGGCTTCGTTTATTAAAAGCTCTGTTAATTCTTCCGGGTCCGCAACCGGTGAAGCCTCCAGCCGGGCCAGCAGGCGGTTTAAGGCCCAGGTGAGGTTGACGGCTGTAGGCCGGGTGGAGGCAAGAACGTCTGCCACCTCCCGGGCCCGGGCAAGCAGTTGCTCGCGGCTTTTAGCTCCCGACGCCAGCACCCCCAGTACCAGGCCGTAGGCCGCCGCCGCGCCGATGGCCGGCGCCCCCCGCACCCGCAAGCTACGAATGGCTTCAGCTACAGTTTCGTGATCCCGGCAGTAGATATATTCCACCCTACCGGGCAATTTAGTTTGATCCAGGAGCACCAGCGTCCCGTTCTCCCAGCGCATAGTGTCCAAGGTGCCCACCCCTTCCTTTATTTCACGGCTGAGGGATCCAGCGGTGACTCGTGACACAGGCAGGTGCGGTCCGGGTCCAAAAGCTCAATGGCCCGCATAACCAGCCGGCGCAGGTTACCCACATTTTCGGCCATCACGTCCACCACTTCCTGGTGGGAGAGGCGGGTGGGCGAAATACCTGCAGCAAAATTGGTCACCATGGCAATGGTGGCGTAACAAATACCCGCCTCCCGGGCCAGGACCACCTCGGGTACACTGGTCATGCCCACCAGATCCCCTCCCAACTGCCGGAACATGCGGATCTCGGCCGGGGTTTCAAAGCGCGGCCCCTCGGTACAAACATAGGTACCTCTGACATGATGCTCCATTTCCAGCTCCTGCGCGGCCCGGGCCAGGGTCGACCGCAATTCCGGACAATAGGGGTCGGTCATGTCCAGGTGGACCACCCCTTTCTCCACAAAAGTCTGAACCCGGGACCTGGTGAAATCCAGAAATTGATCCACGAAAACAAACTGTTTGGGTTTCATTTCCGTGTTCAAAGAACCCACGGCAGCCGTGGCAAAGACGTTTTTCACCCCCAGCTGCCTGAGACCCCAAATGTTGGCCCGGTAGTTAACCAGGTGGGGGGGCACCGAGTGGTCTTCCCCGTGCCGGGCCATAAAGGCCACCTCCCTGCCCCGGTAGGTACCGATCTTTACCCAGGCCGGACCAAAGGGGGTTTCCAGGCGTTTTTGGCGAACATCGCTTAAAATATTGGGGTCGTACACTCCCGTCCCGCCAATGATGGCTATGCGTACAGTCATATTATAACCCCTCCGTTTCAGGCAAGCGTTATTCCCCTCGTTTAATTAGCCTTTTTTGTAACCTTAGCTACTATTCGCCCTTGCCGCTTACTTTCCTTTTAATTTATCAAAATTGACCTGCCCAACGGGTCATTGACAGGTCGGGGAAAGCCGCTTTAAAATCGTAATATACGGATAAAACGATAGCAGGTGATGCTATGAACAAAGTCCAGCAATACGAGGAAAAGGCCGAACTCCTGAAAGCCCTGGCCCACCCCATTCGCCTGTGTATTGTAGACGGGCTGATCAACAACGAATGCAACGTGACCAGAATGCGAGAATGTCTCGATTTACCACAATCCACCGTTTCCCAACATTTAGGCATTTTGAAATCCCGGGGAATCATCAGGGGCCGGCGCCAAGGAACGGAAATTTGTTATACCGTGACCAATGAACTGGTCAAAGATTTGATGAAGGTCTTAATGAATGTTAGAGCGCATAACCAGAGCCTTGAAAGAAAAGACTAAATAATGAGGTGGTTGACTTGTCTTTGCTCACCGAAAAGGAAATCCTCAATAATGCTATTAAACTGGCCATAGATATGGAACAGAAGCGCCAGTCAAAATACGCCTTTCTAGCCCGCAACGCCCGGGATAAAAAATTAAAGGAGCTCTTTGGCCACTTTGCCGTGGCAAGCCGCCGGCGTGTTGCCATGCTCAAAAAGGAAATGAAGGAATTGAACATTCGCTGAGGTGAAAAAAACCGTGAATAAACTGGATCTACTGTACGATGTACTGGTAGACAAGATGTGGAGCCAAACCTTTTACAATGAACAAATGCTGCTGATGATCAACCCGGTTGCCCGGGAACTTTTCATGCGTCTGAGGGATGAAGAAACACAACATGTGCTTGTCCTGCGCACTGAAATAACAGCTATGGAAGCCAACCCCTTCGCTCCCGCTAAAATACTGCCCGGGCTGGAGACGCGCCCCCGCTTCCGCCTGTAATTACACTCCACCTGACGCGGAACCCCCCTCACATTTACTCTCCCGGTTTAATTACCCCCAGCCACTCCCCCAACCACAGAACCAGGATCATTCCAATTGCATTCAACACCAGGCTATACTCCAGGGTCCAATGCAGGTGCCGGAAATTACCCGTGATAATCATCAGCCACTCCATAAATAAAAACAATGCCGCCACCACCAGCACATACGGCAGGCGCAACCGGCGCCGGGGCGGGTAAAACCGGGCCAAAATAATACCGTTGGGAAAAACGGATAAAAAGTACAGCAAGGGCAGCCCCCCCAAAGCCGGCACGCCGTAACGATAGGAAAAAGCTCCTAAATTGACCAGGGCGCTGTCCAGGACATAGACCACCACCAGGGCAACCAGACCTACAGGCCAGAACTGAAGCCAGCCTTTCTTTCCCGCCGCTAAAATAGATAATCCCAGTGAAAAGACAAACCATATCAACCAGGCCAAAGACACATACCTACCCTAACGTTTCACGATTCCAGCCTTCTGATTACCAGCAACCACAGTACTACGGCCAGGGCCACCCCAACAGAAAAAACGGTAAAAACAAAGAGATTCACCTCATACCCTCCATCAGGCGGCAAACCTATTTTTATTTTTAAATTAAGATTAACCAGGGCTACCCCAGCCCACCCGCTGGCTCTCCACAAGCCAGGCCAGACCAGCGAAGACCAGCGTATTTACAAGTAGACTGGCAAAATGATCCCAATGGGTGTATGCCAGCACGCCCGCCAGCATAAACATATGCTCTTCCAACAGGAACAGGCCGGAGAAGGCTATAATATGGAGCCCCTGGAGCCAGCGCAGGGAAGGAAGGTACTGGCCGAAAAGGGCACCCATGGTAAACACGGGTCCAAAGGTAAAAAACGCTGAAGAATATAAGATAGGTAGCACGGGATCGGATACACGGTAAAGATTCAGGTAATGTCCGATATTATCTGTTAAAAGCTGCACAATCACGGCCGCCAGCCCCCCCACCAACAGGGGCATGTACCTCCGGCGGTCCGCCAGGGCAAAGAAAACCAGCCAGCTAATCGCAAAGGAAATTACCCAGGGCATGCGTCACCTGTCTCCCTTCCATTTTGCCCGGCATGTCTTCCACCCGCTTTTGGAGAAGGCTGAATCGAATCCGAATATGATTAACTCATAATATCACCTGCTGTATCGAACAATATGAGTAAAGCTAACAGAAAGCCAGGCAGGAGTGATTCTTTTTGCGCGTAGCCATCATTGGCGCCGGGCCCAGCGGTCTGGCCTGCGCCCTGGAACTGCAACGGCTCGGGATAAAACCGGTGATTATTGAGCGGTATCACCGCATAGGCCACCCGGTGGAGCGGGTGGATATGCTTTTGCACCTGGCGTGGCTTCCCGTAAAAGACCAGCTGGCTTATCTGGCCCGTAAATACGGTCTTTATCTGCATCCCCTGGCTCCCCTGCGCTCTATTGTTATATACAGCCCCAGTCACCGGTCGGTCATCCGGTCCCGGCGTCTGGGATATCTGGTTTACCGGGGGCGCTCTCCCCTTTCCATTGAAAACCAGCTGGCAGCCCGGCTCAGCTCACCGGTAATTTTCGAGACCATTGCCGATCCGCGGGACCTGGCCCGGGAATTCGACTGGGTGGTGGTGGCCACGGGAGACAGCAAACCCGCCCGCCAGTTGGGCCTGTGGCAGGAATATGCCAATGTAGTTATCAAGGGAGCCCTGGTACTGGGGCAATTTGATCCCCATACCTTCCATATGTTCTGGGACACCCGTTACGCGGGTCACAGCTATGGTTATCTGGCTCCCTTCGACCGGGGTCGGGCCAGTATACACCTCTGTGTAGGAGGGATTAAACCCGAGGAAATGGATGATTACTGGGAACTTTTTCTGGAAGCGGAAAATCTGCATTACCACACCACAGAAACTTATGAACAGCAATTTCACTGCGGCCGGATCACCCGTCACCAGGTGGGCAACATCCTCCTGGTTGGTAATAGCGGGGGCTTTGTCAGCAGCCTCCTCGGCCTGGGCCTTTTTTCCGGGATGATCAGCGGTGTGCTGGCCGCCCAGGCCATTGCCAGCAATGACGATTATGAAAGGCTGGTAAAGCCTTTGACCCGGCGCATTAACGAGCTGAACGAGCTGCGCTCCAGCCTGGACAAACTGGACAATTATGGTCTGGATCGCCTGGTAGGCATTCTGGGGATGCCCGGCATAAAGCATCTTATTTACCACTCCGGGCTGGATATAATCCCTAAAATTTATGCCATCTTAGCAGGTTTTAATAAATTAACCTTTCGCACCCCATCCGCGCACCCACGCCACCACTAAAAGAAACAAGGGAATTAAAAATGTATGAAACAAAGAGTATCCGGGAAACACCTTCAACTCCAGGGCCCAAAAATCGGCTATGGAATGATAGGCGAACAGTGAATAGATAACCATCCAGATCCCCACTGGCGCCAGCAGGGGTTGGTAGCTGGACAGGCCCAGCCACTGGGCCAGCCCCAAAGTCACCACATAATAAAGCAGGGCCAGCTTTAAAAAAATGCCCCCCACCCAAACAGCCACGATTACCACATCCAGGTGGGTCATAAAAGCTCCCAACCTGATGGCCCGCACCATTTCCAGGGCCGGAAAGTTCATGGCAGCGGTAACCTCTGCGGTAAAAAGGCCGATGGCCAGCACGCCAATTTGCATGGCCGCCCCCAAACCCAGAAGCACCCACAGGCCATTTACTCCGACCCGGGTCTGACCATTTATATATGGATAGAGCATCAGTACAATCACAATTTCGGCTACGGTACTGACTAAAATGATACTTCCCCAGTTCACCGGCCCCAGGCCTCGCTCCATCAGGGGAAGGTAGCGGCCAAAATCTACCTGGGGCAAAGAACCGAAACCAACAAAAATGAGTGCGGCGAGTCCCAGGGGGAGCATAATTTCGTTTACCCGGGCTATGACCTCAAGCCCGCTGAAGACTGCATAAGAAGCCACCAGCATAACGCTCGTGGTAAAAACCACTAGAGGTGTACTTGGCATAAAGGCCGTGACCATGACATCGGCCAGCATGCGAGTGACGCTGGCCCCCACGAAAAAGAAAAAAATAATCAGTAACAATCCAATGAAGCCCCCCAGGATGGGGCCTAACACTTCCTTGCTGTAGTGGATTACCGTCTGGCGGGGAAAACGGGAGGCCAGGCCTATTGCCACCGCCCAGATGATGAAAGCATATAAAACCGCCAGGATTACCGTTATCCAGGCATCCCTTCCGGCTACACCGGCCACCACTGCCGGCAGGTAAACATCGACGGTCGATATGACCAGGGTAAAGAGCAACATGGCCAACTGGCGGGAGGAAATTCGCCCTTTTTCAATGAGGTTATCGCCTCCCCCCTGATCCACTAACTGCACCCCCTTTTACTCCCATAGTATTGTGTATGGAAACGGGGGTAGATATACAGGGTTGGGGCTTGTAGGAAAACCTCAAGGGTATACTAATGTAGAGGCTTGTTTGCACATGGGAGGGACAAGCATGGGTCGCCACACGCCCCGGATTGCCATTATCGGCGCCGGTATTTCCGGCCTGGCCTGCGCCCTGGAACTGGAGCGTCACGGCATCGCCCCGGCTATTTTTGAGCAGCGCTCCCGTGCGGGGGAAACTTTTAACCATGTAGCCGGGCTTTTACAACTCATGTCCCGGCCCATCAAAGACCAGATGGATTACTTACAAAACGAGCTGCATTTGCCCATCAAGCCCCTGGCCCCCTGGAAAAGAGTTATTATGCATATGCCCAGCGTCACCCGCACTGTTACCGGACAGCTGGGTTATTTCCTCCGGCGGGGGCAGGACGAAAATTCCACGGAAAGCCAGCTCTACTCCCTCTTAAAAACGCCGGTATATTTTAACCGTTATGCCGACTGGCAGGTGCTGGCGCGCCATTACGATTACGTGGTGGTGGCCGACGGCACACCAACGGTCGCGCGCACGCTGGGCTGCTGGCAGGACTTCTTGAAAACCTGGGTGCGGGGAGCGGTGGTACTGGGGAACTTCGACCCCAATACCCTGATCATGTGGGTTAATACTAAATACTCACGCCATACCTACGCCTACCTCACACCCTTCAATGCTCACCGCGCCTCCCTGATTTTAATAGTTAGCGATAGCAATGCCGATGAGATTGAAGAGAAATGGCGTCTCTTCTGGGAAATGGAAGAGCTTGATTACCAGGTGTTGGAGAATTTTTCCCGACAGCATACCAGCGGCTATTGCTACCCGCCGCAAGTGGGCAATGTATTGATGATCGGAAATGCCGGGGGCTTCATGGAGCCTTTTTTAGGATTCGGCGTCATGGCCTCCATCAGGAGCGGGATTTATGCCGGCCGGGCACTGGCCCGGGGGGAATCCTACACCAACCTGACCCGCGATTTGCGCCGGAAGATCACCCGCCTGGCAACTTTACGCCTGGTACTCAACAATATGAACAACGCCGATTTCGACAACCTGGTAAAACTGGTCACCACCCCTGGAATAAAGCAGCTGATCTACAATACCAACATCGACGTATTACAATACGGCACGGGATTGTTCAACCTCTTGCAGCAATTAAAGCAAAAAATCCGCCCCGGTATGTAAAACTTTAAAGAAACTGTCGCATAACTATCGGGGTGGCGGTTGTCCCCCGTCGCTCCGTGCTCCTTAAGGGACAACCGCCGCCCATCCAGTTTCTGGGCCCTGCCCTTTAGTTAACTTTACGGTTAAGCTTATCTATTCTTCAAATAAGGCGGCTACAAACTCCTGCGGGTTAAAGGGACGCAGATCCTCCACTCCTTCACCGATACCAATGAATTTAACCGGTATGTCCAGGATCTGGCGGATGCCGATAATCACCCCGCCCTTGGCCGTACCATCCAGCTTGGTCAGGACAACACCCGTCACACCGGTGGCCTCACCAAACAGGCGGGCCTGGGAAATGGCATTTTGCCCGGTGGTAGCATCCAGCACCAGCAACACCTCGTGGGGCGCCCCGGGCAGCTCCCGGCCCAGCACCCGGCGGATTTTTTTCAGTTCATCCATGAGGTTGCTTTTGGTATGCAGCCGGCCGGCGGTATCGATAATGAGCATGTCCATTTTCCGCGCTCTGGCCGCCTGCAGGGCATCATAGGCTACGGCTGCCGGGTCGGACCCTTCCTTATGCTTGATCACATCCACTCCTACCCGCCGGCCCCAGATCTCCAGCTGGTCGATGGCCGCCGCCCGGAAGGTATCCGCCGCCCCCAGAAGTACCCGCTCCCCCCGGGATTTGAAGTAGTGGGCCAGCTTACCGATGGTGGTGGTCTTACCCACGCCGTTAACCCCCACCACCAGGATTACCGTGGGGGGGCCACCCCGGTTAAGGGAACTCTCGCCCGTACTCAAGATGCCCTGGATGAGTTCCTGCAGAAGGGGCTTTAGCTGCTCAGGATCTTGTACCTTTCGTTCTTTAACCTGCCGGCGCAGGGTTTCCATCAACTCCAGGGTCGTTTCCACCCCTACGTCGGCTCCAATCAGCGCTTCCTCCAGCTCATCAAAGAGGCTTTCATCAATGGCCCGACGTCCGGCAATGAGATTTTCGATTTTTTCCACCAGGCCCTGCCGGGTTTTGGCTAAACTTTCCTTCAGGCGGTTAAAAAGTCCCATCCCTAAAAACCCTCCCGATGCCCCGTCCCGGGGAGATATCCCAGCCTGGCCAGTGCCCGGCACGCGGCCTGTTGCTCCGCTTCTTTTTTCGTACGCCCCTGCCCCCGGCCCATCTCCTTACCCCCAAAATATACCGCGGCAGTAAAGATTTTATGATGATCGGGTCCTTCCTCACGCAAAATGGCGTAACTTATGTCTACTTGACCTTCTTCCTGCAGGATTTCCTGCAGTTCGGTTTTATAGTCCCGCTCCACGCGACCTTCCAGCACGTCATCAATGACCGGCTTGAGATACTGCAGGGCCACCTTTCTGGCCATCTCCAGCCCCTGGTCCAGGTAAACGGCTCCTAAAAGGGCCTCAAAGGCATCAGCCAGGATGGAGGGGCGTTCCCGCCCCCCCGAGCGTTCCTCCCCCCGGCCCATGTAAAGGCAGGAACCCAGATCCAGTTCCCGGGCCGTCCGGGCCAGGGAGGGCTCGCAGACTATCGCCGCCCGCAATCTGGTCAATTCCCCCTCGGTGTGCCCGGGATAGGTGCGGTAGAGATAATCGCTGACCACCAGTTCCAGCACCGCATCGCCGAGGAATTCCAACCGCTGGTTGTTTTCCTGACCCCGGAAAATTTTTTCGTAGGCATAGGAACTGTGGGTTAAAGCCAGGCACAGCAAATCCTCGTTTTGCCAGCGGAACCCGAGTTTTTCCTTCAAAATGCTGATTTTTTCTTCATTGTACGCCATCTAATCACCATTTTACCTTAAAGCTTGCGGAATATAAGGGTAGCGTTATGTCCCCCAAAACCAAAGGAGTTGCTTAAGGCCACCTCCACAGGCACCTTGCGGGCCCGGTTGGGTACGTAGTCCAGGTCGCATTCCGGATCCGGTTCCTCATAATTGATGGTTGGGGGGATCACCCCGTGGTAAAGGGCCAGCACGCAGACGACTGCCTCCAGGCCACCCGCCGCCCCCAGGAGGTGGCCGGTCATGGACTTGGTGGAACTGACGGCTAGCCGGTAAGCGTGATCACCAAAGACACGTTTAATGGCCACCGTCTCCAGCCGGTCTCCCAGAGGGGTGGAGGTACCGTGGGCGTTGATATAATCCACCTTTTCCGGCGGAAGGGCGGCATCTTTGAGGGCCAGTTCCATGGATAAAGACGCCCCGCTGCCCTCGGGATCGGGCGCCGTAATGTGGTAGGCGTCGCAGCTGGTGCCGTAACCCACCACCTCGGCGTAAATGCGGGCCTTTCGCCCTTGGGCGTGCTCCAGGGTCTCCAGGATCAGGATGGCTGCCCCTTCACCAATGACAAAACCGTCCCGCCCGGCATCAAAGGGCCGGCTGGCTTTCTCCGGTTCGTCATTGCGGGTGGAAAGGGCCTTCATGGCCGAAAAACCCGCCACCGCCAGGGGGGTAATGGGCGCCTCGCTGCCGCCAGTGATCACTATATCCGCATGGCCCCACTGGAGCAGGCGAAAGGCATCACCCACGGCATGACTGCTGGAGGCACAGGCGCTGGTGACAGTTAAATTACAACCCCGCAGCCGGTGGGTGATGGCAATCTGCCCTGCCCCCATGTTGGCAATCATCATGGGGATGAAAAAGGGACTCACCCGTCCAGGGCCGCGTTTCAGAAGAACCTGGTGCTGCTCTTCCAGGGTCTCAATACCGCCAATACCCGAGCCCAAAATAACGCCAACCCGGTCCCTGTCCACCTGTTCCAGGTCAAGACCGGCATCTTCCAGCGCCATGTTCGTAGCGGCCAGGGCAAACTGGGTAAAGCGATCCATGCGCCGGGCTTCTTTTTTGTCAATGTACCGGGTGGGGTCGAAATCCTTTACCTCGGCGGCAAAGCGGGTATCGTAGGCACTGGCATCAAAGCGGGTAATGGGCCCCACGCCGCTCTTCCCTGCCGTGATATTGGCCCAAAAGGTTTCGACACCGGTACCCACCGGGGATATTATTCCCACACCGGTTACCACAACTCTATTGGACAAAACCTTACCTCCTCAAGCGATTCATAAAAGCATATTTCAAAAAGTCCCGCGCTTTACGCGGGACCCGGGACATATATTACCTATAAATGCTCCTGAATATATCTGACGGCCTCACCCACGGTGCGGATCTTTTCCGCATCCTCATCGGGAATAGTCAGGTCGAATTCCTCTTCCAGGGCCATCACCAGTTCCACAATGTCCAGGGAGTCAGCCCCCAAATCTTCAATGAAGGAGGCTTCCATGGTCACCTCGGATTCATCTACCCCCAATTGTTCCACAATGATGGCTTTAACCTTCTCAAAAACGGACAAACGTTTCACCCCCTTCCCCTGCTACTATACACAAACTTTATGTACTCGGCCTACATAGTTAGACCTCCGTCAACGACAATGGTTTGGCCGGTAATATATCCCGCAGCATCGCTGGCCAGGAAAACCACCGCCGCCGCTACCTCTTCGGGCTGCCCGAAGCGGCCCAGGGCCACCCGGCTCAACATCTTTTCCCTGACGGCCCCGGATAGGGAGCCGGTCATATCGGTAAGGATAAACCCCGGTGCCACCGCGTTGACAGTGATGTTCCGGGAGCCCAGTTCTTTGGCCACCGCTTTGGTCAGACCGATGAGCCCCGCCTTGCTGGCGGCGTAATTGGCCTGGCCGGCGTTGCCCGTGATACCGACCACCGAACTGATGTTGATGATGCGGCCCCAGCGGGCTTTCATCATCAACCGGGAAGCCGCTTTTATGGTGTTGAAAGCACCCTTTAAATTTACGTCCAGCACCCGGTCCCAATCTTCATCCGCCAGGCGCATCACCAGGTTATCCCTGGTGATCCCCGCGTTATTCACCAGGATATGCAGTGCACCCAGTTGCTCGGCGGCCACATTAACCAGTTTTACCGCCTCGGAAGGTACGGAAACATCCGCCTGGCAGGTTACCGCCTGCCGGCCCATCTCACGAATGCGGGCAGCCACTTCCTCGGCGGCAGCGGCCTGACCGTTAAAATTCACCACCACGTCCGCCCCGGCCCGGGCCAAAGCCAGGGCAACGGCCCGGCCGATGCCCCGGGAAGCGCCGGTAACAACAGCCTTTTTACCGTCAAGTAACATTTTAGCTAACCTCCTTAAGGCATGCAAGGACTTTTTCCAGGGACTCCGGGTCCTGGACCGACCAGCAGTTTACCTGACGGTTAATTTTGCGCAAAAGGCCGCATAATACCGTCCCGGGACCCACCTCGATAAAGGCCCGGATGCCGCCGTCAATGAGCCGCCGCATGCTTTCCTCCCAGCGCACGGGGCTGTAAACCTGCTGTACCAGGAGCCTTTTTACCTCCTCTTTGGAGGTCACGTAGTCAGCGGTAACATTGGCCACCACGGGAAACCGGGGATCCGCCACGACCACCTGTTCCAGTTCCCGGGCCAGTTTCTCCCCGGCCGGACGCATCAAGCTGGAATGAAAAGGAGCGCTTACGGCCAGGGGAACGCACCGCCTGGCTCCAGCTTCTTTGGCCAGCACACAGGCCCGTTCCAAAGCCTGCGTTTCCCCGGCAATGACTACCTGACCGGGACAGTTGAGGTTGACCGCTTCCACCACCCCGGCATCGGATGCCCGGCGGCAGATCTCCTGGACCGTGGGAACATCCAGTCCGAGAACGGCCATCATCCCCCCGGCTCCCAGGGGTACCGCCTCCTGCATGAACTGGCCCCGCTTGCGCACAATTTTTACCGCATCGGCAAAGGTTATGGCCCCCGCCGCCACCAGGGCGCTGTATTCCCCCAGGCTGTGGCCGGCAGCCACGTCCGGTACCACCCCCTTTTCCTGCAGCACCCGTAGACAGGCCACACTTACCGTGAGAATGGCCGGCTGGGCGTTCACGGTATGCTGCAGTTCCTCTGCCGGGCCTTCAAAACACAAGCGGCTTAAGGTAAAGCCCAGAGAGGCGTCGGCCTCTTCAAAGGTGCGCCGGGCGGCCGGGAAGCACTCGTACATCTGGCGGCCCATACCCACATACTGCGACCCCTGGCCGGGGAAGATAAAGGCCAGCTTCATTTGCCGGACACCACCCACCGGGATGCGGCCGATAGCAGGGCCGCCGCGCCCCGCACTACGTCCAGAATAATTTCCCGGGCGGGCTGAATTTCCCGCACCATGGCCGAAACCTGCCCGGCCATCACTGAACCGTATTCCACATCGCCTTCAACCATAGCCGCCCGCAGTTTCCCTACTCCCAGCCTCTCCAGTTCTTCCGGCGGGGCGCACCGGCTTTCCAGTTCTTCAAATTGTTTACTCAATTTATTGCGTAGTACCCGCACCGGGTGGCCTGTGGGCCGGCCGGTGACCACCGTATCCCGGTCCCTGGCCTTAATCACCATCTCCTTTACGGCCGGGTGAATGGTACATTCCGCCGCGCACATGAAACGGGTACCCATCTGGACACCCTGCGCCCCCAGCATGAGGGCGGCGGCCAGACCCCGGCCGTCATAAATACCGCCAGCGGCAATGACGGGAATATCCACCGCGTCTACAATTTGCGGGACCAGGGGAAAAGTACACAGCTCACCCACATGGCCGCCGCTCTCCATGCCCTCGGCAATAAGGGCATCCACACCGCTTCTGGCCAGGCGCCTGGCCAGGGCTACCGAAGATACAACCGGAATTACCCGGATGCCCGCCGCCTGCAGGCCGGACAGGTATTTCCCCGGGTTGCCCGCCCCGGTGGTAATTACCGGAACCCGTTCCTCCAGAAGTACCTGCATCACTTCGTCCACGTAAGGCGAGCGCAACATCACATTTACTCCGAAGGGTTTGGACGTCAGTTTCCGGGCCAGGCGTACCTGCTCCCGCACCCATTCCGGGGGGGCCTGGCCGGAACCAATGATTCCCAACCCGCCGGCCTCGCTAACGGCAGCAGCCAGTTCAGCCGTGGAAACCCAGGCCATCCCACCCTGGATGACGGGATATTCAATTCCCAGCAAATCACAAAGCTTCGTGCGGATAATGGTTATCCGTCTCCCTTCTCAAAGGTTTTGAACGGTAATCGTGCCAGCGCAGCAGGGTGGCTCCCCAGGTGAGCCCCGCGCCAAAGGCCACCAGCACCACGTGATCGCCGTTCTGGATCCGTCCCGCTTCCAGAGCCTCGTGCAAAGCCAGGGGAATGGAAGCAGCGGAAGTATTGCCGTAACGGTCCACATTGATCCATACCCGTTCCAAAGGCAGGGCCAGCCTTTTAGCGGCAGCCTCGATAATGCGGATGTTGGCCTGGTGGGGAATTAAAAAATCCAGCTCTTTTATATCCAGACCGGCTGCCTGCAAAACCTCCCGGCAGCTCTCTTCCATCACCTTGACGGCAAACTTAAACACTTCCCGGCCGTTCATATGTATGAAGTGCTGTTTTTTAGCCAGTGTTTCCTCAGACGCCGGGTAACGGGAAAGGCCCGCCGGAAGGGATAAAAGAGAACCCCCCGATCCTTCCGCACCCAAACGGGTGGCCAGGATGCCGTAGCCCTCCGGCACCGGCCCCATAACCACTGCCCCGGCGCCGTCACCAAAGAGGACACACGTGTTGCGATCCTGCCAGTTCACCAGCCGGCTCAGGACCTCAGTGCCAACTACCAGGACGGTTCTGGCAGCCCGGGCGGCGATAAACTGGCTGCCGCAGGCCAGGGCGTATATAAAGCCGCTACACCCCGCCTGAACGTCAAAGGCCCCGGCCCTTTTTGCCCCTAGGGCATGCTGCACCAGACAGGCCGTGGCCGGGAACAGCATGTCTGGGCTGCTGGTAGCCACGATTATTAAATCAATTTCCTCACCGGCAACCCCGGCATCCTCCAGGGCCTGCCGGGCGGCCTGAACAGCCAGGTCGGAAGCTGCCTCGTGATCCGCAGCAATATGTCTTGTCCGGATGCCTGTGCGGGTGCGGATCCACTCGTCACTGGTGTCCACCATACGCTCCAGATCCGCATTGGTAAGCACCCGTTCAGGCACATAAATGCCCGTACCCCAAATTCCCACGGGCAAAATTTCTTTGGACATTAACTTATCCCCACTTTCTGGTGCTCCGCGATGTTTTCAATACTGCTCCGGATGGCGCTTACCAGCCCGGCTTCAACTGCTTCCCTGGCCCTTTTAATGGCGTTTTTAATCGCCCGGGCGGTAGAACTGCCGTGACAGATAATGGATACCCCGTTGACTCCTAAAAGCGGTGCGCCACCGTACTCCGCATAATCGATGCGCTTTTCAAAGCACTTTAAAGCAGAGATGGCCATGGCCGTACCCATTTTGGCCAGCCAGCTCCTGGTAACTTCCTCCTTGATCATTCCCAGCAGTGCCGCCGCCAGCCCTTCTCCGGCCTTTAAAACAATGTTCCCCACAAAACCATCGCAAACTACCACGTCTACCGTGCCGGCGAAGATATCCCGCCCCTCCACGTTGCCGATAAAGTTAATATTTGCCTGGCGCAGGAGGGGAAAGGTGGCCAGGGTGAGTTCGTTGCCCTTTGTTTCTTCTTCACCCACATTTAAAAGGCCGACCCGGGGCCGGGGAACGCCAAGGATTTTTTCGGCGTACAGGGAGCCCATAATGGCAAACTGCAATAAATGGTGGGGTTTGCAGTCCACGTTGGCTCCCGCATCTAAAAGGACGGTGGTTCCCCCCCGCCGGGGTAAAATACTGGCTATGGCCGGGCGGTCAATCCCCTGGATGCGTCCGAAACCTAAAAGGGAAGCCGCCATGGCCGCTCCCGTGCTGCCGGCAGAAACCAGGGCCGCTGCCTCCCCTTCCTTAACCAGCCTGACAGCCTGCACAATGGAAGACTGCTTCTTTTTCCGGACTGCTACGGCCGGCTGTTCCTCCATGGTAATAATTTCCGGGGCGTGGAACACCTCAATAGGGTTCGGGAGCGACTGACCCAATTCGGCCAGAATTTTTTCCCGGTCCCCCACCAGAATGATCTCCTGGCGGTATTCGCGGGCCGCTTCCACTGCCCCCCGCACGATTTCTCCCGGCGCATGGTCACCGCCCATGGCATCAACGGCAATTTTCACTGCCGCCAGACCTCCTCTGCTATGGCGAAGATGAGAAATTTTCCTTCCAGCACTACCTCGTTATTGACTCTTGAGGTAACCCTTACCATATATTTATTGCCTTTTTTGCGCCTTACAAACGCCCTGGCTATCACCTTTTCCCCGCAGAACACCGGGCGGCGGAAACTCACCTTGGTGGTGCCGGTAAGGGCCACCTCAGCATCGCATAAAGCCACCGCCAGGGAGTTGGCCTGGGCAAACAAATAATGCCCCCGGGCCACGCGGGTGCGCTTGAGGGTCATCTCATCGGTGATGGTCAGTATGGAAACGCCCGATTTGCCTATGTTCAGCTCCACCAGCTCACCCACCAGATCGGTTTCACTTAAAGCCCGGAGCCGGCCGTAAACACCCCGGGCCACCTGCTCCAAACGCTCACGTTTTTCCGGAATATGTAGCTCATTGCGATCCAGCCGGATAGTCTGGACGCTGACCCCGAGAATAGCGGCGAGATCCTCATCGGTGAGGAAAGGATTGCCGGTCAGATAACGGGCAACCAGCTGCTGGCGATTCAGTTTTCCCGCATGACTTCTGGACATTGCCCCATCACCAAAAAATTTTAGCACCAGGTACTAATAAGTATAGCGGGAATGCCAAAATAAAGCAACTCCTTCAGGGCAAAAAATTTTCCGGTGCAGGCAGGGCAAACATACCCGCCTTTACCGGAGTTGCCTGGGTAATTCTGTATTCGCCTGCCGTTTTGCTCCGTTCCCCAGCACTCACCCAGCACTCACCGGTTCCAGGTACCTGCACAGGGACTAAAGCCGTAATGGTTAGCAGTATTACTATCAGAGAACCAGGTTGCGGTGAGTGCTGGGCCAGGGTCGCTTCTTAGTGCAAAACGGCGGCTCTTATCCGCTGATAATGGTTATGAATGCGTCATGTGCGCCTACTTAAACTTTACATGGTCCTACTGAACTTTCACCACTTCTTTTGCCTTGTAATACCCGCATTCCGGGCAAACCCGGTGAGGCATAATCAGGGCACGGCACTGGGAACAACGCACCAGTCCCGGGGCTTCTATCTTCCAGTGGGCCCGCCGCATTCTGGCCCGCCGCTTGGAAGTTTTCCTTTTCGGAACACCCATAACACTCCACCCCCCTTTAACCAAAGGTTACCGGTTGCTATCCTTAAACATGTCTTTGAGTATCATCAGGCGCGGGTCCACATCTTCCCCGGAACAGGCACAGGGTGCCATGTTCAGGTTCTGGCCACACCGGGGACAGAGACCACGGCAACCCTCATCACAGAGGAAACGCATGGGCAATACCAGCAAAATGCTCTTTAGCACTTCCGGCGTAATATCCAGGACATCGCCGGAAAAGGGGATCCATTCCTGGTACTCTTCTTTAGCCGGATCTGCAACAACCATCTCTTCACTGTCCGCAGGATAGTATACCTCGCTCAGCGTGGCCTCCACCGGCAAGCGAAAAGGCTCCAAACAGCGGGCACAGCGGACTTCCAGGGTACCCTTGACCTCCCCCTCCACTAAAAGGGTTTTCCCGGTATTACTGATCTCAAGGAACGCCCGGGCAGGGCCGTCAAAGCTCAACCTGTCCCCGTGGAATTCCAGTTCCGGCAATGGAGAAGAAAGCTCCAGCTCTATGCTTTCCCCGGGGCTCTTTTTCAAATCCGCCACATTAATACGCATGTCAAACACCCCTTAATTTAACAAAACTCATTATATAGGGGTGTCGTTCCTTTGTCAAGGCAAATGCCTGGGCAGCCGCCCTCAATGGCACTAAAAACACCGCCGGTTGCCTGGCCGGCGGTGTAGCTACTGGCCTATAATTAGCGCAACGCCTCCACAATGGCCTCCCACTGGCAATACTGTTCCACGTTTTCCAGGGCTACTTTAATTCCGGTGGTATCGCCCGGCTTTAAACGACGGGACAAGTGGCTGATTTTTTCGATAGTAGTATAGGTATCATAGTGAACCAGGATCAGCGGTACCCCCTTTTCCTGCGCCCGGGCAATTACCTTCACGTCGGGATAGAGGCCTCCGGTCAGGATGAGCACCGAAGTGCTGGTTTCCAGGGCGGCCAGGGCAACATCGGCCCGGTCGCCACCCAGAATCACCGCCTTATCGGCAGTGCGGCGGAAATAGGTCAGGGCGCTCTCGGCGGTCATGGCGCCGACCACCACATCCTCCACCAGGCGCTTTAGATTCTCGCTGCCGGTCACGATTTCCCCGCCCAGAACTTCATAGTATTCTTCCACGGTAGGGGAAGCAATTTCCGGGCGGCGCGGGATCACACCCAGAGTGCGGTAACCGTTTTCTTCTAAAATGGGCCGGTAGATACCTTCGATTTTGGCCAAAAGGGGACGGGGAATATTATTGAAAACATTGCCCAGCAGATTTACCCCCGCCGCGGTAAGGCTGCGGTTAAAGAACAGGACCTGGTCAAAGCCAAAATCATTTTCAACGTTTAACACCAGCAATACCTGAGCGTCCAGTTGTCTGGCCAGGGTAATATCGTCCAGCCCGCAGGCGGCGTAAGCGTAGGGGTAGGCCGCCCCGCCGATAATCACCACATCGGCACCTGCGGAGATCTGCTCGTAAGCCGCGCGAACCTTGGAAAGGGCGTCTTTACAACCGTTCCCGGACAGATAGGACGGTCCGATCATCCGGGGAACTATTAGTTCCAGGGGCACGTCCATCCCCAGCACTTCCCGCATTAAAACGGCATCCTCATCCACCCGTTCCGCTCCCCGGGAAGGACTCCCGATGGGCTTAAAGTAGGCGACCCGAAACCCTTCTTTTTGCAATTTTTGAGCCAGGCCCAGGGCCAGGGCCGTTTTACCGCTGGCCGGAGTGCCCATAATGTACAGATTTCTCATCAGGCCAACACCTCACGATATGGTAATTTTGATATCAAGGGCACTTAAGCCCTGGTTATAGACAAAGACGGGGTTAATGTCGATTTCATTGATCTCCGGGAAATCCAGCACCAGCCGGGCCGTGCGCCCGATGGCTTCCACCAGCGCCGGCAGGTCGGCCGGCTTCTCGCCCCGGTAACCCCGCAAGAGGGTATAGGCCTTGGTTTCAGATAGCATGGCCTCAATCTCCCGCCGGGTGAGCCCCTGGGCCAGACGGAAGGAAACATCTTTAAGCAGGTTGACGTAAATACCGCCCAGACCGCAGGCAATCATGGGGCCAAACTGGACATCCCGGGTCATGCCGATGATCAGCTCCACGCCCCTGGGCATCATTTTCTGTACCTCTATGCCGTAGACCACAGCCTGGGGCAGCAGGCGATGGACGTTCTCCATAATCTCGATGAAACCTTTGCGTACTGCTTCGGGGGAATCAAGGCCAATTTTTACGCCACCCACGTCGGTCTTGTGCAGGATCTTGGGAGAGGCCACCTTGAGCACCACCGGGTAGCCCATTTTTTCGGCTTCCTCCACCGCCTCCTCGGGGGTGGTGGCCAGGGAAATGGGAGCGACCGGGATACCGTACGCCCTGGCAACGGCTGCCGCTTCGCTGCCCAGCAGCACCAGGCGGTTATCCCGCATGACATCGTAAAAAACGGCCTTGACTGCTTTCTTGTCCACATCGGGATAGTTCAAATCACTTTCCCCCGCGGGAGCACTGCGAAATTCACTGTAACTAACCAATCCGTTGATCGCTGCAATAGCCGGCTCGGGGAAGGTAAAACAGGTCATGCCGGCTTCGGACATGAGCCGTGCCCCTTCAGCCATGGATTCGCCGCCCAGGTAAACGCCCATAATTGGCTTGTGGGGATATTTCTTTTGCAGCTCAATCACGGCCTGGGTGGTTTCCAGGGGCTGGGCCACGGCGGTGGGACACATTAAAACCACGACACTGTCCACATTGGGGTCGGCAAGAACCCTCTCCAGGGCAAAACGATAACGGTCGGCCCTGGCATCACCCAGCACGTCCACCGGGTTGTACAGGGCGGCCTCGGCGGGCAGCCCCCCGCGCAATTCTTCAATGGTTTCCCTGGTAAACCGTGCCATAGTCAAGGACTTGGCTTCCACATTATCCGTAGCCACAATGCCCGGACCCCCGGAGTTGGTCACAATGGCCACCCTCTTGCCGGCCGGAATCGGACAACGGGAAAAGGCAATGGCCAGCTCAAAGAGCTCGGTCATGGACCGGGCGCGGATTACGCCGCACTGCCGGAAGGCCGTGTCGTAAGCCAGGTCACTACCGGCCAGGGCACCGGTGTGGGAAGAAGCGGCCTGGGCACCGGCCTGGCTTGTGCCGGACTTGAGAATGATTACGGGTTTTTTACGGGTGGCCTCGCGGACCACTTCCAGGAAACGAGGCCCGTCGGCCACGTCTTCCAGATAGCAGGCGATTACGCGGGTATAGGGGTCACCGGCAGCTTCGGCAATGAAATCTATTTCCGAAAGATCTCCTTTATTGCCCAGGCTGACCATCTTGCTGAAACCAAGACCAACGGAGCAGCTCCAGTCCAGGATGGCAATCAGGGTGGCACCACTCTGGGAGAGGAAGGCTATGTCGCCTTTCAAGGGGGAAGTTTTGGCAAAAGAAGCGTTGATGGGCGTATGGGTGTCCATCATGCCCACGCAGTTTGGCCCCAGCATACGCATGCCATACTGGCGGCAGATGGCTACCAGCTCTTTTTCGAGATCCAGACCTTCCTTTCCGATTTCCTTAAACCCGGCAGTAACCACTACCAGGTTTTTAACACCCTTTTCCCCGCACTCTCTGGCTACATCCACGGTTCTGGCTGCGGGAACGGCCACAACGACCAGGTCCACCTGCTCCGGAATGGCCATAACCGATGGATAAACCGTTAAACCCTCAATCTCCTCCTCCTTGGGATTAACCGGATAAATTTGTCCCGGAAATCCTGACTCGATTAGATTCTTCACTATGGAGTGGCCTACTTTACCGGGTTTTTTTGAGGCACCGACAACGGCTACCGCATTCGGGTTGTAAAAGTTGTTCAGTAGTCCCACATTCTCACCCCTTCTTGGAGCAAATTGAGCGAAAACTTAAAAACTAATTATACAGCATACAATACGTTTCTTTTCTTCAATTATAAAGGGGTGAAAAGTGTGAGTAAATAGCTACTTCGGGCACGAATTAAAATAGTAATTTTGTAAATTGAACGAAAATGAGATTTTAATGTTTTGCGTCATTTTTCAAATAAAAAGGCTATACTAATAGTTGCATCCGAGGCCGGAAAAGATCCTTAAGTTTTGTTCACCTCAGTAGTTTTTACTTTGTTACCGGCCACAGGTTGCGTAAATCTGCCGTCTTGAGAGCATTGAGAAAGCGCAGGTGCAATTCGGGATATCTGATAAGTAGATTAGCCACGAACTCCCTCATTTCCTGCCGTTTGGTCTTGCCGTTAACGGGACAGGGATTTTCTAAAACGGGCAGGTTTTTTTGCCGCGCCATTTCCCGTACGTGCTCCTGGGTCAAGTAGATTAAAGGACGGATCATGGTGACATCGCTCCGGCTTAAATAAGTAATAGGAGAAAAAGTACGAAACTGCCCGGTGTAAAAAAGGCTCATGAAAAAGGTTTCAATTACATCATCCAGGTGATGTCCCAGGGCCACTTTGTTGCATCCCAGGTCCCGGGCGGTATTGTTTAAAGCCCCCCGGCGCAGGTTGGCACACAGAGCACAGGGGTTTTTCTCCTGCCGGATATCGAAAACCACCTCGGCAATATTGGTGGGTTTATAGTAAAAAGGAACCCCCTCGTGCTCACAAAATTCCCGCAACACGTTTACTTCCATGTCCCAGCCGGGATCTACATAAATGCCGTGCAGGGAAAATTTAATGGGTGCCACCCGCCGGACAAGGTTCAGGATATGCAAAAGCACGCTGCTGTCCTTCCCCCCGGAAAGGCCCACCGCCACCCGGTCCCCATCTGCAATCATGCCGTAATCCACAATGGCCCGCTTTACCCGGGTTACCACATACCGCTGAAACTCTTTGCTCAAGATTGAACCGCTCCTTGAATATTCGAAAGTTAACCCTTCGAGTACATTACACCCTAATTATATTTGCCGTTACTGTTCTGTCAAAGGTAAATAACAACAGCTGGCCCGGAGGTATTTTAGATTAAGCATGCGGCAGGATTTTTATTATATCATATAGAAAGAACATGCTTGTAGGTACTGTCGCATAACTACCCGGGGCGGCGGTCGTCCCTCGTCGCTCCGTGCTACGGGCCGGACGAAACATCGGCTTGCCTCGGAGCGAACCTGGCAGCGCTGCATATGCGCCGAAAGTCTTTTTTCCTCATGGATAGTTACAGCATAAGTAGCTCAATCGTTCTATCGATACTGTTACCAGCGCAATTCGCGCTGCCGGTTCGCTAACCTCGGCAGCGCCGTGTTTCGTATCCGGCCCTCCGCAATGTCGCTCCTTATGGGACGACCGCCGCCCGTTTCGTTTAATTTTCGACGAAGGATAGCGTAGTGTTGAAAGTTGAGCTTTCTTTTTACCTTCGTCTGAATATTCTTGGAAATAATCTTCCGAAAGGTGTTGCAACTTTCCATGAATATAAAACAGCTGGAAGCATTTTTGCTGGTCGCTGAACTGCGCAATTTTACCAAAACCGCCGGACAGTTGGGGATGAGCCAGCCGGCGGTAAGCTTTCAGATTAAAGCGCTGGAGGAAGAGCTGGGCGTCACCCTTTTGGAGCGCAATGAAAAAAAGGTGCTGCTTACTGAGGCCGGACGGCTTCTCTACCCGGAAATCAAGCAAATGGTACGCCATTACCGGAAAATCCGGGCTATGGTCAATGAACTACAGGGGTTGAAAAGCGGCCATCTCATGCTGGGAGCCACCAGCATGCCTGCCGAATGCCTGCTCCCCATTTTTATCGGCGGTTTCCGGGAGCAGTACCCGGGAGTCCGGGTAAGCCTGCAGGTGGGCAATAGCGCTACAGTGGCACGCTGGTTACAGGACCGGGAGATCGACATTGGCGTTTTGGGAGCGGCAATGGGTGGAGAGAGCATCGAATACCACCCCTGGTTGGAAGACGAATTGATCTTTATCGTTCCCTCCTGGCACCCCTGGGCGGGCAACAACATCTCCCTGGAGGAGTTGACCCGCGAGCCGCTGATTATCCGTGAAGCCGGTTCGGGCACCAGGCAGGCTCTGGAGGCCAAACTGGCCGAACACAACATTAACGTGGAGCATTTTCCCAGCATACTTGAACTGGGCAGCAGCCAGTCCATGGTGCAGGCGGTCCGGGCCGGGCTGGGGATAGCCGCGGTTTCCCGCCGTGCGGCCCACGACGCCCTGGAAACAGGCAAAGTGGCGCGGGTAATTATCCCGGGGATGCAAATACGTTACTACCTGTACCTGGCCTGGCCCCGGCAGGTCAGCAACGGCCTCTCAGCCAGCATCTTCAAAAGCTTCCTCATGGACAGGGAACTATGCCGCCGTTTGTTGGGGAAAACGGGCTAACGCCGGGGATTTCAACCGCATGGTTGGATGGCAGATACCCTTTGCTTCCAATGCCGTCCGGTAGGAGAAATGTTATGGCCGGCATAGATCCGGCGTTTTTGCCCAAAGATTACAGTAAAATTCTTAAAAGCGCTAAAGACCTGCGACACACGAATGATTGCGACGATTTCTACCTTGGTACCAAAGCGCACAGAATTAGAGTCCCGGACTATTCCGGGACTCTCGGGTTTTTTGACAAACACCTGTTCTCCGGGGTTTATGTTGGGGTTTTAAAACCGCTCTCTGGGAGTGTAGTGGGTGTGCAGAAGCTCGTGGGACTTGTGCCCCAGGGGCTCGCCCAGGAACTCACTGTACAGGGCTTGTACGGCCGGGTTTTCATGGGATTTACGCAGCGGCATCTGCCGGTCGACCTGGTAGATGGCCGCGATACGCCTGGCCCGGGTCTCGTTGTCCACGGGAACCGGTTGGCCGCCGCCGCCGATACACCCGCCGGGGCAGCACATGATTTCAATGAAATGGTACTCTCTTTCCTTGTTCACTACGGCATCCAGGACCTTGCGGGCATTGCCGAGCCCGTGGGCCACGGCTACTTTCAACTCCGTCCCGGCCAGGTTGACGGAAGCTTCCTTCACCCCTTCCAGCCCGCGGACCTCCTCAAAGTCCAGGGACACCAGGGTGGCACCCGTGACCAGTTCATAAGCGGTGCGCAGGGCCGCTTCCATCACCCCACCGGTAGCCCCGAAGATGACCCCCGCCCCGGTGGAAATACCCAGGGGCGCGTCGTAATCTTCCTCGGGAAGGGAGTCAAAATCAATTCCCGCCTGCTTGAGCATCCTGCCCAGTTCCCGGGTGGTGAGCACCACGTCCACATCCCGGTAGCCGCTGGCGTTCATCTCCGGGCGGCCGGCTTCGTATTTTTTCGCCGTACAGGGCATGATGGAAACCACGAAGATCCTGGCCGGATCGATACCTTCTTTTTGCGCATAGTAGGTCTTGGCCAGGGCACCGAACATCTGCTGCGGCGACTTGCAGGTTGATAAGTTAGGCAGCAGGTTGGGGTAAAAGTGCTCAATAAATTTGATCCACCCCGGGCTGCACGAGGTAATCAGGGGGAGCCTGCCGCCGTTCTGCAGGCGGTGAATTAACTCGCTACCCTCTTCCATAATCGTTAAATCAGCGGTAAAATCAGTATCAAAGACTTTATCAAATCCCAGGCGCCTTAAAGCGGCCACCAGCTTGCCCGTGACAATGCTTCCCGGTTCCAACCCGAACATCTCGCCGATGCTTACCCGTACGGCAGGGGCGGTTTGCACCACCACGTGCTTTTCCGGGTCGGCCAGGGCGGCCCAAACTTTGTCCGTTTCATCCCGCTCGTGAATGGCCGCCGTGGGACAAACCAGCGAGCACTGGCCGCAGTTGACACAGTTTACCTCGCCCAGCGGAGCCAGGAAGGCCGGTGCCACCACGGTATCAAAGCCCCGTTCCTGGACGGCAATGGCGCTGACCCCCTGCACCTTTTCGCACACCGCCACGCAGCGGCGGCAAAGGACGCACTTGCGCGGGTCACGGATTATAGAGGGGCTGGAATCGTCCACCTCGTAGGGAGACATCTCCCCCTGGAGGCGAATTTCTCCCACTCCCAGCTCGGCCGCCAGTTGCTGCAGTTCGCAGCCGGTATTGCGTACACAGGTCAGGCACTCCTGGGGGTGGTTGGACATGATCAATTCCAGATTAAGCCGGCGCGCGTGCCGTACCGCCGGTGTATTGGTATGAACCACCATCCCCTCGGCGGCCCGGGTTACACAGGCGGCCACCAGCGCGCGGGCTCCCTCTACCTGCACCAGGCAAAGGCGGCAGGCACCGATGACGTTCAACTCCTCCAGGTAACAGAGCGTGGGGATTTTTACCCCAGCCTGCCTGGCCGCCGCCAGGATGGTGGTGCCGGGCGGCACCTGAACCTGCCGCCCATCTATAGTAAGCGTCACCAGGGACATGTCTCTCCCTCCAGCTTTAAATGGTATAGATAGCACCAAACTTGCACTTTTCCATACACGTGCCGCACCGGAGGCATTTTTCCAGGTCTATCCGGTGGGGCTTCTTTTTCTCTCCGGAAACAGCTTTTGCCGGACATACCAGGGCGCAGCGCCCGCAACCATTGCATTTTTCTTCGTCTATGGCGTACACCATCAAGGCGCGGCAAACCCCGGCGGGACACTTCTTGTGGTATATATGGGCTTCATACTCGTCGCGGAAATGGCGGATGGTGCTGAGCACGGGATTGGGGGCGGTCTGTCCGAGGCCGCACAGGGCGGAAGACTTGATGCCGTGCCCCAGCTCTTCCAGAAGCTCGATATCCCCATCCCGGCCCTCACCCCGGGTGATCCGCTCCACAATCTCCAGCATGCGCTTGGTGCCGATGCGGCAGGGAGAACACTTGCCGCAGGACTCGTCCTGGACAAACTCGAGGAAGAACCGGGCCAGGTCCACCATACAGGTATCCTCATCCATGATAATTAAACCGCCGGAGCCCATGATGGCTCCCAGCTGGGTCAGCGACTCGTAATCCACCGGCACGTCCAGGTAACGGGCCGGGATGCAGCCGCCGGAGGGGCCTCCCGTCTGCGCGGCCTTGAATTGCTTACCTCCAGGGATGCCGCCGCCAATATCAAAGATAATTTCCCTCAAGGTGGTACCCATGGGCACCTCAACCAGACCGGTGTTGTTTACTTTACCGGCCAGGGCGAAGACCTTCGTTCCCTTGCTCTTCTCCGTACCGATGGAGGCAAACCATTCGGGCCCGTTCAGGATAATGGGCGGGATGTTTGCCCATGTTTCCACGTTGTTGATCACCGTGGGCTTTCCCCAGAGGCCTTCCTGGGCGGGGAAGGGAGGTCTGGGCCTTGGTTCACCGCGGCGGCCTTCAATGGATGCCAGCAGGGCCGTTTCCTCGCCGCAGACAAAGGCGCCGGCTCCCACCCGGATTTCCACGTCGAAACTAAAGCCCGTGCCAAAGATGCTTTCTCCCAGCAGGCCGTATTCCCGGGCCTTTTCGATGGCCAGGCTCAATCTTTGCACCGCCAGGGGGTATTCGGCCCGGACATAAACGTAGCCCTGGTTTGCTCCTATGGCGTAGCCGCAGATGGCCATGGCTTCCAGCACGCTATGGGGGTCCCCTTCGAGAATACTTCTATCCATAAAGGCGCCCGGATCGCCCTCGTCGGCGTTGCAGACCACGTACTTGGGCTTCCCCGGCGCTTTGGCTGAAAACTCCCACTTCAAGCCGGTGGGAAATCCTGCGCCGCCCCGCCCCCGCAAGCCGGATTTTTTGATGCACTCGATGACTTCTTCCGGGGTCATGCTGGTAAGCACTTTGCCCAAAGCCCGGTACCCGTCGCGGGCAATGTATTCTTCCACCGATTCAGGGTTGATGATTCCCGTGTTGCGCAGGGCAATGCGGGTCTGCTTTTTAAAGAAATCTATCTGATCGGAGGTCACCGCCGTCTTGCCGTCTTCGGGCGTCTTGTACAGCAGGCGCTCCACCACCCGCCCCTTCAACAAATGTTCTTCGGCGATCTCCACTGCATCCGCGGGTTTTAACTGGCGGTAAAACACTCCCTCGGGATAAACCACAATTACCGGACCCAGGTCGCAGGGACCCATACAGCCGGTTTCAACCACCTTAACTTCGCGCTTTAAACCCAGCCTGTCGATGCTCTCTTCCAGGGCAGATTTTACTGCCTGGCACCCCGAGGAAATACACCCGGCCCCGGCACAGACCAGAACATGAGCCCTGTAAAGTTCCATACCAACCCCCCCTACTTACTTAATAGTCCACTCTTTAATTATCTGGCCGTTGACCAGGTGGGAAACCACAATTTCCCGCGCTTTTTTCTCATCCACGTGTCCGTAGGTAACCTTATCCCGGCCGGGCCTTTCCACTTCCACCAGCGGCTCGCAATGACACAGGCCGGCACACCCGGTCTGGGTTACCGTTACACCCTTCAGTCCCCTCTTGCTGATTTCCTCCAGGATGGCCGTGAGCACCTCCCGGGCCCCCGAGGCAATCCCGCAGGTGCCCATGGTGACTACAACTTTTACGTCCTCCCTGCCCTCCCGCAGGCGCATCTCTTCCTGCAGCTTCTCCCTGAGCTTATCCAGCTCGGCGAGCGACTTCATACCCACCACCTCCATTTAGGATGTTTAAATTTTCGGCAAGGTACTGGCGCAGCCAGATAAGTACCTCCGGTGTATCCAGGGATATCCCTTTGAGGCGGGACCTGATTTCCCCGGCATCCATCTCAAAGCTCTGACCGTTGAAAATGTGACGGTAGCACAGGTCCAGGTGGCCGTTGCCCACCAGCAGGCTGACGATGGTCCGGGGCATATCCCCCAGGGGGGGACGGTCCCAGCAATAATAAGGGAAGGTAGCCACAACCGTTGTACCGCGTCCAACTTCACTCCTTATTTCCAGGTTGCCGCCGCACCGCTCCACCGCCGCCTGTAAAAAGGGTAACCCCAGACCCACCTTTTTGCCGCTTTTGGTGGTAAAAAACGGGTTGGTCAACTGGCGCTGGACGTTTGGAGGAATTCCGGAACCGTTGTCAACCACAGAAAAACGCAACAGGTCGCCGGCCGGATCTTCTTCGACGGTAATCTCCACCCGGGTAGCCCCGGCCTCCAGGGAGTTCCTGGCGACGTCCAGGATGTGGTGAGCCAGTTCTTCCATCATGGGAATCCCTCCCAACAATTACTGCCGGTAAGCCGCCAGGATACCGGACAGGCGCTCCGGTTGAACCCGGGCGTGAACGTCTTCATCCACAGTGATCACCGGTCCCAGGCCGCAGGCCCCGAGGCAGCGCACCACTTCCAGGGAAAACTGGCCGTCTTCGGTAGTCTCCCCGGGCTTGAGGCCCAGCTCTTCTTTGATGCGGTCCAGGAGCTGCCCCGCTCCCCGCACGTAGCAGGCCGTACCCTTACATACGCTGATCTGGTGCTTGCCCTTGGGATGAATGGTAAAGAAGGAGTAAAAAGATACCACGCCGTAAACCTGGCTCAGGGGTACATTCAGCGCCCCGGCAACCCTTTGCAGCACTTTTCTGGGCAGGTAGCCATAGATCCCCTGCGCCTGGTGCAGCACCTGAATTAACGCCGAGGGCTGGCCGCGATACTGCTCAAGCAGCGCATCCATCCTGCTGTTCAATTCCCCGCTACACTTGCAAGCAACGGACATCACAACAACCTCCTTGCTCATGGTCTATCTATGCTAGTAGCGGACCCCAAAAGGATACATCACCTCCCTTCATGTCCCGGTCTTCAATCTACCGGTGCGGGCGCGGCCGTCCCCGCTCATTTTTGTGGTTCAGCGACACTATTTTCCTCCTGGTTGATCAAACCGGCCCTGGTGAGCAGGCAATAAAACCTGCCGGCGGCATGAAAACTATCAAGGGGTGTGGAGAAGAGAGGCACACCTTCCTTCTCGGCCAGGGCAACGGTATCCGGCGGGGGAACCCGGCCTCCGGAAATAACAACCCCGCTCAAACCCACCAGGGAAGCCACGGCCACTACATTCCGGTGGCGCTGGATGGTAATCCACAGGCTCCCCCGGCGGGCACGGGCCAGCACGTCGCTCATCATATCACCACAGTAGGCCCCGTACACCGGGGGCAGGGGCAGGGCATTGTGGTAATGGGCTGTCAGCTCCAGTTCCGCAATTATTTCCCGCCAGTCAATCAGCTTCACCACCCCCGTCCCTTGCCTGTTTCCAGTCCCTTCCCATGGCCGGCGGCTGTTTCTGGGCCAGTTCGACCATCTCTTCCGCCAGCTGCTGCAGGCGCTCCCGCAGTTCAAAGATGCAGTAGCTGCGGCGGGCATACCCCTGCACTATATCTTCAGCCAGGGCGCGGCAGCTGGGGGAACCGCAGGATCCGCAGTCCAGCCCGGGGAGTTCGGCGCAAATCCGCTCCGCCTCTTCCAGCCGGGCCAGGGCCACCTGGGGGTCTTTGGCCAGGGTTAAGGCCGGGCGGGCCGGAATGGGTGTTTTCAGGCGATAGTAGTCGAAATCCCGGGGAAAGTCCCATGGTTCCCCGGCAGGGTACAACTTGACCAGATTACCCATGCGCACCCGGGCCACAAAAGGGTTCTGCGGCACCAGGGGGCCGCCGATACAGCCTCCCGTGCAGGCCTGGGCCTCCAGGTAATCGATGTCCGTAAGGCCTCCCCTTTCTATTTCCTCCAGAACGCTAATCACGCTGTGGATACCGTCAACGGCCAGCAGCGATCCGGCTTTAATGGCCTCGTTTTCTCCCCCTGCGCGGCCCCAGCCAATGCCCACTCCCGAAGCCCGGGGGGCCACCGGGTATGGTGCGGGCATTTCCAGACGTTTGAGCAGAGCACCATAAACCACGGCCATGGAGATGGCCCCATCGACACTGGATCTACCTTCGGACGGTTGTTTTACTTCCGTCACTTTGGCGGGACAGGGGGTAATGAAAAAGGTTCCAATCTCGCCCGGTTCAAGCCCGGTCTTCCGGCAGGCCTGCTCCCGGGCCATACGCCCGGCTATTTCCATGGGAGACTCTATGGGAATGATGTGTTCCAGCAGGCTGGGAAAGCGCACCTGGATTAACCTGACTACCGCAGGACAGGCTGATGAGATCAACGGCCGGGGCCTGTCAACACATACTTCCATATAATGCCTGATGGCCCACGAAACGGCTTCAGCAGCCAGGGCTACTTCAAAAACATCATGAAAGCCCAGGGCTAGCAGGGCACTTAATACCTGGGAGGGGGTAACTTCGGGTTTAAACTGACCGTAAAAGGAAGGAGCAGGGAGGGCAACGGTATACTTAAAATCTTTTAGTTTTTCCAGGCAATCGGTGATGGCCAGCTTGGCCTGGTTGGGGCAGATGCGAATACACTCACCGCAGTCAATACAGCGCTCCTCGATAATGCGGGCTCTACCCTTGCGAACCCGGATGGCTTCGGTAGGGCAGTGCTTGATGCAGTTGGTGCACCCTTTGCATTTTTCTTCGTCGAGACGCACTGAATGGAAATATTGCTGCATTTTTAATCACCACTTCTAGATATTGTCCCATACCCCGGCAGCGGTCGTCTCCCGTCGTTCCGTTCAGCTCTTAGCTAGCTACTGTCGCATAACTATCGGGGCGCGGTCGTCCCCCCGTCGCTCCGTGCTGCGGGCCGGACGAAACATCGGCTTGCCTCGGAGCGAACCTGGCAGCGCTGCATATGCGCCGGAAGTCTACTTTCCTCATGAATAGTTATAGCTTAAGCAGCTCAATCATTATATCGATACTGCTACCAGCGCGATTCGCGCTGCCGGTTCGCTAACCTCGGCTGCGCCGTGTTTCGTATCCAGCCCTCCAGCCCAGCACTCACTGGTTAAGCACTTCTTCGAAGTAGTGTTGCAGGCATATGAGCAATGGCTATTCTTAAGAAAGAAGTGCTCCAGTGAGTGCTGGGTCGCTCCTTATGGGACGACCGCCGCCCATCTAGTTTCTGGTTTTGTGACAGTATCAACTAATTGTTGAAAACTGCCGCCCACAGTCTGGTGCCTTTATTTACTTCCGACTGGATATCCAGTTCATCGGCGCTTTTTTTGATGTTGGGCAGGCCCATGCCTGCTCCGAAACCCATCTCCCGGATGTGGGGAGGAGCGGTGGAATATCCTTCCTGCATGGCCAGGGGAATATCGGGAATACCCGGGCCTTCATCTTCGGCGATGATTTCCACCTTATGGGGAGTGATATTGGCTGTCAGGGTGCCGTGATAGGCATGGATGACGATGTTCATCTCCGCCTCGTAGGCAATGATGATGGCCTTGCGGATGGTCGCGGGATCCATACCGGCCAGCTGTAAGGCTTTCTTTATCTTTGTTGCGGCCTGGCCTGCCCGGCTGAAATCCATCCCCTTCACCTGAAACTTCAGTTGCAAGGCACCTTACCCCCGTTTCAGGAACTCCGCAGTCCCGCCTGGTAGAGGATGCCGCAACTTTCAAACAGGAACAGATCGGTCGCCAGCAAGGGAAGACCCTTTTCCCGCGCCAGCTTGATTACGTCTTCACCGGGCTTCTTACCCCGCACAAAAACGATGGCCCGTGCCTCCACCATTTCCGCAAGACGGATGATCTGCACATTGGTAAGCCCGGTGAGCAGAAGGCAGCCCGGCCTGGCAAAACACAAAGAGTCACTGATCAGGTCGCAGCCAAAGCCGGAAGTGACCTCTGTATCAAGCCGGTCGGCACCGCAGAGCACATCGGCATTGAGCATCTTTTTAATGACATGCAACTTGATTGTCGTTCACCTGCCATAAAAAGCTTTTTTGATCATTCGGCCTGTACAATAATATTATGTTATCGTTAGCCATCAAAATTGTTTATTACAACAGAATAATACTTTTTTTCAAAAAAGCAATACAAGTTTGCTAAATGGTCATTTGAAGGGGATAAGCGGTCATATAAAACGGCCTAACGGCAGTAGCGCCGCTTTTTAACAAAAATCTCTTTTTATCACCTCCCAACGTATTCCACAAAAAATCCCCCTTTGCTACCAAAGATATTTTCAACGATTAGGGTAACAAAGGGGGACTTGATGAACCGCCGGATGCAAACCCGCACAAGGCATGTTAAGTACAAACTAAAAGTACAGGTCCCGCTGTCCTTTTTCGATCATTTCCAAACGGGCTACGGTTTCTTCACGCACGGCGGGATTTTCGATCAACTCCAGGTGTTTCTGGATGGTCTCCTCACCCACCCGCCTGGTTTCCGGAGAAGCATAGTCCAGGAGAAATTCCTTGAAGGTGAGAATGGCGTTGGGCTGGCAGACGTTCTGGATCTGGCCGGTTTTAGCTAAAGACATAAACCGGTCGCCGGTGCGCCCCTTGCGGTAACAGGCCGTACAGAAGCTGGGTATGTACCCGGATAAACAAATGCTGCGCAGCACTTCGTCGGGGCTCCGGTGATCCTCCACCTGGAACTGGGCAGTATCTCCCTCCTCCCGGTGTTCGCCCATCAGAGCCCTGTGGTAGCCTCCCACGCCCGTACACGAACCGGCGCTGATCTGGGAAATGCCCACCGAGATCAATTCATCCCGGAACCCGGGCCGTTCCCGGGTGGAGAGAATCATGCCGGTGTAAGGTACGGCCAGGCGCAAAATGGCGATGATTTTTTTGAAGTCCCGGTCGGAAACCAGGTAAGGGAAGTTTTCCAGATTGATATTCAAGGCCGGGCGCAGCCGGGGAACCGAGATGGTGTGGGGACCTACGCCAAAGCGCTCTTCCAGATGCAAAGCATGGAAGAGCAGGCCCAGCACTTCAAACTTATAGTCATATAAACCAAATAAAACGCCCAGGCCCACGTCATCAATGCCGCCTTCCATAGCCCGGTCCATGGCCGTGGTGTGCCAGTCGTAATCCCGCTTGGGGCCGGAGGGGTGCATGGCCCGGTAGGTATCGCGGTGGTAAGTTTCCTGGAACAAGATATAGGTACCAATGCCAGCTTTTTTCAAAAGCCGGTATTCATCCACCGTGGTGGCGGCGATATTCACGTTCACCCGCCGGATGCTGCCGTTCCTGTCCTTAACGGAGTAGATGGTCTCGATGGCTTCCAGCACGTAATCGATGGGGCAGTTGACGGGGTCCTCACCCGTTTCCAGGGCCAGCCGCTTGTGTCCCATAGCTTCCAGGGCAATCACTTCATCCCGTATTTCCTCCATGGTCAGGCGGCGCCGCACCAGTTCTTTGTTGTCCCGGCGGTAACCGCAGTACCGGCAGTTGTTGATGCAGTAGTTGCTGATATAAAGGGGGGCAAAAAGAACCAGCCTTTTGCCGTAGATCCTTTCTTTAACCCGGTAGGCAGTAGCAAACATCAGGTCCAGGGTATCCTGGTCCTCCACATGCAGCAACACGGCCACTTCAAAGGGAGAGAGCCCCCTGGCCTCTTCCGCCCGGGCGATGATCTCCCGGGCCGTGGCAGGAGTTGCCCGGCGGCCTTCTTCCAGCAGGCCGTTAATCTGCTCTTCGTTGATAAAGGTAGCCGGTTCACACTTCACTGTTCCATCCCTCCTTGGATTTTCGGGGAATGCCCCGGTCCGCTCCCCACCCGCCGGTTTAAGGAAAAGATCAGGTTCTTCAACGAAACCAGTGTCGTTTCCATTTCCTCGTGCAGTCCCGCCTTTCCGGGATAGATCTGGTAATAGCAGCGGTAAGGCGGCGGGGTTGTATCGGGCATAATCACATTGGCACCAAAGCAAAGCCCCATACGCCGTCCCTGGGGATGGATGGTACCCAGGGCCGTGGTGGCGGGCAAATGGGCCTGGGGAAGGAGCAACCTGGCTATGGCCAGCACCTTCAGGGTGAGTTCCAGCTCTCCGGGAGGCTCTTTGGCCAGGGGTGTTTGCGGATGGGGTATGAAGGGGCCAATGCCCGCCATCTCCACGTCCAACTCCCGCATGAGCAGGATGTCGGCGGCCAGGGTTTTCAGAGTCTGGCCCGGCAGGCCGACGATGTTCCCCGACCCCACCTGGTAGCCCAGCTCCCGCAACCACTTCAGGCGCAGCAGCCGGTCCTGCAAGGTGGTACCCGGCCGCAGCCGGGCAAAAAGGGCGGCGTCGGCGGTTTCGTGCTTCAAGAGGTAGCGGTCGGCCCCCGCTTCCCGCCACAGGCGGTAATCCTCAAAGGAACGCTCGCCGACGGAAAGGGTTACCGCTCCCACCCCCACCTCTTCCTTTAAACGCCTGATTATATCCGCCAGAACCGGGGCCGTGTAATGGGGATCCTCCCCCGATTGCAGAACAATGGTCGGAAGACCCAGCCCGGCGGCCTTGCGGGCAGCGGCCAGGATTTCTCCGGGAGTTAAGCGGTAACGCCGCAAATTCCGGTTGTCCCGGCGCAGGCCGCAGTAAAGGCAGTTCCGGCGGCAGTAGTTGGAAAACTCAATGATGCCCCGTAAGTGCACCTCATCTCCCAGGGATGCCGCCCTCACCCCGTCGGCCGCCCGGCCAAGGGCATCAACCTCCTCGCCCCTGGCCTGGAGGAGAATAAGAATTTCCCGGTGCTCAAGGCTATGGGCTTCTCTGGCTTTGGCCAGCGCTTCCATGAACTCGTGCCGCATAGGATCACCTGTGTTCGCGATACCTGCTCAACAGGGCCAGCTCATCTTCAAATTCCACCTGTTCCTCTTCCAGAACGGCTAAAGCCTGGGGGAAGGGGGATAATGCCCGCTTTAAAACCCCGTGAATGTGAGCCATGAGCACGCCGTAATTGACAATGGGCACCCCGGCTTCCTGGGCCTGCATGATCCGGTAGAGCATTTCCCGGCGGTTGAGCATACAGGCCCCGCAGTGCACGATCAGCTTGTAATCCCGGAGATTTTCAGGCAGGGTGCTCCCGCCGCTGGCCACGTCAAATACCAGTTCCCCTCCCACCGCCTGCCGGAGCCAGCGGGGTATCTTCACCCGGCCGATATCATCCTGGATGGGGTGATGGGTACAGGCCTCGGCAATGAGGATTTTGTCCCCGGGCTTTAAATCCTTGACGGCCCTGGCCCCGGCCACCAGGGTGGGCAGGTCTCCTTTATAGCGGGCAAACAGGATGGAGAAGGAGGTAAAAAGCACATCCGGCGGTGTGTCGGCCACGGCCTTGAGGTAGGCCGAGGCATCGGTAACCACCAGCTTCGGCTTCACGGCCATGCTGGCCAGGGCGTACTTCAGCTCCCGCTCCTTGACCATCACTGCCACGGCGTCGTTTTCCAGTACGTCCCGGATTACCTGCTGCTGCGGGAGGATGAGCCTCCCCCTGGGAGCGGCCTTGTCAATGGGGATGACCAGTACGACCAGGTCCCCCGGTTCAATCAGGTCCCCCACAATGGTGGGAAGGGCCCAGTCCCTGGGGGCGGCCTTTACGACGGCCATTTTCAGCTCATTGATGCCCCGGCGGGTCAAAGCGCTGACCGCCACAAAGGGCACATCCAGTTCCTGCTGCCACGGGCGGTTAACCGCTTCGGGGTAGAGATCGATTTTGTTGATTACTCCCAGCACCGGCACTTTTTGTTCCCGGGCCCGGTTCACCACATCCCGTTCATATTCCCCAATTCCCCGCCCGGGATCCACCACCAAAAGGGCCAGGTCGGTTTTGTTGAGCACCTCCAGGGTCTTCTGCACCCGCAGGGCGCCCAGTTCCCCGGTATCGTCCAACCCCGCCGTGTCGATAATCATCACCGGCCCCAGGGGGAGGAGCTCCATGGCCTTGGCCACGGGATCGGTGGTTGTGCCGGGGATGCCGGAAACGATGGCCACTTCCTGGTTGGTTATGGCGTTAATTAAGCTGGATTTGCCTGCATTACGCCGGCCGAAAAGGGCAATATGCAGCCGCTGCCCCCGGGGGGTAGCATTCAGGCTCATGGCTTATCACCTTCCCTGGTTAAAAAGCGCTTTAAATGCCGCACGCCGGCCACACCCGGAGTGGTCAGCTCTTCCGGCTTCAGGATTGCTTCGATTTCCTCCCTGGTGAACAACCCCTCCTCCACCAGCAGTTCCGTCACCGGCCGGCCGCTCCGGACCGCCCGCAGAACCATGGCGGTAGCCTTCTCGTAGCCCAGGTAAGGGACAAAGGCGGTGATCACCCCCTGGCTGGCTTCCAGCAGCTGCCGGCAGCGGGCCTCATCAGCTTGAATGCCCCGGACGCATTTTTCCGCCAGCAACCTGGCCGCCCCGGTCATCATTTCCAGGGAGTGGAGCAAATTGTGGGCAATCAGGGGAAGGAAGGCATTTAACTCCAGCTGCCCGGAAGCCGCGGCCATGTTAACGGCCGCATCGCCGGCCATCACCTGGTAGGCCACCTGGGTGACCATTTCCGGGATTACGGGGTTGACCTTGCCGGGCATGATCGATGAACCGGCCTGCACCTCAGGCAGTACGATTTCCCCCAGCCCCGCCCGGGGGCCGGAAGATAACAGGCGCAGATCCCCGGCTATCTTGGCCAGGTTGACAGCGGCGGTCTTTACAAAGCCGGAGACCTCCGCGAAAATGTCGGCATTTTGCGTGGCTTCCACGGTATTTTCCGCCCGGGCCAGGCTAAAACCGGTCAGCTCCCGCAGGATCTCCACCACCCGGAAGATATAACGCCGGCTGGCGTTGAGTCCCGTCCCCACGGCTGTCCCACCCAGGTTAACCTGCCGCAGGCGTTCCTCTGCCTTGTACAAACGCCACCAGTCCCGGGCCACCGCCTCAGCGTAGGCGCTGAACTCCTGGCCCAGGGTAACGGGCACTGCATCCTGCAACTGGGTGCGGCCGATCTTGAGTATGGAGGCAAACTCCTTCTCCTTGGCCTGCAGGGCCCCCTGCAGAACAGCCATGGCCTGGCTCAACTCCCGCACCAGTTTGATGGCCGCCACCCGCAGGGCCGTAGGGTAAACGTCATTGGTGGACTGACCCAGGTTAACGTGATCCAGCGGATGGACCAGTGAGTAATCTCCCTTTGTCCCCCCAAGGATTTCAATGGCCCGGTTGGCAATGACCTCGTTGACATTCATGTTGGTGGAAGTGCCCGCCCCGCCCTGAAAGGCGTCGACGACAATTTGATCATGCCACTGCCCCCGGGCCAGCTCTTCCGCCGCCTGCACTATGGCCCCGGCAATGCGGGGTTCCAGCAAGCCAATCTCCCTGTTGGCCATGGCCGCGGCTTTTTTGACCAGGGCCAGGGCCCAGATGAGCTCACGATGAACGGGAATCCCGGACACGGCAAAATTTTCTTTGGCCCTTAAAGTATGGATGCCGTAGTAGGCATCCCGGGGGATTTCCCTTTCACCCAGCAGATCTTTTTCTACCCGGTAGGACACCTCAATCCAACACCCTTTTTGATATTGTCGCATAACTACCCGGCGCGGCGGTCGTCCCCCGTCGCTCCGTGCTACGGGCCGGACGAAACATCGGCTTGCCTCGGAGCGAACCTGGCAGCGCTGCATATGCGTCGGAAGTCTTATTTTTTCATGATATAATCACAGCTTAAGTAGCTCAATCATTCTACCGATACTGGTACCAGCGCGATTCGCGCTGCCGGTTCGCTAACCTCGGCAGCGCCGTGTTTCGTATCCGGCCCTCCGCAATGTCGCTCCTTAAGGGACGACCGCCGCCCGTTTTGTTTCTGATTTTGCGACAGTATATTTTTTATGTGTTACTTGCGGGACACCAGGGCGCTTTTTACCTGCACACCCCTGATACTGCCCAGTTTTCCCGTCATAGCCCCGATTTCGTCGGTGGTGCCGTCAACAATCAGGGCGATGACCGAAAGGTTCTTCTCGCGGTAAGGTATGCCCATGCGCCCCACAATAATCTCCGCATATTCCCCCAGGATGCTGTTGATCTTCCCCGCGGCATGCTGGCGGTCTTCAACCAGGATGCCGACCACCCCAATGCGCCTTTCCACACTTTCACCTCCCAACGCCGCAGCTTAAACGCACCCCGCAATTCGTCCACAAATGAGCGCACCATGCCTTTTTAAAGACACTATTAATGTAAACAAAAAAGCCTGCCTTTCTCCTACGAAAAGCAGGCTGCTGCCCAGTTCTTCGCTGCCCCCTTGAGTACAGGAAAAACCCTTTTCGCAGGGAAGGCTGTTATGCCGTTGTCATACCCCTCCGGCTCAGGGCCACCTGGCCCCCATCCGTCAGGGTACTTATGAAAGATTATACTGTAAAATCAGTAATTTGACAATAATTTTTAACCCTGAGGTGTGATCCGTCTGTGATATTCCTACTTCTAACTTCCGACCTCTAATCTCCATTCCGGCCATCCAAAGCCTCGGCCCCGCCTCCGTCCTCAATTTCGCTAAGTTTAGTCTTCCGCTTGGCTCAAGTCGCTCGCTTTCGAGCTAAGTCACGCTCTTAAAACTGGAGATAATTTTTGACCCCACCGATACAGCCCAACCCAAGAAAGGCAAAAACTTATTTATAGTTGTTGCTGGTGATGGCAAATATTGGTTAACATTCCCCTGATTTCTGCGTCCACCCCGGCCCTGGCGACACACTCTTCTCCTTGCAACATCGGGCAAGCCCGGTAGAACTCGTCCGCGCCTTACAACTACCTCTAATTTCTCGCCTTCCGTAGCCCTGCGCACTATGTCTTCCAGGTTTTTGACAAATTCCCGACTGTATCCCTCACCCCGGTAGAAGTGCAGGCAAATCAAGTGGTGCCCCCTCAATTTGATCACAACCACCCCACCTTTTTGGCCCATTTTTTGGGGCTATGCACCTACGATTTTAATCAACCCTTAAGTCGTAGCCGTATTTCTGCGAAAGGGCAGCCAATTCTTCCGAGAGTGTTTTTAAGTACCCGCGGGGATCGCTAAGGTACTGTTCCAGGTGCTTCAGCGCCCAGGGAAGCCTGTCCCGGCAGGCGACCCTTAAACGGTGCATGGAAGCGGGGTAAGGGTTCAACGAATCGAGATAGACTTCCCTAACCCCGGCTTCTTTCAGGCCAGATATAAGCTCCTCCAGCACCCCGGGAGTGTCGCTTAGCCCCGGGAGGATAGGCGCAATAAAGGCCCATACGTGCAAGCCTTCCTCAGCGAGTCTTTTCGCGGCCAGGAGGCGCGCAGAAGGTGGGGCAGCCCCGGGTTCTAACACGGAGGCCGTTTTGTCATCGGGAGTAGTTACTGTAAAACCGATGGAGCATTTTTTCAACTTCTTGAGTACATCCACATCCCGTACTACAATGTCTGATTTCGTGAGCAGGTCAATCTCCGCGTATGGCCGCTCCTCCGCAAAGATCTCCAGGGATCTCCTGGTAAGGCCGAACTTTTCTTCCGCAGGCTGGTAGGCGTCTGTGACGGTACCAAAGATAATCCTACCCGAAAGGTTTCTTTTCCGCCGCAATTCTTCCCCCAAAACCTCCGGGAAGTTGACTTTAGCGGCTACGAAATCGCCCCATTTCCCGGAATGGCCGGAAAAACGAAGCACTGTGTCCGCATAACAGTAACGGCACCCGTGGGAGCAACCGACATAAGGGTTCAGGCAGTAGCGGTAGCCCGGAATGCCGGTCCTGCTGAGGGCCGTTTTGCAGTAGGTCGGGCTTATCGCCGCTTTGGTCATTTCGACGTGGCTCCGTTCCTTTTAGTCTCCGGAAGTTTTGTTGTTTTCACCGGGCAACTTTCTTACTTTTCGAATCGCCCCTTCCGAATATCTTCTTACTTTTGAAGGACCTAGTTTCACCTAATGGGGGAAGGGGTAAAATTAATGAGTCACACCGCTTTGCCCTGTTTCCTCTTCTTCTTCTTCTTCTTTCCTCACCGCCTGCCTGTACAGGCAGTGTTCTTCCCTTTTCTCTTCTTCCAGGCCGCACTCCCAATAATCGTGGCCTAAAACGTAGCGACGATACTTACACCAGTTGCAAAAGGCATGGGTAATCTGAGCCTGGGTCATGTCCTTTGACTTTATCATTTTTACCATACCTCCCTCGCTGCTCGACTTTTATCTTCTGACCGCCAAACCGGCACGTCATCCGGCAGACCCCAAGACCCACCGTCTTAATCCAGCCTGACGGCTTCCATACGGCGGGGTAACCCCCTTACCAATAATGTTACGAATTTAGGTCGAATTGTCCAATATGGTTAGGGGGCTAAAAAGAGTGCTTTGATCCGTTTACTGAATACATCTCTAAACTTGATCAAGTTTGCTACGGCCCAGTCTTGAAGATCGTTTAGTTCTTCCTCACCAGCATCAATGCTTCCTCCACGATAGATGGCTATGCGGCAGGCGCGGGTATTATCCAGCCGCTCCCAGCTTAAAGCCATATCAAGTTCCCGTTCTATACTGTCCTTTTGTTCGTAAAGCTGGTCAAAAAATTGCTTGTTTTCCTCTTTATCGCCGGTGTCAATATAAAGCTCCACGCCAAAACGCCCTTTTAACTTAAAAGCTGCCGCATACGCAAAACCGCTCCTGCCGGCACTGATACTGTACCAGTTCTGGGGCAATCCCTTTTTAGCATTGGTCAAACCCGGTGCCCGTTCTTTAAGCTTTTCCAAAAAGGCCGTCCAAAAAGCTTGATAGGCTTCTCCCCTGGTGCTTGTGGCTCTGGCACTGGCACTGGCAACGCTTTTCTGCCATTCATTGGGCTGGGAGACAAGCTTAAACAGGGGGAGCAGGCCGGGAATCATCAATACGCACCAGCTTGATTTCCACGCCGAAAAAGGCCTGGTCTTCGCCTGTATTTTCGTTTAGCCAGTCCAGGGCCTGGCGGTGTTCTTCGCGAAACTGTGGGGAAATCCAAATTACTATTTTGGCCCCGCGACCGGCAGTATAGGTAAGCAATTGGCCCAGGTGAGTGTGATCGGTAGGCGCGAGCTGGTTTTCGATAATTACCGTGCGTCCCGAACCCAGGTCCTGTCCTACAAGATCCACGGCAAAAGGCCCCACCGGCCCTTCACGTTCAGTTATCTCAATATCGAGTCCCAGCACTTGATTCAACCGGTCGATGTTTTCTTTTAACCACGGGGTGAAATCCCTCGCTTCATTCCCCCAAACTTCTCGGAGATCAACCTCGGTAAGCGCGCCTAATTCCGCCACAGGCATTATCCCCCCAATAAAACTGTTATCCGGAATTTATAGCTTTATGGTGGCCGGCTTTACTGAGCATCTGCACCATACATAGTCAAGGCCACAATGGAAAAGCTAACATGGGAGGTATAAATGGAGATGGCAGATATCACCATTCACCTGGAACCGGTTATTAACGAACGAGGAATGGCACGGCTGCAATCCGCTTTAAACGACCTGGGCGAAGGCGATGAGCTCAACATCGTTATGGAAGCTGCCGACGCCCACCAGGCCGACCAGGTTACGGAAATCCTGGAGGCAGCCGGTTTTGACTACCAGCCCCGGGGCAGCCATGACGGCAGGCTCTATCATATCACTGCCCGTCGGAAGGTAAAGTAGCTGGAGAATTCAATTCTTTCCACCTTTGCAGCTCCTGCGTGGTTTCCCGGGGCCGGCCCTGCCAGAGGACAAAGGACAGCAGAACCAGGAGGATACCACAAACCAGCGGAAAAGATTTTACCGGGCCGGCCAGAAAACCCCGGCCGGCAGCCATAGCCGCACCGTAGAAACCTAGCCCGGGGATCATCACCCCGTAGTTGCCGGTGCCCAGTTCCATCAGCATGCCGGCAAGGGCTAAAAACCCGGCCAGCCATGCAAGCCACGGTAGCAAATCCAGCAGCGGGACCACAATTTCCACGGCTGCCCCCAGGAAAATGAAGTATCGCCCGTAATGAGCCAGCCGCACAAACCAGGCATACTTTTCCATGTTCAGGGCATAGAAATCACCCAGGAGAAAAAATACTTCCCGCCAGGCCTTTAATTTCTGCCGCCAGTTAAGCGTCGGAGTGATTACCGGCAGGGAATCCAGGGGGTGTTTTCGCTCGGGGTAAAGGTAGCCCAAAAGTTCAGGCACCAGGGCCAGACCCAGAGCGGCAACTCCCACCGGCCATTGCCCGGCCACAAGGTAGATATCACCGCCCAGTAACACTGGCAGGTACACCGCGGTCAAATAGATTACGGCAAAGAGCAGGCTGTGCAGCAGGCGCCAGGAGGACGCCCAGAGGGGCAACAGGCAAAGCCAGAGCATGGGAGTGATCATTACCCCCACATCACCAACCCCGGCACCCCGCACAAAAAGACCGGTAACAAGGGCCCAGCCCAAAGTAGTAACCCAGGCACGGGGCGAATGGTAATAAGTGGCAAAAAAGTGTGCCCCGGAAAAAAGGCGGTATGCCGCAAAAACGGCAACGACCAGCATTATAACTGCCAGTGCTTTCGCAGGCAAGACTTTACCGCTTACCCCGAAGATTGCCGTAGCAGTGGCCACGGCCCCCAGGCAAAAGCCTGAAAAAAAGTAAGCCTGCCGGACGCGTCCCACCCGCCAGGAGGTATAGAACCCCAGGAGCAGGAATACCAACGGGTGATAAAAACTCTGCCCGGTCAACACCGCCGGGACGGCTGCGGCCGCCCCTTCCAGAAGAGCCGCGGCAGGCAAACCGGCCCCACCGGGCCGGCGGGAAACTTCTTTTCGGGTAGACACACACCCACCTCCATTAGTCATATGCTATTCGACAGGTGGGTTTTAATTCCTGCTCCGGCAAGGGGGGGCGCGTCACTACCAACATAGGGACGGAACTTTTAAGTTTGTCAGCAGGAACCGGGCCAGAAACGGCGAAAGATTTAAACGAAAGTTTTGCCGGAGGAGTTTTCATGCGGTGGCTCCTGTCCTTCTGCCTTAACGGGCTGGCTCTACTCTTAATTGATTTAATCGTACCGGGGTTTCGTATCGCAGGCATCGGACCGGCGGTACTGGCAGCCTTTGTCCTGGGTCTGGTAAATACTTTTGTGCGGCCGGTGTTATTATTCCTTACCCTGCCGTTAACGGTCATTACCCTGGGTCTGTTTATCTTTGTCATCAATGCCATAACCTTCACCATAACTGCCTGGCTGGTACCCGGTTTTCACGTCTATAGCTTTGGCGGTGCCTTCTGGGGGGCTCTCCTGACCAGTGTTGCGGGCTGGGTAATCAATATTTTATTTAAAAATTGATAATTTATGATAAAATAGCAATAGGAACGGGCAGGTCACGGGCAGGTTTAGCCCGGGCAAGTTTTACGGAGGTGGGAGCGGTGATCCGTGTCAATGTGAAGGGAATTGCCTATGACATGTCGGGCAATCCAATCATACTGCTAACCGATCAGGAAGAAGAAAGGGTGTTACCCATCTGGGTGGGATTGCTGGAAGCCCACTCCATTGCCGTAGCCTTAGGGCAGGTACCTCCACCCCGCCCCCTGACCCACGACCTGTTTAAAAACGCCTGTGAAGCTATGGGTGCCCGGATTTCCCAGGTGGTAATCACCGATCTCAAAGACAGCACCTTTTATGCGGAGGTTCACCTGGCACTACCCGAACAGGGTCTGGTGTTAGACGCCCGCCCCAGCGACGCCGTGGCCCTGGCTTTGCGGGCGGCGGCACCGGTATATGTAACCGACAAACTCACGGAGCATATGCTTTTTATCAAGGACCTTTTTGATGAGGAAACCCGGGCCGAACTGGAAAAGATCTTCGAGCTTACTAAAGAATATAAAAAGTCCCTTCACTAACGCATGAATCCATAACTTAAAGAAAAACCAGTAAAACCCTTCTGTACCGCTAAGAAGGGTTTTTTACTTTCTTTTACCCATGCCGCGGGAGATTAGGGATTACAGGACAGGGCAAAATAACATTTAAAGCAAGCATGAAACAGTCAAAAAAGGAGGTGCCCCATGACCGGCAACGGTTACAAAAGACCCGAAACCATTGCGGACCTCCACCGCCCGCCGGGAATCCCTCAACCAAGGGAGATTAAATCCCAAAAGGCACAGCTGGAAAGCGCCCACCGCCACGGAACCAACAAGGCGGTAAAATGGCAGATGTCCTATAAAACAGGGCGGAGGGAAAGAAACCCGGAAGCCAAGTAGCAATTATCTTCCTTTTTCAAGCGAGCGGGGGGAACCCGGCCTTAAAAGTCACCGGCAGGCGGGGTAAAGGCGGCCCGGGCACCTCCCTGCTGTTCCCTTTGCAGGCGTACGGCATGCTGGATGATCAAACGATATACTTTTTCCACCATCGCCGGATCCACCCCTTTTAGCTGGGCCAGACGGCGCACCCGGGCCAGCACCCGGGCTTCCCGGTGGGGATCGCGCACCGGGCAAACGCCTGCCTTTAATTTCCCTATCCGGGCCACCAGGGCGTTACGCCGGGCCAGCATTTCCACCATTTGTTCATCCACCTCATCGATGGCTTCTCGCAACCTTTCAATTTCCTCCCATTGTACCGGGGATGGGGATACCACCTGCCCGGTGAACCCGGCCTCCACCGTTGAGCTGCCGGGGTTGTCGTCAGTAGACCGCTTTACTTTATCGACCGGGTCGGCAGTTTGCTCAGGCCCGCTCAAGTCCGCGGGATAGGAACCGAGCACCCTCAGCTCTGCCCGGGAAGCCACTGCTTCTAAAGCTTCCTGTACCTGTTTATCATGCCGGTGGCCTACCAGATCGATGAAAAACAGGTACTCCCCCAAACGGCGCCTGGAGGGACGGGACTCTATACGCGTCAGGTTGATCCCCCTTGCGGCAAACTCTCCCAGCACCTCGTACAGGGCTCCCGGGCGGTGGGCCACGGAAACAATAAGGGTTGTTTTGCAGTCCGGCGCCCACCCGCCATCCTCACGGCCGACCACGATAAACCGGGTGGCGTTGCCGGAGCAATCATTGATTTTTTCCACCAGCACTTCCAGCCCGTACTCCCGGGCAGCCGTTACGGGGCCAATGGCTGCCCAGGGAGCACCGGTGGAAGCCACCAGATGCACGGCAGCGGCCGTGCTGGCGGTTTCCACCACCTGAGCTCCGGGCAGGTGTCTGGAGATGAACTCCCGGCACTGGGCCAGGGCATGGGGATGGGAAAGCACCCTTTCAATTGTCTTCAGCGGTACTCCCGGCGGAGCCATAAGGCAGTGGACCACCGGCAGGATGATCTCCCCTTTAATGCGTAAGTCCGGGAAAGTATGGGCCAGCAGGTCCTGAGTCTGATTAACCGCCCCTTCACTGGAGTTCTCCAGCGGCACCACCGCTTCGGTCACTTCTCCCTGCACCACCGCCGCAAGCACCTCGTATATGGACGGCAGGGCTACCATTTGGACATCCCCTGCCGGCTGCCGGGCCAGGTACTGCCGCACCGCCAGTTCCGAGAAGGTACCACATGGGCCAAGGTAACCGATTTTTTTGTCCATGGCTCCTGCTCCTTTCTTTCAAGCCGCCCGCCCCACGGCAGCAGCCACCGCCCGCAATTCCTCCATCAGGGAAACAAACTGCGCCGGAGTCAGGGACTGGGGACCGTCACAAAGGGCCTGCGTGGGCTCGGGGTGCACTTCAATCAGCAAACCATCGGCACCGGCAGCCACCGCCGCCCTGGCCATGGGGCCCACCAGCCGGCGGTCCCCCGTGGCATGGCTGGGATCCACAATCACCGGCAGGTGGCTTAAAGACTTCACCAGCGGTACGGCACTCAAGTCCAGGGTGTTGCGGGTGGAATGCTCAAAGGTACGGATACCCCGCTCGCAAAGGACTATCTGCCCGTTACCTTCGGACATGATGTACTCCGCCGCCATCAGCCACTCTTCCACTGTAGCCGACAGGCCGCGTTTGAGCAGTACCGGCTTGCCCGAGCGGCCGACCATCTGCAGGAGGCGGAAATTCTGCATGTTCCTGGCCCCCACCTGGAGCATATCAACGTACTCAACGGCCAGTTCCAGACTGTGCTCATCCACCACCTCGGTAACTGTGGCCAGGCCGGTCTGGCGGGCCGCTTCCGCCAGCAGTTTTAAGCCCTCTTCCCCCAGCCCCTGGAAGCTGTAGGGGGAAGTACGGGGTTTGAAAGCGCCGCCGCGTAAAATAGCCGCACCGGCCTGCTGCACCATGTGGGCTGCTGCAAGCAACTGCTCCCGGCTTTCCACGGCACAGGGTCCGGCAATGACCGCCAGCTGGCTGCCGCCAATGGCCACGTGACCTACCCGGACCACGGTATTTTCCTCCCTGGCTTCCCGGCTGACCAGCTTGTAAGGCTTCATGATCGGCACGACTCTCTCCACCCCCGGCATGGTTTCAAGTCCCAGGGAATTAAGTACGCGCCGGTCGCCTACGGCGCCAATGACAATCCGTCTGACCCCATAAATGGGGTGGGCAGAAAAACCGCATTCTTCCAGACGCATAATTACCGCCTCGACCTGCTCGGCGGAAGCCCGCCCGTCCATAACTACTACCATTTATTAATCCCTCCATTCATGATTAAAATAAAAGTCCGCCGCTTTCATCCCTGGGGACGAAAGCAGCGGACTTCCGCGGTACCACCCCAATTGGCCGGAAAAACCCGGCCCCCTCGATCAGGGTACGGGAAAAACACCCCCTGCAGCAACGGGAAAAATAAAAGCTCCTCGCACCTTTAGGGACGAGAAGCATACCGCTTTCCGCGTTACCACCCTACTTGACCGTAAAAACGGCCCACCTCAACACAGGGTACGGGAATGTGTCTTTCCGATACCCCCTTCCCGGTAACGTGGGAAGACTACGGCACAGCCTACTTGCCCGCGGTAACGGGTTTCAGCCTGCATCTCCGGGGAGAACTTCAACCGGTCATGTTCTGGAGGCGCTTCCAGTCGCCGGCGCCTCCTCCCTGGAGAACTGTTTCCGGCCTACTTTTCCCCTTCATCGACTTTAGGGATATAATTTATGCCTTATTATAAAAGAAAAACTCCGGCAGCGCAAGGGGGTTGGTTGTCTTTTTTGAGCTTAAATAAAAGCCGGCTTAACGGCATCCAGCACCTTTTGCACCTTTCCTGGTGCATCGGGGCTTCCCCGGTTGACGGCGTCCCACGCCGCCTCCACACCGGCAGCCAGGTCCCGGTTCAAATGGCCGGCAATGAACAGGTAAGAGGAAAGGCGGCGTTCCAGCTGGATCTTGAGCCTTTCATGAAGGGGTTTTTGCAGGTAATCATAAATGGTCTGTAAAATGGCCGGTTTATCGCCGGGCAACTGTCCTTCTACTTCCCATAAGAGGTTGCACATCTGGTCGCTGGCCAGGTAGGCATGGCAGTCCAGGTGCTCCACGAACAGGGCAATTTCTTCCACCACTTCATCTTCCGTGAGCGGTTCAAATTCCCCGGCCTGTATCCTGTCATAAAGGGGGGTGCCCAGGCGGGGAACGAGGGTTCTTAAGCGGATGAAATCCGGGTCAATTTCATTTAAAACCCGGGCCGATTCAAGGGCATGTTTTTTAGACCACTTCTTTCCACCCAGGCCGGGCATGTAATATTCGCTTAACTCGATGCCGGCTTCCTTTGTTTTTTTGCCGGCCAGAATATGTTCGTCCGCCGTGGTTCCCTTTTGGATACAGGCCAGCACCTCGTCGCACCCGGATTCAAGACCGATATGCAGCCGGGAAAGACCGGCCTCACGCAGCCGCTTCAGGTCTTCCTGCGATTTTCTGGCAATGGTCTTTGACCTGGCGTAAGAGGTTATACGCTCAATGGTGGGAAAATTCACCTTTAAGTAGTGCAGGATTTCCACCAGGTCGGCCGTCCTGATTTGCGGTGCGTTGGCGTCCTGGAGAAAGACAGTCCTGGCCCCGGAGGAAAGCCAGTGGACAACATTGGCCAGGCTTTCCAACCGCCGTTCCACAGTTCCGGGATCGTTGTAAGCACTGCTGTAGAGGGCGGGGTTTTCGTTGATGAAGGTGGTTACCACTTCCTGCCTGATGTCGCCCCGGAAACCCAGCCGCCAGGAAGTAGCCTTGATTTCCCCGGCCAGCGCTTTAACCGTATCGATGTCGGCTTTAATCTCTTCAACACTCCGCAGGCTATAGGTTTTGTTCTTGTAGGTGCGGCAAAACTCGCAGCGGTTCCAGGGACAGTTTCTGGTGACCCGAAGGAGCAGCGAACGGTCTTTGCCCTCGCTGGGGGGCCTTATGGGCCCCATTTCGTGGTATCCTTTACCGTGCTGCAGGATTGCAGGTAACATAGTTTTCCACCACCTTTAGGCAATGATCCTTCTCCTTATCCTAACCCTCTACCCCGCCACCCCTGCAGACTTCAAGGCTTCAATGTCCTGCTCCCGGTAGCCCAGGCGGCGCAGGATCTCCGCCGTATGCTCCCCCGCCCCCGGGGCAGGGAAATCGGCTTTTACCTCCACGCCCCGCAACTTGAGGGGCTGGGCAACCGTGGTTATGCTCCCTTCCCTGGTGGGAAGCTCCATAAATAAATTCCTGGCCTTAATCTGGGGATGCTCCGGCACCTCGCTAACATCCAGAACGGGCTCGATACAGGTGTCAACTGTACCAAATAGTTCCATGATTTCAGCGCGGGTTTTACTGCTAAAAAACTCCTGTACCGCCTGCCGTGCCTCGTCGTCCTCCCTGTGCTGCAGGGGCAGCAGGTCCGGCCGCCCGGCAACGCTACAAAAAGTCTCCCAGAACTTGGCCTCGAGATTGCCCACACTGACATAGCAACCGTCCCTGGTGGCGTAGATGTTGTAGCAGGCCCGGCCCCCGTTCAGTTCTTCCGTGCCGCGGTGGGGCTCACCGGCCCCCGCCAGGTACCGGGTGAGGTACAGGGTCATCCACGATACTACTGTATCAGTTAAAGCCACATCTACGTAAGCGCCACGGCCGGTCATAAGGCTTTTTACGTAGGCCGCCAGGATGCCCGCCACCGCCATCAACCCGCCGCTCAGGTCGGCCACCTGCACACCGGGCAGGACGGGCGGGCCCGCCCGGTGGCCCGTTAAACCGAGGGCACCGGCAACGGCCATATAGTTGATGTCGTGGCCCGGGCGCCGGCTGTAAGGGCCATCCTGACCGTAACCGCTTAAGGCACAGTAAACCAGGCGGGGGTTCTCGGAAGATAAAATTTCGTAACCCAAACCCAGGCGTTCCATTACTCCCGGCCTGAAGCTCTCGATCACCACGTTAAATTCCCGTACCAAACGCAGAAATACTTCCCGCCCCTGTGGTGCTTTAAGGTTCAAGCGCATGGACTTCTTATTGCGGTTGACGGCGTGAAACCATACACTCTCATGCCCCAACCGCGGTCCCATTTCCCGCATGTAGTCTCCCGCCCCCGGATCCTCGATCTTGAGCACCTCCGCACCCAGATCCGCCAGGATCATGGTGGCATAGGGGCCGGGCAACAGCCGCGTTAAATCCAGAACCTTCATATTTTCCAAAACCTGGTACAACAGTGCTCCCTCCTGGCATATTTTACAGAAATTATACCAGGATAGTGATTGTTGTGATAAGATTTAGATTAGTTGAAATAGCCGCAGCCCGCACAAAGGAGGAATTTTATAAATTATGGAAAGCCTTTTTCCCTTCTTTCACCCCCGGTCCGTAGCTCTCATTGGTGTTTCCACCAAAACGGGCCTGCAAGCCTTTAACATACTGGAGCAGGTGCTCGCCGGCGGCTACCGGGGGCGCATTTACCCCGTCAACCCTAAAGGAGGAACCCTGTTAGGCCTGCCGGTTTACCGCACGGTCAGTGAAATCCCCGAGATACCCGACCTGGCCGTAATCTCCACCCCCCGCACGGCTGTACCGGATGTGGTACGGGAATGCACGGCCAGAGGCATTAAAGCCATAATTATAATTTCCCAGGGTTTTGCCGATGCCGATGCCTGGGGAAAAGAAATGCAAAAGCAATTGCTGGAGACCATCCGGGATACCGGAACCCGCATTGTGGGACCAAACACTATCGGTGTCGTTAACCTTTATGAAAACCTGAATACTTCTTTCATTGGCTTCCTGCGGCAAAAGGCCGGTACGGCCATGATCTGCCAGTCGGGCATCTTTTTGCTGGGTGCGGCTGACTTTACCGGCGGCATTGGTCTGGGAGTGGACATCGGCAACGCGGCCGATGTGGGTTTTACCGAAAGCCTGGCCTACCTGGGACAACAACCCCAGGTGAAGGTGATCAACCTGCACATGGAAGGGATTCAGGACGGACGGCAGTTCATGAAAGTGGCCCGCCGGGTAAGCAGGGTAAAACCGGTGCTTTGTCTGAAAACCGGCTGCAGTGAAGCGGGGGCCCGGGCCGCCAGCTCCCACAGCGGTTCCCTGGCCGGCGAGGATCACGTCTTTAGCGCAGCTTTTAAACAATGCGGGATTATCAGAGTGCGGGACGTAGAGGAAATGCGCTACTTGAACAAAACCTTCCTCACTTACTCCTCCATGCCCGGGCGGCGGGTGGCCGTGGTGACCATCAGCGGCGGGGCGGGCATCATGGCCGTGGATGCCTGCAGTGCCTGCGGCCTGGAAGTAGCCCGCTTCAGCGAAAAGACCCGGCAAAAACTGGCCGCCGTTTTCCCCGGCTGGATGGAGGTAAATAACCCGGCGGACATCTGGCCGGCGGGTATGGCCAGGGGATACCTGGACATCCTGGAACTGGCCCTGGATACAATACTGGACGATCCGGGCGTGGATGCGGTTCTGGTGATCAGTCCGGCTTATCTGGATCCCGAAGAAGACCCGCGCCTGGACATTTCCCCCACGATTAACCGGATGGCTTCCCGGTACCCGGAAAAACCCCTGGCCCTGTGGATTTTTGGCGGTTACCGCCCGGAACTGGCAGCCAGGATGGAAAAAGAAAACCGGGTGGTGGTCTATCCATCCCCGGAACGGGCCATGGCCTCTTTAGCGGCTTTATACCGTTACCTGCACGAAATTAAAAACCGCACCCCTTTATCCCCACCGGTCTTTTCCGGCATCCAGGAGGAGCGCGTCGAGGCCATCCTTGAAACAGCCAGGCGGGAAGGGCTTAAAACCATAAATGAAACCGCCCTGGAAATTCTCCAGGCCGGCGGCATTCCGGTGCTTCCCTCCCGGGTGGCGCAAAACGCCGGGGATGCCGTGAAAATAGCGGAATCCCTGGGCTACCCGGTGGTAATGAAAATTGCCAGCCCGCAGATCTCCCATAAATCGGACGTGGGCGGAGTGAGGGTTAATTTGAACGATGCCCGGGCGGTGGAAAAAGCCTATAACGAAATGGTGGAAACAGTTTCCGCCCGGGCACCCCATGCGACCATCAAAGGAGTGCTCATCCAGCCCTACAGACCCGGTGGAGTGGAGGTGCTCCTGGGCTGCAAGCGTGATCCCTCCTTTGGACCGGTTCTGGTCTTTGGGCTGGGGGGAATTTATACCGAGCTGTTCCGGGACGTTTCCTTTGCCGTCGCGCCAATAAACCGGGAAGAGGCCCTGGACATGATCAGGGAAACCAGATCCTACCGACTGCTCCAGGGGTACCGGGGACAGCCCCCGGCAGATATCGAAGCCCTGGTGGAATGCCTCCTGCGCCTCAGCCAGCTGGTCACCCGGTGGCCTGAAATTATGGAAATGGACATCAACCCCCTTTTAGTTGGCCCGCAGGGCGCGGTGGCCGTAGACGCCCGCATAACCATAGGATGAGTAGAAAGGAGTAAAGGGAACAGGTGATCATGACCGATAATAACAACTGGAAAAAGGTTGCTTTTCGGAACTCCCGTGGTTTAACCCTGGCCGGGCTGCTGTACGGCACGCCGGAGGAAACAGGTGATATTGTCATTCACTGCCACGGCTTCACGGGCAGCAAGGAAGGGGGTGGACGGGCCCTGGAGCTGGGTGCCGAACTGGGCCGGCGCGGCTGGTCCACCCTGGTCTTTGATTTTGCGGGCAATGGTGAAAGCGAGGGAGACTTCGCGAACATTACCCTCTCGGGACAGATCGACGACCTTACCTGCGCCGTGGACTGGGTGCTCAAACAGGGGTACAAGCGGGTGGTCACCGTGGGGCGCAGTTTCGGCGGTTCCACGGTCATCTGCCAGGGAACCCGGGATCCCCGGGTAGCCGGGGTGTGCACCTGGGCTGCACCGGCCAGATTACTGGATCTTTTTGCCTCATTTACCGACGGGCCCATTGACGGCCCGGAAGAAATGGTAGCTATTGCGGGAGAAGGCGGCATCATTTACTTGAAAAAGGCTTTTTTCCAGGACCTGAAGCTCTATGATGTTCCAGGAGATGCGGCGCGCCTGGCCCCCCGGCCCCTTTTAATCATCCACGGCACCAGAGATGGCGTCGTTCCGCCGGAGGATGCCCGCCTCATCTTTGAAGCGGCCGGCGAACCCCGGGAACTGGTCTGGATTGAGGAAGGGGATCACCAGTTCGCCAAACATTATCATCAGGTCTGGGAAACCCTGTTTGACTGGCTGGACAGGCACTTTAAAAGGTCAGCCTCCTAAAGCGAGGAGTGTAAAAATTGTTGGGAAAGAAAGTGCTTAAAGGAAAGAAAAACCCTTCCCCGGCCCGGGACAGCAGGGAAGCAAGCCCCGCCTACCGGGCCGCCGTGGATACGGGGGGCACATTTACCGATATCTGCCTGTTGCGGGAGGACACCGGAGAAATATTTATCTCCAAGGTACCTTCAACCCCCTCTGATCCGGCCCGGGCCGTACTGGGCGGCCTGGCCAGGGCAACAGCCGCAGCCGGTTTGGAACCTGCCGGATTGAGAATGCTCCTGCACGGCACCACCGTGGCCACCAACGCCCTCCTGGAAGGCAAGGGCGCACCGGTTGCCCTCCTGGTTACCCGGGGCTTTAAGGACATCTTGCTCATCGGGAGGCAAAACCGGCCGGCCCTTTACGATTTCTGGACAGTAAAACCCCGCCCCCTTGTTCCCCGCCGCCTTACCTTTGAGGTAACGGAACGGATCATGGCGGACGGCCAGGTATACATTCCCCTGGATGAAGGGGAAGTGCAGGCTATAGTGGAAGAAATCCGCCGGGCCGGGGTAACTTCCATTGCCGTAAGCTTTCTGCACTCCTACGCCAACCCCCGGCACGAACAGAAGGTACGGGATATCATCGCCCGGCTTTACCCCGACGCCCTGGTGACCCTGTCTTCCGACATCCTGCCCGAATTCCGGGAATACGAACGCACCAGTACCACCGTCATCAACGCCCTGGTTCAGCCCCGGATAGCCGCTTATATAGCCCGCCTGAAGGAAGGTTTAAAGGGCCTCGCCAGCCCGGGGGTGCAAAGCAAACGGCCACCCGGTTTGTTCATCATGCAGTCCAGCGGGGGCATGCTGACGGCGGAGCAGGCCATGCGGGAAAGCGCCCGCACCGTTCTTTCCGGACCCGCCGGCGGGGTTTTAGCCGGGTTATTCCTGGCCCGCCAGACCGGCCGCCCCAATGTAATTACCGCCGATATGGGCGGCACCAGCATGGATATCTGCCTGATTAAGGGAGAGCAGCTGCGCCATACCACGGAGGGTGCCATTGGCGGTTACCCGCTGAGCCTCCCCATGCTGGATATCCACACCATCGGGGCGGGTGGAGGCAGCATTGGCTGGGTGGACGGAGGCGGAGCCCTTCGGGTGGGGCCCGCCAGCGCCGGGGCCGCTCCCGGCCCGGCCTGCTACGGCCTGGGGGGAACCGAGCCTACGGTTACCGACGCCAACCTGGTGCTGGGACGTATCAGCCCCACCCGGAGTTTAAATCCCGCCCTTGCTTTACAACCCCGGCTGGCCCGGCAATACCTGGAGGAAAAGATTGCCCGTCCCTTGAAACTTACCGTTGAAGAAGCCGCGGCAGGTATGATCCGGGTGGTAAATGCCGCGATGGCCCGGGCCATGCGGGTTGTTTCCGTCCAGCGGGGCCATGACCCCCGGGATTTCACCCTGGTGGCCTTCGGCGGGGCCGGGCCGCTGCACGCCGTGGAACTGGCCCGGGAGCTGAACATTCCCTATGTGCTCATCCCCCGCTACCCCGGAGTCACCTCCGCCCTGGGCATGCTCCATGCCGACGTGCGCCGCGATTACGTACGCACGGCGCTGTTGCCTTTAAACGACACGGAGCCGGACCAACTGGCGGACCTTTACACACCTCTCGAAGAAAAAGGCCGGCGTGAGCTGGAAGAGGAGGGATTTTCCCCCGCGGAGATCATTATCACCCGCCAGGCCGATTTGCGCTACAGGGGCCAGTCCTATACCCTGACCCTGCCGGTGCCGGCCGGTCAACTGGCTGCGGAGGATCTGGCCATTTTACGGCGCAGCTTTCACCTGCTTCACCGGCAGGAATACGGGTTCTGCCGCGAGGAAGCCCCTTTAGAAGTGGTCAACCTGCGGCTGGTGGCCCTGGGCAGCCTGCCCCGCCCTCACATATCCACCCCCGGAAAAAAGAAGGGTTCAAGGGCGGCGCCCGAACCGCTGGAAGAGCGGCCGGTGTATTTTGGCGGCCGTTTCTTACCCACACCGGTTTATCACCGCAACGATCTGGAACCGGACATGAGCCTGAAGGGACCGGCGGTAATTGAGCAATCCGACACCACCACCCTGGTATGGCCCGGAACATCCGTACGGGTAGACCAGTGGGGCAATCTCATCATCCATGTGGGGGGAAGATAGATGTCCCAATTAGATATAGACCCCGTACAACTGGAAGTAACCCGCCACGCCCTGCAATCGGTAGCCGAGGAAATGGGCGCCACCCTTACCAGGACGGCCCTGTCCCCCAATATCAAAGACCGCCGCGACTGCTCCACCGCCATCTATACCGCCGACGGCCGGCTGGTGGCCCAGGCGGAACACATTCCGCTGCACCTGGGCCTCATGCCCGCGGTGGTGCAGGCGGTATTGCGGGAATACCCCCTGGCAAAACTTGAGGAGGGCGATGCAGTTATTATCAACGATCCTTACATCAGCGGCTCCCACCTGCCAGACATCTGCGTGATCAGCCCGGTCTTTTACAGGAACAGGCCCCTGGCCCTGGTGGCCAATCTCGCCCACCATGTGGATGTGGGAGGCGCAGTTCCGGGCAGCATGTCCACCACAGCCACGGAAATTTTCCAGGAGGGTATCCGTATCCCACCGGTTAAAATCCGCAGACGGGGCAAGGTCAACCGGGAGCTTTTAAAACTGGTTTCCCACAACCTGCGGACCGCCAGGGAGTTTCATGGCGATATCCAGGCCCAGCTCACGGCCAACGACCGGGGGATAAAAAGGCTTATGGAGCTGGCGGAGCGCTACGGAGCAAATGCCTTGAAGGAGCATATGGAACAAATCATCAGCTACACCCACCGGCGGCTGCTCGCTGCCTTAGAAATAATTCCTCCGGGTACCTACGAGTTTGAAGACTTCCTGGAAGGTGACGGTCTGGAACAAAATCCCATCAATGTCCGGGTAGCCATTACCCGGCACAACAAGGGGCTTACAGTAGACTTCAGCGGCACCCACCCCCAGGTAAGGGGACCGGTCAATGCCACCAGAGGGGTAACCCTGGCCTGTGTGTACTATGTAATAAAAGCAGTGGTGGACCCCGATTTACCTTCCAGTGACGGTCTCAACCGGGCTGTGGAGGTAGTTACACCCGAAGGCAGTCTGGTAAATCCCGTCTTCCCTGCCCCGGTAGCCCACGCCAACATTAATACTGCCCAGCGCATTGCCGACGTGCTCCTGGGTGCCCTGGCCCGGGCGGTGCCGGAGCGGGTAACGGCAGCGGGAACGGGAAGCATGAGCAATTTCACCGTGGGCGGCGTCGACCCCGCCACCGGCACCTACTATTCCTACGTGGAAACATACGGCGGCGGCCAGGGAGCAAAACACAACCAGGACGGGATGGACGGAGTACACGTGCATATGACCAACACCCGCAACACACCGGTGGAAGTAATCGAGCAGTCCTACCCGCTCAGGGTGGAGCGTTACGCCCTGGTTCCCGATTCGGGCGGGGCTGGAAAGCACCGGGGCGGTCTGGGCATGATGCGGGAAATCACGGTCTTAAGGGGAGAAGCCACAGTAGCGGTAAGCACTGAACGGACCGAATTGCCGCCCTGGGGCCTGGCGGGTGGTTTGCCGGGACAGCAGGCTATGGTCAGGGTGGCCTGGCCGGCAAATACAACCTTTGCAAATTCAGGTTTCAACGGGGGCCCTACCGGACGGCTGCCAGCGGCAGCAACAGTGGAAACAGAAATGAACGGAGGAAAATTTACCTGCCGGGTACCGGCGGGAACCACCATCAGGCTGCAAACCGCCGGCGGGGGTGGTTACGGTAACCCCCTGGAACGGGATCCGGAGCTGGTACGGCAGGATGTGCTGGAGGGTCTGGTCAGCCGGCGGGCGGCAAAAGAAGTGTATGGAGTAATATTCACCGCGGAGCTGGAGATAGACCATGAGGCCACCGCCCGGCAGCGGGAAGAATTGCGCCACAAGGGGCAATGAAAACATAAAAGTCTACATGATTTGCCGGGCTATTTTGGACTGCCCCCCTATGGACAGCAAAGACCCGTTATGATATAATCTTACAAAATCAAACTGGTTGGTGGTTACCGGCAAATACTCTTCTCCTGGATTAGGGAGCGGGTAGTTTGTGTTTGGGCCCCTGAACCAGTAAGTCCCTGAAAGGAGAGGAGTATTTGTGTCTTACGAGGACAAAGTGCTTACCTGCCGCGACTGCGGCGCCGATTTCATCTTTACCGCCGGAGAACAGGCCTTTTACGCCGAGAAAGGCCTGATGAACGAACCCACCCGCTGCCGGGACTGCCGCCGCCGGCGCAAACAGCGCAACAGCGGTAACGGCGGGGGAATGGAGCGGCAGATGTACGATACCTTCTGCTCTACCTGCGGTGCACCCACCCAGGTGCCCTTTAAACCTACCGGCCGCAAGCCGGTTTACTGCCGGGAGTGCATGGCGGCAAACCGGCGGGCAAGCTTCCGCTAGTTTTCCACCGCAGTCATTACCCTACCTTTAAGGTAGGGTTTATTTTTTGGGGTGCCCGGTTGCCGGCTGCTAACCAGCGGACCAACCGGAGCGGAACAAACCAGTCCGTGAATGGAAGCGCGGCACTGGTGCTTCAGGGAAACTAACGGTATAATGATGGGAGAAGGAAGGTGATTTCAGTGATTGATCCCGTAGCCATCCATATCGGCCCGTTGCAGATACGCTGGTACGGCATCATTATGGCCACGGCATTTTTAACCGGCATTTTTTTAGCCTTGCGCCGGGCGGAGCAAAACCGGATGGACTCCAATCACATCTTGAATATGGTAACATTGATTATCCCGGCGGCCATCATTGGTGCCCGTATATATTACGTTATTTTTGAATGGTCCAGCTACCAGCACAACCCCTGGGAAGCCCTGGCCATCTGGCACGGCGGGCTCGCCATCCACGGCGGTCTGCTCGGGGGCACCCTGGCGGGGGTGTGGTATGCCCGCCGGCATAAACTGTCCGTCCCACTGCTGGCCGACATTTTGGCCCCCAGCGTCATCCTGGGCCAGGCCATCGGCCGCTGGGGCAACTTCATCAACCAGGAAGCCCACGGCGGTCCCGTATCCCCGGAGTTTATGGCCTACTTCCCGGACTTTATTCGCCGGCAAATGTTTATCGAAGGCCAGTATTACCACCCCACCTTTTTGTATGAATCGCTATGGAATCTGGCGGTATTTGCCTTCCTGATGTGGTACTGGCCCAGGAAACGCTTCACCGGAGAGGTAGCCCTTTTATACTTAGGCCTGTACTCGGCAGGGCGCTTCTTTATCGAAGGTTTGCGTACCGACAGCCTGATGCTGGGGCCGGTCCGGGTAGCCCAGCTGGTCAGCCTCCTCCTGATCGGGCTGGCTGTAACGGGAATATGGTACGGGCGGGCGAAAACTAAGACCAATATACCCCGAAGCTCCAAACAAGACACCCGTTCTAAGTAAGGAAATAAATGCGGGGCCACCTTTTAAAAGAAGATTTTTAACAAAAAATTAACCCATTGCACATTTCACCTTTAACAATGGCGCTATATACTGGCCGTAAGACTACATCCGGAGGGTGAATTTATGACGCAAGATATCACCATTGAGGAGGCTGCCAAAACTTTGCGAAATGCCGGTCTGAAGGTTTCCCGCATCAGCGGCACAGGCCAGTTGCGCACGGAATTCCCCAGAGGTTATTACGTATCCATAGGCGAACATGTAGCCCGGGAACTGGCAGCCTACATTAAAGGGAACCCCCGGATTGACCCCGACCGTATCAGCGAGTACTTCCAGGCACGTATTTTTTACGGAACGGCCGTGGCCATTTCCCTGTTGCAGTCTGACGGCACAATAGTGCGCAAACCGGCCTAATCTTTAATCTAACGGAAATTTTTCAGACGCAGCCCAGCCTGCCAGGCATTGCTGCGTTTTATTATTTTAAGGCCTCTAGCCCTGCTTACCAAGGCAAACTTGCCTCTTTGTCCACTTTATGGTAAGCTCAAAATATGATGAGAATGGGCACCTTTTGTCACGTCCCGCTCGTTAAAACTCGCAAGGAGGGGAACTTGTGGCCAAACCCTGGTTGGAGGAGCTTAAATTTGAGCTTTACGGACTGGCCATCATAACCCTGGCACTCTTAGGCATGGCCAGCTTGTTTACCCCGGCGGCAGGAACGGTAGGGCACTTTCTTGCCCGGGGTTTGACGATCACTGCCGGAAGCGGCCGTTACCTGCTGCCCGTAGTTCTGTTTTGTTTCGGGATAAAAGTTTTGCGCGAACGAAAGGTTAACGGGATAACCTCCCGCGCCTGGGGCCTGCTAATATTGCTGATCAGCACCCTCACCTTTTTGCACTTGTTTATTCCGCCGGACCAGTTCTTTCGCGCCGCCTGGCAAGGGCAGGGCGGCGGGTTGGTGGGAGCCGCTTTCAGCTATTTACTGCATCTGTGCTTTGGCGTTGCCGGAAGCTATATCCTGCTGGCCTTTCTCAGTACAACTGGCCTTGTCTTGCTCACCGGCCATTCCCTGACCAGGCTTATGGGCATTATAGTTCAGGCCGTACGCAGCACGTTGCAGCGCCTGGGGAAGCGTTTGTCCGACTTTTTCTTTGAAGAGGTGGAAGAGGCGGACACCTGCAAACAAACCAGCTCCCCTGCCCTTCCCGAAAAAAAGGACAACCTTCCCCTGCCGCAGCCAAATGCCCTGACCGGGGAGACGGAAACACAGGAACAAGGCACCAAAAACCGCCGGCAGCAAAAGGAACGGCGCAAGCAAAATGCCCGGGAGCAGGACGGAGCGGAATTAATGGAGACGGAGGTAGCCCCTTGCGCCCTGGCCGACGGCCGCCCCTACCGCCTGCCTTCCACCGGTCTCCTGGCTAAACCCAAGCCCCGGGATAATTCCATTTTAGAGCGGGAGATTGCCGAGAAAAAACAAATTCTTGAAGAAACCCTGGCCAGTTTTAACATTCAAGCCCGGGTGACCCAGGTATCCGTAGGGCCGGCCATCACCCGGTATGAAATCCAGCCTCCGGCGGGCATTAAAGTCAGCCGCATTATGGGCCTGGCCGACGACATAGCCCTGGCCATGGCAGCTCCCGGGGTACGCATTGAAGCGCCCATCCCGGGCAAGGCAGCGGTGGGCATCGAGGTGCCCAACCGGGAAATAGCCACCGTTCAACTGCGGGAATTGCTTGAAAGCAGGGAGTTCACGGAAAGCCCTTCCCGCCTTACCGTAGTTCTGGGCCGCGATATTGCTGGGGCACCCGTCATCGCGGACCTGGGTAAAATGCCCCACCTGCTGGTAGCCGGCGCTACGGGCTCGGGGAAAAGTGTGTGCATTAACACCTTAATTGCCAGTATTCTATTCAAGGCTACTCCCGATGAGGTTAAATTTTTAATGATCGATCCCAAAATGGTGGAATTAACTACTTACAACGGCATTCCCCATCTGGTGTCTCCGGTGGTTACCGACGCCAAAAAAGCGGCCGGGGTCTTACGCTGGGCGGTAAAGGAGATGGAGCGGCGTTATGAGCTTTTTGCCCGCACGGGGGTAAGGGATATCAAACGTTACAATGAGCTGTTCCGGACGGCCGGGAAAAACCCGGCAACAGATGCCGCCTCAACCCCGGACGAAGCTGCAGCGGCCACAACGGCACAGGCGGAAGGCCCCCTGCCCTTTGTGGTGATCATCATTGATGAACTGGCCGACCTGATGATGGTCGCCCCGGCCGACGTGGAGGATTCCATCTGCCGTCTGGCCCAAATGGCCCGTGCGGCGGGGCTCCACCTGGTCGTAGCCACCCAGCGTCCCTCGGTGGATGTGATCACCGGCTTAATCAAGGCCAATATTCCCTCCCGCATCTCCTTTGCCGTCTCCTCCCAGATGGATTCCCGGACCATCCTGGACATGGGGGGGGCAGAAAAACTGCTGGGCAAAGGAGACATGCTCTTCTTCCCGGTGGGGGCTCCAAAACCCATGCGCGTGCAGGGAGCCTACCTGTCGGATCAGGAGGTGGAAAACCTCACTTCCTTCCTGAGGGAACAGGCTCAACCGGTATATGACCAGCGGGTAATGGAAGAACCGCCGGTGGAGGAGGAGGAAGAGGCCAGGATGGAGGATGAAGATGAACTGCTTCCCCAGGCAGTAAAAATACTTATTGAAAACGGCAATGCATCCATTTCCATGCTGCAAAGAAGGCTGCATATTGGTTATGCCCGGGCCGCCCGGTTGATCGACATTATGGAGCAACGGGGCATCGTGGGCAAATTCGAGGGGAGCAAGCCCCGGGCCATTTTAATGACCATGGAACAATATCAACAAATGTTCGGACGCACTGGTTGACTTCTCATCCTGCCGGTGATACATTTTTAGTAACGGTGAAAACCGGGCACGGCAGAGGAAAAGGCGGGCGAAAAAAACATAGGGGGTAGGAAATTATGGTTGATTGGACGGCATTTTATGCAGGTATGGCCATAGTTCTTGGTGTGGGCGTTTTGGCGGCTATATTTGCCGGACCAATCAGTCGGGTAATGGAAAAGGTCGAAGAAAAAGCCAGTGGCCACCAAAGTCATTAAACAGGGCAATTTTCTATAAAAGCATCAGGAAACGGCCGGTGGACCCCGTGGATGTTGGCGAGGGGGACTCCGGCTGTTTTATCATTTTTGATAGCCGGGGAATTTTTTAAATAGACACCCATGACGCTTTCAGCGCCACCAACAGAGGATGAAAACGGCCGCCGTTTTGCACGAAGCGACCTAGCACTCACCGCAACCAGAGTTCTCTGATGGAATGAGTGCTAACTATAACTCTCCCGGTATGCGCAGCCAGGGAGGATTGCGGGTGACAAAGTATACGTTTCAATGGTATACTTAGATAAAGGCAGCAATGACAGGAAGTGGGGTATGACAAGTGCACGCGAGCAGGAAATCCAAGCGGAAAGTGCCGGTTCTGCTTTTGAGCCTTTTCATCTTGTTGCTCCTGGCATCCAGCTGTACCTGGTCCAGGCAGCAAGCACCGGCAAATCAATCGCCGGACCCCACCACACCCCAACCCCTCTTCCTGGCTGTGTATTATGTAAAATCTACAAGCCAGGAAAGCTATTTGGTGCGGGAAGTCCACCAGATACCCCCGGCGAAGGACCCGGCTCTGAAAGCGGTACAGGAATTAATTTCAGGTGAGCCATCTACTCCGGGAGCCATACGTATTTTACCCCCCAACACCAAGGTCCTGGGTGTAACGGTAAAGGACGGTCTGGCTACAGTCAATTTCTCCAGGGAGGTACTGGAACACCCCAGTGCAGGTGCCGAAGGGGAAGCCCTGGCCATCCAAAGCGTGGTCAACACTTTAACTGAGTTCCCGGAAATCCGCCAGGTATCGTTCCAGGTGGAAGGCAAGGTGGATGAGCGCGCCCGGGACTGGTGGGGCCACGTAGGTTTATATGATCAACCTTTCCGCAGGGATTTGTCCAGGGTTTATGAACCGGCCATTTGGGTCACCCACCCCACACCGGATCAGGTAGTTGGTGTGCCGCTACTGGTCAAGGGCAGCGCCAGAGTTTACGAAGGAACGGTCAACGCCAGACTGCTGGACAGCCAGGGCAAGGTTTTGGTCAGCGCATATACCACCGCCACCAAGGCTGCCCCCGAGCGGGGAGACTTTGAAATGCGGCTCAACTTCAAACCCCCGCAGGACGGAAAGGGTATCCTGGAAGTTTACTCGATCAGCGCCAAGGACGGCAGTATTGAAAACAAGGTAACCATACCTGTGCGCTGGCCTTAAAGTATCCTTGCGGGTAAATGGTGCCTTGAGGATAGATAAAGGGCTAAACAAGAAAGAAAGCGAGGTAGCAAGATGACCAAAGAAAAAAACAAGCCCGGTACCGTTGAAACAGCCCAGGGGGAATCCATAGAACATCTCATGAAACGGGTAAAAAAGAACTGCTCTGGGTTTTAGCCAGCAGCGTCGTTGCCTTCGGGCTGGGCCTTATAGCCGGAAATTTAATCAAGTTCTAGTGTTGATTAGCCAGAGGAGCACGGCAAAAGCAATAAACACCAGACGCAGGACACTTACCGCCCTGCCGGCCACCATTCCTTTCATCCTTAACCATTCCGCCAAAGCGCAGGGTAGAACCAGGACTCCAAAAATAAACCGGGCTACCGGCGTAAAAGCGGGATAACCGAGGGTAAAAACCCACAGAATCAGCGCCCAGGCGATAATGGCCAGAGCAAGCTTTGCAGGGCCGGGTAAATTACGGAAGGACATTGACTACACCTCTTTTCTATACTATTACCTAAATTCCCCTTTTTTACGGAATTTCCTTCTCCTTTTCCCCGCCCCCGCATATTCTAAAGAAAAGAGAGGGCGGGAATTACAGGTGTCATTAGGAATAGTTCGCGTCCAAAACAGGGCGCAGTTTTTTTCGTTCCTGGGGTTGGCGGAATTAATTTACGGCCGGAATAGCCAGGCAGCCCTTGCCAACCGGCGGGAAACGGCTCTTTTGTTTGACCCCGGAGCCAACCCGGCATTACGGCATGTTCGCCCGGCCCTTTTTTTAGCCCTGCAAAACGACAAACCCGTGGGGCGGATAGCCTGCGCAGTGGATGAATTCTGCCGGGAAGAGAATACGGGTTTTTTTGGTGCTTTTGAAGCGGTCCGGGATGAACAAATAGCCCGGGCTCTCATGGAAGAAGCGGGGAAATGGCTCGGGGAGCAAAAGTGTCAGAAAATGATCGGCCCTGCAATGGTAAACACCAACCAGCAGGTGGGAGTTTTAATTGATGGCTTTTCCGCTCCCCCGACCTTCGTGCTTCCCTACAATCCCCCCTATTATAGAGAACTTTTCGAAAGCTGCGGATGCAAAAAACTGGCAGATCTACTGGCTTACCAATGGTCGGCTGAAGACACGTTACCGGAGGAAATAAACCGGGCAGCCCGCCGGGCCAGGCGCTACCCGGGAACCGTGGTACAGCCCTTAAACTCTTGTTTGCCCTTTAACCGGCAGGTGGAAGCGGTGCACTATATCCTGAACCGCTCCATGGAACGGAACTGGGGCTACATTCCCCTGACCCTTCCTGAGGTCCTGGCCATTTTAACTCACTATCAAAGGGTGGCAGACCCCCGCCTGCTCCTGCTGGCCCGGGTAGACCATCGACCGGCGGGAATTTGCTTTTGCATACCCCGACTGGAAGGGCCGGTAGGGAAACCGGTCTTTAGGCTGGCCCTTTTGGCCGTGGTCCCCGAATTCCGGCAGCGGGGAATAGATGCCCTGCTCCTGGAAACCTGTCATGCCGCCCTGCCACCCGGCAGCCAGATAGAAATGTCCCAGATCCATGAGGGCAACTCGGTGGTGCTAAAAATGGTGCAAAGGGTAACCCCGCATCCACCGGTCAGACGTTACCGGGTATACCAGCGGAGCATCTCCTGAAAGAAAAAAATTTCCCACTGGATAGAAGTGGGAAACGGGAAGAAGGAGGTATATGGTTTTTCATGCGTGCTCTATATATTGTGACATAAGCCGACTTTTTTTTCTGTCATCCCGGCGACAATTTTTTTGTCTTGTTGGCGACAAGCAATCAGAACAGGGATCATCACCCTGGGGTACAGTTACAGTTCCCGTATTTTAACACCCCGGGCCAGTTCTTCCCCTTCCAAATTATACAGGGCATCCAAAAGGGCTGCCTGAAAGCTCGCCGGTCCACGGCCGGTGGCAGCGGCATGCTCGGCGGCCAGGCCGTAATAAGCGAGGGCTGCTGCACCGGCCGTTACGCCGTCGGCTTCCACCGCCCGGAAAGCGGCAATGACACTGGTGGCGGAGCAGCCCGTACCAGTCACTGTAGTGAGCATGGCATGACCGTTGTCCACCGCAATCAATCGCTCTCCGTCGCTGATGTAATCGGTGGCTCCCGTTACCACAACCACGGCGCCTGAATCCCGCGCCACCCGCCTGGCCATCTGGCTGACGGGCACGGAAACTTCCCCGGCATCCACACCTTTAGTCTGCCCGCCGAAACCACTGACGGCAGCGATCTCCGAAGCATTGCCCCGCAAAATGTCGATACGCAATTCCCTGATTATCATCTGCGCAGTCGCCGTGCGAAAAGGCGTGGCCCCCGCCCCGACGGGGTCGAAGATAACAGGGATACCTGCCGCATTGGCTGCCTGGCCCGCCAGCAGCATTGCTTCTACTTCTTCTGCCGTAAGCGTCCCCATATTCAACACCACGGCCCGGGCTAAGCGCGCCATATCAGCCACTTCTTCCCGGGCATAGGCCATCACCGGTGAAGCTCCAACGGCCAGGGTAACATTGGCGGTCAGATTGGTCACAACCAAATTGGTGATGTGGTGTATCAGCGGGCGCTCCTTGAGCACCTTTTGCCGCACGGTAGCTACCCGTTCTCCCCAGTTCATAGCATTCTCCCTCCAAATATCTGCTATGTTTTAAGCAATCACTAAAAAACCCACCCGGTAAGTTTTTACCGAGCAGGTCTGCAAGAACCTCCTGGTATTCTTTCGGCATCAATTTGAAAATTCCTGCCAGCCTCGGACATCCGTGCCTAGGGAGGGGCGAATTCCACGAAAACCGTGGTTCCCGGAGCCACGCGGCTGCCCGCCTCAGGACGTTGCCTGACGGCCACACCGCTCCCCGAGGCTTTGAATTTTAAACCCAACTCCTCCAGGATTGAGCCCGCCTTTTTTACCGTAAGCCCGGACAAATCGGGAACAACCAGCCGTTCCGGAGCCTTGCCGGCAGCAATTTGTAAACTAACCGTGGTACCCGGGGGAACGCGTTTGCCTGCCGATGGCTCCTGGCCGGTCACCAGGCCCGTTTTTCCGGAAGACCACGACCGCAATCCCCGTTCCTCCAGTAGCCAGCGGGCGTCGGCCACTGGAAAGCCGACCACATTGGGTACGACAACCAGTTCATCCTGCTCCGGGGGAGCATCCTGGCTCTTCCGTCCGGGAGTTTCGGGCACCCCAAGGTAACGCAAAGTGTCCCTTACAACGGCGCCAAAGGCCGGAGCAGCCACCTCACCCCCATGATATTCCTGCCCCCGGGGTTCGCCGACCACCACCAGGACGGCAATGCGGGGATCATCGGCAGGAGCGAAACCGGCAAAGGAGGCCACATACTTCCCCTCCACATAACCGCCCGGGCCGGGTACCTGGGCGGTACCTGTCTTCCCCGCTACCCTGTAGCCTTCCACCAGAGCCCGCTTGCCTGTTCCTTCCAGAACCACCTTTTCTAATAACCCGGACAGCTGCCGGGCGGTTTCCCTGGAGATAACCTGCCGGATTACCCGGGGGGATATTTCACGGATAGTTTTTCCCGAAGCATCCTCCACGGCCCTGACCACATGGGGCTGCATGAGGTAACCCCCGTTGGCTATGGCCGAAACGGCAGTTAAAAGCTGGATGGGCGTAACCGCGATGGATTGCCCGATGGCCATGGTAGCCAGGTCCAGCTCCGAGGCCTTTTGTTCAGGTAACACTACTCCCGATTCCTCGCCGGGCAAATCAATGCCCGTGGGGGTGCCAAAACCAAAACCCCGGACGTATTTATAAAACCTCTCCTTGCCCAGCCTTAGCCCTACCTGGACGAAAACCGGGTTGCAGGAGTTTCCCACAGCCTGAGCAAAAGACTGCGGTCCGTGACCCTTGCGATCCCAGCAGTAAATCCGCCGCCCATTAACCACGGCATAACCCGGATCATTAAACCAGTCCGTGGGCCGCACCACCCCCTCCTCCAGGGCTGCCGCCGCGACAATCATCTTGAAGGTTGAACCGGGTTCATAGGTATAGAGGGTGACCGGATTTTTTTCCCAAACTTCCCGGGGAAACTTCTGCCACCGGGAGGGGTCAAAGGTGGGCCGGTCGCCCATGCCCAGAATCTCTCCCGTTTTGGGGTCCATGACCAGAATGGCCGCCCACTTCGGCTGGTAAGCAGAAACAATCCTGTCCAGCTCCCGCTCCACATAGTACTGGATGGTCTGATCCAGGGTGAGTACCAGGTTGTTTCCCGCTTCCGAGCGCTTCACTAACACCGCACTCTGGGGGATCTGACGGCCCTGGGCGTCAATTTCCAGCACCATTTTTCCCGGCGTTCCCCGCAATTCCCTGTCATAACTTTTCTCCAGGCCATTAAGACCCTGGTTATCATCCCCCACAAAACCCAGCAGGGCCGCAGCGAGGTTACCCTGCTTGTAAAAACGGGTACTGGATTCAACAAAACCAAGGCCGCTGATTCCCTGCAGCTTTTTGGCCCGGTCGAATTCCACACCGTGTTGCAACCAGACAAAGGGTCCCCGGGCGGCCAGTTTTTCATATATTTCTTCACGCCGGATACCCAAAATAGCCGCAACCTTATCCGCAATACTCCCGGGATCCTTTATCTGATCGGGATGGGCATAAACGGAATAAGAGGGAATGCTGGTGACCAGGAGATTGTGATGGCGGTCATAGATGTTTCCCCGGTTGGGTTGCAGGATAATATCCCGGGTACGAATATTGGTTGCTTCCTGGCGCAAATGCCCTCCCCATACGATCTGAACCAGGAAGAGGCGCACGATCAGGTAGCTAAAGGCCAGCAGCACCATCAGGAGGAGAATACCCATGCGCCGGGAAAAGGAAGTTTTAGGAGGAGTCAATTTAACGCCCTCCCTTTTCCAGATGACTGCAATCGTTAAACAGGGTTAAAATTCCCTTCTCCCAGGTGGGAAATTCCAGGATAGACAGGCATGCATTATTGACTCCCAGACGCCAGTATTGATTTAAATCCATTCCTAAAACCGTACCCACCAGCGTCCGAATACAGCCCCCATGGCAGACAACCACTACCTGGCCGGTAGGGGTTTTTTCCACTATCTCCCGCACCGCCAGGGTGACCCTCTCCACCACCTCCGCCAGGGTTTCCCCCCCGGGAATGCGCGTGTACAAAGGGTAATGCCACCACTGTTGCAGCTCCCGGGGATAGCGGGCTTTAATTTCCGCCACCGTGAGTCCTTCCCAGGCGCCGAAGTTAATTTCCCGCAGAGCCTTCAAGGGCACGACGGGCAAACCGTGAGGTTCCGCCAGAATGCGGGCCGTGTTCAATGCGCGCTGGAGGTCGCTGGCGTAAAAGGCACTGAAATTTTCCCCGCGCAAACGCCGGGCCAGCGCCCGGGCCTGCTCCAGCCCCCGCGGGGAAAGGGCGATGTCGCTGTGGCCTTGAAATCTTAACTCTGCGTTCCAGATTGTTTCGCCGTGCCTGACCAGATAAATGCGGCAGCTCATGATAGTTTCTCTCCCCTAAAGTACCTCGCGCAGTGCTTCCAGGAGGCGCAAGTTTTCCTTGCGCCTCCTTACGGCAACTCGAATGTATCCCTCCGACAGGCCGGGAAAGTTGGCACAGTTACGCACCAGGATTCCCCGGCGTCCCAGCTGGCGGACCAGTTCCCCCGCCGTAAAGCGAGTGTTAGTTATATCCACCAGCAAGAAATTGGCCGCTCCGGGGAAAGGACGCAGACCGGGCAAAGAGGAAAGTTCCCGGAACAGGAATTCCCGCTCCCGGGCCACCATATCCCGGGTAGCTTCAATGTATTCCCTGTCCTGCAGTCCGGCCACTCCGGCCACCTGGGCCAGGGCATTGACGCTCCAGGGGTCCCTTGCCCGGTCCAGGGCCCGAACCACGTCGGGCCGTGCCGCCAGCACCCCCAGGCGCAAACCGGGAATGGCCAGAATCTTGGTCAAAGAATAAAGCAGGATTAAACGGGGGTGCCGGCCCGCCAGGAAAAGCAAAGTATGGCTTTGGGGATCGGCCACAAAGTCCATAAAAGCTTCGTCAATAATCACCATGGCCCTGTATGCCGCAGCCGCTTCCAGCAAAGCCTCCAGTTCCCGGCGGGGAACAAGCCCCCCGGTAGGGTTATTGGGGTTGCATAAAAAAAGAGCATCCACCTCCGGCAGTTGCCTTAACACTTCCTCCAGGGGGAAAGGAAAACCCGCGGAGGGATCCAGAAAAACATAATTGACCTCCCCCCCGGCAGCCTTTACGGCCAGGGCATATTCGCTAAAGGTAGGGGCAGGAATGAGCACCCGGCGGAAGGAAAAAACCCGGGCCAGCAGGTAAATTAACTCGCTGGCGCCGTTTCCCACCAGAAGGCACCGGGTATCCACACCAAGGTGCTCCGCCAGGGCACTTTTTAACTCCCGGCAATCAGGATCCGGGTAATGGCAGATTTGCCAGAGGTTAGCCTTAAGGGCTTCCAGAACTGACGGGCTGGGGCCCAGGGGATTGATATTGGCGCTAAAATCCAGAAAATCTTGCGGCGCAAGCCCGTATTCCATGGCCGCCCGCACCAGGTTGCCGCCATGGGGGGGAACGGACTGGTAGTCCTTTTCTATTTTATCATCAAGGCTCATCATTTGCACCCCCGCTACCAAAAAGTTACTGGAAGGTAACTGCTTAAAGGATATGCCGCCAGCAGTAAGAACACTTCCAGAATTTCATTGATGGCCCCGTAGGTATCCCCGGTTAGGCCGCCCAACCGGACGGTGAGATAGAAGCCAAGCCCGTGCACCAGTAAAAGGGAAACAAACAGCAGAACCAGGCCCACCGGTCCCCCCAGTACGGCTGCTACCAGGACAAAAAGGGAGGCCAGGGCCAGTTCACGCCCCCGGGTATGGCGGACCTGCAAAAGGCCAAGGCCCTGCGGCCGGGCATAGGGAAAGCGGGCAATGGCATAAACCATCCCCCAACGGCTGATGGCCGGGACGATCAACAGCAAGCGGGGCAAAACTTCCCGGGGCAGGCTGAAAAGCAGCGCAAACTTGAGCAACAATAAACAGGCCAGCCCGATCACGCCGAAGGCTCCCACCCGGCTGTCCCGCATAATTTCCAACATTTTTTCCCTGGACCGCCCGCTGAAGATGCCGTCCATGGTATCCATAAACCCGTCCAGGTGCAACCCCCCGCTGAATGCAACCATGCCCAGCACCAGAAGGGCGGCGGTGACTGCCGGCGGGAAGAAGGGAGAAAGACCAAAATAAAGGACTGTCCAGGCCGCGCCCAGGAAAAGGCCCACCAGGGGGAAAAACACGGGGGCCCGCCCGTAGGCCAGCTCATCAAACTCACCCCGGTAAACGTAAAAACGGGTCAGAAATTGCAGGGCCATGGCCAGGGTTTTCAGCATCCCATCACCCTCTGCCTTTTATAATCTTCGCAACGGTCAATAAATCGCCGGGCAACTTCCGGGCAGGAGGCAAAGTGCAGGTGCAGGTAGGAGGCCAAAAGGTTGCCATGGACATAGCCATCCAGCACCCCCTCCCGATCCCCTTCCCGGTAAAGCGCATAAGCCCGGGGGAAATCCCGGGGCATGCCCTCTATGGAAGAATAGTGAAATTCGTGGCCCACCAGCCTTGTTCCCGCCGGGGCCAGGATATTATCGGCCAGTACCCGGGCTTCACAGTATCCCAGGGCCACCCGCCGGGAATGCATGCGACATACTCCCGGCAGCAAGCCGGCCATGGGATACTCCCGGCCTTCAAAATCGCAAATGGCCCGGCAAAGATACATCAACCCGCCGCACTCCGCATAGACGGGCATACCCTGGTGAAAAGCCCGGCGCAAACTTTCCAGGAACCCTTTGTTGGCCGCCAGCTTTTCTAAAAACATTTCCGGAAAACCGCCGCCAATGTACAGGCCGTCCAGCTCCGGGGGTAAAGCCGGATCGGCAAGGGCGCTGACAAAAACGATTTCCGCTCCTAGAGCAGCCAGGAGCTCCAGCCCATCCTGGTAGTAAAAGTTAAAGGCGGCGTCCCTTACTACCCCCAGGCGCACCCGGGAGGGCAGGGGTGCGGCAGGGAAAATTTTCCGCGTGGTTTCGGGCAGCAGCGGCGCCGCCCGGGCTGTTTCCAGCAGGCGGAAGAGATCGACCCCTTCCTCCAGGACCGCCACCAGCCGCTCCAAGTGATCAGCCAGGGCGTTCTTTTCCACCGCCGGCAAAAGACCCAGGTGCCGGTGGGGAAGGGATATTTCCTCCCGGCGGCCAACCCAGCCCAGCACGGGAACACCAGCCTGTTTTTCAATGGCCTCCTTGAGCATGACGTAGTGCCGGGGGCCGCCCACCCGGTTGAGCAGCACTCCGGCCAACCGCACCCGGGGATCAAAAAGGCGGTAGCCCAGAACCAGGGCGGCTGCACTGCGGGACATGGATCGGGCATTCACCACCAGCAAAACCGGAGCCTCGAGGGCTTTAGCCACCTCCGCCGAACTGCCCCGCTCCGTAGCCCCTTTGCCGTCGTAAAGACCCATGACCCCTTCGATTATACAGAGGTCTGCCCCCGAAGCGGCGCGGGCAAACACCTCCCGTACTCCGGCCGTCCCCAAAAAAAAGGTATCCAAATTGCGGGAAATCCGTCCCGTGGCCGCAGTGTGGTAGCCGGGATCAATATAATCCGGGCCCACCTTGAAAGGCTGGACGGCAAAACCCGCCCGGGTAAAAGCGGCCATCAGAGCCGTGGCCAGGGTGGTTTTGCCGGCCCCGCTGTGGGTGGCGGCAATCAAAAGGCGCGGGATCTTCAAAAGAGTGTAACCTCCTTATAAAAGTGAGCAAAAGACCAACTTCACCGCCAGGCCGTTTATTACGGCCAGGGCGGCGGTAAGGTAGAGCATGTCCACCGCCTGGCGGATGTGATCTATCAGCGGCGGGTGGCCGGATTCGTTTAAATAGGCTCGAAAGGAAGCCTGCCCGCCATAATAGTTCAGCCCGCCGAGGCGTACCCCCAGGGCGCCGGCCATGGCTGCCTCGGGAATGCCGCTGTTGGGGCTGGGATGACGCCGGGCATCTTTTCTCATAACCTGCCAGGCCTCCCCGGCCCGGCGCCCGGAAAGCCAGGCTGCCGCCACCAGCAACAACCCGGTCCAGCGGGCAGGCAAAAAATTGGCCACATCATCCAGGCGGGCCGAGGCCCAGCCCAGATCCCGGTACAGGTCGTTTCGGTAGCCCACCAGGGAGTCAAGGGTATTCACCGCCCGGTAGGCTACGGCCAGGGGCGCTCCGCCAATGAGGGCGTAAAAGAGGGGGGATACAAAACCATCGACAATGTTTTCAGCCACCGTTTCCACCGTAGCCCGGGTCATTTCCCGGGCATCCATGGCGTGCGTATCCCTACCGACTATAAAGCCTACCTGCTGGCGGGCCAGGTCCAGATCGCCCCGGGACAGGGGGAGCAGTACATCCCGGGCCGCCCCGGCCAGCCCCCGGACGGCAAAGGTGGTGGCAATGAGCCAGACCTCCAGCCCCAGGGCCAGCCAGGGGTGCACCAGGGCAGCCAGGCGGATCAAAAAGTGCGCAGCCAGGTAACTGCTCCCCACCACCACGGCTGCCAGGACCACCCCGGCGATCCGCAGGGAAAGGGGACTCCCGGCTACCCGGCGCAAGAATTTTTCCAAACCGGCAATGACTTTCCCTATAATCACTACCGGGTGGGGAAGCCAGCGGGGGTCTCCCACCAGCAGATCCAGCATATAAGCAGCAACTATTACGAGCATGTCCCGTTACCTGGCACAAGTCCAAACACCCAGGCCTGTCGCCCCTTTCCATGCATTCTCGTCTGAGTTATCCCCACTTTCCAACTACCCTGTTTTGGCTCCCGCTCGCTCCGGTGACCCAGCACTCACCGGATCCATATACCTGCCCGGAGATTGAAAGTCCATATTAGGCAGCAACCATCCTAATTAAAGAACTCCGGCAACGGTGAGTGCTGGGGGGCCAAACTCATTCTTGTAGAGAATTTCATACCGCCCCGGCCATGGAGCCCCTGCTCTTGGGTCCCGGCAAACCGAGGAACTGGTAAATCCTGCCCATATCCAGGCTTCCCCGCACTACAGCGGCCAACCGGTCATAATCCCGTTCCCGCTGCTCCAGGTGGCTGGTACCTCCCTGCTCCAGGGGAGCCAGCCCCTTCCTTAATCTCAGGGCATTGAGCAGCTGCCGGCGGAAACCATCGTCGTCAAACAGGCCGTGGATATAGGTGCCAAAGACCAGCCCCTGCTCGTCCTGCGCCCCGTCCGGGCAGTCCACCGCTTCCCCGGAACGCCGGTGAATGTGAAAGGCCGGTACAGCCCCGGGCCCCAGTCGGGTGCGCCCCATGTGAATCTCGTAACCTACTACCCTCTGTCCCCGGGCCGGTGATAAAAGGGGGCCCCTGCCGCTGACTGTGGCCTCCACCTGGGTGGTCACCTTTTCCGGCTCAAAGGCGGTGCTGATATCCAGCAATCCCAGTCCTTCTATTCTGGGAATGCTGGACTCGGTGTGATAGGGATCGGCCAGCTCTTTGCCCAGCATCTGGAAGCCGCCGCAGATGCCGATTACCGGTACTCCTTCCCGGGCCAACCGGCATATTTCGCCGGCCAGGCCCGATCGCTTCAAAGAAACCAGATCCTCAATGGTGTTTTTGCTTCCGGGAAGGATGATCAGATCCGGCCGTCCCAAAGGAGTTCCTTTCCCAATATAACGCACATTCACATCGGGCTCGTCCTCCAGGGGATCAAAATCAGTAAAATTGGAAATATGGGGCAGGTGAATGACGGCAATTTCCACTTCCCGCCTGGAAGACGTCCGGCTTCTGCGCAGGCTTTCCTCGGAAACCGTATCCTCTTCCTGCACCCGGAAACCTTCAAAATAGGGAACCACCCCCACCACCGGTATCCCTGTTTTTGCTTCCAGGAAGTCCACCGCCGGCTGGAAGAGTTTTAAATCCCCGCGAAACTTATTGATAATGATCCCCGCTACCCGCCGCCGATCCTCTTCCGGAAGCAATTCCAGGGTGCCAACCACTGCGGCCAGGGCGCCACCCTTGTCTATATCGGCGGCAAGCAGTACCGGCGCCCCCGCCAGCCGGGCCACCCGCATGTTCACAATTTCCGTAGCCTGGAGGTTGACCTCGGCCGGGCTTCCGGCACCTTCAATGGCCACGATCTCGTAACACCGGCGCAGCCGGTCCAGGGCCTGGCATATAATTTCCCATGCCTTTTGGGCATAGCCGTTATGATATTCCCGGGCGGAAAGGTTTCCTACCGGCCGGCCCAGGACGATCACCTGGGAGGAGGCCTGCCCCGTGGGCTTGAGCAAAATGGGGTTCATGTCCACATGCGGCTCTATCCCGGCAGCCTCGGCCTGCACCACCTGAGCCCGGCCCATTTCACCCCCATCCCGGGTTACAAAAGAGTTCAGGGCCATGTTCTGGGACTTAAACGGAGCCACACGATAGCCATCCTGGTAAAAGATACGACAAAGGGCGGCCACCAGGACACTTTTGCCCACGTGTGAAGCGGTTCCCTGCACCATAATGGTCCTGGCCAGCATATGCAAGCTACCTCCTTTTAAATACCAGGGATTTGATCTCCACGGGCAAACCGGCCACCACCAGGTAAACCTCCTCCGCCTCCCGGGCCAGGATCTGGTTTACCCGCCCCGCCACATCGCGAAACGAACGGCCCAGGGCATTGTCCGGCACCAGGCCCAATCCCACCTCATTGGCTACCATAATTACCCGGGCCGGGGAGGCTGCTGCCGTCCCGCCCAATTGCCGGGCCTGTTCCAGGATAAAACTTTCTTTGTCTTCCACCGCACCGCCGGAGGCGGGCAGGTTTTCATCCAGCAAGAGATTGGTAACCCACATGGTCACACAGTCGATTAAAAGGACGCCTGCCTTTCTTTCGTATTCCCTGATCACCCTTTCCAGCCGGTGGGTTTCTTCTACAGTAAGCCATCCGGCAGGGCGGCGCCGGCGGTGATTAGCGATCCGCCGGGCCATTTCATCGTCGCCGGCGGCTGCCGTAGCTACATAAACAACCCTTGAACCGTTTGATGCGGCCAGTTTTTCGGCAAAACTGCTCTTGCCGCTCCTGGCACCGCCAAGAACAAGCACCAGAGCCATAACCACACCCCTTAAAACAAAAACCCCAGCCTTCGAAAGACCGGGGAAACTTGTGCCAGGCCAGTCCCTAGCCCCGAACGACGCCATGCCCCTTTGCTCACGAAGGGGTCAAAGGCACCCGCAGGCAGGTATCCTGGCTCCCGGATCATCGCCTGCCCCACGCCTTCCCTGGCGGTGGCATTGCAGGGCTGCTTCCCGGTTACAGTGGCGGAGACCGCTCAGGACTTTCACCTGATTCCCTATTCTCCCCTTTGGGGCACCTGCGGGCTGGATAATCACTTTGTTGGCTAATTCGCTATTTTAAAAGAAAATCCTCTTCACAGTTAAAATTTTTCTACGTATTCCTTTACGCGCTGGACCAATTCTTCGATCAGGTGGGGCAGGGGTTCGGTACGCAATCCCACCAGTTCTACGGACCCCCGTACCAGGGGCAACAAAATTTTTTTTGCCGGGCTCGCGGCGAGGGCCGCGGCCATGGCCGGTGTTAACTCCCCCATCATGGCGTGGGGGAAAAGAATACTTACCGGACCCACGATCAGGTCCACCCGGGGCGCATTGTAAATTACCGCATTTTCGCCGGTGGCCCCCTCGTTGGCACCGGCCCGGAGCATCACCGAAGTAGCCAGGGCATTGGTTCCCAGGGCCAGAATATCCACCTCCTCGGGCAATTCCCGGCGCAACCTTTCCATGATATGCTTGCCAATACCGCCGCCCTGCCCGTCCACTACAGCAATACGCATAATATTCGCTCCTAAACCTTTAGTTTCAAGCACAACTTAAACGGGGCTTGTCCCCGCTTACACCGGTGCTTAAGTGTAAGATGTACACCCCGGCCCGCTGTGGACCGGATCCCGCCGGCACTGCGAAGGCGGTATGAAACCGGCTTAACCGCCGCGAGAGTCCGGTCGCCTCGCTTCAACAGAATCCCTGGACAGGTAATCCTTTAGTCTCGATTCCAGCTCAAGGATTTGCAAATTTTTTCGTAAAAGGGACCGGGCATAACGGTAATTAACCCGGTGCAGCCGCTTGTTCTCCTTTTCCAGCTGGGCCAGGATGGCAGATTTTTCTTTATCCATCCGTTCAATTAAATTCATCAACACCCGGCGGCTCAACCGGAGTTGTTCCACCTTCTCCTCCAGTTCCTGGATCCGCCGTTGCATTTCAAGCACATCCATCGAGCCACCACCCCAGGCAGCAGGTCTGGTTTTAGTATATGCTGCCCCTGGTGGCAATAGACGAAGGGCTACCGGAAGGAAAAGGCCCTCCCAATGCGTTCCACGGCCTCGGCCAGCAACTCCTCTTCCTGTACCAGGGCTATGCGCACATAACCCTCCCCCATGGCTCCAAAGGCCAGTCCGGGAATGACCAGCACCCCTGCCCGCTCCAGCAATTCCAGGGCAAACTGCCGCGAGGAAGTATATCCCGCCGGCAGGGGAGCCCAGACAAACATGGAGGCGTTGGGTTTGGGCATATGCCAGCCGTAACGGGCCAACCCGTCCACCAGCACATCCCGCCGGCGCTGGTAAGTGCGAGCCGTCTCTTCCACGCAACTCTGGGGACCTTCTAAGGCCGCAATGCCCGCCTCCTGAACCGCCCGGAATACACCGTAGTCAATGTTGGACTTGATGCGGGCCAGGGCGGCCAGCACATCCCGGTTGCCCACGGCAAAGCCTATCCGGCAGCCGGCCATATTATAGGTCTTGGACAGGGAATAGAACTCCACACCCACTTCTTTGGCGCCGGGAACTTCCAGAAAACTCATGGGTTTAAAGCCGTCGTAAGCCAGCTCGGCATAGGCTGCGTCATGGCAGACCAGAATACCGTAATGGCGGGCAAAATCGACCACCCGCTCAAAAAATTCACGGTTGGCCGAAACGGCCACGGGGTTGTTGGGGTAGTTGAGCCACATCAACCTGGCCCTGCGGGCCACTTCCCCGGGGATAGACGCCAGGTCGGGCAGGAAATTGTTTTCGGCCAGAAGGGGCATGGGGTAGATTTCCCCGCCGGCTAAGAGAATGCTGCAGGCATAAATGGGGTAGCCCGGATCAGGAACCAGGGCCACATCCCCCGGGTTAATATAAGCCAGGGCGATATGGGCCAGACCGTCCTGAGAACCCATTAATACCAGCACTTCATAATCCGGATCCAGTTCTACCCCAAAGCGCCGACGGTACCAGCGAGCCAACGCCCGGTGGAGGGCCGGCAGGCCTTCCAGGGGGTAGCGATAGTTAACTGGATTATCAATTGCCCGGTGCAGGGCGGCAATGATGTGGGGGGCCGGGGGACGATCCGGGCTGCCCACACCCAGATTAATCACCTTTACTCCCCGGGCCTCTACCTGTTTCTTATAATGTTCCATCTCGTTAAAAATGGCCGATTCCAAACCTTTAATACGCTGAGCTACTTCCATGTCCCCACCCCGTTCGACAACAAGTTTAAGTTCCCGGGCCTTGCCGGGCCAGTTCCTGTAATATAGATATTACTTCATCTGGTGCCGTGGCCGCCCCCAGGCGGTTATACTCACGGTGGTCCGAACCGTGGTAATCGGAGCCACCGGTGGCCACCAGGTGGTAACGCCGGCAGAGCCTTTCGTAATGCCACACCATCTCTTCAGAATGGGCCGGGTAAAATACTTCGAGACCCTGTAACCCTTCGGCAACCAGCCGGGGGATGAGGTGATCGCAACGGGCCAGGCCAGGATGGGCCAGCACCGCCACCCCGCCCGCCCGGCGAAGCAAACGTACCGCCTCCCGGGGGGTATACTTGTACCTGGGCACATAGGCCACCCGATCCTTGCCGATGTACTTCTCAAAAGCTTCCCCCACCGTGGCCACGGCCCCCATCTGAACCAGCGCCCGGGCTACATGGGGGCGCCCCACCGCCCCTTCCCCGGCCAGCTCCAGCACCTGTTCCACTTCCACCGGTATTCCCAGGCAACGGAGCCGCTCCACCATCTTTACCACCCGTTCCACCCGTGCCCGGCGAAAAAGGGCCAGACGGGCCAGCAGTTCAGAATGGTCAATCTGAAAAAGATAGCCCAGGATATGTATTTCGTGGCCTTCTTCCTCCGTACTCAGCTCCACTCCAGGCAAAACCGGAAAAGAAAGCTTTGTACCTGCGTCCAGGGCGGGAAGAAGGCCATCAACGGTGTCGTGATCGGTGATGGCCAGGGCCGAAAGACCCGCCCTCCAGGCCTTTTCCACAACTTTTCCGGGAGCGTCGGTACCATCGGAAGCGGTGGTATGTACGTGCAGGTCACAGGGCAATTATTTCACCTCATTCGACACGACTGGCGGTTGTTCCTGCCCGGGTAAAACCTGATGCAATACCCGCAAGAAGTTACCCCCCAGGATGGCAGAAATCTCTTCGGCCCGGTACCCCCGTTGCCACAGGGCCCGGGTTAAGGAGGGCAGGTGGGAGACATCTTCCAGTCCCGGGGTGACATTTTTAATACCATCAAAGTCGGAACCTATTCCCACACAGCCCACCCCTCCCAGGGCGACCATGTGATCCAGATGATCCAGCAATTTGTCCAGTGAAGGCTCCGAGGGATGGACGAATTCGGGACAAAAGCACAGCCCTATTACTCCACCGCGGGCGGCCAGAGCACGGATCTGGTCGTCGCTCAAGTTGCGGCGGTGATTGCAGATATGCCTGGTGTTGGAGTGAGAAGCAATTACCGGCGCCGTGGATACTTCCAGCACATCCCAGAAACCGGCCTCGGATAAATGGGAGACATCCACCAGCATCCCCAACCGGTTCATTTCCCGCACCACCTCCCGGCCGAAACGGGTTAAACCACCCCTGGTCTCTTCTTCGGCCACCCCGTCGGCCAGTTCGTTGCGCCCGTTCCAGGTCAGGGTGAGGCTTCTCACCCCCAGGCGGTAAAACATGCGCAAGACCTCGAGACTACCGCCCAGGGCCTCCCCGCCCTCTATGGCCAGAAGGGCACCAATTTTACCGGCCGCCCGGGCCGCCGTAATGTCCTCAAAACAGGTAATCATCATTAATTCTTCCCCGTTGGCTTCCAGTTCACCATAAAACCGGTCAATAAGGGTCATGGCCCTGGCCACGGCCCGCTCCCGGTAAGCCGGGGCAATAAAGGCGGCAAAAAATACAATATTGACGCCCCCCCGGCGCAAACGGTTTAAATCCACATGCCCGCCCTTTCCCTCCTCCGATAAATGACGGTTTTGAATCTCCATAGCCGTAAGTACATCACAATGGGCATCTACCACCACGCTCTGGTGGTGCAGCATCAACCAGTCCACGTCCATTTCACTCCCGTGAATAAACTAAAAAACCTGTTTATCCATCAAACGGAATAAACAGGCCGCCTGCACAAAATTTATAATTTTAAGTTTTTATCTGGGTTCAACTATTAATTTGATGGCCGTTCTTTCTTCCCCGTCAATTATAATATCGGTGAAGGCAGGTATGCAGATCAGGTCCATTCCATGGGGCGCTACGAATCCCCGGGCAATGGCTACCGCTTTTACGGCCTGATTGAGGGCACCGGCACCGATGGCCTGTATTTCCGCACAGCCACGCTCACGGAGAACTCCGGCCAGGGCTCCAGCGACAGAATTTGGGTTGGACTTTGCTGAAACCTTTAATACTTCCATGCACGAAAGACCTCCTTCTTCTGTGGAAATATTTTTCCGGCACCTGCTGCAGTTCATAAATTATATATTCGCTAAGGTCAAAAAAATTCCTTTTTTATGACGCACCCTTTTGGAATCTTTTTTCTAACTTCTGATTATTCGAAATTTTGTATCCTCCTCACTTCCCGCGCCTCACCGGTTTCATCGTCAATATCGATGACCACTGCATTGAACTGGTAGGGCCCGGAAGCTACCTCAAAGCGGCGGGGCAACTGGGTGAGAAACTTGCCCAGCACCAGCTCCTTTTTAACCCCGATAACCGAATCCCGGGGACCGGTCATACCCACGTCGGTAATGTAGGCCGTACCGCCGGGTAAAATGCGTTCATCGGCCGTTTGGACGTGGGTATGGGTACCGCAAACTGCCGATACCCGTCCGGCCAGATACCAGCCCATAGCCATTTTTTCCGAGGTGGCTTCGGCATGAAAATCCACCAGGATCACCCTGGTTATCCCCTCCAGCTGGGCGAGCAGCTGGTCAGCCTTGCGGAAGGGACAATCAAGTTCGGACATAAAAACCCGCCCGGCCAGGTTTAAAACGGCTATCCTTCCCTTATGCCCGGTCTCATACACGCAAAAACCCGCCCCCGGTACCCCGGGAGGGTAATTGGCCGGGCGCAAGATCCTTTTCTCCTGTTCGATAAGGTCGAAGATTTCCTTGTGATCCCAAACGTGATTGCCCATGGTAATGACATCAATGCCGCTGGCCAGAAGTTCCCTGGCCACTTCCCGGGTAATGCCGTTGCCTCCGGCGGCATTTTCACCGTTGGCCACAACAAAATCGATGTCCAGTTCCCGCTGCAAGCCGGGCAGGTTCTCTTTTAAAGCCCGCCTGCCGGGGCGGCCTACAATGTCACCGATGAAAAGCAAACGCACTGGAGGTTTCCCCCTGGTCACTTGTTAAAAACCAGTACGCGACCGTCTTCACGAAAGGCAAAAAGATGCTTGTCCTCAGCAGCCACGCGCATGCTATCGAGCATATGTTCAATAATTTCCTCCTGGATCAGCAGATCCTCTTCAAAGAGGGAGTCATTGGCTTCGGTAACCAGGTTATCATCCAGAAGCTGGCGCAAAAGCTGCACGATAAGGGCTATTTCCTCCTGAACCAGGGTTTCCACATCCCGCTGAACCTCAATCATGGTCAGGTGGTCACAAATTTGATGGTCGATGAGGCTGACCCGGGTCTGTTTGCCTTCCAGCATGCTGAAAACTTCTATACTATCAAGCAGCCTTTTTTTTACAACTGCTAATTCCCGGTGATTAAGGACCCGGGAAGCAATGAAGTTAAACTTCAAAACCTGCCTGCCGGGATCAAAATTAATGGTGGCCACCTCGGGGTAACGCACCAGTATGGAAATTAACAGTCCCACGCTATCCGTAACGTCTTCCCTGCCCGTAACCAAAAAAGTCACCTTCCTTTTAGATACTGCCGCATAACCACCCGGGACGGCGGTAGTCCCCCGTCAACTGAGCCAATGAAGAAGTTAGAGCAGTGAGTGATGGGGCGCTCCTTATGGGACGACCGCCGCCCGTTTCGTTTCTGGTTTTACGACAGTACCTTTTGTCCCTCATATCAGTAATACGTTTAAATTCGGTTTTATCGGGCGAGTTCCTGCCTTTCTCTCAGGGTAGTCCAAAAAAAATTTGTTCCAAAAAAGGGAAGTGACCCCTCCCCAGGGTCACTTTGCGTACTCCACCACCCGGGTTTCCCGTATAATGGTCACCTTAATCTGACCCGGGTAATCCAGCTCTTTTTCAATTTTCTTGGCAATTTCCCGGCTCAGGCGGACGGCTCCCAGGTCATCTACCTTATCCGGCTTAACCATAATCCTGATCTCTCGCCCTGCCTGGATGGCATAGCATTTTTCTACACCCTCAAAGGAGCCGGCGATCTCCTCCAGCTTCTGCAGCCTCTTGATATAGGCCTCCAGGGTTTCCCGCCGGGCTCCCGGACGGGCCGCCGATATGGCATCAGCCGCCTGTACCAGGACTGCCGTAATAGTTTGGGCTTCCTGATCCCCATGGTGGGAGGCAATGGCGCTGATCACCTCGGGATGCTCGCGGTACTTTTTGGCCAGCTCCACCCCAATGGATACGTGGGGACCCTCTACCTCGTGGTCCACCGCCTTGCCGATGTCGTGCAGCAAACCGGCCCGTTTGGCTATTTGTGCGTCCACACCCAGTTCAGCGGCCATCAGTCCGGCCAGGTGGGCCACTTCAATGGAGTGTTTGAGGACATTTTGCCCGTAGCTGGTACGGAATTTTAAACGCCCTAAAAGGGTAATTAGCTCGGGATGCAAACCGTGCACCCCGGTTTCGAAGGTAGCCTGTTCCCCGGCCTCGCGAATTTGGGCTTCCACTTCCTTGCGGGCCTTTTCAACCATTTCTTCAATCCGGGCGGGGTGAATGCGCCCGTCAACGATGAGCTTTTCCAGGGCAATACGGGCAATTTCCCGCCGGATGGGATCAAACCCGGATAGAATTACCGCTTCCGGAGTGTCGTCGATAATTAAATCGATCCCGGTTAGAGTTTCAAAAGCGCGAATGTTGCGCCCTTCCCGGCCAATGATGCGCCCCTTCATCTCATCGCTGGGCAGGGGAATGACCGCCACCGTAGTTTCGGTGACGTGATCTGCGGCACACCGCTGAATGGCCAGGGAAATAATCTCCCGGGCGCGCCTTTCCGCCTCCTCCCGGGCCTTGTTTTCCACATCCTTGATCATCAGGGCTGCTTCGTGTTGCACTTCCTTTTCAATGTCGGCAAGTAGCTGCTGGCGCGCTTCCTCTGAAGTCAGCCCCGAGATCCGTTCAAGTTCGCTAACCTGTTGTTGATAAATCTCACTTAAACGTGCTTTTAGACTTTCAATCTCTGCCTCCTTGCGGTTAAGGGCTTCTTCTTTGCGTTCAATGGATTCAATTTTGCGGTCGAGGGTTTCCTCCTTTTGCAGCAGCCGCCGTTCCAGGCGTTGCAGTTCGGACCGGCGCTCCTTGTTTTCCCTCTCCATCTCATTACGTAACCGCAAGACTTCTTCCTTAGCCTCAAGGATGGCTTCCCGTTTTTTTGCCTCTGCAGCCTTTTCTGCCTCTTCTATTATTTTCCTGGCTTCAGTTTCGGCCGAAGCAATCTTGGCCTCTACCAGGTACTTGCGAACCAGATACCCGATGGCAAAAGCAGCCACTGCGGCGATTACCGTTACGGCTACGGTAATAGCTTGCAAATTATCTCACCTCCTTAAACGCATTTCCCTGCAGGCATCCCCAGCTTTTTAGCCCGCCGGGCCTGCCGGGATGTCACAGGGTATACAAAAAAAAGACCGAGTCAAGCTCGGTAGAAAAAGAATCGGTACTACTTTTGTTTCGGCCACGGGCAGAAAAACTCCTCTAACCCCTTTTTTAGAGGTTATTCTTGAGGTTATGTCCTTCCCTTTGGGAAGGTTGTATCTATTTCAAACCCGTACCAGTAGTAACCAATTCTATTTTCTCCCAACGTTAATTCTATATTTTTTATTAGAGAATGTCAAGGTTGAACCCTCACTGCTCACTGGTAACAGGCGACATAACTGGTTGCCATCAACATCCCAGCAGTTCAAAATTACTCCCCTGTGGTTTGATCCCCTGCTGAAGGCATCTTAATGCCGCCCATCTGCAGTTGCTGGCGAATTTTTTGCTCAATTTCCTGGGCTACCTCCGGGTGATCCCGCAAATATTCCTTCACATTCTCCCGGCCCTGTCCCAGCCGTTCCTCTCCGTAAGAATACCAGGTGCCGCTTTTGGTGATGATCTTCATCTCCGTGGCCAGATCCAAAAGCGTCCCCTCCCTGGAAATCCCCATACCGTACATGATATCAAAATCTGCCTGCTTAAAGGGCGGAGCCAGCTTATTTTTGACTACCTTCACCCGGGTCCGGCAGCCAATGATGTCTGAACCCTGCTTTAATGCTTCCAGCTTGCGCACCTCCAGGCGTACGGAAGCGTAAAATTTTAGCGCCCTGCCGCCGGGTGTGGTCTCCGGATTGCCAAACATCACGCCCACCTTTTCCCGTAACTGGTTAATAAAAATAGCCGTGGTGCGAGATTTGCTGATGGCACCGGTTAGCTTGCGCAGGGCCTGGGACATCAGGCGGGCCTGCAGGCCAACCTGGAGCTCGCCCATTTCCCCTTCAATTTCCGCCTTTGGCACCAGGGCCGCCACCGAGTCGATGACCACCACGTCTATAGCACCGCTCCGTACCAGCGCCTCACAGATCTCCAGGGCCTGCTCGCCGGTATCGGGCTGGGACACCAGCAGATTTTCAATATCCACCCCCAGGTTTTTGGCGTAGACCGGGTCCAGGGCATGTTCCGCATCAATAAAAGCTGCTATGCCGCCGGCTTTTTGGGCTTCGGCAATGATGTGCAGGGCCACGGTGGTCTTGCCCGAAGACTCCGGGCCGAAGATTTCCACCACCCGGCCCCGGGGCACCCCGCCCACCCCCAGGGCAATATCCAGGGACAGGGCACCGGTGGGAATCACCTCCACGTTGAGCCTGGCGGTCTCGCCCAGTCTCATGATGGCCCCTTTACCGAAATTTTGCTCAATTTTACTTAAGGTCGCTTCCAGGACCTTTAATTTTTCATTGGACATTCCCAACACCACCTTAAAAAAAGTAAGTACCCACCGGGCCCGGCCAAAAAGGCCTGGCCAAAACTAACGCGATGGATTATTATTATAATCGTGCGGAAAGGAGAGGGCAGGTAAGAAATGAACAAAAGACATTTCCTGAGGGGGGTTAAGGACGCCCTGCCTGTTGTGCTGGGCTACCTCCCTTTGGGCATGGCCTTCGGGGTGCTGGCCCGCTCCGGCCACCTTTCCATTGGCCAGGTGCTGGCCATGTCTTTAATGATCTATTCCGGCTCGGCCCAGTTTATTGCCGTGGGCATGCTGGGAACCGGGGCGGCCCCGGCCAGCATTATGGCCACAGTCATGCTGGTCAATTCCCGCTTGATACTTTTAAGTGCCTCCCTGGCACCCCATCTTTCCCGTGTGACCGCTCCCGTGCTCTCTTTCCTGGCCCACGGGATCACCGATGAAACCTACGCCGTGGCTATGGGCCGGATGGGTGAAAAGCCCCCTAACCGGTGGTACCTCACCGGGTTGTTCGTCACCGCCCACCTGGCCTGGTTGGGAGGCAGTGCGGCGGGAGGAATACTGGGCAGGCTGCTGGGGGATACCGCCCGCTGGGGGCTTAACTTTGCCCTCACGGCCATGTTTATCTGCCTGTTAATCTTGCAGTTGAAAAACAATGTCACCATCATGGTAGCCGGCCTGGCCGGGCTGGTTTCGGTCGCGGTGGCCACCATGATCGGCGGCGGATGGAATATCATTGTGGCCACTATCCTGGCCGCTACGGTGGGAGTGTTGATGGAAAAATGGAACAAACCGTCTGGGCGATCATCCTCGGTATCGCCGCATTAAATTACCTGTTCCGGGTGACCCCGCTTTTACTTTTAAGCCGGGTCCAGATCCCTCCGCTCTGGGCCAGGTGGCTGGGTTACGTACCGGCAGCCGTACTGGCGGCCCTGATTGCCCCGGAAATTTTTCTGGCCGGAGGTGAGCCGGCACTAACGCTGGAGAACAAGAACCTCCTGGCCGCCATTCCCACCTTTCTGGTGGCCGCCAAAACCAGGAGCTTACTTTTCACCCTGCTGGCGGGCGTAGCCTCCATGGTCCTTTTCAATGCCCTGGGCTAGGACCGGGCGAGTAAATACAGGCGGATCATGTTCAGGGCAGCATTGGCCGCCCCCTGTCTCACCGCCTGACGGTGGCCGGGAAAGTGAAATTCCCGGCAGCTGGTACCATCAGCGGTAGCCAGGGCAATATATGTCAGCCCCACCGGTTTGGCCGGGGTACCCCCGCCCGGCCCGGCAATACCCGTAATGGACAGTCCCAAATGTGCTCCAGTAAGGGATCTCACTCCTTCGGCCATGGCCACGGCAGTCTGCTGGCTTACGGCACCGTGAACTTGAAGAGTCCCGGCCGGGACACCCAGGACTTTTTCCTTCACCCGGTTATCGTAAGCCACGATGCTGCCCAAAAAATACGCGGAACTGCCGGGTATGGAGGTTAAGCGGGCGGCCGTCAACCCACCGGTACAGGATTCCGCCAGGGCGCAGGTCAAGCCCTTTTGAGCCAGCAACCGTCCCACTACCTCCTCCAGGACATCGTCATCCATCCCAAAAAGGTAACCGGCCAGTCGTTCCCGCACCTTCTCCAGCAACCCGGTGATCATTTGCTCGGCGACAGCACCGTCGGCAGCCCGGGCACTAATGCGCACATGCACTTCGCCGGGCTGGGCCAGGTAAGCTATTCCGGGATTGCCCTGCCCCCCCAGGTCGCCGATGAGCTCCTGGACCTGTGATTCGGAGATACCGGTGACTTTAAGCAACCTGCTGCGGGTAACCATCCCCGGGTTGCCCAGGGAGGCCAGGTAGGGAACCACCGAAGCCTCAAACATGGCCTTTAGTTCCCGCGGCGGTCCGGGAAGGAGGATGATCACCTTGCCCCGGTGCACCAGCAGAGCCCCCGGGGCGGTGCCTGCAGGATTGGGCAACACTTTGGCCCCTGCGGGGAAGTAGGCCTGCCTGGCCATACTTTCGGACAGAGGTGCCCGCCGCCGGGTCATGAATTCCCGGAGCCACTGCAGGGTCGGCTCATGAACCACCATGGGCAACCCCAACACCCGGGCTACCGTATCCTTGGTCAGGTCATCAGTGGTGGGACCCAGTCCACCGGTAATAATGATTAGATCCGCCCTTTTCAGGGCGGCTTCCAAGACCTGGGCCAAACGGTCCCAGTTATCGCCCACGGTGGTGTGCAGGATAACCTCAATCCCATAGGCCGCCATTTGCCGGCCCAGATACTGGGCATGGGTATTCAACACCTCTCCTAAAAGCAGTTCGGTGCCGGTGAAAATTAGCTCGGCCTGCATATGCTCACTTCCTTGCCCTTTCCTCTCCCTGCTTGTCTCTCCTTTATTTATCTTTTCGCCAGGACCCCTCGAAACCCTGCCGAACCCGGAAAAATGTAGTACGGGGAGGCCAGAAGGCGACCTCCCCTTCATCAAATTTGCCCCTTTGTCTCCCCTGGTAAATATTCGGTGAACCCGGTTGGATGCGGCGCTGTCCCCGCTCACTCCAGTGCTCCGCGCCGACAGCACCGCGGCTCGCTTCGGGCCGGCTCTGGCTCTCTGCGGATTACCATCGAAACTATCACCTCCCGACCATATTAAACTGCCCGATGTGTCACCAACAGTGTTCTTCCATTTGCTTTCGTTTGGCGTCCTCGAGAGCCGAGCCGGCAGCCTCGCATCACCGGGTGCTGTTACCGGCGCTTCGCAAGTCGTTCGCTCCGGACAGCGCCGCATCCTCAATTATACCGATTTTACTGAATATTTACCTCCCCTGTTATGCAGCCGGCGAGTCGATCAATCTACGGAACTCCTCTCCGGTAACCTTTTCCTGTTCCAAAAGCAACTGGGCCACCCGTTCCAGGATACTCCGCTTTTCACTCAGGTAGGAACGCACTCGTTCCTCCTGGGCCCGCAAGATTTCCGTGAGCACCCGGTAACGCAAGCCGCCGGGAAGGCTTTCCACATCAACCACACCCAGACGGGACATGCCGTTTCTAATAATTTGCTCCGCCACGCGGGTGGCCTCCCGGAAATCGTTGCCGGCACCGGTGCTACGATTGCCCAGGATCAGTTCCTCGGCCACCGCTCCGGCCAGCATGACGGCAATCTGATTCTCCAGGTAATCCCTGGTGTACAAATAGGTGTCGTCTTCGGGGATCTGGCGCATGTAACCCAGGGCCTGCCCCCGGGGAGTAATGGTCAGGGTGGATACGGAACCACTTCTTACTAACTCGCTTAAGAGGGCATGGCCGGTCTCGTGGATGGCCACCCGCCTCAACTCGGCCGGGGAGGGCCGGCGATCCAGCCGGTCGCCCATCATAACCTTATCCACCGCTTCGTGGAAATGCCGCTGGTGGATGACTTCACAACCCTCGCGCATGGCCAGAATGGCTGCCTCATTGGCCAGGCTCTCCAGGTGGGCACCGCTGAAGCCGAAGGTTTCCTTGGCCAGAGCCTCCAGGGAAACATCTGTTGCCAGGGGTTTATTTTTGGTGTGCAGCTTTAGAATTTCCAGTCTCCCCTGCTTGTCCGGCAATTCCACTCTTACCTGGCGGTCAAAGCGACCGGGCCTTAGCAGGGCAGGGTCCAGCATATCCACCCGGTTGGTGGCCGCCACCACCAGCACCTGCACCTTATCATCCACCTTCAGGCCATCCATCTCCACCAGCAGCTGGTTGAGGGTCTGATCATATTCGTGGTGGCTGGTGGTTTGGCCCCGCCTGGCCCCGAGAATATCGATCTCGTCAATAAAGATCAGGGCATGCTTCTTGCCCTGCCTTAACGCGCTTTCCCGGGCCGTCTGGAAAAGGCGCCTTACCCGCTGGGCGCCCACCCCCGCATACATTTCGATAAATTCCGAACCGCTGCAGGCCACAAAGGCGGCATCCGTATAACTGGCCGCCGCCCGGGCCAGCAGGGTTTTTCCCGTGCCGGGCGGCCCCGTCAACAATATGCCCTTTAAAGGCCTGATGCCCAGCTTTTGAATATGGTGATAGTTCTTAATAAAATCAAGGGCCTCGCGCAACTCCTGAATGGCCGCCGCCTGACCGCCGATATCGGCAAAGGAAACCTCTTGCCGGGAAATCACCTGTTCACCTGCAAAGTTGCGGGCCAGCAAGCCGCGGGACCGGGCCACATAATATAAACCCGCCCCGGCCGCACCCACAAAGATCAGGGGAGTTACATCATGGCCGTTAATGAGCAGGAAAAGGATACCGGCCAGAACCAGACCCAGGCCAATTTCCTTCAACATGAAATACCTTCCCTTCAATCAGCTGATTAACCGGCAAGTTTTTTGGGTTAGAACATTATTTATTATATCATAAGATAAGGGGAAGACCGGTCAGGTAATCTATGCCACTTACAGCTGGAGAGGATATGATATACCACTCGTTACACGCCCGCGGCTTCCGGCTTCAAAGCGGCCCTGCGGGGGATCACTGCATAAAGGTGGCGGTCCCGGTGTTTCATGTGCACGTAGATATTTTCATCATCGAGGGAAATAACGGCTTCTACCCCTACTGACGCTGCGCGATCTTCAATATAACGCACCATTTCCCGGTAATTGCCCCGTATCTGGGCCTCATAAAGGGCAAACTGGCTGTAATAAAAAGCTTTTTTTAGCTCCTGGTCCCGATTATCCTTTAATTCCAGGGTAAAGGGGTGGCGACCAAGCACACCCTGAATCGATTTCTTCAACCTCCGGTAGGTTTCGCCCAGGTCAACCGTATTCTTTAACCGCACGGCAATTATAAATACCCCGTCCTGTTTTTCGATGGAAAAGGTTTGGACCGCCCCATCGGCCTCCAGAACCCTGGACAGGGGCTCCTGATAGTTGTAACGGTTATAGAGCCACTGGACGGCAAAGAAAAAGGAAAGACCAACCAGCAGTGCCGCCAATACAACTGGAATACGCCATCCATACCACTGCATATGCTTAATCCCTTCAATGAGTTTCAGTTTCAGTGTAAATATAACACAAAGGAAAAGGCCTGTATGCCAGGAAAAATCCGGCTAAAAACCACCCTTTTTCAGCACCGCCCAACCCCGGTTAAGGTAGTCCAGTCCCGACCAGATGGTAAAGGCGATGGCTATCCACATGGCCAGATTCCCGGGGGTTAAACGGACAACGCTAAAGGGAGAGTCCTGTAAAAGGAGGGCTACAATAGCTACAATCTGGGTGATGGTCTTGAGCTTACCCAGAATGCTGGCTCCCAGAACAGCACCCTCGGCGGCCATCAAGGAGCGCAGCCCCGTAATGGCAAATTCCCGCCCGATAATGATCATAGCCACCCAACCGGGCAAACGGTGAAGTTCGACCAGGGAAATAAGCGCACTGGAAACCAAAAGCTTGTCCGCCAGGGGATCCATTAGCTTGCCCAACCGGGTAACCAGCTGGCGCTTTCTGGCAAGGTACCCGTCCAAACCATCGGTGCTGGCGGCTAAAATAAAAACGGCAGCAGCAACGTAATCCCCGTAGGGCACCTGGAGGGATACCACCGTTAAAAAAATAGGAATCAAAAAAATCCTGGCCAGGGTTAAACGGTTGGGCAAATTCATGCGAGCTCCCCCATCAAGTCGTACTCACCGGCCCGGGTAATCTTTACCAGCACAAAATCACCCGGGCTTGGAGTCACACGGCCGGCAGTAAAGTACACCCGGCCATCTATTTCGGGAGCGTCGGCCTGGGTACGGCCAAAATAACGGCTGCCCTTTTTCCCTTCCACCAGAACGCTCACGAGGCTACCCACCAGGGAACGGTTGTGCTCCAGGGATATTTGCTGTTGCAAAGCCATAGCCCTGTGGTAGCGTTCTTCTTTAACTTCTTCCGGCACTTGACCGGTCATGGCAGCAGCCGGTGTACCTTCCTCGGCACAGAATTTAAATACTCCCGCCCTTTCAAAACGCATCTCGCGCATAAAGTCAAGCAACTGTTGAAAGTCCTCTTCCCTTTCTCCCGGAAAACCAACCATGAAAGTAGTGCGCAGAGTTAACCCGGGAATAGCCCGGCGCAGTTTATGGACGAGCTCCCGCAGCCTGGAGGCGCTACTGCCCCGCCCCATGCGGGCGAGCACTGCCGGACTGGCGTGCTGCAGGGGCAAATCGATATAGCGGCAGATTTTATCGCAAGATGAAAAAACATCGATCAATTCAGCGGTAATCCCGTCGGGATGGCCGTAAAGCACGCGGATCCAGCGTATGCCGGATATCCCGTTCAGGGAACGCAACAGCGGGGCCAGCTTCCGCTCCCCGTAAAGATCAAGACCATAGCGGGTAGTATCCTGGGCCACCAGGATAATCTCTTTAACCCCCCCAGCAGCCAGGGCTTCCACCTCTTGCCGGATGGATTCCAGGGTGCGGCTGCGATAAGGACCCCGGATGGAGGGGATGGCGCAGTAAGTACAGCAGTTGCTGCAGCCTTCGGCAATTTTTACATAGGCCGTATACTCCGCCGTGGTTCTAATCCGGGGCAGGCCGGCATCATAATCAAAACCGGGCTCCCCTACGGCTAAAACCCGCTCCCCGGCCAGAGCCCGCCGGACCACGTCCACCACCCGGTCGACCATTCCGGTACCTAAAACGCCGTCTATTTCGGGCATTTCATCCAGCAATTCCCCATGGTAACGCTGGGCCAGGCAACCGGTCACCAGGAGCACCCGGCAGCGCCCGCTTTTTTTGTACTGTGCCAGGTCCAGGATCTGGTCGATGGATTCTTCCTTGGCGGGGGTAATAAAACCGCAGGTATTAACGAGCAGGACATCCGCCTCTTCGGGACGGGGTGTGATGATAAATCCGGCCGCATCCAGCTGTCCCAACATTAGTTCCGTATCCACCAGGTTTTTCGCACAACCCAGACTGACCATGCCAACGCGGTACGACATTTTCTCTATCTCACCAACCCAGGTTCAGTATAACTCAAAAAAAACGGCCCTGTCAAAAAAAGGCGCGGCCCGCAAGGGCCGCCCGGATAAAAACCGGGGTTATTCGCCCAGCAAGTTTGCTATTCCTTCGTGGATATGGGAGTTGATCTGGGCAATAGTTTTTTGTAAGGAAGGGAAATCCTTAAGAATGTAACCCTCACTCCAACGGGTGATCAGGTACTGCACAAAGGCGAGATAACCCTTTACAGAAGCCACCCGGAAAAGATCACGGTACACGTTGTTGTTTGGCTGCCCCAAACAGTACTGGCCGGGGCGGTGGGTAATGGCAAAGTTGCCCAACTCCCGCCCTTCCCGGTACCAGGAAAGAATGCCGTCATACAGGCCGACTTCTCGACCGCAGGAGTCACAGATAAAGGAACCCATCACAAGCCCTCCTATCCCTGGGTAGAGGCGGAAAACTCCCGGCTCACCACCTGTCCCCGATCGCCCAGCACACCCAGATCCCGGCCATTTACCCGTACATTGACCACACCGGCGTTACCCAGCTTAACCCAGATGTGTTCCCTGGCCTGGAAGGACTTGGATTGATTGGCCGCCACCTCGCCGGTAAACATGGTTTTACCATCAACCACTACCCGCATCCAGCAGGTTTCGTCGGTTACATTGAGCACCAGGTGAACCCCTTCCGGCGAGCGGTTCTCCGTCCCGGTTGAGGTTGGTGCGTTTTGCGTATGACCACTGTTCCCCGGGAACGACCTGTCGGATGTACCAGCGTGTCTATCCTGGGACACAACCGGCTGTCCCCTCCCCTGATTATCATAAGCCGCATGCCGGGTGAAGCCAAAGAGCCACCCGGCACCCCATAAGAGCAGGACGGCCAGGAGCAGTCCCGTTGCCACGTAAGCGAGGCGGCCAGAGGGCCAGCTCAGCCGCAGTTTCTTCTCGACTCCGGCAAGCGGCTGCGTGACAGGCTGTGTCTCCTCCAGAGGAAACATTTCCTCAAACCGGGCCACCAGGGCCTCGGCATCCAGCCCCAAAAACCTGGCGTAATTCCGGAGAAAACCCCGTACATAAACCCGCCCGGGCAGCACATCAAAGGCTTCCTCCTCCAACGCCTCCAGGTATTTGCGGCGGATTTTCGTTTCTTCCTCAGCCTGCTCCAGGGACAACCCCCGGGCCTGGCGGGCTTCCCGTAGCATGTTTCCTATATCCATCGGGTTCACCTCCCTCTACCCGACCATATTCGGGCAGGCCTGTAATCCACTCCCTCACCCGGTTAACTGCCTCGTCCATATCAGCCGTGTTCACACAAAGGTCATAATCCGGGCTGGGCTCACCTGGATACCCGTAGAGAGGATCATAATATTTGGTCAAAAGATAGGAAAAAACCTGGTCAAATTTCCCCCCGGCCAGCAACTGGTTCAGCTCCGCCACGCGACGTGCTCCCAGATACTTTGCCAGGGCAGAGGTGGCCTCCTGCAAAGCGGGAATGTTTTGCTGGGGACCACTGGTATACTCCTGGCGGATACGCCTTACACGGTTTTCCAGGGAATCATAGAGCAGTACCCTGTACCCTTTTTCCATCGCCCTTAACACCACCGCCGGGACCAGCAGATTGCCCAAGCGGCGGCTTTCACATTCAACAACAAATACCCCTTTTTCCTCTGCCGCCATCAAGGCCCGGACAATAAGACCCTCGAACATTTTCTGGCTGGGGGAAGGGGGCAAGCCGATCTTGCCGTAAACCGAACCCCGGTGCCGGGCCAGGCCCTCCAGGTCTAACACGGGCAGACCCTGTTCCGCCAGGCGGCGAAGCAAAGTGGTTTTGCCCACCCCCGTCAATCCGTGGATTACCACTGCCTTTACAGGCAGTTCTTCTACCCCCAGGTAAGAGTTGACAAAGCGGCGGTAGGCCTTATAACCACCCAGGATGCGGTAGACGGCAAAGCCCATGACATCAAGGATGGCCGCGGCAAATTGACTGCGCAACCCTCCCCGCCAGCAAAAGAGGACCAGCCGTCTGCCGCGGGCCAGACGTTCTACAGCCTCCACCCAGCGGGGAAGACGGGGAGAAACCAGTTCCAAACCCAATTTACGGGCCTCTGCTGGCCCTTTTTCTTTATAGACAGTTCCGACCAGCGCCCGTTCCACATTATCCAGCAGAGGAACATTTACTGCCCCCGGGATGGTTGCCTCGCTGTACTCACCTTCTGAACGCACATCCACTACCAGAACATCTGTTAAAGACAGGGCTTCAGCAACGTTAATTTCTTTAATCATAATGTCACCTTACGTATTGCACTGGCCACTATCATATACTTTTCCCTAATATACTTTCCTCCGCATTTTTTGCTATTCCGGGCGTGTCCTTGGCGCAAATCCACACAGTGTTTTTCTACACTTAACTTCGGTTTCCTTTCAAAGCACGCATTTTTAATTTACCTTTTTTTGAAAGTCTGCTTGAACTGTTCTAAGGTAATCAGTACAGACCGGGGTTTACTGCCCTCGTACCCTCCCACAATGCCCTTCCTTTCCATAATGTCCATAAGCCGGGCCGCCCGGGCGTACCCTACCCGGAGGCGCCTCTGCAAGAGGGAAATGGAGGCGTGACCCGTTTCAATGAAAATTTCTACGGCCCGGGGCAACAGCTCATCTTCCAGTTCCTCCTCCTGTTCCCCATGGCCTTCCTCCGGGAGGAGCTGTGCTTCAAAGTGGGGGCCAGCCTGTTTCTTCAGAAAAGAAACAAGCGCTTCCACCTCTTGATCCGAGAGATAGGCTCCCTGGACCCGGATGGGTTTCGGCGCCCCCACCGGGAAAAAGAGCATGTCCCCCTTTCCCAAAAGCTTTTCCGCCCCGGCCATGTCCAGGATGGTGCGGGAATCAATCTGGGAAGACACGGCAAAAGAAATCCGGGATGGAATATTGGCTTTGATCAGGCCGGTTATGACATCCACTGAAGGGCGCTGGGTGGCCACTACCAGGTGGATGCCTGCGGCCCGGGCCATCTGGGCCAGGCGGCAAACCGCGTCCTCCACATCGGCCGGCGCTACCATCATTAAATCAGCCAGTTCATCGATGATGATTATAATTAACGGGAGTGGTCCCCGTGCCCCCGTACCCGTCTCCTGGCTGCGGCAGAGATCATTGTAACGGGTAATATCCCTTACCCCGGCCGCGGCAAAGAGCTCATAGCGGTGTTCCATTTCCTTAACGGCCCAGCGCAGGGAGGTGGCCGCCTTTTTGGGATCCGTAACCACAGGCGATACCAGGTGGGGAATCCCGTTGTAGGTGGCCAGTTCCACCATCTTGGGGTCGATAATTAAAAACTTTACTTCGTCGGGCGTAGCCTTAAAAAGAATGCTGGCAATGATGGTATTCAGGCAGACACTTTTTCCGGAACCGGTTGCGCCGGCGATAAGCAGGTGGGGCATGCGGGCCAGGTCGGCCACTACCGGATTGCCGGCGATATCCTTGCCCAGGGCCACGGTAATCCGGGAAGGCGCCTCCTGAAAATCGGGCGTTTCCAGTAACTCCCTTAAATAGACCATGGAAATTTCCCGGTTGGGCACTTCAATCCCTACGGCCGCTTTGCCCGGAATGGGTGCCTCAATCCGTACGTCCGGCGCCGCCATGGACAGGGCGATGTCATCGGCCAGGCTGACAATACGGCTGACCTTGATCCCCGCCGGAGGCTGGATCTCGTACCGGGTGATGGCCGGTCCCCGGGAAACCTGCACCACCCTGGCTTTAACCCCAAAGCTGCTTAGAGTTTCTTCCAGTATACGAATATTTTCGGTAATATCCCTGCTATTCTTGATGCTTTTGGCCCGTACCGGTTTGGAAAGCAGGCTCAAGGGAGGAAACTGGTAAGGTGAAGAGCCGGATGACACATCCTTTTCCCCGGCGGTTCCGCCGGGCGGGGAAACGGGAGAAGGAACAATGCGCAAAACCCGGGGCGTGCCGGTATTGCCCGCATTACTGTTACCGGTTTTTTCACCGGCTGCTTCCGGAGTGGCTGCTTCCCGGGTGGCTATCCCCGGTCCGCTCTGGTCAATGATCACCGGCCTCAAGTCAGGCCCTTCTACTGTTTCCTCCGCTTCCGTGAATAAAAAGCCACCAACGCGTTCGTAGAAACCTTTGAGAGCACCCACAAGCCCGGCAAAAAAGGTACTCAAAGAAACGTTACTGCTCAAAAGCACACCCATTAAAATTAAAGTAGCCAGGACAATGCAGGTGCCCGTCAAACCGAAGGAACGCTCCAGAAGGAAAAAACAAACCGCCCCCACCAGGCCACCCCCCTCCCCGGCCAAACCGGCCTGCAGGGAGTAATTCTCTGGCACCAGCATGTGCAACAGGGTGAGGGCCACCACAAAGAGCAGGGCCCCCCCGTACAAGCGCCGCCCGGCCCCCCGCCTGGACGCCTTTCCCCGGATCAATCTCAAACCCCAGAAAGCGAGCAGGAGGGGGAAAAGATATCTTCCCTCTCCGGCTATTCCCCGCAGCATCCGCTCTACCCCCCAGCTGACCAGCCCTACAGCGGGGTTAACCAGGCTGATCAAAGCTAAAAGGGCCACACAAATTAAACCAATGCCAGCAAGCTCGTATTTTTGCAGGTCTCTGGCCGTCCTTACTTTCACCCCAACCAGCCTCCGCCCTAATTATACCATACTATATGGGAAAGTGCTGCAATTAAACTATATTTTACCACAGGCAAAAAAGAACGGGGGAAAGCCGGGTTTTGGTAAACTAAGCATGAGTCACGCCGGTTACGATACCAAAGCATAAAAAAGCCCCCGGGATTTCCCGGGGACTGTGCCTCTGGGCAAACGCTCAATTTTTCTTCCCGTTTTACGCCCGGCCCGCACCGGCAAGGCACCGGGCCAGTATCTCGGCCGTATGCATGACCTGTACTCGCGAGTTCTGGTGGTCCAGGCCACCGCCAATCTGCATCCGGCAACCCGGACAGTCCAGGGCCACCACTTCTGCGCCAGTGTCCAGTGCAGACTCCAGCTTGCGATTTAAAACGGATTTTGAGAGTTCGGGGAACTTGATGGTATAGGAACCCCCGAAACCGCAACAGACATCTGAACGATTCATTTCCACCAGATCCGCCCCGGCATCCTTGAGCAACTGGCGCGGTTCCGCGGTTACCCGCAGGTAGCGCTTTAAGTGGCAGGAATCGTGATAAGTAACCTTTTGCCGCAAGGGGACCAGCAACGGGGTTAGTTTTTCCCTGTGAGCATGCACAAAGGAGGAAAAATCCGTTACTCTTTCCGCCAGTTCCCTGGCCCTATTGCTCCAAACCGGATCACCGGCCAGAAGTTCCGGATACAAGAACTTCAGGGCTTCGGCACAGGTGGGACAGGCGGTAAGGATATGCCCGGCATCTATACCCGCAAAAGCTGCAATATTTTGCCGCGCCAGCTCGGCAAAAATGTTCGTCAAACCGGCCTGTTTGGCCGGGTACCCGCAGCAGGTTTGTTGTTCCGGGTGAACGATTTCAAATCCCAGGGCCGCCAGGACTTTAGCCACCGACTCACCAATACCGGGGTAGACAAAATCAACCAGGCATCCCGAAAATATAGCTACGCGGCCGGTTGCCCTGTCCGGGCGGGGCAGGGTACCAACCCGATCCCGGAAGGGAATGTCGGCAATGGCGGGCAAAGTACGCCCTTCGGTTAAACCGGAAAGGAAGAGGGGTAAGTGACGTATTTTCCCTCCCCTGGCAAAGGGTTTCTGCAACCGGGAAGCCGTTTTAAGAAGCCTGTGGAATAACCTTCGATTGACCAGCACCCTTTCAAAAATTGCTTTCTCAACATAGCCCAGGCCTTCCCTTTCAACCGTTCGCCGCCTGAGCTCGCCAATCAGGGCGGGCAGGTCAATGTTGCCCGAACAGTAATCCCGGCAGCGCCCGCAACCCAAACACAAGTTCTGCACCCGCTGTGCCTTTTGCGGGTCGGTGAAGAAGGCAGTGAGCACGGTCCCAATGCCGCCGGTATAAACATCCCCAAACACCCCCCCGACCAGCTGGTAAATGGGACAGACGTTTAAACAGGCGGCACAGCGCACGCACTGCAGGGCTTCTTTAAAAACGGGATCGGCGGCCATGCTGGTGCGCCCGTTATCCATGAGTATGATATGCAGTTCCTTTTGTTCGTGGTAGTTGCCGTCGGGGTCAACAGCGGATACGGCACCGGTAATCATGGTCACGTAAGTGGTAATGTGCTGGGCCGTGGCACTGCGCGGCAGCACTTCCAGTATGGGTGCGATGTCTGTAAAGCGGGGCACCAGCTTTTCCAGACCGACGATGATTACATGCACCGGGGGCAGGGTGGTGGTCAGGCGCCCGTTGCCTTCATTGGTGACCATGACGATGGTACCCGTTTCGGCCACGGCAATGTTGGCACCGGAAATGCCCATCCAGGAGGAAAGGAATTTCCTGCGCAGCTCCCTGCGGGCCAGCTGGACCATGGAGGAAATCTCCGGTTCCACCGGCTTTTTAATTTCCCGGCTGAAAATTTCAGCCACTTCGTTCCGGCTCATGTGAATGGCCGGCATGACCATGTGGGAAGGCCGTTGACAGGCAAGCTGGATGATCCACTCACCCAGATCCGTTTCCACGACATTCAAACCCTGCTTCTTTAAATAGTCGTTTAAGTGGATCTCCTCGCTGGCCATGGACTTGGACTTGACGACGGTCTTGATGCCCTTGGACCTGGCCAGCCGGGCAATGTACTCCCGGGCGTCCTGGGCGGTAGCCGCCCGGAAAACAGTGGCGCCGCGACGGGTAGCCTCCCGGGCAAACTGGCCGGCCAGTTCTTCCATGCGCTCCGCCGCTTCCCGCTTAATCCGGGCTACTTCCCGGCGCAGTCCCTCAAAATCCTTATGCCGGTAAGCCTGTTCCCGGGCAATGACATAGTTATCAGCAAACTTTCCCAGGGCGGAACAAACACTTGTATTGGCCAGGGCCTCCCGGGTCGCCTGCCGCAAGGCTGCCTTACTCACCGGCATCCCCTCCCTCGTCAATAAAAATGACCACCACTTTGCCCGGCCCGTGCACGCCAATGGTAAGCACGCGCTCGATATCCGCCGTACGGCTGGGGCCGGAAACAAAGGCCAGGTAACCGGGGATTTGACCCCGGGCCGCCAGGTTATTGATTGCTTCCTGCAGAGTACCCACCAGCTGGTTGGTGGATACCAGGGCCAGGTGTGCGGGAGGAAGCATGGATACCAGCCGCCGGTTAATCTCAGTGGCGTCCTGCACCAGTGTCCCCGTTTCGGCAATGGCCATTTCAAAGGACGAAATACCCAGGTCTGCCGCCTCGGCCCGCTCCCGGGGGTTACCGCCGGTAACTTCCGCTCCGGCCCCGCCTACTGCTGCAGCCGGGTCAAGGGCGGTTACAAGAGGTGACTCGGCCAGGGCGACCTTTCTCACACCCATCTCCTGAACCAGCTTACCCACCAGTTCCCTGGCTTTAGCCAGATTGGGCACCCGGTAAACTTCAGTTCCCAAGGCCCGGGCCCTGGTAACAAATTCCTCGTATAGTTGCTCCAAATTCCGGTTAGCATCCGGCAATGCCGCTTTGTTTAAAGCCACGGGCTACTCATCCCTTTCTCGGAATATCCCGGCCGGATCATTCCATCCGGCCGGGTCAAATGCCTCCTTTAATGTCTTCTATGCACTCCGGCGACCGTTCAAGGCGTCCAGAGAGCTTCTCTGCCGGGAAGCGATCAATCCCAGCACCAGAATGAACGCTGCCGTCAGCAGCAGGATGGTCGTCCCGCCGCCGGAATCCGCACTGGCTGCTGCAGCCGGGGTAGCTTTAGTCAGGGCCGGCACCATCCAGGGGAACACGTAGGCCTGCAGGGAGGTAACGACGGAGATAATCAGGGTAAAGAAGATACTGTGCCCCAGGGTAAAGCGGAACAGGTCGCCTTCTTTACCCACCAGGCCTGTGGAGGCCGCTCCCACGGCAATTGTCTGGGGCGAAATCATCTTGCCGGCCACCCCGCCGCTGCTGTTGGCCGCCACGGTAAGTACCGGGTTTACCCCGATTTGTTCGGCGGTAATCTGCTGCATCTTGCAGAACAGGGCGTTGGAGGAAGTATCGCTACCGGTAATCACCACTCCCAGCCAGCCCAGGATGGGGGCCATGAAAGGGAAGAAGGTGCCGGTTACGGTGAAGGCCTTCCCCAGGGTGGGGGTCATGCCGGACCAGTTGGCCACAAAAGCAAAGCCCAGTACGGAAACTATAGTCAGCAAAGCAAAGCGCAAGTCTTTCAATGTTTTACCAAAAACCTCCAGAAACTGACCGGGGCTGATCCGCATGATTATGGCGCTGATGATGGCCGCAATCAAAATGGCCGTTCCACCGGCAGAGAGCCAGTTGAAGTTGTACACCACGCTCATGGGCTTACCGCCAGCAATGATGGCCTGATCCAGGCCACTGAATACAATTTTAATGGATACCGTATCCAGGACCGCTTTGACCGGCTTCAGACCCCAGTCACTGATCAGTACCGTCAACACGATAAAGGGAGACCAGGCTTTGAGCACTGCTCCGGCGGAATGCCTTCTCACCTTGAGGGTGGCTTGAGATTCACCGGCAAAACGCCAGATCTTTTTCGGCTTCCACACCCGTAGCAAGAACACCAGGGCAATGATGGAAACCAGGGAAGACAGGATGCCCGGCAACATGGGCGTCATATAGTTCGAAGAAAACCACTGGGCCAGGGCACAGGATATGCCGCTGACCAGGATTGCCGGAAGAACCTCCACGGCCCCCTTCCACCCGGCCATAATGAAGACCAGCCAGAAAGGTACGAAAACCGAGAGGAAGGACACCTGTCGGCCGACCATCTGGCTGATGGTCATGGCATCGATACCGGTTACCGCACCGGCAGTAATGATGGGGATACCGAGACCGCCGAAGGCTACCGGGGCGGTGTTGGCAATCAGGCAAATACCGGCGGCATAAAGGGGGTTGAAACCAAGACCGGCCAGCATGGCCGCTGTAATGGCCACGGGGGCACCGAAACCGGCGGCTCCTTCCAGGAAAGCACCGAAGGAAAAGGCAATTAAGAGCGCCTGCAGGCGGCGGTCTTCAGTAATGGAAGCAATAGAATCCTTGATGATTTCAAACTGGCCTGTTTTCACCGTCAGGTTGTACAGGAAAACTGCCGTAACCACAATCCAGCCAATGGGGAAAAGGCCCGTCATTACGCCGTAAAGGGCGGTTAAAAACGCCATGTTCCCCGGCATACCATGAACACCTATGGCCAGCACCAAGGCCAGAGCCAGGGTAATAAGACCGGCAATATGTCCTTTCATCCGCCATATGGCCAGGGCACAGAACAAAAAGATGATTGGCAGGGCGTCCACCAGGGCCGAAAGACCCAGATTGCCCAGAGGGTTGATTGCCTGTGTCCACGTCATGGCATAATTCCTCCTTATTAATAAGTTTTACAAGAAAGTGATTAGTCCGAAAACTCGACTTGAAGTGATACATGTTAATTATCGTTAATTATCAGTCCTTTTTAACTCTCACCACCCTTTTATTTTAGTAATATGAAGTCTAAGCCAGCATGGGAATGGATGGCCTGACCACCAGGATCTATATTTCGCGCAAGGAATAAAATTTCCTGCTCTCATAACCTGTTTTTTAAAAATCGCACGAAATTTTTAAAAAAGTGACCGTGGGGGCCGGAGCCGTGCAGCCCCCACTGCCCTTAAAACACATCCACTACCTTGCCTGGGTTCAAAATTAGATTGGGATCCAACGCCTTCTTAATGGAACGAATCATGTTGAGCTGTACGGGATCCATGAACCGGGCCATGGCATCCTTCCGTTTAGCTCCAATGCCGTGCTCTCCGGACAGGTTACCACCCAGGTCATACACCACCCGGTACATCTCTTCCAGCACCTTTTCCTTAACCTCATGCCAGCTGTGTTCATCCCGGTTCTCCCGCAACAAAGTGGCATGAATGTTACCATCCCCGGCGTGACCGCAGCAGGGAATTTTGATCCGGTACTTTTCCGCTATCCGGTTAATGGCCTCCAGTGCCCTGGGAATTTGACTGACCGGAACGACAATATCTTCCATACAGTAAACCGGGCTAATCATGCGCAGGGCTTCGGCATAACACCGGCGGGCCTTCCAGATGCGCTCCTGAGTGGATTTGTTGTCGGCTACAAAAACTTCCAGCCCGCCATTCTCCAGGCACAGCTTCCCGATGGTTTCGTAATCCTCCTGCACCTGCCGCTCCGAATTGCCGTCCACTTCCACGATCACATAGGCCGCAGCATCCCCATAGGGCAGTTGCTGATTCAGATACAGCTCAGCCGCTTTGATGGACAGGTTGTCCATAAACTCCAGGCAGGTGGGAATAATCCCCCCGTGGGTCATAATGGTAGGCACGATATTGATGGCTTTTTCAATGTCGTCAAAGGGAACCAGTAAATCTGCTACATACTGGGGCAGGGGCATCAGCTTGAGATAAACCTTGGTAACAATACCCAGTGTTCCCTCGGAACCAACCATCAGGTGCACCAGATCATAACCCGTAACGTTTTTCACACACTTGCCGCCCAGGGTAACTATATCCCCGTTGGGTAAAACCACTTCCACCCCGTAAATGTGCCGGGAAGTGGTACCGTACTTCACCGCCTTGTTGCCGCCGGCATTGGTGGCCACATTGCCCCCGATAAAGGAACTATCGGCACTGCAGGGGTCGCCGGCATAGAGATATCCCTCGGCCTGGGCGGTACGCTGCACTTCACCGGTGGTCACCCCGGGTTCGGTAACCATAAAGAGATTTTCCTTATCCACTTCCAGGATCCTGTTCATCCGTTCCAGGGAAAGGACAATTCCTCCCAGCATGGGCACCGCCCCGGCAGCCAGACCGGTTCCTGCCCCCCGGGGAGTAACCGGCACCAGTTCCCTGTTGGCCAGTTTCATGATTTCGGAAATCTGCCGGGCATTTTCCGGCTTCACCACCACTTCGGGCATGTGCTGCCACATGGCCTCGGAAACTTCATCCCTGCCGTAGACTTCCATTTTTTCGGGATCCACAACTACATTGGCTTCCCCGACTATTGACTTTAGCTCATCGATAATCCCGGCGGTAATCCGATTGTAGCGCATCTACCTCAGCCCCTCCCTTCTGATCAGGCACCGGCCTTTAATTTTTTCAGCGCGTCAATTAACTCCGGAACCACTTCAAAGGCATCTCCAACAATACCAAAGTCAGCCACCTGGAAAATTTGTGCATCGGGATCTTTGTTAATGGCCACAATGGTTTCCGAGGTTTGCATGCCGGCCAGGTGCTGCACCTTGCCGGAAATACCTACGGCAATATAGAGCTTCGGTGAAACGGTTTTCCCGCTCAAGCCAATCTGATGGGAGTAAGAAATCCAGCCCAATTCTACCGCATCCCGGGTAGCCCCTACACCGGCACCCAAAACCCGGGCCAGCTCTTCCACCAGTTTAAATCCTTCCCGGTTCTTCAATCCCTTGCCGCCAGAGACGATAATATCGGCATCCTGGATATTGACCTCCTGGCTCGGGTCAACCATAAACTCCAGGAAGCGCTCGGTAAGGGAAACCAGCATATCGCCATAATTCTTCACAGTTACCACACCGGTCCGGGATTCGTCCCGGGGAGCCGGCCGGGTCGAACGGGGCCGTACCGTAGCCATCTGGGGCCGGGTAAAGGGCGTCTTGATGGTGGCCATGATATTGCCTCCAATGGCCGGTCTGGTCTGCAGCAGGATTCTTTCCCCCGGGTCAATATCAAGATATGTACAGTCCGCCGTTAAACCGGTACCCAGGCGGGCTGCCACCAGGGGCATTATCGTCCGGCCGGTGGTGGTGGCTGCAGCAATGACAATTTCGGGTTTTTCTTCCTGAATCAATTGCGCCAGTGCCCTGGCGTAAGGTCCGGGGAGAAAACTGGCCAGGTCTTTGCTGCACACGTGAAAAACTTTATCTGCTCCCCGCAGGATTACTTCTCCCAGATCATCCACCCGGTCCCCGAGAATGGCACAGGACAGCTCGACACCCAGCTTGTCCGCCAGGGTGCGTCCCCGGTTTAAAAGCTCAAAGGTCACCCGGTGAATAGATCCGTTCCTTTGTTCACCGAGAACCATTACGCCCCGGTATTCTTTCACATCCACAACCCTGCACCCCCTTATACAATTTCCCGAGCAGTGAGGAAGCTAATTAACTCATTTACAGCCCGTCCAGTATTATCATGGCGGTACAGAATGGTATCCCGGGAAAGCTTGGGGCTGAAGATCTTAACCACCCGTGTGGGGGAACCTTTCAACCCAATCTCATCCGGAACCAGACCCAGATCCTCAGGACCCCAGATGGGCACCTGCACTTCCTTAGCCCGCAGCTTTCCGGCCAGGGTCGGAAAACCGGGCTGGTTGATCCCTTTGATTACCGTAACCAGGGCGGGCATTTTCACCTGGACGCGTTCAAAACCGCCCTCTACCAGCCTTTCCACCGTGATTACCCCGTCCCCTACTTCCAGTTTCTGCACGTAGGTCTGCACGGGAATGTCCAGCATGGCGGCAACCATAGCCCCGGTTTGACCGGTTTCACCGTCGGTGGCCCGTTCACCGCAAAGGATCAAATCCACCGGCCACAGTTTCTTAATGGCACTGGAGAGAGCCCGCGCGGTGGCCACAGTGTCAGAACCGGCAAAGGCCCGCCCCGACAGAAGTATAGCGCCGTCGGCGCCCATGGCAATGGCTTCCTTAACAGCCTTCATCGCCGACTCCGGACCCATGCTGATGGCCGTAACGGTTACATTTTTCATACTCCGCTTCAGCCGCATGGCTTCTTCCAGTGCATTTTCGTCCAGGGGGTTGATGATATTACCCTTGCCGGTGCGGATCATGGTTCCAGTTCCCGGATCCATTTTTACATTATCCGTTCCCGGCACCTGTTTGATGAGAACAACAATCTTCATGGCACACCTCCTGATCTTATATTCAGGTTGTCTGACCTCAGAAAGAAAAGGAGGTCAACAAAACCAGAACACAAAAGACAGTCCAAGGGGTATTCAGGCTATCCTATCTGTTGGTGGCCTGACCATTGTAGTCATTCTATACTGGATAATAAAATCCTTCTGGAAAACGTAATTTTCGCAAAAAAAGTTTCCCTTAAGGGAAAAATTATTGAACTAAATTTTTGCAAAATCCTCCGCAAGGGGAACCTGTCAAAAAAGGCTTTTATCTACAGCTTAGATACTCTCATACAACTAGCCCGGCGGGGTCCCTCGCCCGGAAGGCGCCCCAGACCGTATGAAACACAGGCCTGCCGGGATTTGAGATCAATTCTGTTTACAATTGTTCAGGTTGACCCGTGCCAGCTCCACTTCCACTTTCCAAAGGTGCTGGTACATCAATTCCCTGGCCCGGGATCTATCCCGCGCGGCCACGGCCAGGTAGATGTCGCGGTGCTCTTCAAATAGCCGCCGGGTGGTACCGGAAGTGGCGGAAAGCCACAGGGCCCGGGTTACCCGCAAAGTCTGACTGATAGTCTCCTGAACGGTGTTCATCAACCGGCTCAACAGGGGGTTCTGGCTGGCCTGAGCCAGAGTAAGGTGAAAGCGCAAATCCAGCTGCTCGGCTTTCTCTCCTGCGGGGAGATCTTCTTCCATCTCTTCCACCACTGCCTTCAGTTCCTGCAACAGTCCGGGAGTGCATCTTTCGGCAGCCAGGCCGGCGGCTTCCACTTCCAGGGCCTTGCGCACCTCCAGGATATTTTGCAGTTTGTCCTTTTCCAGGAGCAAAATAAAGGTCAGGGGTTCAATAACGGCGTTCGGCCCGGGCCGCTTGACATAAATCCCTTCTCCATGCCTGATTTCCAGAATGCCGGCCAGGTTCAAGGCGGAAAGAGCCTCCCTCACCGAGGCCCGGCTCACCTGCAACCGTTCAGAAAGCTCTCTTTCGGTAAGCAGTTTATCACCCGGTGCCAGCTGGCCTTCAATGATCAGCTTCTTGATCTGTTCCAAAATGCTTTCAGAAGTGCGTTTAGTTTTTACCGGTTTAAATTCGGCCATGATTTTATCCCTACCCCATTTTTACCTGATTCCGGCAAGGGCCAGGACTATTACCGTTGCCCCCAGGATCAGGCGGTACCAGATAAAAATGCCGAAACTATGGCGGGTTAGAAAACGCAAAAGAAATTTAATGGAAAGGAAACCTACCACCGCCGAAACAGCCACACCAACTAAAAATGGAAGGTTGAGGTCGGCGGGAGTTAATTTGGGCAACTGCATTACTCCAGCACCGAAAATGATAGGCGTAGACATGAGAAAGGAAAAGCGGGCTGCCGTTTCCCGATCCAGGCCGGCCATGCGCCCCACGGCCATGGTGATGCCCGAGCGGGAAACTCCCGGGATGATTGCTAAAGCCTGGGACAGGCCGATCCAGAGACTTTCCCCCAGGCCAACCTCTTCCAATCGCTTATAAGCGGGAGCCCGGGTATCAGCCAGGTAAAGGATTACCCCCATGACTATGAGCATGATCCCGATGACCAGAGGCTCCCGGAAAATTGTTTCCGCCTGTTCCTCAAACATGTAACCAATGGCTGCACCGGGAACGGTGGCGACCACTAAATACCAGAACAAACGGCCTTCGGTGGTACGGCGCCGCAGCAAACCGTCATGCAACAGAATTAGCCAGTCCTTCCAGAAAAAAGCCACCACGGCCACCAGAGTACCCATATGGAGGGCCACGTCAAAGGTCAATCCCGCATAATGCCAGCCCATCAACCAGGGAACAAGCACCAGGTGGGCCGAACTGGAAATGGGCAAAAACTCTCCCACTCCCTGGACTACGCCCAGGATTACGGCCTCAAACAAGCTCAATTAAATCACCCCGTATGTTACTGCTTCCAGTGATGCAACACTAACTCTATCATTATAGCATAATGGTAAAATATATGGCCAGATAGTTGTTCATATAACTAACAGCCCGGGCATCGCCCCGGCCGGTGGAAAACCCGGCCGTTCACGAATGTCAGCCCGTCTGGGTACATCTGAACAACTTTACCACTGCACCGGGATAAAGATCGCTTCTGAGATAATCCAGGGGATCGGTACTTAAAAGGCGCACCACCCTGCCCTCTCCGGGCCCGGTATCCTGAATCAACACAGGCACGCCATCAATGTTTACCTCTCTGGTGGGAGCATGCTGCATTTCCTCCAGGCCTTCAAAGACTAACTCTAACTGCATGGGGGTATATAAGATCACTGTACCGGCACCCCATTTCGTAGTTTCCATTCCTCAATCATTGACTTAAGCTTGTTTACCGCCTGTCCGACTCCCCCCACCTCATCAATCAGACCCTTTTCCACCGCTTCCCTTCCGATGAGAACGGTTCCAATATCCCGGGCCAGTTCCCCCGTGCGAAACATTAGATCGCGAAAAGAGGCTTCGCTAATGCGGGAATGCTGGGTCACGAAACGTACCACCCGGTCCTGCATCTTGTCCAGATACTCGTAGGTTTGGGGTACGCCTATAACCAGGCCATTCAAACGAATGGGATGAATGGTCATACTGGCTGTTTCAGCAATGAAACTATACCGGGCGGCGACGGCTATCGGCACCCCGATGCTACCCATGTCGCTACCCCCTGATAAAGAGCGAAGGACGGAAACTTTCCGCCCCGTTAAAACGTTGCCAGTACCTTGAGTTCGAACCTTTCCTGCTCCAGTTTTTCTTCCCGCCCCAGGAATTCGGCGAGGTCGACATTATAATGAATTTCAATCTTATCCCGGTACAAAACCACCTTGCTGATAATCTGGGCGAGCATCTGCTTTTTCGTCTCGACCGGGGCCTCCATGAACAGCTTGAACCAATGAGGGGCACGCATGGAAAATTCCATCAGCTGGCTTCTCCGATGCTTCTCCACGCGCGCCTGCGACTTTACTTCTTCAAGTTCCTTCTCAAGTGATTCTACTATCCTGCCGTATTCGTTCACTTTTTCAGCCAGCAGTTGCTCCGAATACAAACTGCCGTCCGGATCGGCGAAATAATCATCCAACCGTCTTACCCAGGCATTATAGATTTTCCTGTTTTTGCTTAACTCCTTCTCCAGGGTCTTTACCCGATTTGTCGCTTCAGCCAGGTAGTCCACCTGCTTCTGTTCAACATACTGTAAAAGATCTTCATAATTCAACCCGGACAGAAAATTTTCAAGTTCCTGCAGGAAAATCCGGTCTATTTTTTTCTGGGAATACGAACCCTGCCCTTCACACAGTTTTTCTCCCCCACCTACCCGGGCGTGGGTAACACACCGGTAAACCCTTTTCTGACAGGGGTAAACCTTGCCGTTACGTTTGCGCCAGTTATGGCCGGAGCTGATAAAGCCGCGGCCGCAGTAACCGCACACAAGAAAGCCGGTCAGGAGTGCACTGCTGGACATGGCGCGGGGATTGGGAGTTCCTCCCTTTTGTGTTTTAGACGTACAATTTTCCTGCATCTTGCGGATCAACCGTTGCCATGTTTCCAGGGGAATAATGGAGTATTCGGGTATCGGCTTCGGGTTTCCATTCTGATCCCGGGGAATGATGAAATTGTTCAGGTCCGTATATCCTTTGATGCGAACCCTGGAAGTGGGAGTGTTTCCCGGTTTCGTCCTGTCATAGGCCGGAAGCCCGCAGATTATTGGGTTCTGCAGCACCTGTCGCACCCGGGTGTCGGTCCACAACCTGCCTTCCCGGGTGCGGTACCCCTGTTCGTTCAACGCAGCGGCTATCCTTTTGCTTCCCAAGCCTTCTTCCAGGTAGAGTCTGCACATTTCCTTAATCACCGCGGCCTCTTCCTGATCCACTTCCAGCGGCAAACCTTTTTTGGACTCGGATAGCCTGAACCCGTATGGAGGGCGGCCACCGGTCCAGCATCCCTGTTTGGCTTTCTGCCGCATAACATGAGACACGCGAATTCTGGTGTTCACACTTTCCGTCTCCGATTGCCACCCTTCGATAAACCGCAGGAGCTTGTCATACTGGTCCTTAAGCTCCAGCTTTTTACCTCCAGGTACATCGGCGACGGCGATAACCTCGACACCGGCACGGTGAAACTGCCATAAGACTATCGGGTACTCCAGGCTTTTGCGTGAGAGGCGGTCGGCCTTAAATACAAGCAGAATCTTAAATTTACCCATTAACGCGTCGGCGAGAACGTTCTGCAGGATGTCTCTGTCGTCTTTGCTGTACTTAAATGCTGAAACGCCTTCCTCCGCGTATTCCTTCACAAGTTCCCATTCCGGATGTTGTGCAACAAATTCGCGTATTACGCTTGCCTGAAGCGGTATGCTGTCTTCCTCGTTATTTTTCAACTGCTTTGCGGTCGATACCCTGTATAATGATGCTACCGGAATGGTCATGGAAAGCACCCCTACTTCGTGATTTCCTCCAGAATAAGTTGGGCCGCTTTAGCTTTGAAATTTACCATGCGTTCCCTGGAATCGGGCACGGGTATGAAAACATTTTCCACTTTCATACCCGACACGGGGTCACGCCTTCTTAATTTCATATGGCTCAGGCCTTCTTCTACAATATATTCTACATCATTTATTAAAACC
>NZ_JAAOEF010000002.1:0-452784 GCF_011393055.1 Desulfofundulus sp. TPOSR | reverse complement strand
CCGATGCTATGTCCCCCACCCAGTACGATAGATACCGTGGGTTTGGAAAGGCTGGCAATCATTTCTGCAATAGCCAGGCCGGCTTCCACATCTCCCCCTACCGTGTTCAATACTACCAGCACCCCTTCCACCTCCGGGCTCTGCTCCAGGGCTACCAGTTGGGGGATGAGGTGTTCATACTTGGTAGTCTTGTTTTGGGGGGGCAACACCAGGTGGCCTTCAATTTGGCCGACAATAGTTAAACAGTGAATGTTGCTTTTAACTTCGGGCACGGGACTGGCTCCCAGCTCTTTAATGGATTCCATGCTTTCCTTGGTACGCCCCTGGACCCGTTGGGGTGCTGGAGAAGCCCCGGGGTGACCAGGTTCCCGCGCGGGGGGTGTATTGGGCTCTCCCGGAGGGTTTTCCGGGGGCGTGCAGGGATACTCTCCCTCGTGACCCCATATATTCTGATCACCAGACACGCTTATCCATCCTCTCGTTAGTTTTTCTATTCTCTAGTATGGTTATGTTACGGACAAAATACACATATAAACATAAACACGGGCTGGCTAACCCGTGTCTTACCCAAAGTCCTGAACCCTTGTATATTCCCCCGCCGGAGCAGTTATAAATACCATTACCCGGAAGACGAACCGGGGGAATGGTGGCTACCCGGAAAGCTAGGAAAAAGAATTTCAACCGCATCATTTCACCGGTTGCGGGAAAGTTTTATCCAGAAAGCATATTTATCAGACCGGTAAATACTTGAAAAGTATTCTACTATATTACCCTGTTTATCTCTGGATAAACGCTCTGCTGCTAACACGCCTGTCCCCGGGGTGATACCCAACAGTTGTGCGTCCTGCTCCGTGGGCTGTGCGGCTGTAATCTTTTGTTCAGCTTCGTAAAGAAATATTCCGATGGATTCCAGAGCATCATATAAAGTTACATGGTTCAGATCAAAATTTGCCAGCTTGATCCCTATTTCTATTGGGTAATAAGTGCGTTCGATAGCAACAGGCATATCGTCGGCAAAACGTAACCTTTCGATGGCATAATATTTTTCAACCCCAAGGATGGATGCTATCTCAGAATGTGACTCTACACCGTGGTAAAGGAGCCGGATGCCCGGTTTCATGCCCATCATCTTGATTGTTTCGGTAAAGCTTCTAATAGTTCCCAGCCATTCATTAATGAGCTGCGGGGAAATGAAGGTACCCTTGCCGTGGATCTTTTTCAGAATCCCTTCCCTCACCAGTGCCGATACTGCTTCCCTAACAGTGGTCCTGCTGACGGAAAACCTGCTCATCAGCTCCCTTTCACTGGGAATTTTCTCTGTATAACTGCCCTGCTCTATTTCCCTTCTTAATATTTCTTTCAACTGTATGTGCAGGGGGATTGGACTGTCGTGATCTAAAGACATTGGTCACCTCTCCTTTAAAGATCCTCTTTTCGGAAAAATACGGCAGAGCCAGCTTCAAGGGAATTATACCATAACTGCAATTTAATTAACAGTTGCAAGGACGTGGGTTAGACGCCTTCTCCTGTTTGACAACCTATCAAGACAGCCTGGTGTTCATAAATGATTGTACCAGCTCCTTCAAGGAGTTCATCTGCTCTTTTGACGGTGGTTGGACACCTTTTAACAGGTATTCCCGACCGAGATAGCGGTACTTGGATTCGCCGAAACGGTGATAGGGCAAAAGTTCGTAGCGCACCCCAGGAATACCCTTTAGAAAATCCAGGATGGTCAGTATATCTTCCGGTGAATCGTTAAACCCCGGAATCACCGGTGTCCTTACAATTAGCTCCCTGCCGGGGAAATGGGCGGCTAGCTGTTTTAAGTTTTGCAATATCCTGGCATTGGAAACTCCGGTATATCTTTTGTGCTTATTTGGATCCATGCATTTAAGATCGTAAAAGACAGTATCGGCCCGGGAGAGCACCTGCTCCACGCTTTCCCAGTCCGCGTAGCCGCAAGTTTCTACCGCAGTCGTTAGACCCCGTGAACGGGCTTCTTTGAGCAGTGCCGCAGCAAACCCCGCCTGTAGCAATGGTTCGCCGCCGCTTAACGTCAGCCCGCCGCCTGACCGGGCATAAAAAGGACTGTCTTCTTCCACAACTTTCAGAACTGCTGCAATACTCATGTATTTACCAAAAATCTCCAGAGCCTTAGAGGGGCAGACCGCGGCACATTCTCCACAACCGGTACACCGGCTGCGTTCGATGCGCACTTTTTGGGTTTCCGGGTCTTCCTGGATGGCGTCATGACCGCAGACTGACAAACATAAACGGCACTCCGATGTGCCGATACATTTATTTTCATTAAAGGCCAGTTCCGGTTGCGCAGACTGGGACTCCGGATTGGCGCACCACCGGCACTTCAAAGGGCATCCTTTTAAAAAAACAATGGTTCTTATTCCGGGTCCATCGTGAACCGAGAAGTGCTGTATGTTAAATATCAGGCCGGCCTGCTCCCCGGCAAAATAACTGTCGGCCATCAAATCCTACCCCCTCTTTGGGAAATAAAGAGTGCGGGTCCTGCTCAAAATGAGCAGGACCGCTAACTGGAAACTAATGCCATCGGTGGCAAACAGGGTGCCGGAACACTGGTTTTAAAAGGTATGTTCGGTTCTAGCTATAATTTCGTTTTGCAGTTCCGGGGAGAGGTCTACGAAGTAGGCGCTGTAACCGGCAACCCGTACCAGCAGGTTGCGGTATTTTTCCGGATTCTTCTGGGCGGCCAGCAAGGTTTCCCGGTTGATAACGTTGAACTGCAGATGCCAGAGCTTCAAATCACAGAACGTCCGGATCAGGGACATTAACTTTCTGGTTCCCTCTTCCCCGGCCACTGATGCCGGGTTTAGCTTCAGGTTTACCAGGCGAGCCGCGCGCTCTTTGGCTCCCATGCATTTGGTGGCGGCTATGGAGAGCAGTGTTACAGTCGGCCCTTTTGTATCGGCACCTTGCGACGGGCTACCTCCGTCCGAAAGAGCCTCGCCGGCCTTTCTTCCGTTGGGAGTGGCACCTACAATTTTCCCCAGGGGAATGTGGGCTGTAACCGGTACGTACCGCACATCCAGCTCTCCGCCAAAGGCTGTGGGATACCGCCTGGAGAAGCTTAATGCATGTTCTTCAATGGCCCGGCCTATTGAATCGGCATAAGGATCATTGTTGCCGTATTTGGGTGCGTTCAGGCACATTTGCCGGATAACTTCTTTCCCCTCAAAGTTGCTGTCCAGTGCCTCCAGCAGTTCAGCCATGGTAATCTTTTTGTCGTCGTATACCAGCTTTTTAATGGCTGCCAGGGAGTCGATCACTGTACCGTAACCAATTAAATCGTAAAAGCCCAGGCTGATACCGCCCGGTATGTCACCAGAGTGAAGGTCTTTACATTCCTTCATGCACAGGTCGTGTAATACTGAAGCCATAGGAGCAGCAAAATATTTAGGTCTTAAAGTATCTACCACATACTGCTGGATAAAGGTATGTTTTAAGACAAATTCCTGCTGTTTCAAATAGGCCTGCCAGAGTTCATCAAAAGTGCCAAAGTTTCGGGGATCACCCGTCCTGGGCCCCACCTGCTCATTGTTAAAGGCCTTTATTTTGCCGTCGTTGAGGGCCATTTCCAGCACAGCCCCCAGGTTCACCCAGGCGCAGGGGCTGGTATAAGTATCCCGGTTCACCATGCGCACTTCACTGCAGCCGGAGGCGCAGTAATCGTTTGCCTCTTCAATAGAGGCGCCTTTGGCCAGCAGTAGGGGGATGATCTCTTCGTCATTAAGGAGTTTGGGGAAGCCTGATCCCTCTTTAATAGTTTCACTGACTTCATAAAGGAATTTGTCCGGGCTCTGGGCGTGTATTCTGGCCGCCAGGTCGGGATAATTTAGCGGAAACTCCCGTTTGGACCGCAGGATAAGATAGGACAGCTCATTAGTGGCATCGCGCCCGTCCCGGGTCTTACCGCCAATGGTTAGCGCTTCCCAGTGGGAATAGCCCTCGGTAAAGGCTGCCCCGGCCGGCGATACTTTCAGGTTAACGAACTGAGCCATGTTCACCCAGAGATGCTCCAGTAATTCCAGCGCCCCTTCCTCGGTAATACGTCCCTCCTCCAGATCCTTTTTGTAGTAAGGATATAAATACTGATCCATGCGCCCATTTCCGACCACAGCGCCAATGCACTGCTCCAGTCTGGAAACTACCTGGGTGAGCCATACCGATTGCACGGCTTCATGGAAAGTGCGGGCCGGATTTTCCGGTACCCACTGGCAGACACGGGCGATCTCCAGTAGCTCGCTTTTCCTCTGCTCGTCTTTTTCCTTTTCGGCCATGCTGGCGGCCAGTTGCGCGTATCGTTTAGCGAAGGTAATTACTGCCTCGCAGGCCATGATGGCCGCTTCCAAGAAGGGCTTCTTTTCCACCGTGTCCTTCGGATTGAGCGGGTCCAGAGCGGCCAGTTTCTCTTCGGCTTCTCTCTTTAAATCTCCGAAGCCTCTTTTTAACACTTTCTCGTAATCATGAACCCACTGCAGCGAATTACGAATGCTGGCCGTCTGGGTCACCACGTATCTTTGTATAAAGATATTCTCAGAGTCAAAGATTAACTTCCTTGTTTCCTCGGGCAGAGCAGCATAAAGAAGTTCGTGAAACGTTCTGCCTTTCCAGTATGGCGCTATTTCTTCTTTGATCACCCGCACATCTTCTTCCGTAATCCGGTAGGATGTCCTGCCGGTGGTTAAACGGTCGATGGCCTTGTCCAGGAAGCTGCCGTCCAGTTCCGGGTAGATCAGCCCGTGCCTCCCCGGTCGGCCGTCCGCCCGCCCCACGATCAGATCATTTTCCCCAATGTAAACAGGTATGTTTTCCACGATATGTTTTAATGCTTTAGCCCACCTGAGTACAATGGGCTGTCCTTCGGTTTCTTTAAAGGATTCGGTAAACAGGCGGGCCCTGTCCACACTGATCCAGGGAACGGTATGCCGGATGTCATTCAATATTTTATAAACCCTTTCCCTGCCCTTTTGCATCTGCTTATAGTCCAGCGTGCCGGTTTGTTCTTTATAGATTCTTTCTTCCTGTGGCGTGAGAACCGTACAACAGGACATGAAGAATTCCCCCTTTTTTATATTAAAAGTCTTTGATGAATTTACCTTCCAGCGACCGGGATGCGGGCTACACCTGTCATTTTTTAAAAGCTATTTTTTAGATATAAAGACCACCGTTGGGGCTGATTACCTGGCCAATCATGTAGCCGGCATCATCGGAAGCCAGGTAAACGGCCAGGGAAGCATATTCTTCTATCTTGCCTATCCTACCCACAGGGATCCACTGCATGAGACGGTTTCTTCTCTCAGGGGACATTTGGTTAATTCCCCGCATGAAGGTTTCCGTCTCGATATATCCGGGAGCAATGCAGTTGACACATATACCCGCACCGGCCACCTCGTGGGCCACAGACTTGGTAAAGGCCACCACGGCTCCTTTTGCAGCCGAATAGTTGGGGCTGTGGGAACTCATGGCTGAAATCCCGGCTATTGAGGCAATATTAATGATTCTGCCATAGCCCTTATCCTCCATGATCTTGAGGGCCTCACGGGTGCAATAGAAAACGCCGTTGACATTCACTTCAAACATGCGTTGCCATTCCTCATCGCTCATGTTGCGGGTGATCTGCAGGGAGTGCCTTGGAACCGGGGTGGTTACAAGATCCAGGTGCCTCATTCTGTCCTTCACGCCGGCTTCATGGGAACGGAAGATTCCGGCGTTATTAACCAGAATATCTATAGTGCCGAACCGTTCCAGGAGCCGGGCGAACATGTTTTTTACCTCCTGACTGGAAGATACATCCGCCCTGATCCCCAATGCTTCGGCGCCCAGAGCTTCTATCTCCTGCACCACCTTTTGCAGCCGCTCCTCATTTCTGCCGCTGATGGCCACCTTGGCTCCTTCCCGGGCAAATGCCAGGGCAATTCCCCGTCCCAGACCGGCAGTTCCCCCGGTTATCAGTGCTACCTTATCCTTAAGTTTCATAGCCATCCCCTCTCTTTTTTCCACAATATAACACCCGAATACCCGGACGGCAGCCGCCTCCCGTTACCCTGTGTTAAGATTGGATATGGATTGACACATTGGGATTAACTGGGGAATGAAACAACCACCCAGGCTTGCCCCAGGTGGTTGAGTACACACATTGCTCCCCTTATAATGGTAATTGCCACATTAACAAAATAAGGGGAAACAGCTGTGTATACTCATCCTACAGCATTACACTGCAGAAAAGCAAGCCATAAAACTTGATCAGGGAAAAGTTTACACACGCAGGGAAATAGCAAGAATATGTCACATGTCTCATACCACCCTCTACAAGTTTTTAGAAAGGTATGAGGAACAGGGTGAGGCCGGCCTTTATGATAAAGAACGTGTACCGGGCATCAGGCCTAATCAGACCCCACCAGACATTGAGGAAGCCATTCTGGATTTTGTCCAGGAACACCCTGCTTACAGCCCGAAAAGAATCAGCGCTGAACTGAGAAAGCCGGAAAACGGCGGCATTATTGTCGGTGAAACCGCCGTATATGGTGTACTCAAACGGAACGGTCTCAATACCAGGCAAAAACGTTTTAAGTGGGTTGACTCTTTGCAGCCTCCACAAGAGAAAACGGCCTGGGAGTTGGATAAGGAGGCCAACCAACACCGGCAAGTTCATGCCCCCGTACCAGGTTACCTGATGAGCCAGGACGGGAAGCTTATCGGTCGCCTGGCCGGTATCGGAAAAGTGTATGTCCCAGGTTGGGGTGGACTGCGCCAGCAGCTATGGTTGGGCACGGCTCTACACCGATAAGACGGCTGATTCCGCTGCTGATTTTCTAAGCTACGTCCACCACGATTACCAATCCATGGGTGTTAAGTTACAGCGGGTCCTGACTGATAACGGCAAGGAATACGGCTCATCCGAACCCACCTACGGGCACTACTATGGTGCTACATGCCTTATCCTGGGCATTAAGCACAAAACTACCAAGGTAAAACACCCCTGGACCAACGGTTACGCTGAACGGTTTATCCAGACCCTGTTCCAGGAATTTTTCCAGGTGGCCTTGAGGCGTAAAAGATATACCTCCATAGAAGAGCTTCAAGCCGACCTGAACCAGTATTTGCACTATTACAACTGGGAGCGTCCACACCAGGGTCGTCGCACCAGGGGCCGGACACCGGCACAAGCATTCTTCGTACCATACCCGGATCAGCTCTGCCTACCGGCACCGAAAGACGCTGCGTAAGTTATAAGCATCAAAGAGCCGTTCAAGATTTTCCTGGCGGTAGTGCTCATATCAGGTTAACTTCATCAGACTCACCATGACCATGTCATAAAGGGGAGCGATAATCATTTTCATTATGTCCAACTTAACTCAAATAAAACATTAAACGTGAAAATAACCTAGTACTTCCTTGTTTAGACAACGTTACGTAGTGTCGTACGTACCAGTTATTCACATTATAAAATAATCAGTCTATCTTTGTCAACTAACAGACAAAAAAGGTCCGTGTCAAGATCCAGTAGGTATCTCCACAAAAACTTTTTGCGTTATGAGACCTCACCGCTCAAAAACATTGGCTTTACGGCAACGGCCTTGACATCCACCCCGCATGTGGTCAGACAAACCCACGACGGGGCGGCTCCGGGGAACAGGTATCAATAATACACCACCCCGTCGAAAAACCACTATACCACCTGCGGGGACCCCGGCTGTCAAGGCTCCCCTAACGGCGCTGCCTTTTAAACCCTCTCGAGCTCACCAGGGAACAGGTTAGCAAATAAGGGCAGCAAAATCTGGCCGGGCAAGTTCCCGTAAAACATACTTAATCCACGGCCGGTCGGCAAAAGGACCCCCCAAATGGTCGTCGCACCAGTTCTTCAAAATCACCACCGTAGATAAAATTTCTCCTTATAAGATAGAGATATAACAGGGCAACCCTGCTATATCTCTATACAAACCGAATTAAAGTTTAGCCCCGCTTGCCATTTCCACCAACATAGGAAGCCATGCCCTTTTACCAGATAAAAGTAAGCGACACAAGGAATACTGCCAGTGACACCAGGGCAATAATGCTGAAATATTTTGTTACTTCTCTTACCCGCACTTCGGTTATCCCGAGCCAGGGTAGAACAAAGAATACTTGAATAAGCTTGGCCCAGGCGGCACCGTAGCCGAAAGCCATTACCGTGGCGGGCATAGACGCATTCAGAGTCTTGGCGCCGCCAAGGATGAAGCTGCCTTCTAAAATCCACTGGGCACCGGTAATGGGCACAAGCAGGTTGGAAAGGGCCGCTACTACAAAAGTGGTTATGGGATAGCTGCTCGCTGAGGAAATCCCGGACAGCCAGTTGGCGATGGCATTCCCCAGCCCGTCAGTCATAGTGATAACGCCTTGCAGTGCGGCAAACATGACCAGGACGGGAGCAACAAACCATAAATATTTCGTACCATTACTGAAATCAAGAGGGTAGTCCATGGGTTCTTTGCGCAAACCGATACCTAACATCAGTACAATAAAAAGATAATTTTTAAGGTTTAAGTTTCCACCACTGGTAAAAACCATGATCATAGACAGCAAAGCGATTAGACCGGTAATCAAGTTAAGTACGGTTGAACGCTCAAGCCGTTCTGCCAGGACTTTTGGCTGAAGCTTTTCATTATGTGGAATTTCAAGTCCCTCCGCACCAAGCTGCTCTTCAGTAAGGGCTGCTCCTTCCTTCGGGTGCAGCAAGTAACAGGCAAAAGGTATGGCAATTAACAGCACCAGTGAAGTAATAATGTTGGCCGGCGACAGCACTGTGTGACCGATCGGAAGCAACCCAAAAGCTTGGTCCAAGAAATGACCTTTTTCAGCCAAATAGAGTGGTATGACTCCGGAAAGTCCTGTTTCCCAAACTACCAGCCCCGCGCAGCCGCTGGTGATAAGCAAGGGGTAGCTTACCATTTTTCCTTTAAGGTTAAGCTTTTTGGCGGTTTCACGGGCAAGTAGAACACCGCAAACAGTTCCCAAACCCCAGTTGAACCAGCTGAATATAATGGAAAATACTGACAGATATATTGCTGCCTGGGCGGAAGATTGCGGCGCTTCGGCCAGTGGCCTGATCATCCTCTTAAAAAGCGGCGTAACCGCCAACGCGTACCCGGTCAGAAAGAGCAGTATAATCTCCATGCAAAAAGGATACAGCCCGATAAACCCTTTACCCCATGCCTTTATGTTTTCCGCAAAAGGCTTGCCCGTTATAAAAACGCTTAAAATTAACACTACCGCTGTCAATAGGAAAATCAAAGTTCCCGGGTTGGGGAAAACTAGCCCCAGTTTTTCCTGCCATCCTGCGGCACTATTATTTTTACCGGTCTCAATATTTAAATTTAAGTTACTACCAGTCATTAGTGCCTCCTCCATCTAACGTCAGTTTATAATTAAACAACCCATTTTTCACTGCCCTTTACCAGGGCAAAAACAGGATGCCTGCCGACATGATGATAAATACGAAGATAAAAACGACTGTCGCATAGCCCATAATATCCCGTATGCTCAATCCGGCAAAGCCAAGAAGCGGCAAGGCCCAGAACGGCTGAATCAAGTTTGTCCAACCGTCACCGCAAGCAAAAGCAGTAACAGCCTGAGCGGGGGAGACTCCCAAGTCTAAAGCCGACCGCATAATAATCTCGCCCTGCACGGTCCACTGTCCTCCGCCGGAAGGAACAAACATGTTAACCAAACCGGCAGCAATATATGCAAACCAGGAAAATGTAAAAGGTGTAGAAAAACTGGTAAACCAGTTAGCTATGATGGCAACCAGACCGGAACTTACCATAATCCCCATAATCCCGCCGTAAAACTGAAACTGCAGGAAGATCGGCGCGGCCACCCGCACGCCTTCTTTCATGCAATTATAAAAACTTGAAGGCCTGTAATGCAGGATTATGCTCAATACCAACATAATGACTATAAAAATATTCAAGTCAAAGGCACCGTTCCACTTTGCAAACCAATAATAGAGGAATATCAAGCCGGCAACCCCAGCAAACATAGAAACCAAGATGGAGTTGTTCAAGACTTCCCCCAGGGTTTTCCGGCCGTTGTGCTGAATGCTTCCTTCGGCTTCCGCCTCTTTTTCCATCATCTTGATAAGGGAAGCCGGAGGCTCTTTAAAATCCTTTTCCTCTGGAATCATAAAGTAAGTGATAATTGGAATAACTATAAGAAGGGCCAATGACATGATCAGGGTCGAGGGCGCGTAAATGGTCTGGGAAACGGGTATTACACCCACCAGACCTTCAAGGAAGTGACCTTCTGTGGCTAACAACAACTGGCTGGCCCCGGATATACCCAAGTGCCAGGTACCGGAACCGATATACGAAGATGCTACTAAAAGAGGGTAGTGCATCTTAACGCCTTTTTTGGCCATTTGCCTTGTAATTTCCCTGCAGAGGAGACCGGTAGCAACAGCGCCTACTCCCCAGTGGAAGTACCATAGCAGGAAAGAACCAGTCGTAGCAAGCAACACAGCTTGTCCGAAATTTTTCGGCAAACGCGCGATTTTTGACAAACCCTTCCTAAAGAGAGGTGCGGAAGAAAGGGCGTAGCCAGTCATCAAAGCCATTGATGACTGCATTGAAAAAGTTAACATCCCCCAAAAACCATCACCCCAGAACTTAAATACCTCCAAAGGAGTTTTGCCACCTAAAAAAATACCTCCAAGCATAGCTACAAATGTCAGTAGTATACAAAATATAAAAGCATCGGGCAGATATCTTTGAACGACCAGGGAGAAAAAATTACCCATATTCCGAATCACTACAGTCATTAATCCCTTCTCCTTTCTTTTTAACACTGTTTTTAATGTGGATTATATATGAAGTATAACTTTTGGGGGCAACACCTCCTTTATGTTTGGTCCGGCCCCAGGAATAAAAGCTTTAAGCAAAATAAAAAGAAAAGCTTTGTTAAATCCTTCTTTTCAGCTCTTTTCTGGCCGAACACCACATTTAACATTTTCCAATACGTATGTACTTGTATTAATAATCACAAGCTACGAGAAAATAAAAAGATATTTGCTCAAAATTTAATATGAAGCCCATGAGTTATGAGACCTCACCGCTCAAAAACATTGGCTTCACGGCAACGGCCTTGACATCTACCCCGGATGTGGTCAGACAAACCCACGACGGGGCGGCTCCGGGGAACAGGTATCAATAATACACCACCCCGTCGAAAAACCACTATACCACCTGCGGGGACCCCGGCTGTCAAGGCTCCCCTAATGGCGCTGCCTTTTAAGCCCTCTCGAGCTCACCAAGGAACAGGTTAGCAAATAAGGGCAGCAAAATCTGGCCGGGCGAGTTCCCGTAAAACATACTTAATCCACAGCCGGTCGGCAAAAGGCCCTTTTAATGCCGATAAAGTCGCCTGCAACCATTTTTCCACATCCCCGGCTTTTTGTTTTACCTCTGGCTTTAACTACGCTAATTCCCTCAGCTTTTCGTGTTTCATCGGCCATAATAAGCACATGTTAAATAAAACATTAAACGTGAAAATAACCTGGTACTTCCTTGTCCTGACAACATTACGTAGTGTCGTACGTATCAGTTATTCATATTATAAAATAACTAGTCTATCTTTGTCAACTAGCCGACAAAAAAGTTGTGAAGCCGTCTGTGATATTGTCAGGGTAAAATCCGTCAGTAAAAATAGTTGCATGTTTACCGGAGCCGCCCCGCCGGTGCGCTTATTTGACCACCCGCAGGGTGGATGTCAAGGCAGCTGCCTTGAAGCTAGGGTTTTGAGAGGTGATGTCTCATAATGGGAAAAATTTTTGTGGAGATGCCTACTGGATCTTAACACGGACGAAAACCCCGCGTGATAATCCACGCGGGGTTCGCTTCCAACTGACCGTTTCAAAAAATCAACACATTAATTTTAGCCTGGACTTCCGCTACTACTTCTTCGGGAACCTTACAGAAAAATTCTGCCTTCCGCGCCCGCCAATCGAGGCTCTTAATCTGATCTGCTAGAATTACGCCGGAGACATTTAACTCGTCAGGTAATGGCACCTCAAAAGGATAACCTTTTGTCTTTGAAGCTATAGGGCACATTAAGGCCAAACCGACCTTCCTGTTATATAGTTTGGGGGACAAAACCAATGCCGGTCGTGTACCGGCCTGTTCATGCCCAACCTGGGGATTAAACCGGAGCCAAACAACATCTCCGCGGTTGGGAACGTAAACTTCGGATCTCACCAGATTTCACGCCCAACCGGATACCCGGTACTAATTTCGTGATGGACGTTCTGGGGGGTAACCTGGGACAGAAGCATTTCCAGGCTGTAACGTTTGCGGCGAATTATAATAGCATTGTCTTTAATTTCAAAATCAACCGGCGTACCCTCTCTCAGACCAATTTTTTCCGCGAGTGTTCTGGGAATGCGGATGCCCAGACTGTTCCCCCACTTTGTAACGCGGGATTGCATATCTATCCCTCCCTTCAATGTTTATACATAGTATATACATTCTAAAAATAAAATTCAAGTAAGTAAATAAGCCGGAAGGCCTTTGTTCCACGGCTTTCCGGCCCTTTATGATTCGGTGATCATACTTCCATGATGATGGGTAAAATCATGGGCCTTCTCCTTGTTTTTTCATAGAGGAACTTCCCTAACACGTCTCTTACCTGTGCCTTAATAGCCGCCCATTCCGAAAGACCCCGATCGTTGCATTTTTCCAGGGCCTCCTTGACCCTTTGCCGGGCTTCTTCCATCAATTGCTCGGATTCCCGCACATAAACAAAGCCCCTGGAAACAATATCCGGCCCGGCCATAACCTGGCCCAATTCGCGATTGATGGTCACGACCACGATCAGGATCCCGTCCTGGGAAAGCTGCCTGCGGTCCCGCAGTACAATGTTACCCACATCACCCACGCCCAAACCATCCACCAGCACGCGCCCGGCCGTTACCCGCCCGGCAATACGACCGGAACGCCGGGTAAACTCCAGCACCTGGCCGTTTTCAGCCACAAAAATATTTTCCGCTGGAATACCCATACTGCGGGCCAGATCCGCATGTTTGATCAACATGCGGTACTCACCATGCACCGGCACGAAAAACCGGGGCTTGACCAGGTTGATCATCAGTTTAAGTTCTTCCTGGCTGGGGTGGCCGCTCACATGAATGCCTGAAACCGCCTCATAGATAACATGGGCACCCTGCTTGAACAGTTGATCGATAATCCGCGCCACCAGCTTTTCGTTGCCTGGAATGGGAATGGCGGAAATAATGATGGTATCACCGGGAAGAATTTCCACCTGCCGGTGATCCCCCAGGGCCATCCTGGTAAGAGCTGACATGGGCTCACCCTGGCTGCCCGTACACAAGAAGACCACTTTATTTTTAGGTAGACGGTTGGCCTCTTCTAGTTCTACCAGGGTTCCCTCGGGAATATGAAGGTAACCCAGTTCGTGGGCTATATTGATCACATTAATCATGCTGCGGCCAATCACCGCCACCTTGCGGTCGTAACGGTGGGCGGTGGTAATGGCCTGCTGCAAGCGGTGCACATTGGAAGCAAAGGAGGCTACAATAATACGTTCTTTAGCCTGCCGGAAGGTCTCATCAAAGGTGGCCCCAACAACCCGTTCCGACATGGTATAGCCGGGCCGCTCCACGTTGGTGCTGTCAGACAGCAACACCAGCACGCCCCGTTCCCCTAATTGGGCGAAACGATAAAAGTCGGTAACCTCTCCGTCCACCGGGGTTTGATCGATTTTAAAGTCCCCGGTGTGCACAATAACTCCCACCGGCGTGTGAACGGCCACGGCTACCGCATCAGGAATACTGTGGGACACCCGGATAAATTCTACCTTAAAAGGACCGATCGTCACCGTATCCCGGGGCTTAACCACCTGCAAATTTGCCTCGCCGGCCAATCCTTGTTCCTTAAGCTTACCCTGGAGCAAACCCAGGGTAAGCCTGGTCCCGTAGATGGGCACGTTCAACTGCTTAAGTACATAAGGCAGGGCACCGATGTGATCCTCGTGTCCGTGGGTAAGCACTATACCGCGCACAGCATCTTTATTTTCCAGGAGATAAGTGATATCGGGGATCACCACGTCGATCCCCAACATCTCTTCCTCCGGAAACATTAAACCGCAGTCTATAACCAGAATATTTTCCCCGAATCTCACCGCCATCATGTTTTTCCCGATCTCACCAAGTCCCCCGAGGGGGATCAGAGCCAGTCTTGGTTCCTTGGCCAAAAACGCACCTCCTAACCTGTTTTTCAAAAAATCACTAAGTCACAAGTTCCCGGTGAGAAAAAACAGGAGAAGGCGGGGAAAATATTCCGTTGTTAACGTAGTTTTGTTGGCAACTCAATTAAATCCCGATGCTAATTATACTGGATTCCCTCCCGCTATACAAGGGCCGCTGCCGTCCTGGCCTAATAAAATAATTGCCAGAAAGCCTGCCCCCTTATAAACTCGATAAAAAAATGGGCCATAACTGCCCACATAAACGCTCTTAATAGATACTGTCGCATAACCAGTTGGGCGGAGTAAATATTCAGTGAACCCGGTTGGGTGCTGCCCAGCACTCACCCAAATATGACTTTGTTCCCGGTGTTTCAGGTCTAATTAACACATCCGGTTTTGGGAAGAGCCAGTGCCACGGTGAGTGCTGGGTCCTCGCTCACTCCAGTGCTTCGCGCCGACAGCACCGCACCCTTGTCATAACGGTTCTACTGAATATTTATATTTACGGAGGCGGTCGTCCCTCGCCGCTCCATGCTCCTTAGCGACGACCGCCCCATGGCAATCCCCGCACCGCCTCCGCCCGTTCTAACGTAAGAGACGTCCCGGCCGGAGAGTCAAATCAACTTCAAGCTGGCCAGCACGTTTTTAATGGTTTCCTTTTCCTGGGCCGTAGCTTCGACCAGGGGCAAACGGGGCGCCCCCACCTGATAGCCCAGCAAATTGAGGGCTGCTTTTATGGGCACCGGGTTGGTAGTGATGAACATGGTCTTGAAAACCGGGAAAAGTTCCAGGTGAATCTGCGTGGCCAGGGTCGTGTTTCCGGCCGTAAAGGCATTGACCATTTCCTTAATCCGCAGTCCCACCACATGGGAGCAAACGCTGACCACACCCTTAGCCCCTAAAGCCATCATGGGCAGGGTCAGGGAATCATCACCGCTGTAAATGGCAAAATCATCGGGTAGGGACCGGCGCAATTCACTGACCTGGTCCAGGCTGCCGGATGCTTCTTTGATTGCTACAATGTTTTCGATTTGGGCCAGCCGGGCCACCGTTGCCGGGAGAACGTTGACTCCCGTCCGGCCGGGAATGTTGTAAAGCATTACCGGAAGATTGGTACTGTTGGCAATGGCCTTAAAATGCTCATATAACCCGTCCTGGGACGGCTTGTTGTAATAAGGCGCCACGAGCATTACGCCGTCCACGCCCACCTTTTCGGCCATCTGGGTGAGGGTGATACTCTCGGCAGTGTTGTAGCTCCCGGTTCCGGCAATTACCGTAGCCTGCCCGCCAACCTCTTCCACCACCACCCGGAAGAGCTCAATCTTCTCGTCCTTGGTCAGGGTGGGAGACTCACCGGTAGTACCACACACTACCAGTCCATCGGAACCGGATTGTACCAGATAACGGGCCAGTTTTCTGGCTTGCTGGAAATCCACCGCCAGATCCTTACCAAAGGGCGTCACCATAGCGGTGAGCACACGCCCAAAATCAACGGCCAAAATATTCACCTTCCTTCTTCCGTATTAAGGCGTACCGCTTTACCCACTACCTATGCGCCACTGATAAACTGACGATGCAGTGCCCGCACAGCCCTTTCCATATCCTCCTGCCTGACCAATACCCAGATGGTAGTGTGGGAATCGCTGGACTGCAAAATAGGAATATTTTCTTTGGTCAGGGCATCCACAATTGAGGCCATCACCCCGGGAACACCGGTCATGCCGGCACCCACGGCCGCTACTTTGGCACAACCCGGTATAATCTCCGCGACAAAACCTGTGTTTTCCAGCACCTGGGCGGCTTTCTCGGCAACCTCCTCCTTAACGGTAAATACCACCTGGTCAGGATAAACGTTGATAAAATCAAGGCTAATACCTGCCAGGGCCAGGCCTTTAAACAACCGGCGTTGCTCTTTTAAACCTTCCGGACCTCCCTTTGTGTTTACTTTAAACTGGACTACGTTGGGAATCTGGGTGATACCCGTAATCGTCCGGTCCCTGGTTATATCAATGGTTCCCTTATATACTTCACCGGAACTGGTCACCAGTGTACCGGGGGCATCGCTAAAAGTAGATTTCACTCGCAGGGGAATGTTCTTTTGCATCACAATTTCCACCGCCCTGGGATGCACCACCTTGGCTCCTTCATGGGCCAGCTGGCAGATTTCGTCGTAGGTGACCATCTCTCTGGCCACGGCATCGCTTACGATGCGGGGATCGGCAGTCATAATCCCATCCACATCGGTATAAATATCAACATATTCGGCATTAAGGGCCACTCCCAGGGCTGCAGCGGTGGTGTCGCTACCTCCCCGGCCCAGGGTGGTAATCTCGCCTTCCTCACTGATCCCTTGGAAACCGGCCACTACCACTATCTTGCCCTCCCGGGCGTATTTTAAGACGGCCTCGGGTTTAACCCGCAGGATTCTTGCCTCGGTAAAGCTGTTATCGGTAATAATCCCGGCCTGGGCACCGGTAAGAAAAACTGCCGGGTAACCCATTTTTTCCAGGGTGGCCACCATCACCACACCGGAAATAATCTCGCCACAGGACATCAACAAATCCATTTCCCGGGGAGAAACATTGCGGTTGATTTGCTTGACCATATTGATCAGGGTATCGGTAGCATAGGGATCACCATTGCGCCCCATGGCCGAAACGACCACTACCGGCATATAACCCTCTTCCTTTGCCGCCACCACCTTGGCAGCCACCATCTCCCGCCCTTGTGGCGTGGCTACGGATGTACCACCAAATTTTTGCACTAAAAACTTCATTTACTGCCTCCCCCGAAGACAACGGTATTTAATCAACAATTCAGCAATTTGCACCGCATTGGTGGCTGCACCTTTGCGCAGCTGATCTGCCACCACCCAGAGGTTAAGCCCCCGCTCCACGGAGTTATCCTCCCGGATGCGGCCTACAAAGACTTCATCCCGGTGGGAACAGAAAAGGGGCATGGGATATTCATTCCGGACCGGGTTATCCAGGACAACGACACCCGGGAAACCGGCCAGCACCTCCCTGGCCTTCTGGGCGGTCAGTTTTTCTATGGTTTCCACATTGACCGATTCGGAATGGCTGCGGTAAACCGGAACCCGTACCGTAGTAGCCGTAATGGCCAGCTGGTCGTCATGGAGAATCTTGCGGGTTTCCTTTACCATCTTCCACTCTTCTTTAGTATAGTCCATCTCCTGAAATACATCAATGTGGGGAATGAGGTTAAAAGCTATTTGATAAGGAAAAACTTTGGGCGGGTAATCGCCGCCGTCCAGGACGGCCCGGGTTTGGGCGGTGAGCTCTTCGATAGCCTCCATACCGGCACCGGAAACGGCTTGATAGGTGGAAACCACCACCCGCTTGATTCCCGCCACATCTTTAATTGCTTTTAAAGGAACTACCATGATGATTGTGGAACAATTCGGGTTGGCAATAATCCCCTGGTGCCACTTCACATCTTCCGGATTCACCTCGGGCACCACCAGGGGAACCCTGGGATCCAGCCGGAAATTGCTGCTGTTGTCAATCACCACACAGCCCTGTTCTACTGCCGCCGGGCCGAACTCTTTACTGGCGGCCCCGCCGGCAAAAAGGGCGATATCCATACCGGCAAAGGAGTCAACACTGGTTTCCTGGACTGTGTAAGTCCTGCCCCGGAAGACCATTTGCTTTCCGGCCGAACGGCTGGTGGCGCACAGTTTCAGTTCTCCCACGGGAAAGTTTCTTTCTTCCAGTACCTTTAAAATTTCCTGCCCCACCGCGCCGGAGGCACCAACAACCACTATATTGTACAAAGAAAAATTCCTCCTTTCGGAAACAAGCACCGAAAATTGTTTTTATTGGGCCTGACACCATTAAATGGCACGTCCACTTTAAAATCAAAAAACCGGCCCGCTCGGTTCAGGTACGGGCCTCATGTGAAAAAATCTTTCTTTGGCTACCCCCGTAACCAGTCATCACGACACATTCACGAGCACAGGCTGTATCTGCTTTCCCTCCAGGGCAAGAAGAACTGTATCAATAATGAGGTCCATCTTTGCCTTCAGGGAATTGGGTTTCTCAAGGGGATTGTCCTGGCCAAAGGGAACCAGGTAAATATTCTTGGTATTTAAAAGCAAGCCCAGATTCTTGGCGTTCATGCTCAACCCGTCGTTGGTGGAAATGGCCAGAACCACGGGACGCAGGTTGCGCAGGTGAGCTTTGATGGCCATCAACACCGGGCCGTCAGTAATACCGTTGGCCAGCTTGGCAAGCGTGTTCCCTGTACACGGTGCCACCACCAGCACGTCTAAAAGCTTGCCCGGCCCGATGGGTTCAGCCCCTGTAATGCTGTTTATGGGCGCACGACCGGTGATTTTCCCCAGAAGATCCTTCCACTTCTGAGCCGGGCCATATTTGGTATCGGTGCCATCCACCACCGCGCTGATGATGGGGTAAACAACAGCACCTTCCCTGACCAGGTTCTCGACCTGGACCATCACTTCATCCAGAGTACAGTGGGAACCGGTAACGGCAAAACCCACCCGTATATCTTTCAAACGCATGACTAGCACCTCCGCCTAGAGAGCCGAAAGCTAGAGGGCCAATTGTTCGGCCAGCAGCCTGGGAACAACCCTGGCCAGGATTTCCCCGGCGGTCTGCGGTGCCACCCTGCCGGGTAATCCGGGAAGCAAAAGGGCAGTAATACCAAGCCGTCGGGCAACCTCAAAATCGGTGCCGCCGGGGGAAGAAGCCAGATCTAGAATTAAAGTGCCGGGCCGTACCCGCAAAAGGACCCGCTCGTCTAGCACCAGGGCCGGTATGGTATTGAAAATAACGTCCGCCTCTGATGCTACGGTCGGAAGTCCAGGTAAATCGGCAGTTCCCAGCCCCATCTCAAAGGCCCTGGCCCGCTGGGAAGGATTACGGGCTACCACCACGGTGCGGGCCCCCAGGGCATGCAACATGCGGGCCAGAGTGGTACCGGTCCGCCCAAAACCCAGCACAACGGAGTTACTGCCGTGAATAGTGATGGGCAGCTTCTCCATGGCCACCTGGATAGCCCCTTCCGCGGAAGGAATGGAATTTAATATGGCTACTTCATCTATTTCCATTAGCTCAATTAGACGGAGGTTTGCCCGGGCCGTCATTTCCTTGAGCTTTGGCCTGGCCATGCCTACCAATACCGGCGAGCCAGGGACTAACAAGGTCAGGTGTTCCTCCAGTAAAACCAGCGGCTGCTCCAGGTATGCCGTGTGAATGCGGCCCTGGTTGTCGATCCCGGGCACGGGCAAGATCAAAGCGTTAGCTCCGGCCAGGGCCCGGGCGATTTCCCCACAGGGAGTGATATTCTTCCCCTCAACTGGTAATCCTACTACTTTCAGGTGTGCCCCTAATACTGCCAGCCGTTCAACCAGGATCTTCTCCCTGGCATCACCGCCAAGTACGGCCAATGTCATCCCGTGCAGATCTGGCTGCATGGCCGGCAAACCCTCCTTGGGCTTCTCGTATTTACCACCAATATATGAGGGGCCGAAAGGGGAGGTGCTTGTCATGGGTTATTCGAAAAGCAGGTTCTCCAGTCCGTATACCACTCCTTCCAGATGCATCACCCGGCGAATAGCTAACAGCACACCGGGCATAAAGGATTCCCGGGAAATGGAGTCGTGCCTGATGCTCAAGGTTTGCCCCAGGCCGCCGAAGATGACTTCCTGATGGGCCACCAACCCTGGCAGGCGCACACTATGGATACGGATACCCCCGTCAAAAGAGCCGCCACGGGCACCAGGGATTTTTTCCACTTCCGTGGGCAAACCCTGGCGGAAATCTCCCCGCGCAGCAGCCACTACTTCGGCAGTTTTGATGGCGGTACCCGAAGGGGCATCCAGCTTTTGATCGTGGTGCAATTCAATGATTTCCACATGGGGCAGGTACCTGGCCGCTTCAGCGGCAAAACGGATCATCAAAACTGCCCCGATGGCAAAGTTGGGGGCAATCACGCAACCCAACTTGAGTTCTTCGGCCAGGGCACGGATTTCTTCCAGTTCCCTGCTACTCATTCCGGTGGTACCCACCACCGGACGCACGCGGTGACGGAGGGCCGTCTTGATATTCTCCGCCACCACGTCGGGGGTGGTAAAGTCGACCATTACGTCGGGGCGGGTTTCCGCCAGCACCTTTTCCAGATCCCCCTGCAGGGTTACCCCCACCTCCGGAGCACCCCACAGGGGGCCCACATCCTGGCCTTCTCCCCGCACATCCACTGCTCCCACCAGGACCATATCCTCAGCCTGCCACACGGTCTTCAAGACTTCCCGACCCATCCGGCCGCACGCACCCGTTACGACAACTCTGATCAATGTTAAACCCGGTTTACGCTTTGGGGGACAGGGATGCTTCCCGTCCCCAATCCCGGCAAAACCAGTTTCCTCCCTTCTGTTGTTTGTTAAAATTTAAACCACATAACCCGGCCAATGTCAAGATAAAATGGTTGACCTGCCTTATAACTTGCATAAATGACCCGGTTCTTCCACAACGGGTCACCATGCTCTCATTTTCCTTTCTACAAGATGGTCTTGCATCCCTGCAACAAAATATGGACATTAATCTTGCTATTTCCTGCCGCCCGATCCATTATCATTTAAAATACCTTTAAAAGATACTGTCGCATAACTACACGGAGCGACGGGGGACGACCGCCGCCCGTTTCGTTTCTGGTTTTGCGACAGTACCTAAAAATAAAAAAAAGTCCAAACGGCTAATGGACTTCACTCACAGTGAATACCGGCGCAGGTTGAGGTTGGCTTGATCCAGATCCACGATAATAACCTCGCTGCCAATTTTGCGCACGGCCTCCCAGGGAATTACAAGACTTTGACGGTCGAACCAGAAGCTGATGGGATTACCCCGGCGGGGCAAAATAATGGATTGCACCTGCCCGGTCTCAATATCGATGGCCACATCGCTTTCCCCCACTATGCCCAAACGGGCGCCGTCATAGATATTCACTATTTCTTTGCCGGCCAACTCGGTTAATCTCATTATGCTCCACCCCTTTTAGGTCCTGCGTTTTAATTGAAATAACCTCAGAATGAACGGTTGCACAATGGCCAGAGCGATGGATAATGCCGCTAGAGGCTCCATCTGCACTTCTCCCAGGTAAACCCGTTCGGGCAACTGCAGGCCCAGAAAAGTAAATAACAGCACTAAAGAAAGATATATCCCTCCCGCCGTGCCCACAAGACCGGTCAGAGCCTGGGAAAGGGGAGAAGGCGTGCTGATTTCAGATACATCCCACGCTTTATTCCTTACGCCGGCCAGACGCATTCTTTCCCGGATGGAAAGGATGATTAATATGGCCAGGAGCGCAACGACCAGTACTAACATTATATCCCACCCCCGCTAGCATTATATGGGAGTGGGACATGTTTTAGAACAGGGAGCAGTCACGCATTCTTTTTCACAGCAGCCTCCAGGGTGCTGCAATCTTCCCAGGGGCCCACAGTAGCTATGGCAAAGGATTCGGGATTGAGCATTTCACGGGCCAGTTCCCGGACATCCTCCACGCTGACCTTCTTCACCCGGTTAACTACTTCCTCCGGTGGCACCACTTTACCCATGTAAAGCTGGGATTTGGCCAGCCTGCTCATCCGGGTGCTTACACTTTCCAGGCTCAACCAGAGATTACCGATAATCTGCTCCTTGACCCGGTGCAGCTCTTCGCTTTTAACCCCGTTTTGCTGGATATCCCTGATTTCCTTGAAGATCAGGTCCATGACCGCAGGCACGTTTTCCTTGCTCAATCCGGCGTAAATACAAAACAGCCCCGCATCATGATAGGAACTGTGATAGGAATAAATGGAATACACCAGCCCCCGCTGTTCCCTTATTTCCTGAAACAGACGGGAACTGATGCCACCACCGAGGATGGTATTAACAACCTGAAACACGTAGACCCGTTCGTGATTTAGAGGCAGCCCGGGTACACCCACACACAGGTGAACCTGCTCCGTGTCCTTGGTCCGGCAGGTAATCTGCCGCTGGGGAACGGGGCGCACCAGCTTGCGGGTTACCTGCTCTCCCCTTAACGGTTCAAAAATGGGTCGCAACTTTTCCACGACCCGGTCATGATCAATGTTCCCCGCCACGGCCACCACCAGATTCTGCGGCTGGTAGTGGAGCCGGTAGTAGTCCAGAATTTCCTCCCGGGAAAGCCGGCAAATAACCTCGGCGGTACCGATAACCGGCCGCCCCAGCTCGTGCCCCTGCCAGATGGTAGTGGCAAAAACATCATGGACCAGCTCGTCCGGGGCATCTTCATACATCTTGATCTCTTCCAGAATCACGTTGCGCTCCCGGTCAATATCAGCGGCGGCAAAGCGGGAATGAAACAACATGTCCTGCAAAATGTCCAGAGCCAGGTCAAAATGCTCATCCAGGACCCGGGCGTAATAACAGGTGTATTCTTTGGTGGTAAAAGCGTTTAGCTGCCCCCCCACGGCATCCAGGGCCTCCGCGATGTCCCGGGCCGTACGGCGCTCGGTGCCCTTGAACATCAGGTGCTCGATAAAATGGGAAACGCCCGCTACAGCCGGGCTCTCATCCCGGGAACCTACATTTACCCATATCCCCAAGACTACCGAGCGTACATGGGGAATGTCTTCGGTAAGAATAGTGACTCCGTTCTCCAGCCTGACGGTTTGAAACAACCAGCCGCACCCCCAACATCAACTTGGTTTGGCTCGCCAAACCATGGGTAACTCTTCGCCACGGGCATGCTAAAATCCTTTAAGGCTGACGCAAGCAAATTTTCCCCTATAACATCCTTCAAGGGGCATTAACGCCCGGGGGCATGGCACGCAGTTTTTTCCACCACAACTTGTAAGCGGGCAGCCTTTCCACAGAACGGCCGGTTAAAAGGCGGGCCCGGGCCACCGGTTCACCCTCTACCCAGACATCCAAAGTACCCACGGGCAAGGCTTTCGGAAGCGGTGCCGTCAGCACGGCCGGCGCGTTAAAACGCTTTTCCACAGCCGGAGAACGGTGCACCGGCACAGCAACCGCAAGGGTGCCTTCGCTGACCAGGGGTACTGTCGAAACAACACCGCCGGTTACCGGAATACTCCGGCAGGCCTGGCCCTCCCTGGCCAAGGTCATGTTTTTAAAGCAGGTGAACCCGTAATCCAGGAGCGCCATGGTATCGCCATAGCGATCGTCACTGTGCAACACCACGCTGATTAACTGCCGGCCTTCCCGGCTGGCCGAGGCAACCAGGCACATACCCGCCTCACTGGTAGTGCCGGTTTTTACCCCGTCGGCCCCCTGGTAGCTCCACAGAAGGCGATTGGTATTGTGCAGGTGATATTCCCCCCAGGGAGGGTTTATAAAACCATGGTAGCGGGTAGACACCAGGGCCTTGAAGGTGGGATTTTTCAGGGCATACCTGGTCAACAGGGCCAGATCATAAGCCGATGATACATGACCCCGGGCGGGCAAGCCATGGGGATTGCAGAAATGGCTGTGGCAGGCGCCCAGTTCCCGGGCCTTTTCGTTCATAAGAAAAACAAAATTCCCTTCACTGCCGGCGATATGTTCGGCAATGGCCACACAGGCGTCATTTCCTGAACGCAGGAGGGCCCCGTACAGGAGTTGTTCCAGGGTAAGGCGCTGGCCGGGGAACAGGTGCATGCTACTCTCCCCTACCGCTGCCGCCCGGGGGCTCACTGTCACCACCTGATTCAGCCGGCCCCCTTCGATGGCCAGCAGGGCGGTGAGAATCTTGGTGGTGCTGGCCGGCGGCCTGGGCTGGTGGGCATTTTTAGCGAAGAGAACCTGCCCGGTGGAAGCCTCCATAAGCACCGCCGCATCGGCAGTCACCCGGGGAGGGTCCTGCCCGCTAAGAGAGGAAACGGGTAATTCCCCCAAATTTAAAAACACCGGGAGAGCGGGCTGGGACCCGGCGGCCAGCGCCATGGGAATGTTGAATCCCCCAAGATATCCCACCAAAAGGAGCAAAGAAAAAATCAACCGGGAAAGCACGACTTTTTCACCTCTAACTCCAGTATGTCCAAGCTCTAAGCTTCCCGGTTTGAAAACAGTTTATGTTTTGTGTAGATACGTCGCAAAACCAGAAACCAAACGGGCGGCGGTCGTCCCTTAAGGAGCGACATTGCGGAGGGCCGGATACGAAACACGGCGCAGCCGAGGTTAGCGAACCGGCAGCGCGAATCGCGCTGGTAGCAGTATCGATATAATGATTGGGCTACTTAGGCTATAACTTTTTATGAGGAAAGTAAACTTCCGGCGCATATGCAGCGCTGCCAGGTTCGCTCCGAGGCAAGCCGATGTTTCGTCCGGCCCGCAGCACGGAGCGACGGGGGACGACCGCCGCCCCGGGTAGTTATGCGACAGTATCGTGTGTGTAAATATCGGTAAAACGGCGCCGCATCCAGCTGGGTTCACAGGCTACTGATCATCCTCCAGGTGGCGCAGCAACTGGGACACGGTTACCAAACGGTAGCCGCGGGACTTTAATTCTTTAATGATTACCGGCAGCGCTTCTGTTGTAGGAGCCGTGGGATGCATCAGCACAATCGCTCCATTATGGACCTTTTCCAGAACCCGGTTGCTGATCACCTGGGGTTCGGGACGCTGCCAGTCCACGGTGTCCACACTCCACAGGATGGTCCGGTACCCCGCTTCCCTGGCTGCCTGGAGCACTGACTGGCCGTGTTCGCCGTAAGGAGGAGCAAATAATTTCGGGCGCTCCCCGGTTATTTTCACCAGCACCTCCTCCGCCCGGCGGATGTCCTGTAAATTACCGCTTACTGAAAGCTGGTCCGGGTGGGGATGGGCATAGCCGTGACTACCAATTTCGTGCCCCTTTTGGTGGATCGTCCGGGTCAACACCGGAAATTGTTCCGCCCACTGCCCGCCAATAAAAAAGGTGGCTTTTACACCTCCCCTTTCCAAAATATCCAGCATTTGGGGCAGATACTCTTCCCCCCAAAACACATTTACTGTGAGGGCAATTTCCTTTTCCCGGCTGCTGCCCTGGTAAACGGGTTGCGACTGTACCGGCAACGCCTGCAGGGAGAGGTTATACCAGTATCCCCAGGCCAGGAGGGAAAAACTAAGCATCAGGAGCAAAAAGCCCCGTAACAATCGCTGACGGCTAAAAAAATAAACGCGCATCCCAGCCACCCTTTCCCGGTTCATCACCACATTTGTATGCCGGGAAAGGGCTCTGTATCGCCTCTTTTTTTCCTCAAATTACGCCGTCACACGACGCCACACCCCGCCAGTAACAATAATAAAACCCCTCCACGAAATAAACCATGGTAGGGGAGTTTGTTATTTTTAGTTTAGTGGCGGCCCTGGCGACCCTTGGGACGCCGGTGATGAGGTGCTGCCTCCCTGGGTTCCGGGGGCAGGGCTTCCTTGCGGGAAAGCTTCAAACGCCCCTGGTTGTCAAACCCGATGGCTTTCACCACAATGGTGTCTCCCTCTTTTACCACATCTTCCACCCGGTTCACCCGGTGGTGGGCCAGGTGGGAAATATGCACCAGTCCCTCTTTGCCCGGCATCCCAAATACACCGGGTACCACTTCCACAAAAGCACCAAAGTCGGTGACCCTGGTTACTTTACCGGTGTAAATCTCGCCGACCACCACATCTTTGGTAATATTTTCAATGATCTCCAGGGCCCGTTTGGCCGCCGCGGGATCTACAGCCGCGATATAAACCCGGCCGTCGTCTTCAATATCGATCTCCACGCCCGTCTCATCGATAATTTTCTTGATCACCTTGCCGCCCGGACCGATGACTTCGCGGATCTTGTCGGGATCGATAACAGTATGAATAATTCGGGGCGCATAGGGTGATAATTCCGGTCTGGGTGCAGGAATAACCTCCAGGATCTTGTTTAAAATATACAGGCGTCCCTCCCGGGCCTGGGCCAGCGCCTTTTCGAGAATATCCGCACTTATGCCGGGAATTTTGATGTCCATTTGCAGGGCGGTAATTCCCCTGGCCGTGCCGGCCACCTTGAAATCCATATCCCCCAGATGGTCTTCGATACCCTGAATATCGGTGAGGATGGCAACCCTGTCCTCCTCCTTAACCAGTCCCATAGCCACACCGGCCACCGGTGCTTTAATGGGGATGCCCGCATCCATCAGGGCCACGCAACTTCCGCACACGCTCCCCATGGAGGTGGAACCGTTGGAAGAAAGAACCTCGGAAACCAGGCGGATGGTGTAGGGGAAAGTATCCTCGCCGGGAATCACCGGCTCCAACGCCCGTTCCGCCAGGGCGCCGTGACCAATTTCCCGCCGCCCGGGGGAACGCATGGGCCGTGTTTCCCCGGTGCTGTAGGGGGGGAAGTTATAATGGTGCATAAACCGTTTGGCTTCCTCAATACCCAGATCGTCTAAAATCTGTTCATCGGAAATGGCGCCCAGGGTGACCACCGAAAGCACCTGCGTCTGCCCCCGGGTGAAAAGTCCTGAGCCGTGGGTGCGGGGCAGAATCCCTGCCTCTACACTGATAGGCCGTATTTCATCTAAAGCGCGCCCGTCAATGCGAACTCCTTCCTCCAGGATGAAACGGCGCACGATCTTTTTCTCTACCGCCTCAATGACGGCCAGGATGGATTGTTCCTGCTCGGGGAAGGTTTCCCGGAAGGATTCCACCAGTTTAGCCTTTACTTCATCCAGGAATGCTTCCCGGGCCTGTTTGTCCAGCCGCCGCTCAATGCACTGCCGCACGGCCGCCGTCAGTTCCTCAGCGGCCGGCCCGCTAACCGCCTCTTCTACCTGGGGATCCACCTGAGCCAGGACGGGGGTGATCTTCTCTTTGGCCAGGCCGAGGGCCAGGGCTTCTTCCCGGAAATTCTCGATGAACTCAACTATTTCTTTCACTTTTTCGTGCCCAAAGGTAATTCCCCCTAATATCTGGTCTTCGGGCACCTCCTTGGCACCGGCTTCAACCATCATCACCGCGTCACGTGTTCCGGCCACCACCAGGTGCATTAAACTTTTTTCCGCCTGAGCCAGCGTGGGGTTGATCACATATTCCCCATCCACCAGCCCCACAATCACACCGCCAATGGGGCCTTGAAATGGAATTTCACTGATGTGCAGGGCGGCGGATGCTCCGATCATGGCGGCTATTTCAGGAGCATTGTCCTGGTCGACGGACAAAATGGTGGCCACCACCTGCACCTCGTTGCGGCAGCCCTTGGGGAAGAGGGGCCGTATGGGCCGGTCAATCAATCGTCCGGAAAGAATAGCCTTTTCGCTGGGACGGCCCTCACGCTTAATGAAACCGCCGGGGATTTTTCCCACTGCATATAGCCTTTCCTCGTAATCCACCGTGAGAGGGAAGAAATCAATCCCCTCCCGCACCGTTTTGGACATGGTAGCTGTAACCAGCACCACCGTATCGCCGTAGCGTACCAGGACTGCCCCACCGGCCTGCCCGGCTACCCGGCCTGTTTCCAGCTTCAGGCAGCGGCCGCCGATTTCAATTTCTTTAATTAAAATAGGTTTTTCTGACATGTAAAGCTACCTAACCTCCTGTTTAACCTACCTAAATTTTCATAAATGATATTTCTTCTACATAATAAATATTATTTCCTGCTGACGAAGTAAAAAATACTACTCTTCCCCGGGGGGCAAACGAAGCCCGCCAGGCCTATAGTGAAAAAAGGCGGGTTAGCACCCCGCCCTTCTTACTTCCGCAGGCCCAGTTTTTCAATCAGTGCCCGGTAGCGGTCGAAATTCCTGTCCTTTAGATAGTTGAGCAAGGCCCGCCTCTGGCCGACCATTTTTAACAGACCGCGCCGGGAATGGTGATCTTTCTTATGAACCCGCAGGTGCTCAGTCAGGCTGTTAATCCGTTCGGTCAGGATGGCAATCTGCACTTCCGGAGACCCGGTGTCGGTTTCATGCAGTCTGTGTTCGGCAATGAGGGCCTGTTTCTTTTCAGACGTCAGCGCCACCGAGAAGTCACCTCCTCCTTAACTGTAATCGCTGCTGGCCAAGCTAACCGCCGGAGAAACGAGTTCCCTAGCCAACAGTTCACGGGAAATTTATTTCCCGATTATAGTAATCACCAGGCGTCCGCCTGGGATATCTTTGGCCACAATATCAAAAACCCGGCCCGACCGGGCTATAAAGCCGCGAAAGCGTGTTGCTGTAGGAATACGCCCGGGAATGTTACTTGCGGCTACCGTTATATCGGCTATGGTGATGCCTTCCTGCCGCAAATCCTTGAGGCGCTTTTTGGCGTGCTCGGTAATAATAATCCGCATGGCCCAATTGTAACTATAAGGTCCCGGACTGGCAAATCCGGTTATCCTCTTCCTGTGCGACAAAGGCGTACAACGCGTCCACAAAGGCTGCAAGTGTGTAATTCTCTACCTCGGACTGGCGATAAATTTGCTCCAGTTCCTTTTTGAGTTCCTGAAATTCCTCGCTCAAACAAATTAGGGCGATATGATTGAGCCATTTTTTGATCTCCTCGTCAGGAGAATCCAACCTGGGAACCCCCATTTAAAAAGTCTCCCTTCCCCATACACGGGAGGCTTAGCGGTTTTATTTTAGCACAATCCCGGAAAGAAGTAAACTTTACTGTAAATATTCAGTGAACCCGGTTGGATGCGGCGCTGTCACGCGCCGACAGCACCGCGGCTCGCTTCGGGCCGGCTCTGGCTCTCTGCGGATTGCCCGCCACTAATCATTCTTCGTTGTTACCTCTTGAAATAATATGTCTTAAAAGGTCTTCTTCCGGGTAGTTCATCATGTGTCCTCGAGAGCCGAGCCGGCAGCCTCGCTTCACCGGGTGCTGTTACCGGCGCTTCGCAAGTCGTTCGCTCCGGACAGCGCCGCATCCTCCTCATAACGGTTTTACTGAATATTTACTTTACTTGTATTTATATGACCTTTGTTCCCCGCCGTATTCCATCCTGGCCTGGTGGATGTCTTTCTGGATCTGGGCTACCAGCTCGGCCACGGAGGCAAACCGTCTCTCTTCCCGCAGGCGGCGCCTGAAGCGCACGAGAATCCAGCACCCGTAAAGATCACCCTGAAAGTCGAGCAGGTGCACCTCGATGTTGGGCCGGGCGTTTTTAGCGTTAAAGGTGGGTTTAGTCCCGATATTGGCTACACCCAGGAAGCGGTCACCATCTACCTCCACCTCCACCGAGTACACCCCGTTGGCCGGTATCAAAAGCCCCTCCTCGGGATTTAAATTGGCGGTGGGAAAACCCAGAGTTGCCCCCCGCCGGTCTCCGGTGACCACCTGGCCTTCCACAAAGGGATAGTAACCCATGAAGCGGGCGGCCTTTGTAACTTCCCCGGCCAGCAACAGGCTGCGGATCAGCGTGCTGCTCACCACCTGGCCGTCCACAGTTACCGGAGGCACCACATGTACCTCGAACCCGTATTTGTGGCTGTATTCTTTTAAAAGTTCGGGAGTACCCTCCCCCCGGTAGCCGAAGGTATAGTTATAACCCACGAAAACGGCTTCTACACCCAATCCCCGGAACAATACTTCTTCAATAAACTCCCGCGGGCCAATCCGGGCAAACCCGGCAGTAAAGGGAACGCGTAGCAAAACTTCCACGCCCAGGCGGCACATGATCCTCTCCTTGGCGCGGGGGGTAAGCAGCAAAGGGGGGGCATGTTCCGGATCTAACACCGCCAGGGGATGAGGATGAAAGGTGAAAACTGCCGGCGTAGCTTTCCTTTCACGAGCTGCGGCCACCATTTTGCAAATCAACTGCCGGTGTCCCAGGTGTACTCCATCGAAGTTCCCCAGGCCGACCATCAAATTTGCATATTGATTTCGTATTCCTTCCCATGTTTCGTAAACTTTCACAGTGCATCAAGCCCCCTGGCAACATATACGTAATAAGTAATTAAATCAACACCCTTACAGGTTTAAACTGGTAGTAACCCGGCCGTTTCGGATCGGCCACCGGCCTGGCCACAGCCAAAACAGCCCGGCCAGTACACAGTCTGACCAGCTGGCCTTCCTGCAAAAAATCTGGTGCTGCAGCCACACCCGGCCAGTATAAAGGGCTGCCGGACTTAACCCGGTCCACTGCCCCCGAGCGGACATATATGGGGGGGCAAGTGCTCCAGCGCCTGCTCCAACCTGACCAGCTTACCGGAAAGCCTGCCCTGCCGGGCAAATTCCTCCACTTCTTCCAGGGTAAGTGCTTCATCCAGGGAAAAAACGCCCGCCCTGGTGCGTAAAAGAAAACTCATATACGCCCCGCATCCCAGTAGTTGTCCCAAATCGGTGCATAATGTGCGTATGTATGTTCCGGCTGAACAGGCCACGTCTACCAGGGCCCGGGGGTGAGGCGTACCTGCGCGATCCATGCGTACCAACCGCAGGGAATAAATATTTACCCGTCGAGGCTGTCGTTTCACCTCTATTCCCTGCCTTGCCAGCTCATAAAGCTTTTTTCCCTGGTGACGAACCGCCGAAGTCATGGGCGGAACCTGCATGATTTCGCCCACAAAGGCCCTTAAGGCTTCTTCTAACGCCCCGCTGGTTAGTGATGCGGCATCGCCCCGGTAAACTATTTCCCCAAAGGCGTCGCCGGTGGAAGTGGTCCGGCCGAAGGTAATTTCCACCCGGTATTCCTTATCACCGGGAAGAAACTGGATTACCCGGGTAGCCCGTCCTACGCATACCGGCAACACCCCCGCCGCCCCCGGGTCCAGGGTGCCGGTATGACCCGTCTTCCCACCACCCATTAAGCGCCGGATAAAGGCCACCACATCATGGGAAGTCATCCCGGGCGGCTTTAAAATGTTCAGAATACCATCCATATTAATCCTCCTGCATCGCTTTCAGGACGGCCTCCACCACCCTTTTGGTGATCACCCCTCCTTCTCCTTCCACCACCGCTCCTGCAGCCCGGAGGTGGCCCCCACCGTTAAACTGGGAAGCTACGCGCTGTACATCCACCCGCCCCCGGGAGCGAAAACCTACCTTCCAGCGGCCGGGAACAATTTCCCGGAACAACAGGGCCACCTCCACCCCGCGCAGGGAACGCACATAGTCAATGAGCCCATCGGTATGTTCTTCCTGGGCTCCCAAACTGTCCAGTGTTTCACGGGTAACGATCATCCAGCCTACCCGCCCACAGGGAGTAAGGTCCAGCGTCTGCAGGGCCGCCTGGAGAACCCGCAGGTGTAAAAGGGATTTCTGTTCAAAAAGCAATACATTCAGCCGGGCGGCATCAACCCCTTCTTCCATGAGCCTGGCCACCCGGCGGTGGGTGAGGGGGGTAGTGTTCTGGTAACGAAAGGAACCGGTATCGGTAACAATGGCCGTATAAAGGCAGCTGGCTATCTCCACCTGCGGAGGTACCTGCAGCAAGTCTAAAAGGTCCTGGATAATCTCACCGGTTGCCGCCGCCTTCGGATCGACATAGACATGGTGACCAAAATCGTGTTTGCCCACGTGATGGTCAATGATACAGACCACCAAATCGCGAAAAAGCAGCTCCTTTAAAGGCCCCAGCCGGTCGGGTACGGAACTATCCAGGACCACAAAGGTATCATAATTCCCCTTCAAGGCCTGCTCCCCGATGAGAAAGCGGTCCGCCCCGGGAAGAAAGTGATATAGCTCGGGCAGGGGATCGGGACTGGCCAGGGTTACTTCCTTGCCCAATTTTAAAAGACCGAGGCCAAGGGCCGCTACCGAACCCAGGCAGTCCCCGTCGGGCATGACGTGCCCGCTTAAAACTACCCGCCTGGACTTTTTAAGGCATTCCGCTATTGTACCCAGGCTAGTCATCACCCGCGGCACCCCGTTCTTTCACATCATGCAGCAACTCCATCACCCGGATACCCCGCTGGATGGAAGGATCGAGCTTAAAGGAAATTTCCGGGGCATACCTTAAGCGGATCCGCCGCCCCAGTTCACTGCGCACGTAACCCCGGGCGCGATTCAAGGCTTCAAGGGAAGCTTTAGCCTCCTCCTCCGAACCCAGGACACTGAAAAAGATCCTGGCATAGCGCAGGTCAGTCGACACCTCGACCCCGGTAATGGTGACAAAACCGATGCGAGGATCCTTGAGTTCATCCCGTAGCATGTCCGATACTTCTTTCTTAATTATTTCGGCCAACCGTTCCGGACGATAGGGCACAATCCGCACCTCCCCCTTCACCCTGCTAGGCCAGTTCCCTTTTTACCGCTTCCGTGGTGAAGGCCTCGATTATATCGCCCTCCCTGATCTCATTATACTTTTCCAGGGCAAGGCCGCACTCGTAGCCCTGCATCACTTCCCGGACGTCATCCTTGAACCGTTTTAAGGAATCCAGCTTGCCTTCGTAAACAACCACGCCGTCCCGGATGACTCTGACGCCCGCATCCCGGACAATTTTGCCATCAGTCACATAACAGCCGGCAATGGTGCCCACTTTGGAAATCTTAAAGGTTTTCCGTACTTCGGCCCGGCCAAGGATCACTTCCCGGTACTCGGGCTCCAAAAGACCGCTCATGGCCGCCTTGACGTCTTCGATGGCATCGTAAATTACCCGGTAGAGGCGGATATCCACCTTTTCTTTCTCGGCCACGCGGCGGGCGTTAACATCGGGACGTACGTTAAAGCCGATGATGATGGCGTTGGAAGCCGAAGCAAGCATGATGTCCGTTTCGGTGATTGCCCCCCACGCCCTGGTGGATGATATTTACCTTTACTTCTTCCGTGGACAAACGCTCCAGGGCCTGTTTCAACGCCTCGGCCGAACCCTGTACGTCGGCCTTGATGATCACCCGCAGTTCCTTAACCTGGCCTTCTTTTATTTGGTTAAAGAGGTCGTCTAAGGAAACCCGGGGCATGGCGGCTTTAAATTCCTCTTCGCGCTTGCGGCTGGCCCGTTTTTCGGCTATTTGACGGGCGGTCTTTTCATCGGGCACTACAAAGAACTGGTCGCCGGCATGGGGTACTTCCGAAAAACCAAGGACCTCTACCGGCGTGGAAGGACCCGCCTTTTTCACCCGCCGGCCCTTATAGTCCATCATAGCCCGCACCCGCGCCCATGTCGTACCCGCGACCAGGTTGTCGCCCACCGAGAGCGTGCCGTTTTGCACCAGCACCGTGGCCACCGGACCCCGCCCCTTGTCCAGTTCGGCCTCAATCACCGTTCCCCTGGCGGGACGGTTGGGATTGGCTTTCAGTTCCTGCATTTCAGCCACCAGCAGGATCATTTCGAGGAGATCTTCCAACCCCTGGCGGGTCTTGGCGCTGACGGGAACCATCACCGTATCGCCGCCCCATTCCTCAGCCACCAGAGCGTACTCGGTGAGCTGCTGTTTAACCCGGTCGGGGTTGGCATCGGGCCGGTCGATCTTGTTGATGGCCACTATAATGGGTACGCCGGCAGCTTTGGCGTGGTTGATGGCTTCCACGGTTTGGGGCATTACCCCGTCGTCTGCCGCCACCACTAAAATGGCGATATCCGTGACCTTGGCCCCCCGGGCACGCATAGCGGTAAAAGCTTCATGACCCGGGGTATCCAGAAAGGTAATTTTTTTGTTATTATGCTCCACCTGGTAAGCACCGATATGCTGGGTAATCCCACCGGCTTCTGTGGCGGTAACATTGGTCTCGCGAATGGCGTCCAAAAGGGAAGTTTTCCCCGTGGTCCACGTGGCCCCATAACCGTGACCACACAGGGGCGCGGCTGTAGATCGGCGGGATCATCTTCCGGCTCCTGCATGAAGAGAGCCTCCACATCCTGTTCCACCTTGACTTCCACTTCAAAGCCAAATTCCTGGGCCAGGATAGTGGCGGTATCGGCATCAATTTCCTGGTTGATGGTGGCCAGCACACCCAGCATCATTAGTTTCTTAATTACCTCGGCCGGGCTCTTCTTCATTTTTTCGGCCAGTTCCTTCACCGTGATGGATTCGCCAATAACAATGGGCTTTTTCTCCGCCACAGGTTTGGGTTCCGGCTCCCTGGGCGCCGTTTTCTTTTTCTGGCTGGTCAGGGGCCGCAACTTGCGGTCGGCCAGCGTTTCATTCAGGAGCTCTTTCCTGTCCCGAACCCGGGCAGTATGTTGTTTTTTCCTGTTTCTTCTCCCCCCGGCTTTTATCGGACCGCACTTTTTCGCTAACGGCCTTAATTTCCTGCGGGACTTTGGGTACCTTTAAATGTTCAGGCTTTGTTTTGGCCGGCTGGCGCCCGGCAGCTTCACCCTGGGAAGGGGCGGCCTGGACCTTTCTTTCGGCAGGCGTTCTGCCGCGGGCAGCAGGCTGCTGCACCCTGTTGGTGGGCTGCTGAGCCTGTTGGGGTTGCTGGGCCTGTACCCTTGGCTGGGGTTGGGGCGGTTCCACCTTCAACGGGCGCTCCTGAAAACGCCGGTCCGGAGGACGGGAGGGTACCCGGTCCACCAGCCCCGGCCCGCGGTCATAGCGCCGGGCGTCCTGCTGATGCCGGGGACGTTCCGAATGCCGTTTTTTCTGGTTGTTTTTGCCCTCCTTAGGTTTATCCGTCCTGGCCTGCGCCTGGGCTGCCGGTGCCTTGGCCTGCTGGTTTACACCTTTAGCGTTCACCACTTTTTCATTCCCGCCCTTTAACTCGGCCAGCACCCGCTCTACCTCCGCATCCTGCAGGGTAGAGAGGGGCGATTTCACTGAAATGCCCATACTACCAAGCTTTTGCATCAGTTCCTTACTTTCTATGTCCAGTTCTTTGGCCAGTTCATGCACTCGTTTTTTGACCATGCAAACACCTCCAGAGTGGGTGGCTGGTGGTTAGTCATCAGTCGTCAGTTGCAGCTGTCAGTCGCCACCAACCACCAACGACCAACAACTAACGACTAGCCACTATCTCCCCTTTCTAAATGTTTTAAAATCCCTTGGGAAAAGTTTTCATCGGTAATAGCCATGACGGCACAGGTGGCCCGGTTCATGATACGACCCAATTCTTCTTTTAGCCCCCAGGTAACCACGGGAACCCCCCTGGAACGGCTCCAAAACAAAAAGGTCCTTCTGGTACGCCCGGAAGCATTGGTGGCCAGGAGCACCAGTTTGGCGCAACCCCGCTGGATGGCGGCACGTACCGCTCTATCCCCCCCAACGACGCGCCCGGCACGCCGGGCCAGAAAAAGCATCTGCGTTACTCCCCCCCCCCTCATTCCTGCAATCCCTCGGCCAGGGACTGGATAATTTCCGGGGCAACGGGGCGCTGCAGAGCCTTCTCCAGCCGCTTGCCTTTAACGGCCTTCTGCAAACACTCCCGCCGGGGGCAGATATAGGCTCCGCGCCCGGAACGCTTGCCTGTAGGATCAATCTCAACGGTGTCCTGGGGAGTACGCACCACCCGGATTAGCTCTTTCTTTGGCCTCATCTCCTGGCAGCCCACACACATCCGCAAAGGCACCTTTTTTACCCTGGGCAAATGGATCACCTTCCTTATGCCCTAATTTACAGGACAGTGTCATCACCATAGTACTCCCTGTACTCCTGGGCGTATATCTCCTGCATCTGGGATTCGCTCTTGATATCTATCTTCCACCCGGTGAGCTTGGCTGCCAGGCGGGCATTCTGACCCTCCTTGCCAATGGCCAGGGAAAGCTGGTAATCCGGCACAATCACCCGGGCAATTTTTTCTTCCTCCCAGATCTCCACCGCCACCACTTTGGCCGGGCTCAGGGCCGCGGCCACAAATTTAGAAGGATCGGGATTCCACTTAATTACGTCAATTTTTTCCCCGTTTAGCTCGTTAACAATGGCCTGGATACGCACGCCCTTGGGGCCCACACATGCTCCCACCGGATCGACTTTTTCTTCCCGGGAATAAACGGCGATTTTGGACCGGTAGCCGGCTTCCCGGGCAATAGCCTTCAACTCCACCAGGCCTTCCTGGAGCTCCGGCACCTCCAGTTCTAAAAGCCGTTTCAACAGGCCCGGATGGGTACGGGAAACCAGTATTTGCGGCCCCTTGGTAGTCTTGCGTACTTCCACCACGTAGGTTTTAATCCGGTTTCCGGAGCGGTATTCTTCCCCGGGCATCTGTTCCGGCGGGGTTAAAATGGCTTCCGTCCGGCCCAGGCTGATGTAGACATTCTTTTGTTCCACCCGCTGGATAATCCCGGTGACGATATCCCCTTCCCGGCTGGCAAATTCCTCGTACACTATGTTGCGCTCGGCTTCCCGAATCCGCTGGACCACCACCTGTTTGGCCGTTTGGGCGGCTATCCGGCCGAAGTTTCGGGGGGTAACCTCTTTTTCAATCACATCCCCCACCTGATAGCGGGGATCGATTTTCCGGGCTTCCTCGAGGGAAATCTCCAGCCGGGGATCGGTCACTTCCTCCACCACCGTACGCTGGGAATAAACCTTGAAATCACCTGTCTGGCGGTCAACAATTACCCGGGCATTTTGCAGGGAACCGAAGTTGCGCCGGTACGCGGAAAGCAAGGCTGCCTCAAGGGCCTCGAAAAGGATCTCAGCCGAAATGCCTTTTTCTTTTTCCAGTTCCTTTACGGCTGCCAAAATTTCGGTATTCATCTTGCCTGCCTCCTAGAGCCAACTTGCCTTTAACCGTGCCGTTGCCACCTGGGAAAAGGGGATGCGCCGTTCCTGCCCGTCATCCAGGGTAAGCACCACCATCTGGTCCTCCAAACCCTCCAGGCGACCGGTGAACTTTCTTTGTCCATCCTGGGGGGTAAAGGTGGTGAGCTGCACCCGGTGCCCCGAGAAGCGCTCAAAATCTGCAGGCTTCTTTAATGGCCGCTCGATGCCGGGGGAAGAAACTTCCAGGTGATAGGAATGGGGTATGGGATCTGCCTCATCCAAGAGGGGATCCAGGCTTTCGGATACCGCCTGGCAGTCATCCAGCGTTACCCCCCCGGGCCTATCAATGAAAATGCGCAGGTACCAGCGTCCCCCCTCCTTCACATATTCCACGCCGACCAGCTCTAACCCCAAGCCGGTTACCAGCGGAGTGGCCAGTTCCTCCACTGTGGCCACAACCTTGTTTTTAACCACGGCTGTATCCTCCTCTTAGATCATTAAGGTTGTATCTGTAGTTGTATCTGTATATTATAAGACGAAAGAGTGGGTGTTACCCACTCCTGTTACTGACAAAAGGTTACAGACATAAACCAAATGATAGTATACCACATAAAATAACGGCTGGCAAGGGTTTAACTGCTGAGTTATCCCCACTTTCCAACTACCCTGTTTTGGCTCCCGCTCGCTCCAGTGAGCCTCGCGGGCCAAACTAGTGCTCGGCTCAAAGCTCCGGCAGGCTTCCCGGCCAATTGGAAGTTGGAAGTCAGATGTCAGAGGTTGGAACTGCTGTTGGAATTCGCTGCGCGAATTCCTTCCTATTTCCGACTTCCAACTTCCGACCTCTAACCTCCATTTTCGGCATCCATGCCCTCGGGCCTGCCTTCGCTTTTCGCCTCGCTAAGTTTGGCTAGCCGCTCGGCTCAAGTCGCTCGCTACCGAGCCAAAACAGGGGCTTAAAAAAACTGGGGATACTTCAGTTTTAACTGTGCCGGTGTTCGACCCGGTACACCCCGGGCAAAGAGGCCAGCTTGTTCAGGATTAACACGCGGTTGACATGGGGGCGGAACTGAACGGTAATTTCCAGTAACTGGCGATCTCCATCACCCATTTTTTCGATTTCAATATTTTTAACAATAAGACCAAATTCATCCAATAGGGCCCCCACCCTCTGAATATCTTCGGGGGCACTGGTCACCACAAGGTTCAATACGTCCTCCTGCTGTCTTTTGCGCACATAATCTTCAATGGCCCCCAGAATGACCAGGGCGAATAGAACCAGGACGGTACCCAGGGTAGCCGCCAGGTAAAACCCGCCTCCTGCCGCCAGACCGACACAGGCCACCACCCACAAACTAGCCGCGGTGGTCAGCCCGCGCACCAGGGGGCCTTCCCGCAGGATGGCTCCGGCACCAAGAAAACCAATGCCGCTGACCACCTGGGCGGCCACCCGGGCCGCATCACCCTTAAACTGGAAATGAAGGCCCTCCGATACCACCATGGCCAGGGCCGACCCCACACAAACCAGAATATGGGTGCGAAAGCCCGCCGAATAGGTGCGGATGGAAACGTACAGCCTTTCCCGTTCCAGGCCGATCATTCCCCCCAGAACGACCGCCAGCACCAACCGCAAGATAATTTCCTTTTCCGTTAACACAATCTATCCCCCCGCCACCTTCAACACACCACTACTGCTCCCTTGCCGCGGCCGGGAGATCCTGTTGTAAGATCCTTTGCATTAATTCCACTGCCTCCCGGGCGGCATGGGGCTTACCAAGACGCGTAGCCGCCGCCGACATATCCCAAAGACGCCTTTTATCTAAAAGACAGGACAGAATCTCCCGGCCCAAGTCCTGAACCCTGTTCACCTGTACCGCAGCACCGGCCCGGCAGAGATATTCGGTATTGCGCTCCTCCTGACCCGGCAGGGGATCTACAATAAATATAGGTAGGCCTTTTGCCAGAGCCTCGGCACAACTTAATCCGCCGGCCTTGCCCACCATGATATGGGACACCGACATAAGCTCGTGGATATTATCGATAAACCCAAAAACCCTGGTGGGGTGGCAGTTGGACTCGGCCAGCTGCAACAGCCGTTGCCGCAGCTGTTCATTGCGTCCGGCAACTACCAGCAGCTGGCAGGGTACGGAACCGTTCCCCAGGTATTGTACCGCTTCGGCTAGAGGGCCCAAACCTAGACCGCCTCCCATGACCAGCACGGTGGGGAGACAAGGGTCCAGGTTAAGCTTCTGCTGGATGCTCAAGCGATCCACCGGCCGGGCAAAGGCGGGGTCTATGGGGATCCCCGTTGCGTGCACCCGTTTCAGGGGAATGCCAAACTCCGCAAAGGGCTCCTTTAAGTCTTCGCTGGCCACCACGTAAGCATCCACCCCGGGAAAGATCCAGAAGGAATGGACGGTAAAATCGGTAATGGTAGCCATAACCGGCATCCGGAAAAGGCCCTGGCTTTTCAGCCGGTCCAGAATGCCCACGGGAAAGGGGTGGGTACAAACCACCAGCTGGGGGCGGGTTTGTTTCAAAAACTTAACCAGTTTAGGGGCGGTCAATTTGTTCAGGATGCGGTTGAATTCCTGCTTGGCAAATCCTGAAAGGGGTTGACCCCGTTCTGCCTGACGGTAAAGGTAGCCATAAACCACCGGGGTAATTTTGAGCATTTCCATGTAGGTGCCCAAAATCACTTTTTCTAAAAAAGGGCTGGTATACCGGAAGGTGTCCAGGACAATTACTTCTGCGGCCGGGTTGCTTTGTTGAATGGCCTCTCTTAAGGCATGAGCCGCCCGCATATGACCCGTGCCGGCCGTTACCGACAAAATGACCACCCGTTCAAGGATAGCCATAACCATCCCCTCTAAGCCAAAGCAATAAACTCCCGGACATGATCGGTAATCCGCTCTCGCGGCACCAGCCGGGTTTCCCCGCTAGCCCGGTAGCGCACCTCCAGTTCCCTTGTCTGGACTGCCTGGTTGCCCACAGTAATACGCAGGGGGTAACCCACCAGATCCGCATCCTTGAACTTTACCCCCGCCCGTTCGGGACGGTCGTCCAGGACCGCTTCTATTCCGTTGGCCTGCAGTTCCCGGTAAACCTCTTCGGCCAGGCCCATTTGCTGTTCATCCCTGTGGTTCACCGGAACCACCACTACATGGAAGGGAGCGATGGACACCGGCCAGATGATCCCGTTTTCATCGTGGTTTTGCTCCACAGCCGCTGCCATGGTCCTCGTTACGCCAATACCGTAACACCCCATGATTATGGTCCGGCTCTGGCCGTGCTCATCCAGGTAGGTGGCTCCCAAAACGCGGCTGTATTTGTCTCCCAGCTTGAAAATTTGTCCTACCTCAATACCGCGGGTTTCCTTGAGGGGTGCGCCGCATTTGGGGCAGGGACCCCCGGCCCGCACCTCACGTATATCCGCCACCACCTGGGGAGTAAAATCGCGTCCCGGATTTACATTGACCAGGTGGGCATCATCCCGGTTGGCCCCGGCAACGGCATTAACCAGCAACATGACCTCCTCATCGGCTACCATCGGGACACCCTGCAGGCCCACCGGGCCGGCATAACCCACCGCGGCCCCGGTGATCCTTTCCACGGTGGCCGCATCGGCCAGCTCCAGGCGCAGCACGTCCAGGACCTTTTGCAGCTTAACCTCGTTAACTTCCCGGTCACCCCGCACCAGGGCGGCCACCACTCCTTTTTCGGTCTGGTAAAGAAGAGTTTTGATCAGGCGGCGGGCATCCACTCCCAGGTAACCGGTCACCTGTTCCACCGTGTGCATATCGGGAGTGTCCACCGTCTCCAGGGGCCGCGGCATTTCTTCAGGGGTTACGCCATGCTGCCGTACCGGCGAAGTGGCCCGCTCCACATTGGCCGCATAACCACATGACTCATCCGGGCAAAAAACCACCAAAGCCTCCCCGGAATCGGCCAGCACCATAAATTCGTGGGTATCATTGCCGCCAATGGCTCCTGAATCGGCCTCCACCGGGCGAAACTTTAACCCGCAGCGGGTGAACACCCGGGTATAGGCCTCGAACATTTTTTGATAGCTTATTTCCAGGCCGGCTTCATCCCGGTCGAAGGAATAAAGATCCTTCATGATAAACTCCCGTCCCCGTAACAGGCCGAAACGGGGACGACGCTCATCCCGGTATTTATTCTGGATCTGGTATAGCAGCTGGGGCAGCTGGCGGTAGGAGTTGACTTCCTGCCGTACCAGGGCCGTTATAATTTCTTCATGGGTGGGACCGAGGCAGAAATCCCGCCCGTGCCGGTCCTTCAACCGGAACAGCTCCGGGCCGTATACGTCCCAGCGGCCGGACTCCTGCCAGAGTTCCGCCGGCTGGATGATGGGCATCATAATTTCCTGGCCGCCCTGGCGGTCCATCTCTTCCCGGATGATTTGTTCTATCTTTTTGATTACCCGCCAGGCCAGGGGCAAAAAGGTATACACACCCGCCGCCGCCTTGCGGATGAATCCGGCCCGCAGCAATAACTGGTGGCTCACCACCTCTGCTTCGGCCGGCACTTCTCTTAATGTTGGCAAAAACAACTGACTGACACGCACTTATGTAAATCCCCCTCACTCTCATTTCTCCGAAAGAATGTTTTCCACTTCCCGTACCAGGGCGTCCACCAGGTCCTGTTCACGAACCCGGCCTATAATACGGCCGCCCCGGAAGAGAATCCCAAACCCCTTGCCCCCGGCAATGCCCACATCGGCGTGGCTGGCCTCCCCGGGACCATTTACCGCGCAACCCATAACGGCCACCTTTAAAGGTTTGTCCACCCAGGAAAGGCGCTCCTCGACCTCCAGGGCAATGCGCTCCAGGTCGATACACGTCCGCCCGCAGGTGGGGCAGGAAATGAGCTCGATTCCCCGCCGGCGCAGGCCCAGGGCCTTTAAAATTTCATAGCCCACCCGCACCTCCTCTACCGGATCCCCGGTAAGGGACACCCGGATGGTGTCACCAATTCCCTGGGCCAGCAGCGCCCCGATACCCACAGCCGATTTGATTGTTCCGGAGCGGACAGTTCCGGCTTCGGTTACGCCCACATGAAAGGGATAATCCACCTCCCGGGCCAGCAAGCGGTAGGCTTCAATCATCACCGGCACATCGGATGCCTTTAGGGAAACCTTGATCTCCCGGTAACCCATTTCTTCCAGCAACCGGATATGCCGCAGGGCACTCTCCACCATGGCCCGCGGAGTTGGTCCACCGTGCTCGGCCAGCAGGTCTTTCTCCAGGGACCCGGCATTGACCCCAATGCGGATGGGAACCCTTCTTTTCCGGGCGGCATCCACCACGGCCGCCACCCGTTCCCGGCCCCCGATATTGCCCGGGTTAATCCGCAGGCCGTCCACACCGCTATCCAGGGCCGCCAGGGCCAGGCGGTAGTCAAAATGAATATCGGCCACCAGTGGGATGGGACACCCGGCCTTGATTTCTTTCAACGCCCGGGCAGCCTGCAGATCGGGAACGGCCACCCGCACTATTTCACAGCCCGCCCGGACCAGCCTGTGGATCTGGTCCAGGGTGGCCCGGACATCCCGGGTATCGGTGTTGGTCATGGACTGCACCGAAACGGGCGCCCCTCCTCCTACCTGTACATTACCGAGATTGATGGGGCGGGTGTATCTTCGCTGCATGGATTTACCCCCGTTAGAGCAATCCCAATATATCTTTATACGTGATGACCATGATCAGGAGCAGCAACAGGCCAAACCCCACCAGGTGGACAAAATTTTCCTTCGTGGGGTCCACCGGCCGCCCCCTCAACCCTTCCAGGGCCAGGAAGAGAAGCCTGCTGCCGTCCAGGGCGGGAATGGGCAAAAGGTTGAACAGGCCCAGGTTGATGCTTAAAAAGGCGGCCAGCTGCAGGAGGTAAAAGAACCCCAGCTGGACGGCGGTATGAATTTCCTGGACAATGCGCACCGGCCCTCCCACTTCTGCCGGAGCCTGACCGACAATCATCCTGCCGACAAACTCCAGGATCAATCCGCTGAGGCGTACTGTATACTCCATCCCCCGGTACAGAGCCGCAAAGGGGCCCAGAGGACGCATCTCCTGGCGGGGGTATATGCCGATCATACCCCGGCCTTCGGCATTTACGGCCGTAACCAGTTTAAACTTTTCCTTTCCTCCATCCCGCAACACCGTCACGGTAATGGGCTGCCCGGGATGGGCATTTACCAGATTGGTTATATCCTCCCAGCGCGTTACCGGCTGGTCGTTAATGGCAATGATCCGATCTCCCGGTTTTAAGCCGGCATTTTCGGCGGGTTGGCCGGGAACCAGTTTGCCGATGGTGGTGGTAGGGGTTGGAAAGCCGTGAACCATGAAAATAACCATCAGCAAAAGGGCGGCCAGGAGGAAATTCATCAACGGACCGGCCGCAATCACGGCAGCCCGCTGCCCCACGGTCTTGTTCTTGTAACTCTTTTCCTCGTCCTCCACTTCCTCCGCCGGATCCATCCCCGCCATGCGCACAAAGCCGCCCAGGGGGAACAGGCGCAGGTTGTAGGCAGTTTCCCCGCGGGGGATGCTTAAAAGCTTGGGGCCAAAACCCACGCTGAACTCGTGAACCTTAATGCCCACTCGCTTGGCGGCAATGAAGTGGCCCAGCTCGTGAAAAATAATCAGCAATCCGAAAACCAGAATGGAGGCCCAGAATGTCTGCATCATCATCACCTTCTTGCTTTTTCCCGCGCTGCCCCGCGGGCCCACCGGTCTGCGGCCAGAATCTCTTCCAAAGTAGGCTCGTAAACGACCGCGTGCTCCTCCATAACCCCGGCCACAAGCCGGGGTATGGCGGTGAAATCAATTTCCCCGGCCAGGAAAGCATCAACGGCAATCTCATTGGCGGCATTAAGCACTGCCGGCATGGTCCCGCCGGTGCGGCCGGCGGCGTAGGCCAGGGCCAGACAGGGAAAGCGCTTGGTGTCCGGCGGTTCAAAGGTGAGTTCGCCTAAAGCAAACCAGTCCACCCGGGGCAATTCACTGGGCCAGCGGTCGGGGTAAGAAAGGGCGTACTGGATGGGCAGGCGCATGTCCGGCAGGCCCAGCTGAGCTATGACCGAACCGTCGACAAATTCCACCATCGAGTGGATAATGCTCTGGGGATGGACCACCACTTCTATTTGATCATAATCCACGGCAAAAAGCCAGTGCGCTTCCAGGACTTCCAGCCCCTTATTCATCAGGGTAGCCGAATCTATGGTAATCTTCTTTCCCATCCGCCAGTTGGGATGAGCCAGAGCCTCGTCTACCGTGACCCGGGAAAGATCGGCGGGTTCTTTGCGAAAGGGCCCCCCCGAAGCCGTAAGGATAATCTTACCCACCCTGTTTTGAGGCTGGCCGGCAAGACACTGCCAGATGGCCGAATGCTCGCTATCCACCGGTAAAATACGGGCTCCCTTTTCCCGGGCAAGCTTCATGACCAGCTCACCCGCGGCTACCAGTGTTTCCTTGTTGGCCAGGGCAATATCCAGCCCCTTTTCCAGCGCCGCCACCGTAGGACCCAGCCCCACGGTTCCTGTAAGGGCGTTTAAAACCACCCCGCTATCAACGGCGGTCGCCACGGTCACCAGACTCCCGGGGCCCCAGAAAATATCAGGCAATTCCTCAGGGGGGAGGTTTTGGGCCAGTTCCCGGGCCGCTTCCTCCCGGGCCAGGGCAACCACCCGGGGGCGGAATTCCCGGATCTGTTCGGCCATAAGGGGCCAGTTGCTCCCGGCGGCCAGGCCGGCCACACGCATTTTATCGGGAAACCGCCTGATCACGTCCAGAGCCTGCCGGCCAATGGAACCGGTGCTGCCGAGGATGACAATCTCTTTCATGTTTATCCGTCTCCTACCTGTGATTCAAGGGCTTGATGGTACCCAGGGCGGCCTGCAGGGCGATGAGGGTCAGGGGGCCCAGCACCAGGCCCACCACGCCAATGGCCTTCAGCCCCACATACATGGCCACCAGCACGGCCAGGGGATGCAGGCCCAGGGTGGCCGCCACCACCCGGGCTTGCAGGACTTCCCTCACCCCCCAGACCAGCAGGTAAAGCACTACCAGCTTAACCCCAAAGGCAATTTGACCGGAGAAAAAGGACCAGATGGCCCAGGGTATATATATGGTTGCCGGTCCCAGCACGGGAATAATATCAAAAAGTCCAATCAGTAGACCAACAGTCAGGGAATATTTGGCCCCAATTATATAAAGCCCCACAATGCTCTGGATTGTGGTCAGGGTCACCAAAAAAGATTGGGCGCGCAAATAACCGAAGGAAGCCCCCACAACCCGCCGGCTTACCTCCACCACCCGCTGGCCCCAGGGCTCCGGAGCCGTCTTAAGCCAGAGATTTATGATCAACTGGTAATCCCGGCTTAAGAAATAGGTGGCAATAAGGGCGACTATAATAGCCACCAACGCATTGGGAAGGGAAGTAATGAAATGAAACAGGGAACCGGCTAAAGAGCCGGCCACATGGGAAAGCCAGCCGGTGAAGGTGCCCATATTTTCTTGAATACGTTCGGTAACCAGCGGCGGCAGATGAAAATAAAATATTTTACCCTTCTCCACCAGCCGGTTGATCTCCGCCTGTAAAGGCCCCATGTACTGGGGAAGTCGCACCGACAACTCGGAAAGCTCCACCGCCAGGCGCAGTACCAGCAGGGTTAACAAAGCTCCTGCCCCGCCGATAACCACCAGCATGGACAGGCCGACGGCCAGTGAACGGTTGATGCGGCAAACCTGATGTAGAAAGCGTACCATAGGTTCAATGAGTACGGCAATAATTACCGCCAAAATAAAGGGGGTAAGCACGGTCAAAAGGAAATTTAAAATGACCAGCAACTCCGGAACAACGTATTTCCAGGCCAGATAAAAAAGCAAAACAGTAGTAATCAGGATAGCTACCCGCAAAGACCTGGGCACCCGCGTCACCTCAGCTTATTATAAACATACCCACATAGTAGTATACTAATGGGGCAGTAAAGAGCATACTGTCAAAACGATCGAGGATGCCCCCGTGACCGGGAATAATATCCCCTGCATCCTTTACCCCCGCCTGCCGCTTAAAAGCCGACTCCACCAGATCCCCTACCATTGCCGCCAGTCCCAAAAGCAGCCCCAAAAGAAGCAGGGGACCGCGGGGAAGAAAAGGATAAATGAGCATAAAAGCTACTGCCGCCAGCAGGCTGCCCACCAGACCTCCCACTGCCCCCTCCACAGTTTTACCTGGGCTTAAAGCCGGCGCCAGCTGGCGCCGGCCCCATCTTTTTCCTGCAAAATAGGCAACGGTATCACTGGACCAGGTGCCCACCAGCGTAAAAGTCAACCATATCCAGCCATCGGGCAACAAGCGAAGAAGATAAATATAAACGAACAAACCGATATAAAGGGTTGCCAGCAGGGTCACGGCACCTTCCACCGGGGAAAAGGCCGGATAAAGAAATACCATGAAGACCAGAATGAAAAATAGTATCAGTGCTATTGCCCCCCCCAGACCCGCGTCCTTGTATAGATATGCGCTGCCAAGCAGGAAAAGACTCCCCATAACAGCCAGCCCGTGGGGTGGATATAAATTTACGCGCTGAAACAAAGCAACCATTTCTACGGCAGCCAGCACCATCAGCAGCCCGGTGAACACCAGAAGGGACAGGTTCCCGTGCCAGACGGCGGCAATGAAGAGGGGGATACCCACCAGCGCACTCAAAATTCTGTGCCTGAGCACCTTTGTTCACCTCTAATCAGGCCGCCGAAGCGCCGCTCCCGTCGCTGAAAATCCACGAGGGCCTGCAAAAGGTGCACCCGTCGAAAATCGGGCCACATCACGGTGGTCATCCAAAATTCGGTGTAAGAAAGCTGCCACAGTAGAAAGTTGCTTACCCGGTAATCACCGGAAGGTCGAATCAACAGGTCCGGGTCCGGCTGACCGGCGGTATAGAGGTGGCTGGAAACGGTGGATTCGTCAATTTGTTCCGGGCTAAGTTTCCCGGCCAGCGCTTCTGTTACAATGGACCTTACGGCATCCACCAGCTCGATCCGCCCACCGTAATTCAGGGCCAGGTTGAGGACCATCTTCTGGTTGTTCCTGGTGCGGGAGACGGCCATGTCCAGGGCCTTTCGGGCGTGGGAAGGCAACTCCTGAATGCGGCCAATGGGATGAAGGCGGATATTATTGGCACATAATTCTTCTATTTCTTTATACAGGTATTCCACCAGCAAGTTCATCAACACATCCACTTCATCCCTGGGACGTTTCCAGTTTTCCGTGGAAAAGGCGTAAACGGTAAGGTAGCCGATACCCAGTTCGGCACAGGTACGCACCGTGTCCCGTAAAGACTCTACCCCGGCCCGGTGGCCGTAGGTTCTGGGCAAACCCCTTTTTTGCGCCCAACGGCCGTTGCCATCCATAATAATGGCCACATGACGGGGCAGACGGTTCAAGTCCAGCTGCGCTAAAAGCCTTTCTTCTTCCAAAGAAGGATTCCTTTTCCCGCCGCGCCGTAAAACGCGCACCAGGTTTTTCAGCAAAGGGCCCTCCCCCTCTTACCTGACTGAAGAGACATCACCATAATTATTATTTTTATTTACTAAAACAACCCCCTCCGGAAGAGGGGGTTTCATCCATTACTCTTCGACAATGGCTCCGGTAGGACAGGCCTCAATACAGGTACCGCAATTCTCACATTTGTCGGGGTCAATCCTGTAAGTGTCGCCCTCAATAATCGCCTCGTTCGGGCAGGACTCAAGACAGGTCCCGCAGGCCAGACATTCCTCGGTAATGCGATAGGCCAAGGATTACACCTCCTTTCCCGTTTCTTCCCGCGCCACCGTCAACACACCTTTCCTGGGGGCGATGACGGTAAAGCGAACAACACGCTGTGGCCCCCGGGGATTCCCGCGGGGAGGAGCTGTTGTCTGCACCTGAACCTGCCAGCCCAGCAAGTGGCATAAAGAAAGTGCTTCTTCTACCTCCAGAGCCAGCACATTCGGTATTTGCTCCCCCTTGATCATGACCGTTAGACCTGCATAATCTCCTGTTCCTTGGCGCTTACCAGCTGATCGATTTCCTTAATATACTTATCCGTAAGTTTTTGAATCTCGTCCTGGGTACGGCGCAATTCGTCTTCCGAAATCTCACCATTTTTTTGTTGCTGCTTGACTTTATCGTTAAGTTCACGGCGAATATTTCGAATGGCCACCCGACCCTCTTCCGCTTTCTTCTTGACCACCTTCACCAGTTCGGCCCGGCGTTCCTGGGTCAGCTGGGGAATGGCCAGGCGGATGACCGTACCGTCACTGGTGGGCGTAATCCCCAGGTCGGATTTCAAAATGGCCCGTTCAATTTCCGGTAAAATGGTTTTATCCCAGGGCTGAATCACCAGAAGACGCGGTTCCGGCACAGAAATGGTAGCCAGCTGGTTGATCGGGGTAGGGGTACCATAATAGGAAACCAGCACCTTATCCAGAAGGGCAGGAGTGGCGCGACCGGCTCTTAAGGACGCAAATTCCTTTTTGACCAGTTCCACGGTTTTCTTCATATTGCTTTCAGCCTCGGCAATTTTGGCATTAACCAACATATTCACCCCCAACATAGGTACCAACGTTTTCTCCCAGCACCGCCCGCTTAATATTTCCCTCCTGGTTCAGGTTAAACACCACCAGGGGGATGCGGTTATCCATACATAATGAAGTGGCTGTGGCATCCATTACGGCCAGCCCTTTGTTGAGGAGCTCAATATATGTGAGCCGCTCGTAGCGCCGGGCATTGGGGTTCTTTAAGGGATCGGAATCATAAACGCCATTGACCCTTTTGGCCATCAAAATAACATCCGCCTCTATTTCAGCCGCCCTTAAAGCAGCGGTAGTATCTGTGGAAAAATAGGGGTTCCCGGTTCCTGCTGCAAAGATGACCACCCGCCCCTTTTCCAGATGCCTTATGGCCCGCCGGCGAATGTAGGGCTCGGCCACCTCCCGCATCTCGATGGCCGTCTGGACCCGGGTATTCACTCCCTGCTTCTCCAGGGCATCCTGCAAAGCCAGCGAATTGATTACCGTGGCCAGCATACCCATGTAATCGGCGGTAGCCCGGTCCATCCCCTTGGCGCTGCCGGCCACACCGCGCCAGATGTTCCCACCGCCGACCACAACAGCCACCTGCACACCCATCTGGACAAGTTCATCAATCTGCCTGGCAATGGATTTGACCACATCGGGATCTATACCGTAGCCCTGGTTGCCGGCCAGGGCCTCTCCGCTCAGCTTCAAAACCACACGCTTGTACCTGGGTGCTTGAGCCACTTGGTAGAACCTCCACTTTCCCCAGTTTTATTTCTACAGTGCCAGGTAAAATCCTCTTTCCAGGAGCGGGAATTTTAGACCTTACGACCTGGTCATGGCCGCGACCTGCTCTGCAAAATCGTCCTGCCGTTTGGCCAGGCCCTCACCCAGTTCATAACGGGTAAAACGGCGGATGACAATGTTTTCCCCTATTTTGGCAATTTTTTCGTTTAAAAGCTCCTGGACGGTAATATCGGGATTTTTAATAAATGGCTGTTCCAGGAGACAAACCTCTTTAAAGAATTTATCCAGTCGCCCCTGTACGATTTTTTCGATCACTTTCTCGGGTTTTCCTTCATTAGCCGCCTGGGCCGCCAGGACTTCCTTTTCCCGGGCAATCACGTGTTCCGGTACATCTTCGCGCCGTACGTACTCCGGCCGGGCCGCAGCCACCTGCATGGCGATATCCCGCACGAACAGGCGGAATTCATCGGTCTTGGCCACAAAGTCGGTTTCACAGTTTACCTCCACCAGAACACCAATGCGCCCCCCGCCGTGGATGTAGGCATCCACCACACCCTCGGCGGCAATCCGACCGGCCTTCTTGGCCGCGGCAGCCAGACCTTTTTCCCGTAAAAAGTCCACGGCCTTTTCCATGTCCCCGTTAGTTTCCATAAGGGCCTTTTTGCAGTCCATCATGCCGGCGCCGGTACGTTCACGCAATTCTTTGACCATGGCCGCTGTTATTTCAGCCATTGTTAACTCCTCCTTCTTTATACCAGGTTTTTCCTTCATGGTATTATGTCCATTATGTAAGCTTACCAAACAAAAGACCATAGAAAAAAGCAGGGGTTCCCCGTAAGCAATTATTTCCTGCGGGGCCCCCACCAAAACTCTACCCTTTATTGCCCTGCTGCCGCAACCTGCTCACCCTGCCGCCCCTCCAAAACGGCATCGGCAATTTTGCTGGTAAGCAGGCGCACTGCCCTGATGGCATCGTCGTTTCCGGGAATCACATAATCGATCTCGTCGGGATCGCAGTTGGTATCCACAATGGCCACAATGGGTATCTTCAGCTTCCGGGCCTCGGCCACCGCAATGCGCTCCTTGCGGGGATCAATGACAAAAAGGGCATCGGGCAATTTGCGCATATTCTTAATACCGCCGAGAAACTTTTGCAGCCTTTCCTTTTCATGTATGAGTTCGGCCACTTCTTTCTTCGGCAACACGGCCAGAGTCCCATCGTCTTCCATGCGCTCCAGCTCGTGCAGGCGCTCGATACGCCGGCGAATGGTCTGGAAGTTGGTCAGCATACCGCCCAACCAGCGCTGGTTCACGTAAAACATCCCGCACCGTTCGGCTTCTTCCTTCACCGACTCCTGCGCCTGCTTTTTAGTGCCCACAAAAAGAATGGTTCCACCCTCGGCGGCCAGGTTCCGCACAAAGTTGTAGGCCTCTTCTATCTTGCGAACGGTTTTTTGCAAGTCAATAATATAAATACCGTTCCGGTCTGTAAAAATGTACGGAGCCATTTTGGGATTCCACCGCCGGGTCTGGTGCCCGAAGTGCACCCCGGCCTCCAGGAGCTGCTTCATGGAAATAATCGCCATCCTAACACCTCCTCCCCTGCTGGTTTTGATTCCTCCGCCGCCCTCATCCCTCCACAAAACCCTTCGCGGGGCACCCCTGTAGAAGTCTGGCGGCGTGTGTAATTCACACCAGGATGTATTCTAACACAAACTACCCGCGTACGCAAGGTAGAGCACTAGGGTAGAGTAGCGTAAGCTTCGTCGTCGAAATAAAACTCGCGCCCGGTGGGAATATTTTCTTGTTCCGGAACCCTCGGCTTAGCTACGGCTTCGAGGCGGAAAAAGTTAGAGGTATACCAGTTGGTGTCCGGTACAGGCAACGGGCCGAAGGCTCTTTGGACAAGGGGATAGTTTTTGCTCACAAATCCTTCCCTTTCCAGTTCGTATTCCTGGAAGTTATGGATTATATCTGTAATCACAAAATTCATGTCCAGGATCAGCCTCTGAATGAAATACCATTTGTCCCTCGAAGCCTCCAGGTGGGTCAAACCGAAATAACCGGCACTGCCTTTCCCCCGCAAAGACAGCGCGCAGCGGGACAAAAACAGGCGGATGCCCGGCAGTGTTTCTACCGGATCAATCAAAAAAGTATCGTACTGGCCCTGAAACTCCCGGGGGAGAGGGTGGCGCACATCATACCTGTGTACGGAAAGATTAGTCCAACCTTTTTTCCTGGCCTGGAGATCAATAAACTCTACCAGCCGGTCATCCACCTCTAAAACAGTAATGTGCCTGGCCATACCGGTAAGGGCTATGGCAATGCTGGTCAAATCGTCATCTCCTATGAGCAGGATATCCTGGTTTTCCAGGTCACCCCGCTGGTACATGATGGCCACCCGGGCTACTGTACTCATTGTGTCCACATACCCCTGATCAAATTCGGCAATGGCCGCTGGCCTTTGCCGGACAATCTCCGCAAACTCTCTAAGCACCCGGGGAAAACTGCCCTGAAAGGTAACGGTTTTCCCGCCACAAGTGGGACAGGTCAGCGGTTGTAAAGGGGACAGGCCCTGGCCCCGGGCCTCCTCTTTCCCTTTATCGGTGAGATAAATATAACTGCCTTCATAACGGACCAAACCCAGGGCAAGCATTTCTTCCATTACCTGTGTAAAATGAGCCAGGTGCCCATCCTGTTCCTTGATGAGTTCCCAGAAAGTGCTGGGTTTTGCCATCAGGGCACGGAAGATCTGTTTCTGCGTCCTGTTCAACATCCCACCTCCGCTGGTTAATTTAGATGGCCATAATTTTTTATACCATGAGTGGAGAAAAAAATAAAATCTTCGATGTTTTTCAGGAAAAGTTTTACACCAGGGGCAGGAAAATGATACTAAACGTTGAATAAATTAGTCCTTTGAAAGCTGTGAGCAAAGGGTGAATGCGGGTTGTTTGTGCGGAACTGGCTCCCGGTCCTGATAGCGGTCCCTTTAGCAGGTTTATTTTATCTAACTTATTCTTTGATCTCTCACCTGCATAAAATTGTTCCCATGCAGTATACTGTATACAAGGTACTTGTTGCCAGTACGGCACTGGGCCATACTCTATTGCTTTTTATAGCGGTGCTGCTGCCCCTCGGTATATACAAACGCCGCTTGTCACACCAATCCCAACCCTGTTCCATGGAAGGGCAAACAAAATATAAAGCAGAACAATACTCTCTTAACAGTATACTTGACACCATCCCCATGGCTATCATGATCGTGGACAACGAACTAAACATCGGCTATATCAACCGAGCATGGGAACAGCTGGTGGGATACACCTGGGAAGAAGTGGTGGGGAAAAAATTAACGGAATTGCAACAATTGCTCCAGGAAGAGAAGACAACCAGCTGCCCCCCGGGTGAGGATCCTGAATCCTTCCTGCTGCGCCGGGAAATCGAGATTACCGGCAAAAACGGCGAAGGGATCCACCTGGCCTTGAAAACGAAACCTATCATGCGGGGAAATAACCGGGAGGGTACCGTCATTTACTTCCAGGACATCAATACCCAGGTAAAATATGAGCTATTAAAGCAAACCTTTGATACAATTTTACAGCAAATGGTGGGGGGAGTGGTTGTTGTTGACTCCACCGGAAGAGTGCTCATCGCCAACCAGGAGACAGAACGGCTTACGGGACAACCACCATCCAGCATAACAGGCAAATTTATCTGGGATCTCTTCCCTAATATGGACAGAAAAGAACTGGTTACCGTTCAGGCTCTGGAAAAAGGTCAAGCAGTGGGTCCCCTGGAAGTACACTATAAAGTTAATGACAAGGATTTCTGTCTGCTTGTCCGCTCCGATGTCCTGCGGGACAAGTACGGACGGGTCAGCGGCGCAGTCACCGTCTTCAATGATATTACAGAACTACACCGCCAGCAGGAACTGCAGCACAACCAGGAAAAGCTGGCGGTGGTTGGCCAGATGGCCGCCGGCATGGCCCATGAACTGCGCAATCCCCTTACTTCCATCAAGGGATTTGCGCAGCTCCTGAGCGAACGCGTGGAGGATGCAAAAAGTAAAGAATACCTGGATGTAATTATCCAGGAAGTCGATCGGACCAATGAAATCATCAGTGATTTTCTCGTGCTGGCCCGCCCCCATTCCACCCAGGGGGAAAACGTGGACCTGAACCGGTTGATCAATGAACTGTTACCCCTGGTGGAAAGCCAGTGTCTTTTGACCCAGGTGGAGCTGGTTCCGGATCTTGCCCCGGAATTACCCTCCATCAAGGCGCAACCGGACCAGCTCAAACAGGTACTGCTGAACTTAATTCACAACGCCCTGCAGGCCATGGAAGAACAGCCGGTAAGAAGACTGACCCTCATCTCCCGCTGGCCGGCCGGGTCCGATGAAATCCTGCTGGTGGTACGGGACACGGGCCACGGTATGTCCGAGGAGATATTATCCCGGCTGAGCACACCCTTTTTCACCACCAAGGATGCCGGGACCGGCCTGGGGTTGACCATATCCTACCGCATTATTGAAAACCACGGCGGGAGGATTGAGGTAAACAGTCAAGAGGGGGCCGGCAGCGAATTCAGGATTTATTTGCCTGTACAAGGTCCCGGGCAAATTCACTGAGCCAGGCCAGGGGATCCCCACCGGCACCCAGACAGTGCCATTGTAAACGGGACGGTTCGTATCCCAATTCCCCAAGCAACTTTTGGAAGCGCTTTAATTGCTCCTTGACCCGGGCAGCCCCACCGGCATGGCGGCAATTGTTTTCTCCACAGGTGATCACTGCTACGCCCAAAGCCCCCGCTTCCAGCGCTTTAAGCAACCACAGCGGGTCAAGCGCGCCGGCCGTGGGCAGAGAAACCATACGGACCTGCCCCAACCCCGGGGTGGAAGAGATAGCTTCCGGGACCAGTCCCTGGAAATAGGCCCGCTGGCAAACAAAGACGGCCACCGGTGGATCGGTCGCGGGACTTACCCCGCCGACCCGCCCTTTTTCCCCCTCCAAAAGGGCATGCACTTCTTGCTCCGGCAACCCCTTAAGCACAATAGCCTCCGCCGGACAGGCCGCCGCACAGATACCACACCCCTGGCAACCCTCCACCGGTATGTTCGCTCTTCCTTTCACCACCGGCACCCCGTAGGGACAAACCCGCTGGCAGGTAAGGCAGGCAGCGCAACGTTCCTTAAGCACTTCCGCCCCCAAACCACAGCGCAGGCAGCGCTCCGCTTCCCGCAGAGCCTGCACCGGGGGAAACTCCAATTCCTGTACCACAAAGGAATACCGGCGCTGACCGGCAGGAAGTACGGGTACTTCCTGCCTGGCAAAAGATGGCAAACGGGTGCGTACCCCTTCTGGCAAATCACCGATCACTGCTGCCTTACCGGCCGGAAGAGATGCTCCTTCCAGATAGGCCCGCACGGCAGCAGCAACCCGGTGGCCGCTGGCCACGGCGGCAATGGCCGGACCGGGACCACAGGCCACCTCCCCGCAGGCAAAGACCCCGGGCACGCTGGTTTCCAACGTATCCCGGTTCACCACCAGCTGGCCCCGTTCGTTTACCGCTACCGGGGTGCCCGCCAGGCACGAAAGATCGGCAACCTGCCCGATAGCCTGAATGATCATTTCGCCGGGAACAAATGAAAGCCTGCTTTCGTCAAAGGTGGGGTTAAAGCAACCCCGGTCATCAAAGACCGACAACACCCCTTTAACTTCCAAACCCTGAATAAGCCCATCCTCCACCACCGCCCGGACGGGTCCCCATCCGGCGCACAGTTCTACCCCTTCCTCCTGGGCTTCCTTTACCTCCCACGGGTGGGCGGGCATAATGTCGCAGGTCTCCAGGCAAACTACCCGTACCTCCCGGGCACCCAGGCGCAGGGCGGTCCGGGCCACGTCCATGGCCACATCGCCGCCACCAATGACAATCACCCTTTTTTTAATGTTCACCGGGCGGCCCAGGTTGGCCCCCTGCAGGAAGGGCAGGGCCAGCAGGACACCGGGATGATCAAACCCCGGCAGGTTTAAGCCCCGGCTTTTAGAAAGGCCCACGGCCAGGACTACCGCATCATATTCCTTTTGCAGGTCGTTTAATGAAACATCTTTGCCAATCTCCACCGCGGTACGTATCTCCACGCCGGCAGCGGCGATGCGGCCCACATCCTCCCTTACCACCCGGCGGGGCAGGCGATAGGTGGGCAGGGAAGCATATAAATGTCCCCCGGCCTCGGGCTGGCGCTCAAATACCGTCACGGTATACCCGGCCCTGGCCAGGTCCCAGGCTGCGGTCAGTCCCGCCGGACCGGCTCCCACTATGGCCACCCGGTAAGGAAGGGACTGCGCAGTCGGCTTATCGGGGAAAATGCTTTCTCCCCCGGCCTTTTCCAGGGCAAACCTCTTCAACGCCCGTACCGATAACGGGGCATCTACCTGTCCCCGCCGGCAATGGTCTTCGCAGGGATGGGGGCAAACCCACCCGCATACCGAGGCAAAGGTATTGTTGGCCCGGATCAGCCTGGCAGCCCTTTGATAATCCCCCCGGGCTATGGCAGCCAGGTAACCGGGCACATCGGTGTTAACCGGACAATTGGCGCTGCAAGGCGGTAATGGCTCAAGCACTATAAAAACCCCCCTTTCTCGAACAACGGGTCATTTTTGTTTATACAATTCAGCACATTTACGGTTATGATTCTTTGTCGGGCGTCTAATTCCTTCATTAACATACCGAAAAAGTAAATGTTCAGTGAACCCGTCCCCACATTTTCCGCGGCTTGCGGAAGTACCACTATTTTGTGCCTTATATTACAAATTAGCCTGTCAACCTATTGCACTAAAAAAAGGTTTATGATATTATACCAGCAACAGGATATGTGCTAGTTATCACAAGCACACTTTGATCTCTTTATTTAATCATTCCGCATATTTGGGGAGGGATAAAATGAGCCCGGCCGTTTTCTTCCTGACCGGCTTTGCCGGAGGATTTTTATATCGCGCCGGCGGTCCGGCCTACCAGTTGTTTACCGTCCCCCTGCTGATCATTACCGGCCTGCCCCTACCCGCAGCTGTAGGCAGCGGCATTCTCCTCAATGCAGCCAGCAAACTAAAGTTGATATACTGCCCTGAAATCACGCGGCACGCTTATAAACGGGTGGGCATGACCGTGGCCATTCTATCCCTGCCCTTTATGTTAACCGGAAAACAACTCCTCCTCTGGCTCAGCACCCTGCCGGAAGGCATGGCGGTCCTCGTTTTTACCTACAGCACCGTTCTGGTCATCACCGCCCTCATCGCTGCCGGCCGTTATCGTCACTACTACCGGTTCGGCTTTGAGGACGAAAACCCGCTACCCCCGGGCGGCCTGTTCTGGAGATACCCCCTTGCGGTACCGGGGCTCGCCTTCCCCAAACATATCACGGCAGGACGGGTGAGCCTGGTTGGTGGGTCCATCGGCCTTTGTGCGGGTCTGTTTGGATTAAATACCCGTGCCCTGCTGGAACCGCTTTTGATGTACGTGACCGGCTTATCCCGCCGGCAGGCCCGGGCCACCGCATCTTTTACCCTGTATCCGGTTAGTGCCTTCGCCGTGATTATCTTCCTTCCCGACCTGTTCACTTTTTCCGCGGCGGGGATTACTCTCATAAGCCTTTGTACCGGCTATCTGGCCGGCTACCTCCACGCATGGCATCTTCGCCGGGACATACTACAAAACCCGGAGGAGAGCATTTTCCTTGCCTGGTGGGGTTTTAGCTCCGCCTTAGTGCTGCTGGGCAGCCGGGCGGCCGGCCTGGCCTCCTTTTATACTACCGCGCTTATGTTTGGGCCGGCCCTGGTCACCATGCTCAGCTTGACCTTGATCACCCTTTGCCAGCTACGCGGGAGTAAGGCCTTACCCCGCAGCAATGCACCGGAGAACTTTAAAAGTCTTTAAAAATAAAGGGGGCGAGGGCAATGTCATGGCCGCTTAAAGGCAATCAAGACCGGAATAAAAAGCGGCCCGCCGGGCTGCCCGCCGCTTACCGCCGGCGGAATATAATCTACCTTTTCGAACCGCTCCAGAGTTCCCCGCTGGCACCCCATCCGGGGCTGCCGCCTTTGGGAAGGTGGGAAAAAAGTTTAAGTCATCCTTTTGCGGAAATTGAAATTTCCCGCGCTTTGCGGGCGGAAAAAGATGCCCGGGTTAACCGCTGGCACCTTCTCCTGCCCGTGCTTACCCTGAGCATACCCACCGCCCTTTGCCTGTACGGCTTTGTGAATTATTTCATTCGCTAAGCCGGCAGGATTGTGATATCGGTCACAAGACGACCTTTAAAGGAGGCGACCCCTGTAGTCCAAACCGTTGCCACATTTGATACCAGGGCCGCCGCAGCATTTTTCGCCACCAGTATGCCTTTAGTGTCCGCCCACAGCCAGAACACCCGAAGCCGCCAGAACGAGCACCACTACTTCGGCAAGAACTATAAAAGTGTACGGTACATCCTTCTTGGACAGGTAAGCCGGCAATAAAATCAGGTACCCGACGATGGTCAGCGCGGCCAGTAGTGCCATGCCAATAAAGTTCAGGAAGTCACTGTAGCCGAGCATGTTAAACCAGCCCCACCCGGTGGGCATGTGGGCCACCTGGACAAATTCGCTGGCCTTCATTCCCCAGTACTGGGGAAGCATAGCCGGTTCAATGTACGGCTTAACCAGCCCGGTGAGATAAATAATATTGGTCAAAAGCAACAGGGCGATCCCCAGCCAGGAGCCGTAGAGAAGCACGTTGGCATAAGCCAGCTGTTCCGGCGCCACCTCCACCTGTGGCGCCGCGGGTGCTTTTGCCGGTGCTTTTTGCGGCGCGGGGCTCTTCAGCATTTCCGCTTGCGGTTTGGCCATCTTTTTTCCCCTCCTTAAAAGTCCCCTCTAAGCTAGTTCCAGATCCCCAAACCTTTGAGCAGTGAACGCAGGCCGGCAGCCAGGAGTAAAACGATCACCAGGTATTTCACGGCTTTAGGCTTGGCCGTGGCCAGCAGCCGCACCCCAACGAAAGAACCTAACATAATGCCCACGATGGAAGGCACGGCGATAACGGGCAACACCGCCCCCTGGTTCAGGTAAACCCAGGCCGCCGAGGTATCGGTAATGGAGAGGAGGAACTTGCTGGTGCCCACAGCTACCTTAAGGGGCGCACCCATGAGCAGGTTCAGCACCGGAACATTCGCCCACCCGGCACCCAGGCCGAACATACCGGCCATAATACCAATGGCGATAAATAAAAGGAAACCCTGTGGCGTTCGCCATACCGACCAGTCTACGGTTTTCCCGGAAGAACGTTCGTAATAGGTACCACCTATTTTTAAAAACCGGGCCAGCTTATCGCTTCCTCCCACCTGGGGAAATTCCGTGTTTTTTGAAACTACGAACAAAAAGGCAATGAGCACGATGGTAATACCCAGAGCGGTCTGCACCACGTTGTTGGGCAGAGCCAGGCCGATAAAAGCTCCCACCATGCTGAAAGTGGATGCTATTAAAGCCACCGGCAAGGCAAGTCGCAGATTGGCCAGGTTAAGTTTTAAAAGGCCCGGTCCTGCCGCCAGAGCCCCGGCCAGGGCCACCAGCAACCCCGCCCCGCGGACAAAGTCCAGATTAAAGGGAAAAAAGCTGCCTACGATGGGAACAAACAAAACACCGCCTCCTACACCCCCAAGCACAGCCACAATACCCAGCACGAAAGTGGTAATAAACAGGAGCAGCGGCCATACCCACCAGGGCATACCCGGGGTCCCGGCAGCCGTGCTTACCGCCGCCCCAGTGGTGGTCACGGCTGCGGTTGCCTTGGCCGCCAGTCCTCCCCCTGTAAAGGTAGCTAACCAATCAAGCATATCTTATCCCTCCAGGATTCATTGTTAGTATGGCCTCAAATCCCGGACATCCTGAATTAATTCCGGAAACCATCCGGCCTGCTTACCGGGACCATACGTCCCCATTTTTGTTAACCCTTTTGCCTGTCTCGAGCGGTTTTTCCACCTCCCCCTTGACATAATGCCTATCATTAACCACTGGGGACCAACCGCTATCATTGAATGCCCAACCTGTTAATCAACGGCTTGGTTACGGCAACGAAGTCGGCAAACTTGCGCGCCGCCAGCCAGGCATCCCCCCTGCGTACAATTTCATAGGGCAGGATCACCTTGAGCCGGTATTTGCCGGTTGCCTCCACCTTGGGCAGTTCCCTCTCCAGTACGGCCCCCAGGCGTTTTTCAATTTCCTCCTTCAGTTCCAAAAGGGGCAGGAAAACCTGCCTTTTATAACCATCCATAACCAGATCGATAACTAATAGCTCCCGGCCCTGATAAGGCCCCTTCCGCGGCCGGGTCCGGCCAATGCGGTAGTAAATGTCGTTATTGCCGAAAACCTTTACACACTTCCAGGACTCACTGATCCCCAGGTTTTGCCCGGGCAGGGTGTACGTCACCTCGATGTTTTGTTCCGCCAGAATCCGCTTGGTCTCGGCCAGCACTTCATCTAAAAATTGGTCGAAGGTTTTTTCCTCGGGGACGAGAGCAGCCTCTTCTATATTCACGCCTTCTTCGCTCTGCAGCCAGTACTCGAACCAGTCCAGGAACTTTTTAAGCTCGCGCATTACACCGGCCTTTTCCCCCTCGCCCTCCATGGCCTGTTGGGTAACCTTTTTTAAAAACTCTTCTTTGCGCCGGTTGAAAAGCTGCAGGATATCCCTCTCCACCATGACCCCTTTATCACCTCACTTGACCAATCCCGCGAAGGCTTTGTGCTTGTAACCCCATGCACATATTAGCCGACAAAAAACCCCCGTATTTGTCCGGATGATGTTTCTTAAACGACACCGGCATGTTATAATAAACGCAAAGGCTTGTGAAAAAAGTTATAAATTGACCTTGCATTTTGCGTACCAGCCTGTTAAGCCCGGAAAAATACAGGTTTTGCCCCCAAGGCAAGTAGCCTGTTGTGTTTAAAAACAGACAGTTTCACAAACTAACCAGCCAGCAAAAAGGGACATGTGAAGGTGATTACAAAAACAGACCGCTGTCTGTTTTCAGACAGCAGGTGTTTGTTATCCATCACTTTGGTTAGCGGGAAAAGAGGGGGAGTATGATTAAGGTCAGCTGGCGCAGCCTGCGCTTTCAAATTATGGCCATCACCGTGGTGCTACTGCTGATTCCGGTTTTATTGCTTCTTTACGACCTTATTTTTGCCACCAAAAGTGAAGAGGCCATGATTTCCTCCCTAGAGGAACGTCTCGGCTCTCTATTGCACAAGCAGGTTGTCCCCGGTCTGGAACAAGCGCTGCAAAAAAGACTGCAGGAAGAAAGGTTTATTGACCTGGATCCCGAAAACCAGGCCAGTTACCTGCAGGCCAGTTTTGAGGAGGTCACCCGCCCCCTGGTGCCCAACCATCCCGGTGTCAGGTTTGGCCTTTACTTGCCTGATCATAAACAAATTTTTGTCCAGGGTTTTCTGCACGAGTACCGCCAGCTTTCCCCCCAGGAAAGCCGGGAAAGGGAAAGACGCATTTTGAATGAGGCTGATTCGGGTTTGATGGCGGTAGTGGCCAGCCAGCGCCCCCTGGCCCGCCTGACTACCAGTTTGAATGATGAAACTTTTGAATACCTGACACCCGTCATTATCGACGGCAAGCTGGTGGCGGTAGCGTGGGTTGATGAACGCCTGCATCCCATCTTTGCCCAGAGCCGTTACTTCCGGCTTATCTCCCGCTACGTGACCTTGTTTGTTTTCTTTGCCTGTACCGGAGGGGTTCTTTTTCTGGTCCATAATCTAGTAAGATCTGTAAACCAAATCAAGGAAGGGCTGGGCCACCTGGAGAAGGATTTGAATCACCTGCTTCCGGACCTTCCCGGGGAAGCCGGTCAAATTGCCCGGGCCATTAACCGGATGGCCCGCTCCATCGCTGAAAAAGAAAAGCTGGAGGAGCAACTGCACCGGTCCGAACGCCTGGCCGCCCTCGGTCGCCTGGTCACCGGCATCGCCCATGAATTGCGCAACCCCATTTCCGTTGTTAAAACCATCATCCAGGTAATGGAACAAGATTTAAAGGGCGTACCTGATATTAAGCAATATACCAATATCATAAAAGAACAAATCGACCGGCAGAACAGGATTATCCAGGAGTTGCTGGATTTCGGCCGGCCGGCCAAAAATTTCGTCCATCCCGCGTCGGTAAATTCCCTGCTCGATAAAGTGCTTACCTTTACCACCCCTCTGCTGAGGCAGCATCAAGTACAGCTAAATGTAGAAAAAGACCCGCACATTCCGCTTATAGAAGTGGACGGAGAACGCATTAAACAGGTATTTGTCAATTTAATCCTGAACGCCGTCCAGGTCATGCCCGACGGAGGCAGGCTAACCATCAAAACCTATGCCGGTAACAACCGCGTGTGCATCCAGTTCAGTGATACCGGACCGGGAATTGCCAGCGAGGACATCTCACGGATTTTCGATCCTTTTTACACCACCCGGAAAGACGGAACCGGACTGGGGCTGTCCATCAGCCACCAGATTGTCGCCAGCCATGGCGGAAACATTGATGTGACATCAAGTGAAAAAGGGGCCACCTTTACCGTATGCCTACCCATAATGGATCCGACAGGAGGGCAAGCCAACCATGGTACCAACAATTCTAATCATTGATGACGAACAGCATCTTTGCTGGGCACTGGAACGGGCCATGCAACAGGAAGGCTACCATGTGTTATCCACCACCTCCCCGTTAAAAGGACTGGAACTAATCCGCGAGGAACAACCTTCCCTGGTAATTCTGGACCTAAAAATGCCCGAGATGGACGGAATGGATGTACTCCGCAAGGCCAGGGAAATGCAGCCCAAAATCCCCGTGGTTATTCTCACCGCCCACGGCACCATCGAGACGGCCATTGAGGCCATGAAAATAGGGGCGGCCGATTACATCACCAAACCTTTCGACCTGGACGAATTGAAAATGGTCATCAAACAAAACCTGGTGATCACCCAGCTGGCCACCGAGGTTAGCTTTCTGCGCTCCGAGTTAACCAGAAGGTACAGCAAATTGGTGGGAAAAAGCCCGGCCATTCAGGAAGTGGTTAAATTGATCGAGCGGGTGGCCGCGAGCGATGCTACCGTCTTAATTACCGGGGAAAGCGGTACCGGCAAAGAGGTGGCCGCGGTAGCCATCCACCAAAACAGCCCCCGCCGGGACGGGCCCTTTATTGCCATTAACTGCGCAGCGCTGCCCGAACATTTACTGGAAAGCGAACTTTTTGGTCATGAAAAGGGGGCTTTTACCGGGGCCGCTGCCCGCAAACTTGGTCGTTTTGAACTGGCCGACCGGGGCACCATTTTCCTGGATGAGATCACCGAAATGTCCCTTTCCATGCAGGCCAAGCTCCTGCGGGTGGTCCAGGAAATGTCTTTCGAGCGGGTGGGAGGCACGGAAACAATCCATGTTGATGTGCGGGTTATTGCGGCTACAAACCGCAACCTGACCGAAGCCATAGAAAAAGGGATCTTCCGGGAGGATCTCTATTACCGCCTGAATGTGTTCCAGATCCACCTGCCGCCATTGCGGGAAAGAAAGGAGGACATCCCCCTTTTGGCCAACCATTTCCTGGAAAAATTTCGCCCCAAGTACCTGGTGAATAAAATTTCCCCGGCGGCCATGGAGCTTTTGTGCAGTTACCACTGGCCGGGAAACATCCGGGAACTGCAGAACGTAATTGAGCGGGCGGCCATTATTTGCCAGGGCAATGAAATACTGCCCGAACACCTGCCCAAGGAACTGCTGCACACGCCCCAAAATGAAAAGGAACTGGTGATCAACTTCCCCGATGAAGGCATCTCCCTGGAACAGGTGGAAAAGGAGTTGATCATCAAAGCCCTTCAGAAAAGCGGGGGTAATCAAACCCGCGCCGCCCAGTTGCTGGGCATTACCCGCTCGGCCCTCTTATACCGGGCGCAAAAATACGGCATTATCACCAGTTAGTTGTTGGGACCGGGGAGGAAGGGCAAACCGTCCTGGTGCAGTAAGATTTTAAAAAAGCCGGGAAAAGTTTTTTCCGGCGGCAGGATTTTTAAGGGTTTTATCAGAATATTTTTATAACCAGTAATGGCCTTACCCAACCAGGTAAGAATATAAAGAAAGATCGGTGGGCGACCATGATAACTGCGAGTGCCAAAATAACCGAAATAAAACAATTAACCACACCCCAGGGCATGGTAATCATTGAGGGACCTGTCAGCAAGGAGTACCTGGCCAGCCTTACTATGAACGAGAGGCTGCGCAATTTCCGCAGCCCCGCACGGCAGAAAGAGGCTTTAATGATTGCCGCGGCCGACCCGGAAGGACTGGTGTATATTGCCCGGTACGGGCATGAAATCATAGGCTACGTGCTATTTCACAGACCCAGCGAATATACCCGGTGGAGCAGGCATCCCCGCCTGCTGGAACTGGGCGCCATTGAAGTCAGCCGGAGCTGGCAGAGGCTAGGAATAGCGAAAGAGTTGCTAAAACAGGCCTTTAAGAACGAGATGCTGGAGGATTACGTGGTCATCACCACCGAATTTTACTGGCACTGGGATCTGGAAGGAAGCGGGCTGGACGCCTTTGGCTACCAGCGCATGTTGACCCGGCTTTTCGGAAGTGCAGGTTTTAAAAGACGGGGAACGGATGATCCGGAAATTTTGGAACATCCGGCAAACATGTTGATGGTGCGCTTCGGCAAGAGGATAAGCAAAACGCATGTTAAGGCTTTTGAAGCTCTCACCTATCAAAATTCGCTGGTTGATTAGGCTCTGGTTACGGAAAGGACGCAGTTTCGCCCTGAAACGGCAGGCCGAAATGGCGGAAATAATGACCGGCCAGATGGCCGGGAATACGGTAGGTGACTATCTATGCCTGTGCCCGTAGATAAACGTGTTAAAGCAATTGTTCTAATGTACGCAGACGCTCTCAAAAATAAAGATGTACCTGTTAAAGCGGTCATCCTGTTCGGCTCCCATGCCATTGGTTCTCATGCGAGAGGGAACAGCACCCCGAATGCGGATATTGATGTTCTTGTAATTACGGAAAGGCTTGATAAAAAGATCCGCGATACAATTAAAGATGAAGCTCATCGAATCAGCCTGAAAGAGAATGTTCCGGTAACTGCCCTGGCGTGCGATATGCAAGAATTTCAGTCCCCCTCGTTCCAAGCTGAGCCTCTCTACCGCGAGATTACCCGGAAAGGAATAATTTTTCACAGGGAGACGTGGTAGACACTTTTATATATTTTTTGTTGACAGGGGAAAGAGTATGATGTATACTTAAAAGTGAAAGTTTTCACAACTGTAAACCGCCTCTCCTTTCCCCATCAAAAGCCCCTAGCAATAGGGGTACTTTTTTTGATTACTCTTTTCTGAGCTACAGAAGCACATACATTTTAGCATCCTGAAAGGTCGCATGTACTTCTGGCCGCACTCTTTTAAAACGGCTCAAAAAGGCGGGATCTCAAACTGGTTGCCTTTCCCGGGACGGCAAGGTATAGTTTTTATAAAAAAGATAAGGGAGGGACAAGCCATGGGCATTTATGAATTCGAAGGCCATAAGCCGCAGTTGGGGGAAGATGTTTTTATTGCCCCGGGAGCCAGGATCGTTGGCCGGGTGGAAATCGGCCGGGGTAGCAGCGTTTGGTTTAACACGGTGATCCGGGGGGATGTGGACGAGGTAACAATAGGTGAGGAGACAAACATTCAGGACGGGTGCCTGTTGCATGAAGACCCCGGCTGCCCCTTGAAAATCGGAAACCGGGTTACGGTTGGCCACGGGGCCGTTCTCCACGGATGTACCGTTGAAGACGGCTCACTTATTGGCATGGGAGCCATCGTCCTCAACGGAGCCCGCGTCGGCAAAGGAGCCGTAGTGGGGGCCGGGGCCCTGGTGGTGGAGGGGCAGGAAATTCCCGCCGGGCACCTGGCCCTGGGTTCCCCGGCCCGGGTGGTCCGGCAGCTTTCAGCACAGGAAACGGAAAAGTTCCAAAAACTGGCCGTCCATTATCGACAGCGGGCACAGCAATACCGGTCTACCATGTTTCCCCCTTCCCTTTAGGGCAAGGCCCCGGCAAGGGTTTTCCTGATTTCCACGAAAAATGGAAGACAGAAAAAATTTCTGTAGAAAATTAGAAAATTTTTCTGTTAATAAAGAAGGAGATTTTTTGTTTCTGCAGAAATATATGCCAAAGAATGGCTTTTAATGGAAGCCCTTGCACCAGGGACGGGGAAGTTGCATGATGGGTGGCTGAAACCCGTGATGAGTATTATACCGACAATCTTAAATGGAGAGACAACAATGGATAAAATGCCTTTGGTGGCTTTGATTCTTCAGTCTATTCCGGAGAGTATCATCATCCTGACTTTGGGGTTAACCCTTATGGGCATAGAACTCAAATGGCAGCGGATTATTCCGGCAGCAGTGCTCTCTTCCGTGGCTTCCTATTTCGTACGGGAACTGCCCATACCATATGGGGTACATACTTTGATCGGGATACTCGTAATCACCCTCCTGGTGGTCGTATTTTTCAAAACTTCCTTCCCCGTGGCCATTAATGTGGCCATGATCGGCATAGCTATCCTGGCAACAGTAGAAATGCTCATATTGCCTATATTAATCTTTCTGATGGGCAAAACAATTAATGAAATTTGGGAGTCGCTGACCCTTCGTATTTTCTTAGCCATCCCTGAGCTAATTGTACTGACTTTAATCACCTTTTGGTGTGTAAGAAAGAAGGTTACGTTACGCTCACTAGGCATTTACCGTTCCAACCAAACAAAAGAACGGGAGCATGATTAACTGATGAGTGCACTATTCTTTCCAAACTATCTAATGGCAGTTTTTAGTTTGGGACAGGCATTGCTTATTACTATTTTTACTCAATACTTAGTTTACTTTACAACATCTATACCTTTAGCCTGGATAGTATTGGTTGATATAGTAGTTTTTGGAAACACTATTTTAGGGTTCATTCTATTAAGAAAGTCATTAATTGTGGAAGAACAGGATAACTTGATACGCCAGCAGGCCAAACACATCCAGGACCTGGAAGAAATGATCCGCAACATCCGGGCCCAGCGCCACGACTTCATCAGCCACCTGCAGGCCGTGTACGGCATGCTGCAGATGGGCAAGCTGGAAAGCGCCCGGGAGTACCTGGCCGAGGTGACGGGGGACATCCGCATCCTCACCCAGACCCTGAAGTTGAAATCACCCGAGGTGGCCGCCCTGGTCCAGCAAAAGGCGGCCCTGGCGGCCAGCCGCAACATCAGCTTTGGCCTGGTCATTGAATCCGACCTGGCTAAACTAGCCGTGCGCCCCCACAACCTGAACCGCATACTGGGCAACCTGCTGGACAACGCCATGGATGCGGTGGCGTTTTTGGCGACCAGGGACCGTTATATCAGGCTGGAAATAAACGAGGACGAGGAGAACTACATCATCTCGGTGGGCAATTCCGGCCCCGGCATCAGGGAGGACCTGATGGAAAAGATCTTTGAACCGGGATTCTCCACCAAGGGGGAAAACCGGGGCCTGGGGCTGGCCATTGTACGGGAGATAGTGCAACAGCACGGCGGGAAGATAAAGGTCTCCTCCCCGCCCACCATCTTTACGGTAACCCTACCCAAGGCAGGTGCAGAAGAACAATGATCCACAACCTGGCCCGGAAAATTGCCTCCTGGTTGAGCAAAGAGCTGGAGCAGGAGGAGCGGGCGGCGGTGATGGCCTACGGCCTGGAGCTGCTCCTGGGTGCAGTGGTGAAAGTGGTATGCTTTGTGACGATACCGCTGCTTTTGGGCATTTTGCCCCAGGTGATGGCGGTCCTGCTGGCCAGTGTGGTTTTCCGCCTGGCGGCCGGGGGGGCCCACTGCACCGCCTACTACCGCTGCCTGATTGGCTCCCTAACCACCTTCACAGGCCTGGGCTTTCTGGCCCGCTGGCTCCCGGAAACGGACATTCCCGCCCAGGGTATGGCTCTGGCCGCAACCCTTTTCGCCGTTATAGTAGCCCTGTTCCGGGCGCCGGCGGACACCCCGGCCAAGCCCATCACCCGGGTGGGCCACCGCCGGGCGCTGAAGGTAATTTCCCTGCTGGTACCCCTGTGTTACGTTGCGGTTGTCTGGTTTTTCCCTCTGCGGAGGGACCTGGTGGCCGCCAGCGCCCTGGGCTTGGCCTTTCAATCCTTTACCGTAACTCCGGCCGGCTACCGCTTTATAGAATGGCTGGACGTTTTCCTGGGCCGGCTGCACTCCATACTCATCCCCGGCAAAGGAGGTGTAAAGAATGCGGCTTAAGCACTGGTTTTTAGGGCTTGTCGCCACCGTGGCCATGGTGGTGGCCGCCACGGGCATCTACCCGGCCAGCTGGCTCACGTGGTACCAGCCGGAGGTACCCGAAGAACTGCGTTAGTAAGGTCAAGCAAAATCAAGTATAAGCTAGAGAGAAAAAGCTACTGCTGGAGCGCCAGCGGTGGTCATTCTGAACATAACTCCTTAACAGCCAGCTCATACATAACTCCCGTTCGATAGCAAAAACACAACGGGCGATAAGCCCGCTTTTTTCTTTACACCCCCACCACGGCCACCTCGTCCCGGTCCAGCCGCCGGCGCAGTTCCCTGGCCAGCAGGGCCAGGGCGCGGTCTTCCCCGGCGGCTCTTTCAATCTGGCGCAAAAGGTCTATTTCCCGGCGCAGGATGGAAAAGATGTCCCCTTCCTGAAGGTTGGTCATGCCCAAAAGCTGGTCAAAGGTGGCTCCCTGGTACCAGGCCGCGGCCAGGGCGGCGGGAAGGGGCGACCAGACACAAAAGTGCTCCGGTACGCCGCTCCCGAGTAAAAAACGGCGCAATTCTTCCACCCTTTCCAGGGAAAAGGGAGGTGGAATCACCTGTTCATCCCGCCCGGGCTGGTAGTCCACCCCGGCCAGGATGGCAGCCGCCTCAACAGGAGGGGACTCCAGGATAATACCGGAGAAAACCAGCTCGGTAACCAGTATTTCCTGCACGTGCACGTAAAGGGCGAATCTCCCCCGGGGTAAAAGCTCCCGGCCCTGCACATACCCCAGTTTTTCCAGCAGGCTCCACACATTCTCAAACTCCCGCACATAATCCCGGGAGTGTTTGTCCAGCTGCTTCAACCGCTTGTGCAGCAGGTGAACCCTTTCCTCCAGCCGGCGTATCTCCCTTGATGCATCGAGACAAATCTTATAGCGACATTTTTTGCGCGCCTTTTGCAATAAAAGCTGAACTTCCTGCCGGCGCTGTCTTATGTCGGAGCGATTGCGGTGCTTGCTTTTTTTAAGCTGGTTCAGCTCTTTGCGCAGCTTGACCCGGTAAAGCTCGCAGCAGTCCCGGCCCCGGTCGGGGCAAAAACACCGGGCCAGTTCCGCCGCCTTTTCTTCCAGCTTCTGCACCTCCCGGCGGAGCTGCCGGCTCTCTTTATTGCTCTGGTAGACGGATAAATTTTTTTCCAGCAGGCGGCGAATTTCCGCATCGGTTTTCCAGTGCAAAAGGCTTAAAACCGTATTGGGCGAGATGGTAAGCCTGCCCCGGACCGGTTCCACCTCGTCCTCCCGGTAAAAGCCGGTTTGCTCGGGGAAACGCTCGTCGATGCGCACGAAAACCCGCCCCACCTCATCATACCCGCGCCGGCCCGCCCGGCCGGCCATCTGGAAAAATTCCCGGTTTAAAAGGGGGCGGAACTCCTGGCCGTCCCACTTGCGGCAGGCGTCAAAAACCGTACTGGCGGCGGGAAAGTTAACCCCCACGGCAAAGGTTTCCGTGCAAAAAAGGACATAAACCAGCCGGGATTCATACAGCCTTTCCACCAGATCTTTGAGCAGTGGCGACAGGCCGGCATGGTGATAGCCAATGCCCTGAAGCAGCAAGCGGCGCAGGTTTTGACGCCGGGGGCCGAAAAGGCCGGGGTTATTCTCCTCCGCTTCCTGGATCATCCGCCGGACGGCCCGCTTCTCCCCGGAAGTAAGGAAATCCCACTCCCGGCCCAGTTCTTCCGCCAGCAACTCGGTCCGTCCACGGCTGAAGGCAAAGTAAAGGGCCGGCAGGTGGTCCTGAATTGCTTCGATCACTTCAACACAGGTTGGACTGGAAAATATGGCGGCCAAGGGCATACCACCTATCTCTAATAATCTAATTCCTCCCACCCGGCAGCCGTCATCTCGTTCCAGCGGTGACGGCGCCAGCGGCGAATTTCCTGTCTCTCGGCAATTTCCTCCCGGGCCTCTTCCTCGTCCAGCACATCTCCCCCGGGCGCAATCCAGGAGATTTCCAGGGGAACGGCCCGGCACCGTTCTTCAATCACTTTCACCACTTCCCCCCGTACCTCGGCCATCCAGGAGGAAATTTCCTGAATATTGGGTACGGTGGCGGAGAGGCCCAGAATCTTCATGTGGGGCGGGGCGAAAATGATGCTTTCCTCCCAGGCCGTACCACGCTCCGGGTCGTCCAGGTAGTGCATCTCGTCAAAAATGACGTGAGAGGTGTGCTCCAGTTCCTCGGGATTGGCAAAACACCAGTTGCGAAAGATTTCCGTGGTCATCACCAGCAGGGGAGCCCTCTCGTTAATGGAAAGGTCCCCTGTAATCAACCCCACCCGCTCCGGACCGAAAAGCTGCCCGAAGTCCCGGAATTTCTGGTTGGAGAGGGCTTTAATGGGCGACGTGTATACCGCTCCCTTCCCCGCAGCCAATATATGTTCCAGCAGTTTTTCGGCAATCAGGGTCTTACCCGTTCCCGTCGGCGCAGCTACCAGGACGGTATATCCCTCCAACAACGCGGCAATTGCTTCTTCCTGAAAGCGATCGAGCTTTAACGGTCCCGTAGGTAAAACAATCTTTGACCGGCGGCGACGTGGCCGGCGTTTACCCCGGGCACCGGTTTCTTTTTTCTGTACCAATGTGAACTAAACCATCCTTTCTTTGTTTCTTTGCTCTCTCACTATGGCCATTATACACCATGTGCCACGGTAACATAAACGTTTTAAATTTACTGTTCCCGGTATTCACGGTATAATAGAAAAAATTTCTGTTAGGAGTGGTATCCCGTGAGCCAAAAAGCCCTGGTGGACTACCGGGTAAATCATCTTCCGGACGGGCGCATGATCAGTGTAGAGGTTACCTGCTGCGGCCGGCACATAGGTGAGGTGCGCTTTGTGGACGAGCAGTCTCTTAACTGCCCCCGGTGTGGGTCGCGCCATGTTCTGCGCATCCAGCATAACCACTTCCATCTCCGCCAATATAAGGATGAATAAACAACGCTAAAGCTAAATGTATTACGGGCGAGATCAGGATGACTTGATCTCGCTTTTTATTTTTAACCGGGCCGGTGTATAAATAGAAACTCAAAAGTAAAACTTATGGGGTGTGGTTATGTTCCGGCGGCTGTTTTCTTTATTTAATTTAGATATAGTTACTATCTACCTGGCCCACCAGCTGTTAATAGTGTTGGCCGGGTATTTTGCCGTTATTTTTTTCCCAGGCCATTATGATCCCAGGCAGTTTTTTGCCATTGTGGGCCAGGGGCTCAACCGCTGGGACGCGGGCTGGTACCTGAGAATCGCCCAGGAGGGTTACAACGAAAAATCCGCTGCCTTCTTTCCTCTTTACCCATTGCTCATTCACCTGCTCAGCCGGCTGGGCCTGACCCCGGCAGCAGCCGGGATCTTAATATCCAATCTCTCCCTGGCCGGCATCCTGGCCATTTTCTACCGGCTGGCCAGGATGGACTATGACCCTCCAACCTCCCGGGGGGCCACGTGGTACCTGGCCCTGTTTCCCACCGCTTTTTACCTTTCCGCCATTTATACCGAATCCCTTTACCTTCTGCTGGTGCTTTTAACCTTTTACTTCTTGCGCCAGGGACGGTGGCTTCCGGCCGGCCTTTGCGGCATGCTGGCCGCAGCTACGCGGAACTTGGGCGTGTTTTTACTTTTTCCCGGGCTGTGGGAATACTGGCGCGCCACTAAAGGGAAAATAAGCAAGGACATTGTTTTTCTAGCCCTGATCCCCGCGGGCTTACTGTTTTTCATGATTTTCCTGCAGGCAGAGCTGGGTAACCCCCTGGCCTTTATCAAGGCCCAGCAATTCTGGCACCGCTCCTTTAGCTGGCCCTGGTTCAGTCTGGAGCAGGCCGCGGTGCTCCTGTGGGAAAACCGGCGCTTTAGCCGCCAGTTGCTGGACCTTTCCTTCACCCTGGCGGGATTGGCGTTGTTCTTCATATCCCTGGGGAGAGAGCGCCCGTCCTATACATTATTTGCGTTGATCGGGCTTTTGGTGCCGCTCTTCTCCCCGGCACCCCACGCACCTTTATTGAGCATGCCGCGATTTGTGATGGTGTTATTTCCGATTTACCTGACCCTGGCCCGGCTGGTCAAGGAAGAAAGGAGGCACAATTTCATCCTTGCCCTGACCTCATCCCTGTTCTTCTTCCTCTACTTGCTTTTTGCCCGCGGGTACTGGATTGCTTAAAACCGGGAGGTAATGCCTTTGCTTACGGTAATCATCCCAACCTACAACGAAGAACAAAATATCGTCCCGCTGACCAAACGCATTTGCCGGTCCCTGAAAGGAAAAACATTTGAAATCCTGTTTGTGGACGACAGCAACGACGGCACGACTAAAGTTCTGGAAGAATTAAGCCGTGAAAACCCTCAGGTCAGGTTCATCCACCGGCAGAACCAGCGGGGTCTGGCCACGGCCGTGGTGGAGGGGTTCAGAGCGGCCAGGGGCGACGTGCTGGCGGTAATGGACGCGGATCTCCAGCACCCGCCGGAGGTTCTTCCCCGCCTGTTAAAGAGCATCGAAAAGGGGAACGACCTGGTCATTGCTTCCCGCTTTGTACCCGGAGGTGAAGACGGCGGCTTAACCCCCTTTAGAAGGATGATTTCCCTAACGGCCCGCGTGATTGGCCGCCTGGCCCTTAAAAAGGTGCGTCCGGTAAATGATCCCTTGAGCGGATTTTTTATGCTGAAAAAAGAGGTAATTGAAGATGTGCCACTCTCTCCCCTGGGATGGAAGATTCTCATGGAAGTGCTGGTGCGCGGGCGTTACCACCGGCCGGCCGAAGTTCCCTATGTCTTCGAGCGCCGCCGGAATAACCACTCCAAAATGAATTTAACCGAACAGGTTAATTACCTGCGCCACCTGGTGCGGCTGGTTTTAAGCAGCCCCGAAGACCTGCGCTTCTGGAAGTTTTGCCTGGTGGGTACAACAGGGGTGGCGGTGAACATGTTCTTCTTCCTGCTCTTTACCCGCCTGTTTTCCCTGGATGTGGTGCTTTCCGCCCTGCTGGCCACCAGCCTGGCCATATTCGGAAATTTCCTGCTGAACGACCTTTTTACCTGGACACAGCAAAAGGAGGACCATCTGCTGGGCCGGGCCGTAAAATTTTACCTTTGTTCCGGTGCGGGCATGGTGATTAATGTAGCCGTTCTAAGCGCCTTGCACTGCTACCTGCGCATACCGGCCATCCTGGCCAACGGGGCAGGCATTCTCGCTTCCACGGCATGGAATTATTATGCCAACAACCGCTGGACCTGGGCAAGCACCACTTCCCCGCTGGCCAACGAAAAACCCGATTCACAGTAGGAAAATGCCCGGTAGGGTTTAAACATGGGAATATTAAGCCGGAAAAAGCTGCGGAAAACAACGAAACCGGACTGCTCTTGAAGAACAGTCCGGTCTTTTTGTTTATGCTGTGAGCAAACCTGTAAGCCGAGTTCTGTCTTGGGTGATCATCTATCTGGGACGCCAGTTGCCTGACGCCTCTAGCGACCTTTACCCGGGGACGGAGCGGGCCACTCCCTTGTCCCCCTATTCGGTCTTGCTCCAGGTGGGGTTTACCTAGCCGGCCCGTCGCCGTGGCCGCTGGTGCGCTCTTACCGCACCGTTCCACCCTTGCCCAGCACTCAGCCCAACAGTTGAAGGTGCTTTACCTCGCAGCTATCCGTCCATGCCTGTCATGAAGTATCCTTTTAAACTGCTGGGCTGAGTGCTGGGCGGTCTGCATTTCTGTGGCACTTTCCTTGGGGTCGCCCCCACTGGGTGTTACCCAGCACCCTGCCCTGTGGAGCTCGGACTTTCCTCAGGCACCCCTGCGGGTACCCGCGACCACCCGGTTTACTCACAGCAACTCGTTTCGCATAGATGATTATAACACATTCAAATTGTTTTTGCAAATTCCGTGCCCCCACGTGGTCATTATTCATAGTTCCCTTTCTTCCAGCCGGCGTAAGCACTCCAGCTTCTCTTCCAGCTCTTCAAGCCGCTCCACCATTTCCGCTTTCACCGAGTGGGCCGGCCAGCGCCTTTTGAGTTCGGCAATTTCTTCCTCCAGGCGAGCAATTTCCTTCTTCAAGTCTTTGTTACCCACACAACCACCCCTACCACACCTGAAAACCGCGTGCCGGTCCCACCGCACCGACCACACCCCGTCTCGCTTCCGACCGGATCCTGCCCACGCTACTAAGGCAACTGATCGGGAGCTGTTATCAGCACTTCGCAAGCTTTGCGCCTGGCACCACCGGCACACGGCCCCGGCGGCGTGTTTTTAAGCCGGCATTTTAGTCCTGCGCCCTAACCGCTTTCGTCACATTTGTGGTCTGATCCTGCATCACTTCTTCCTTCATCTCTTCCCTGACCGAGTTGGCCGCCCGGCGAAATTCTCTCAAGCCCTTCCCCAAAGCCTGCCCCACTTCCGGCAGTTTGGACGGTCCAAAGATCACCAGGGCAATGATCAGGATTAAAATCAGCTCCCACGGTCCCATACCAAACATAGATACCCCTCCTTTTTCGTTCCGATTAAGTGTTGCTCTCCACCATGCCCACTTTGTTCATTTTAGAGCGGGACAGGCGGTAAACCAGGCAGGAAACCAGAACGCCTGCCTCGTACAGCAGCACCATGGGCAAGGCCATCATCAACTGGGAGATAACATCGGAACCCGGTGTTAAGACAGCCGCGAGAATGAAATTTACCAACAGAGCGTACCTGCGTTTTTTCACCAGCCAGCGGGGAGTGACCAGCCCCATCCGGGTTAAAACAAAGGCCGCCAGGGGCAACTGGAAAACCAGACCAAAGGGAATGAAGAAAGCCAGCACAAAAGAAAGATAATCGCGCACGGTGATCATGGGCTGCAGCCCTTCCGTTACCAGTACCAGCAAAAACCGTACGGTGAGAGGAAAGACCGTAAAGTAGGCGAAAGCAACCCCGGTTGCAAAAAGGGTCACCGAGAGGGGAAAGAGCACGAGCAAAAGGCGCCTTTCCCCCCGGGTGAGGGCGGGCAGGATAAAACCCAGCACCTGCCACACCATAACCGGAAACGCAAGGATGAATCCCGCCAGAAGGCTGACCTTAATTTTGGTTATGAACGCCTCACCCACCCGGGTGGCAATTACGGGCACATCCAGCTCTTTCAAGGGCCTGGTCAAGAAGGCCAGCAGCTGATCGCCAAAGGCAAAGAAGGTAATGATTGCACAGGCTATTAAAGCTATGGTTGAGACAATAACTACTCTGCGCAGTTCCCCAAGATGCCCCGCCAGGGGCATGGTCTTCCCATCCATCCCCTTCACCTCCCCTTGCTGACCAGCATTAAACCGTCATGTCCTGTGGCAAATTAGCCGACCGTTCCCGGGAACCTGGAGATGGGGCATGCTTTTTAACCAGGCGATCATACCACAGGGGATGCCGGTGTTTTACGTATTCCAGGTCCACCTTGCCGGTAAACATTCCCCGCAAAAGGGGCCTGTTAGCCTTGAAAAGGAAGGCCGCCAGGTGGGCCAGAATGCCGAAAATCAACATAAAGGTGGCAAAAGTGTGTATATCGGTGACCCAGATCATGGTGTTGCCCGGGAAATTAATGCCCGGCAGATTTTTTAATACCTTGACGATCCCGGTGACAATGATAACCAGCAACCAGAAGCCAATATAGGCATAGGCCAGTCTTTGCTCGGCCAGAAACTTGTCGCTGGGGGGCTCCTTGCCACCGGTAAGCATGGCCTTGATGATCAAATAAGACTCTTTAAGGTCGCCCCTCCTGGGCAGGATGCCGTATTCCTTGCGCATGACGTGAAAAACAATGTGGTATGCCGCCGCAAACATCAACACCGCCGCAGCTACATAGTGTATGTACAGGGTTACCGAAAAATCTGCCGACCACCCCAGGCCCGGAATCTTGTAAATCATGTAGCGCCGGTACACGGGCATCTGCCCGAATCCGCTGAAAATGAGCAGGATGGTGGAAATGGCCACGGCCCAGTGGACAAAGAGTACCGATGCGCTGTACCGGCGCACCTTTTTTTCCTTTTCCAGGATCTTATCCGCCATGGTCTTCTCCCCCTTTCATGGTCCTGTAGGCCGCATAGCCGGCCGCAAAGGCTCCCGCCAGCGGGGCTACCAGTAGAGCACCGGCAATGCCGTTGACCGAATCCAGAAAGTTCCCCACACCCACCGGCATGCCCGGAAATCCCGGAGCAGCCGGATTCGGCTGCTTGTTCTTTTGCGCCATCAATTGCTCATGAATTTTTTGAAAGGGAACCGGCGAAACGTAAAAGGTGGACGTCCCGCCGTTTTCCTTATCCCCGTAAATATATCCGCCAATTTCCCGGGCCCGTTTCCAGGCCTGCTCCCGCACTTCTTCCTTATCGCCAAAGGCAATGGCACCCCTGGGGCAGGCCTCCACGCAGGCCGGGATTTTCCCTTCTTTAACCCGATGGTAGCACAGGTCGCACTTGTACATTACCCCGCCTCCCACGTACCTGGGGGCTAACTTCATGTACAGTCCCACCCCTGCCTGCCGGGCGGGTATTCCCCAGGGACAAACATCCCGGCACTTGGCACCCCCAAGGCAAAGGTTGGGGTTGATGATTACCGGACCCTCGGGAGTCTTGCCCTGGGCACCGAAAGGACAGAGATTGGCGCAGGGCGGGTTATCACAGTGCATACACCGCCGGGGGATAAATACATCCACCGCGCGACCATCCTGTTTCACCTGCACATGCTGTACAAAGGTCCAGTTATAGGGCGTCAGGCGTGCAGTCAGATCCTTTTTGTCCCGCCAGTCTTCTTTCTTCTTGTGGGGCCAGTAGTATTCAATGTGTTCGGCTGGTTTTGGAAACTTGAAGCTGTTTTCCTCCCGGCAGGCGCTAACACACCGGGGTACCTTCAATCCCTTGCAGCCGTCACATTTCGTTAAATCATAGAAGGTACCCCGGGGGGTAATGGCGGCACCCTCGGCTGTCTTCCCCAACCCGGTAAGCACCAGCCCGGAAGCCACACCTGCCGCCAGAGTGCGCTTGATAAAATCCCGCCGTGATAACAAGGACATCAGTTACCCCCCTTTAAGTTTGTGAACAACCGGGTTTTCTTCCAGTCCGGAGCTTGAAGCAAGACCAACGATTCCGCCCGGCAAATATGCATCCAAAGATTAAACAAGGATTAAAAAAACAGACACCGGTTGTTTGCTACGGGTACCCGTAGGGGTATTAGGTGATTATAGATTAGCATGCGAGATCCGCTCTGTCAATACTTTTTTAGGGCTGAGTTATCCCCACTTTCCAACTACCCTGTTTTGGCTCCCGCTCGCTCCGGTGAGCCTCGCGGGCCAAACTATTGCTCGGCTCAAAGCTACGGCAGGCTTCCCGGCAAATTCGGCATCCTGCCTCAGTTGCCGGCCTCGGGCATCCATGCCCTCGGGCCTGCCTTCGCTTTTCGCCTCGCTAAGTTTGGCTGGCCGCTCAGCTCAAGTCGCTCGCTACTGAGCCAAAACAGGGGCTTTAAAAAACTGGGGATACTTCAGTTTTTTAGGGGTATTTAGAACACCATGATAAATAAATTCCCCTACTGGGGGACATGCCGGGAGCAGAGGCGTTCTTCTGGGGCAACGCTTCCAGGTAAATAATGGTCCGCTCGGCCACCACCACCAGTTTTACTTCCAGCACATACTTTCTCCCGTCCACATCCACCTGGCGCCGGTCCACCACCCGGGGGATCAGCAGGTGGTCCAGGCGGCTCACCTCCTGCCCCAGTAAAGGATGCAGCCATTCCCGCACGTGATTTTCTATAACCAGGCGGGCCCGGGCCTGATCCAATCCGGGTATTTCCTTTTCCTGGACCAGCGTAACGCTAACCTCCAGGGCGGTAATGGTTTGAGGCCGGCGGCCGGCCAAATTTTCCTTCACCTGCTGCAGCTCCTTTTCCGTAGCCGTCAGCTTCTCCTTCAGTTCGTTGTTGACCAGGGTCAGCCGGTCCACCTGCTGTCCCAGCAGGGCATTGACCAGGGCACCGCCTGAAAGCATGCCAATTAGCACGGCCGCCAGTAAGCGAGCTTTCATTTATTACCTCCGCACAGGGCCAGGATCAGGTAGTGGGCCGTCTGGGTGCCGGCCAGGGCACTGACAATGTAAAAAAGCTGCTTGATCACCGCCCTGACTTCTCCCTGGAAAAGCCCGCTTTCTAAAATTTCAAAAGTGGAAAAGGTGCCCCCGATGGCGGCGGCAATGGCCCAGATTTTAATGTCCCGGGCCAGTTTAAGCATGGTGATCACCGGCGGTTCCCGAACCAGAACGGCAGCCAGGGACCCTACCAGCGATGCCCCCAGCAGAATGCCCAGCGCCGTGAAATAAATCAACACCATTTTATTGAGAAACGTCTCCATGCCGGATCACTCCCGGGACAAGTTCATAATAAAGGTATTTTTCCGGCAGGAAAGATATGACTGGTCGGGGATTTTTAAAATGTTTAAATAAAAAACAAAGAAAAACCCCCTTTCGCAAATTGACCTGCAAAGGGAGTTTTTCTATGAAGGTGGTGGGGAATGAAGTGAAATTTCACAGGACTCTGCTCAAGAAATCCCTGGTGCGGCTCTTTTGTGGCCGGCTGAAAACCCGGGCCGGTTCCCCTTCTTCCACAATGCGTCCCTCATCCATAAAGATCACCCGGTCTGCCACCTCCCGGGCAAAACCCATTTCGTGGGTGACCACGATCATGGTCATGCCTTCCCTGGCCAGTTGCTTTATTACCGCCAGTACTTCCCCCACCAGCTCCGGGTCCAGGGCTGAAGTGGGCTCATCAAAAAGCATCAACCGGGGGTGCATGGCCAGGGCACGGGCAATGGCCACCCTCTGCTGCTGCCCGCCGGAAAGCTGACAGGGATAGGCGTCCACCTTATCGGCCAGCCCCACCTTATGTAAGAGGGCCAGTGCTTCTTCTATGGCTTTTTCCCTGGGCACCTTTTTCACCATAACTGGTGCTTCGACAATATTTTCCAGCACGCTCATATGGGGGAAAAGGTTGAAATGCTGGAAGACCATGCCTACCTCCCGGCGTAAAAGATTGAGGTCATCCTGCCGGGGGTCGATCACTTTACCGTCAAATATAACCTGGCCCTGTTCGGGCTGTTCCAGGAAATTCAAGCAGCGCAGCAGCGTGCTTTTGCCGGAACCGCTGGCCCCGATCAGCACTGCCACCTCCCCCTCCCGCACCTCCAGGTTGACGTCCTTGAGGGCATGCAGGCGACCAAACCACTTATTGAGATTGCGCACCTTGACCAGGCTCATTTCCCCTTCCCCCTTAACTTTCTATTTTCAAACGGCGTTCCAGGCGGTTGACCAGGAAGGTAAAGAGAACAACCAGGGCCAGGTAATACAGGCCGGCGATGGTATAAAATTGCAGCTCCGCAAAGTGGGTGGAAGCCAATTGCATGGAAACACCAAACAACTCTTTCATAGTTACGAAGGCGGCCAGCGATGAATCTTTTAAACCGATAATAAACTGGTTGCCTAAAGGAGGTACGACCCGCTTAAAGGCCTGGGGTAATATAACGCGGCGCATGGCCAGGCCGTAGCTCATGCCCAGGGAACGGGCGGCCTCCATTTGTCCCCGGTCAATGGATTGAATACCGCCGCGAAAAATCTCCGCAATGTAAGCGCCGTTATGCACGGCCAGGGCGATGGCCGCCGACCAGAAGCTGCCAAAGTCCACAATGGTAGCCAGGCCAAAATAAATGGCAAAGAGCTGTACAATGAGGGGGGTGCCGCGAATGACGGTAATGTACGTGTCGGCGATATAACGCCAGAATCTGCGCCCGGATATTTTCATGAGGGCAAACACCAGTCCAATAACCATGCCCATGGCCAGGGCGGTAGCGGTGAGTTCCACCGTAACCGCCGCAGCCCGGATAAAAAAGGGTATGGAGGTTACCAGGTAATATAAGAAGTCCATTTTGCGTCCTCCCACAAGTGATGTCTATCCGGGCAGTGCACAGGAGCAAAAACAACACTACTTACTTATATCGGTGCCGAAGTATTTTTTGCTGATGGCCAGATAGGTCCCGTCGGCCTTGATTTCTTCCAGGGCTTGATTTACCTTTTCCCTTAGCGGGTCGCCCTTGCGAAAGGCTATGCCCACGTTTTCAACAAAAAGCAGGTCCCCCACCGGCCTGATGTCCAGCTTTTGCTCGCGGGCGGCAATCGTACCCACAAACCGGTCGGTAATTACCGCCTCCACCCTCCCCCGGGCCAGATCCTGCAGGGCGGTCACATCACTGGTGTAATTCTTAATGTTTTTGGTATATTTCCGGGCCTCCTGGTCGTAAACACTGGAGATTAGCACGCCCACGGGCGTGTTGTCTTTTATGTCCTGGATGTCCTTGATGTTAGAATCGTTACGTACAAAAAGTTGGGGGCCGGAAACGTAATAGGGATCGGAAAAGTCCACCTGCTTTTGCCTTTCCGGCGTGATGGTCATACTGCCAAGGATGGCATCGTACTTTTTCGCCTTTAAGCCGCTGATCAATCCTTCCCAGGGTGTGGCAATGGGCACGGGCTTCATGCCCATCTTTTCAGCCAGGGCCCGGCCAATTTCCACGTCAAACCCGGTGAGCTGGTTGTTTTCGTCGAAGTAGTTAAAAGGACGGTACTGCCCGGACATGGCGTAGGTAAAGGTAGGCTCCTGTTCCGTACCACCACTGGAACTGCAGCCGGCCAGGATGGCCAGCGCAAAGACAAAACCCGGCAACAAAGAAAGCCACTTATTTTTTCCCACTTTAAGTCCTCCTTTTTTCATCCGATTCTATTCCACCGGTCTAACCCAGATATTCATGTTTTCAAACCCGCCATCAATGTGGCAGTTGTTGATGAGTGTGCCCCGGAAGACATAACCCAGGCGGTGAAGGACCAGGTTCATTCCGTAAGACGAAGCCCGGGCCAGGCTGTAAAGACAGTTAATATTGCGTTTAAGGCATTCTTTTTCGATGTGCAAAAGCAAAAGGCTGTTCAAAGCCATACCCCGGTAGGCGGGGTCGGTGGCACAGTTGGTCAGTTCGGCCCTGCGGTGCTCCCATTGAATTTCGGCTGCCGCCACGCTCGCCAACCGGTCACCGTGATAAACAACCATGAAAAGATCTCCCTTTTTCATGGAGCAGGCCAGGTAAAAGGGATCACATACCGGGGTGGGGTAGCTGCGGAAAACCTTTTTGAACAACCTGGCCATGGGGAATATGTCATCCCCTCCCGCCTGGCGCAGGGTGAACCCGGGCGGCAAATCAGCCCGCCATTCCTTTTTGCGGGCCAGTATCTCCCGGAGCACTTTTTGTTCCTGGTTTAAAACCCTGGAGTCTCTCCGCTCTGCCCGGGGGAAGGCTGCCAGGAAATAGGCATTCTCCCCTTGAAAATAACCATCGATCATACCTTCCACATGAAACCCGCCGCCCTGGATTTTAAGCAAATCCCCGGATTTGACCGGAAAGATAATTTTACCCATGCCCCGCCTTAAAGCCAGCTTCTTAAGAAAGCTGCGCAATGCCGCCGGATTCCCCGCCTGATAATCAATTACCCAGATCCGTTCGCTGGTTTGGTCCAAACGGGCCGACACCCAAAAATCCGGCCCATAATGCCTGATCATCCGGTTACCCAAGTCAAGTACCCCCTCTGACCTGGGCCACCCTGCTCTCCTTGTTTGCCTGGAAGGTAACCGCCTTTCCCTGTAATAATCCGGCCACTCCCGCGCCCTTGCCGGCGTATCTCTTTTCCTCCCAGCCAGGTTCCGTATAGACGTGGATGTTTCCTTCAAAATTGCGCAGGACTATCTTCCCCTGCCCCTGGGATAAGACGTAGTTCGGCCCCAGGGGTATTTTGCCGCCTCCTCCCGGAGCGTCAATGACAAAGGTGGGGACGGCCAGCCCGCTGGTATGACCGCGCAGACTTTCAATAATTTCTATCCCGGTGCTTACCGGCGTGCGGAAATGGCCTATTCCTTCGGAGAGATCGCACTGGTACAGGTAATAGGGGCGCACCCTGATTTGCAGCAACTTATGCACCAATTGGAGCATGATGTCCGGCCGGTCGTTTACCCCCCTTAAAAGTACCGACTGGTTGCCCAGGGGGATACCGGCTCCGGCCAGGCGGGCACAGGCCATGGCCGCCTGGGTGGTTATTTCGCGGGGGTGATTGAAATGGGTATTAATCCACAGGGGGTGATATTTTTCCAGCATGGCACAGAGTTCCGGAGTTATGCGCTGGGGCAGAACCACGGGAGCACGGGTGCCAATGCGGATGATTTCCACGTGATGAATGGCCCGCAATTTGCGCAGAACGTATTCCAGCTGCTCATCCGTTAAGGTGAGAGGGTCCCCACCGGAAATCACCACGTCTCGAACGCGCGGATTGTTCTGGATATAGGCAATGGCCCTGTCCAGGTGGGATTTGGGTAAGGGCCGGTCCCGCTGACCGGTCAACCGCCGGCGGGTACAGTGCCGGCAGTACATAAAACAACAATCGGTGACCAAAAGGAGCACCCGGTCGGGGTAACGGTGCGTCAGCCCGGGCACCGGTGAATCGACTTCCTCATGAAGGGGGTCTCGCATATCCCCGGGCACCGTTTGCAGTTCTTCGGGCTGCGGTACGGCCTGGAGCCGTATGGGGCATTTACAATCGACCGGATCCATTAAGCCGGCATAGTAGGGCGTTATGGCCATACGAAATTTTCTCAGGCAGGCTGCAATGTCCCTCATTTCACCGGCAGTAAGTTTAATAAACCGGGTCAGCTCATCCACGGTGGTAATGCGATGCTTCAGCTGCCAGTGCCAGTCGTTCCATTCCTCCTCGGTTACCTGCCACCTTTCCCACAACTTTAACTGGTTATTCATTAGATCACTCCCAAGAGTTTTTCTAAAAGATACCTGACAACTTTATTGTTACTTATAAGTTGCCATGTTTCCCTTATTATAACACACCTAATTGTGAGGCAAACAGTTCAATAATCCACCCATTTTCCCCGTCAGGCTGGATATGGCTTGATTAACAAGCCATATCCGTAAGATGCTTTTAAAAACACAAAAATCCGGCAACCACCTGGTCACCGGATTCTGGCCATAAAGATATAATATTGCTCGTGGTTCAGAAAGGAACAGTGTTATCCTGAGCTAACGTGCAGCACCGGTAAGGGGCAACCGGGCAGCAACCCACCGGCGCGCCAAGAGTCACCAAGAGAAGAAATAAGGATCCTCTTCCGCATTGCTAAGCAAGCACTCTACAGCCAGACCCCTTCCCTGGCAGGCCTGGAGTAAATATTCTCGCAGAACCGGCAGGATTACCCTTTCGGTACCAAAGTGACCGGCATCCACAAAAGCCAACCCCGCCGCAAGCATATCCCGGGCGGTATGATAGCCGACATCTCCCGTCACGAAGACGTCCGCGTTAAGCGCCAGGGCTCTGGGCCAGAGATCACCGCCAGAGCCGCCACAAAGGGCCACCCGCTTAACCGGGCGTCCCTTTTCTCCTCCCCAGCGTACCGCAGGCAGTTCGAGAACTTCTTTCACATAAGTAACAAAATCCTTCAGGGGTAACGTTTCTTCCAGGACCCCTATCCTGCCCAGGCCGCTGGAAGGGGTGACCTGGTTGGCCAGGGGATAGAGATCGTAGGCCACCTCCTCGTAGGGATGGGCCTCAAGCATGGCCCGCACCACCCGCTCCACCAGCCCCTGGGGGACGATGGTTTCCAGCCGGACCTCCCTTACCTGCTCAAGACGGCCCTGCCGGCCGATATAGGGATTGGTTCCTTCCAGGGGCCTGAACGTACCTGTTCCCTCCACCCCAAAGGTACAATCACTGTAATTCCCAATCCACCCGGCCCCGGCTGCCCCGATGGCCGAGCGCACCGCATCCACGTGATCGAGGGGCACAAAAACCACCAGTTTCAAGTATTGTTCCTTTCCGGGACTCAGTACCTGGATATCCTGCAACCGCAAGCGCCGGGCGAGGACGTCATTTACTCCACCGCGACAGCGGTCCAGATTGGTGTGGGCGGCATAAACGGAAACACCGGCGCGGATGAGGCCGGCCACCAGTGCCCCAGCGGGCCGGTCCATCCGGATTTGCTTCAGCTCTTTAAAAAACAGGGGGTGGTGAGCCACAATCAGCTGAACATCCCTTTCCAGGGCTTCCCGGCATACCGCCTCATTTACGTCCAGGCAGAGCAGTATGCGCCGGACCGGAGCCCCCGGATCCCCCAGCTGCCAGCCGGGGTTGTCCCATGGTTCCGCCAGCTCCAGGGGAGCCATCTCCTCAATGATGGCGGCAATGTTTGCACCAGTCACTGACACTTCATGAAAACCTCCTTCAACCGGGTCAGTTTGGCCGAAATTTCAAGGGACTTGTCCTCAGCCCGGGGACTGCGGCTGCGGGCCAGTGCCTTTAGAACACGCTGGTACTCCGCCATTAATTTGTTCAGGTAAGCGGGAAGGAGCGGGTGTTTCTTTTCCACCAGGCGCGGGCCGATCTCCAGCGTAAAAGGATCCGTTACTTTTTCCAGGCCGGGTTCGGCCACCACAATCACATACAAATGGCCGTCCTCTTCCACCAGCGTTTCATCAACCAGGCGCCAGCCCTTTTCCACCAACCACAACCGCAGATCCCCCGCATCCACCATGGGCTGCAGGATCAGCCGCCTGGCGGCGGCCAGCACCTCCGGGGCAGCGGCCAGAATCTGCCGGATGGTGTTTCCCCCCAGGCCGGCCAGCACAATCACCTCCGCTTCCCCGGGTAAAAGGGGGCGCAGGCCGTCACCCTGGCGCACATCAATTTTACCGTCCAGGCCCTGCAGGTGAACCGCTGTACGGGCGCTACGGTAAGGCCCGGCATTTAACTCGGTAGCCACTGCTTTGGGACAGATACCCTTCGCCACCAGATAGATGGGCAACAGGGCATGATCGGTCCCGATATCCGCCACCACTGTCCCGGGCGGTACATAGGCGGCAATGGCTTCCAGACGCCTGGTCAGACGCAATAAATAGTCCCTCCACTTTTTCGTTGTCTATTTTAACAAGCGTCACGTCAAATAAAACGCCGAAGTTTAGACCGGGGGGGCCGGCCAGGAGCACCGGAGCACGAGGGACAACCCCTGGCATTATGCTACGGTATATTGTAACATTTACCAGCACCCAACCGCAAGAAAAGGGCGGCAAAAAAAACTAAGGCCCCCACTGGCGGGGGACCTAATCTTTAACCTCCGGTTTATTTGCAACCTGCCGGTATTGTGCGCACAATCACGGTATAAAGCTCTGGGCCGAAACTTTCCCGACCAGCTTTTTCCCCTTGATAATGTTGGCACCCAGGGCCAAAGCAATCAAGATTAAGCCGATGATATCTGTGTATATACCCGGATGAAGGGTCATCAGGGAACCGGCCAGCAGCAAGGCTCTCTCCGGTACGCTGGCCGCCCGCACCACAAAGCCAATGGTACTCCCGGCCAGGGCCATTACCCCGATAACCGCAGTCAGCACGGCCCAGGCAATATGCCAGAAGTCGCCTTCTGCGATCAGGGTCGGCTCGTAGGCAAACATGAAGGGCACGATAAAGGCGGCCAGGCCAATTTTACAGGCCGTGAAACCTATTCTCATGGGATCGTCCTTGGCAATACCCGCCGCGGCATAGGCCGCCAAGGCCACCGGCGGGGTAATAGCGGAAATAATGGCAAAGTAGAATACAAACAGGTGGGCAGCCAGGGGCAGCACGCCCAGCTTGATCAGCGCCGGCGCGGCCATGGTACCGGTCACGATATATGCGGCGGTGGTAGGCAGGCCCATACCCATGATCAGGGCCACCACGGCTGTCATCAAAAGCGCAAGCCACAGGGTGCCGGCGGAAAGGGCGACAATGAACGAGGAGATCTTCAACCCGGCACCCGTGATATTGATGCTGCCGATCACCAGGCCCGCCGCGGCACAGGCCAGGGCCACGGTACACGTATTTTGCGCAGCCGCCACGGCTCCTTCTTTAAAGCGCGACCAGTTTATCCGGGTCTCCTTATTAAAGAAGGAGACAATGAACATGGCGATAATGGCGTAAAATCCGGAGCGGATGGGTGTGTACTGGAGCACGGCCAGGAAGTAGACCAGGACGACCAGGGGAATCAGGAAATGGCCGCCCTCCCTCAACACCTTCCAGGCGGTGGGCAACTGCTCCCTAGGTAACCCGGTTAAGCCCAGCCGGCAGGCTTCAAAGTGAACGCCGAAGAGAACGCACAGGTAATACAAAAGCGCCGGGATGATCGCCGCCACCACCACGTTGATGTAAGGAATACCCAGGAATTCCGCGATGATGAAGGCCGCCGCACCCATAATGGGCGGCATGAGCTGCCCGCCGGAGGAGGCACAGGCTTCCACCGCCCCGGCAAAGTGCGGCTGGTAGCCGTTGCGCTTCATGAGGGGTATGGTAAAGGTACCGGTACCCACCACGTTGGCCACCGCGCTGCCCGAAATGGAACCCATGAACCCGCTGGCCAGCACGGCCGTTTTGGCCGGTCCCCCGGCAAATCGGCCCATCAGGGCCATGGCCAGTTTGAGCAGGAAATCGCCCATGCCCAGTTTTTTCCAGCATGGAGGTCAGGAAAATAAACAGGAAAATATAACTGGCCGAAACCCCCAGGGGCACGCCAAATATCCCCTCGGTGGTCAAATACATCTGGGAGACAACACGGCTTACAGAGTAGCCCTTATGGCCCAGCAATCCCGGGATATAGGGCCCGATAAAGTTATAAAGCAAAAACGTGCCGGCAATGATCACCAGCACCCACCCGGTGGCCCGGCGGGTGGCTTCCAGAATCAATCCGATCATAATGATACCAAAAACAATATCGGAGGTGTTGGGCGCACCCAACCGCTGCACGATATCCTGGTAATTTACCACGATATAAGATCCCGACGCCATGGCTAAAGCAATAAGAACCCAGTCCAGAATGGTGGCCCGGTTCCGTTCACCGCCCCTGCGTGCCGGTAGTGCCAGGAATACTATAATAAGTATCAAAACCAGGTGAATGTCCCTTTGTATCCAGGCTGTGAGCATGGATACACCTGCAGTATAAAGGTGAAAGAAGGTCAGGATCAGGGATACGGCCGTGATGGCAAGGGGAGTTAGAAAATCCCTTTTCCTTCTTTCCCCGCTGGAGCTCAATGCGGGATCACTCATAGTGCGCTCCTCCTTTCAAAATAAAACTATTTTACCTCGATGCGCACCAGCGCCTGCCCATCAAAGTGGTCGCCCAGGTGAATTTCCCGCCCGCGGTAAAGCAAGGTGTGGTCGGCAATGGTACCTACTCTCAATGGCAGGGAGTCCACTCGCCGGTACATACCCTCGATGATGTTCCACTTGCCTTCGCCGCGCAAAAGTCCCTCGCCGGTGTACCCCAACCCCGCTCCGAAAGAAAGGAACCTGGTGCCGGTGAGAACCAGTTCGCCATTGATTAATTGAAACTCTTCGTACACGGGCAGGCGGTCGACGGAGTGTATGTAACGAATCTCAAACTTCTCCCCCTGGTTGAGGTAGCCCACCCGTAACTCACGGCCTGAATTAACCTCACGCACCAGCAGCACATGGGGTCGCGAGGCCATATGATAACCCAGCAGAATCAACACCGGCACCAGCAACACAAAAATCAGGAAGAGGCCCGGCACGGGTACCCAAACCTTACATTTACCGGTTTTGATCAAACTACTTCATCTCCGGGGGAATGAGATGCTGGGGAACTTCCAACCCAATTTCCTTAAAGTATTTCACCGCACCGGGGTGCAGGGGCGCCACGGCGTTTTGGATGGAATTTTCGGGGGTGGTGTACTTGGCACCGGAGTACACCTGGACGATTTCTTCTTTGTTTTCAAAAATAGCTTTGACAATCTTGTAGGCCAGGTCTTCGGACATATTCTTGTGTACCATCACGCTGTTCCATACCGACGGGGCCGTTATTTCCTCGTCGACGCCTTTGTAGGTCCCGGCCTCCAGCTTCATCTCACCATAATAGGGGTACTTCTCGTGTACCTTGGCCATCTCTTCCTTGCTGAAGCTCAAAAGCTTGATCTGGTGCGTGGTGGCGAGATCCATGATGGAGGACGTCGGAGGGCCGACCGACCATATGCCCACGTCAATTACCTTATCCCGCAAGGCTTCAGTATTTTCGGTAAAGGACAAACGGAATACCTGGAACTGGTCGTAACTCAGGCCGAGGGCGTTTAACACCTGGTTGGCCATGGTCTCGGTGCCGCTACCCGGCGCTCCTACGGAAACTTTTTTGCCCTTCAAGTCGGCCATGGAATTAACTTTGCTGTCTTTCAACGTCACCACGTGGAAAAAGTGGGGGTACATGGCAAACAGGGTACGCAACTCGATGGGCTTGTTAAAAGCCTGCTCTCCCTTGATGGCGTGGTAAACAACGTCGTTCATCATCAGTGCAATTTGTGCCTCGTTGCTGTCCAGCAGGCGGGCGTTTTCCACGGAGGCACCGGTAACTTCGGCCGTAGCCTCAACGCCCTGAACGTGCTTGTTAATTATCCCCGCCATGGCGCCGCCATAAGGATAGTAGGTTCCCCCGGTACTGCCGGTGGCAATGGACAACCGCTGCACTTTACCGCCGCCCTGGCCGCCGCACCCGGCCACGACCAGAACCAGCAAAATGGCCAGCGTGACGGCTAACAAAACCCTAAACCTGTTCCTGAAAGACACCACCATAATACCTCCTTGAAATAATTATTTTGGTAATTAAGGCCGACGGAGAACTGCAAAATGGTATCCCTGGAACTCCCCTCCCTTCTGCCTTGATTTTTAAATTTTAAACATACTGAACCAATGTAATATTTTTTAATTTTTGAAAATTAGAGTATTTTAAAAGCTTTTTTAATGTACAGTCATCGGGACTGCCACTGGATAAACAGGCCCGGAACAGGACGGGAGAGGGGCCTTCTCAACCTTAATTAGAAGGCCTCTCTCCTTGATTGATGGACTGCTTTCTCTTTTAAACTGCAGCAATAACAAGTCTGATACAATTGTATAAGCCCTTACCTTACTCTAAAGTTAAAATTACCGTATCGGGATTAACCACATCGCCCGGGTTGGCCTTAATCTCTTTGACTACACCGCTGGCCGGGGCGTAAATTTTAACGTACATTTTCATGGCCTCGATGGTAGCCACGGGATCGTTTTCCTTGACTTGATCGCCTACTTTGACATCAACCGAGATAAGTTTGCCTACCATGGGAGAATTGACGGGAACACTCATGGAACTAAACCTCCTGTTTAATGGGGTTCTATGGCTTTGCCTATTAAGATTGGCTTTTTAACATTCTTTTTCTTTCCCGAGGAGCTTTCTGAACTCCCGGGTAAGCAGGGGTACCACTTCAAAGAGGTCACCCACGATCCCGTAATCGGCCACCTTGAAGATATTGGCTTCCGGGTCCTTGTTTATGGCCACAATCACCTTGGATGAACCCATCCCCGCCAGGTGCTGGATGGCCCCCGAGATGCCGCAGGCAATGTACAGCTGCGGGGATACGGTCTTACCCGTCTGACCCACCTGCATGCTGTGCGGCGCATACCCCGCATCCACCGCCGCCCGGGAGGCTCCCACCGCCGCCCCCAGCACGTCCGCCAGCTCTTCCAGTATCTTGAAGTTCTCCGCCGATTTCATCCCCCGGCCCCCGGAGACAATAATGTCCGCTTCGGTGAGTTCGGGACGGCTGGATACCTGGCGAACTACTTCTTTAATGATCTGGCGGATGTCCCCCGGCTCTACGTCCACCTGTACCACTTCCGCCGCGCGTCCCCCTTGGGGTTGGGGCACCGGCAGTACGTTGGGCCTGATGGTGGCCATCACCGGTCGGGCTTCCGGAGAGATGGCCTGGACAAAGGCCTTGCCCGCGTAAATGGGCCGGGTGAGGGTTATCTGGCCGTCCTGCAGTTCCACTTTCGTGCAGTCGGTGCACAGCCCCGTCTGCAGCCGCTGGGCCACCTGGGCGGCCAAATCCCGCCCCTGTACGGTGCAGCCCAGGAAAATGGCCGTGGGCCGGTGTTCTAAGGCCAGCCCGGCCAGCGCCCTGGTGTACCCGTCCGTGGTGTATTCGGCCAGAGCGTCATTTTCCAGCACGTATACCTTGTCGGCACCGTATTCCCCCAGGGCGGGCGCCAGTTCGCCCACTTCTTTGCCGATGATTACAGCCGCAACTTCTTCAGCCAGCTGGTCAGCCAGCTGGCGGGCGGCACCCAGCATTTCATAGGTGACTTTTTTAACCTTGCCGTTTTTGTGTTCGGCGTAGACCCAGATTCCTTTCCCCATTTCCTTCCACCTTCCTTAGATGACCTTTGCTTCTTCCCGCAGAAGCCGCACCAGGGCGGCGGCAGCTTCCGCCGGTTCTCCGGGTACGATCTTTCCTTGTGCCCTGGGGGAGGGCAGGAAGTATTTGAGGGCGCGCACTTTGGGCGCTACTTCTTCCGCGGTAAGTCCCAGGTCGCTCAGAGCGAGTTTTTCCATGGGCTTCTTTTTGGCCTGCATGATGCCCTTCATGGTGGGATAGCGGGGTTCGTTCAACCCTTTCTGGGCGGTGATCACCGCGGGCAGGGGCACTTCCACCATTTCGCTGCCCCCTTCAATTTCCCGGGTGGCCAGGGCCTTGCCGCCGTCTATTTCCAGCTTGATGACCATGTTGACCACCGGCAGTCCCAGGATTTCCGCCACCCGCCCGGCTACCTGGGCGGAGCCGTCGTCAATGGCCCGCCAGCCGCCCAAAATGAGGTCGTATTCCATGCGGGATACGGCCTTGGCCAGGATGGTGGCCGTGGTGTATTCGTCCATTTCTTCCAGTTCGGGGGTGATGAGCACGGCCCGGTCGGCGCCCATGGCCAGGGCCTGGCGCAGAACGTCCTGGGCCTTTGGCCCGCCCATGCTGACCACGGTTACTTCTCCTTTGGTTTTTTCCTTGATGCGCAGGGCTTCTTCCACGGCAAATTCATCGTAGGGGTTCATGATCAGGCTGACGCCTTCCGGGTTGATTTTGCCCTGGGCGTCGAGGGTGATTTTGGCTTCCGTGTCAAAGGTTTGCTTGGTGAATACTACTACCTTCATCTTCCCCCTCCTTAAACGTAAGAGCGGCGCAATTATATTGCAGGCGCAAATCTTCGGTGAACCAGGTTGGATGCGGTGCGCATTTTACGCGAAGCACTGGATTGGGCGAGGACGGCACCGCATCCTTGTCATAACTTTACCCTACAGGTTAATGTTGGAGTACTTCCGCCAGGGTCTGGCCACCCGTTTGTTCTCCAGGATATCCAGCGCCCTGGCGATATACTTCCTGGTATCGCTGGGCATGATGATATCGTCTATATAGCCGCGTTCCGCACCCCGGTACGGGTTTTCATACATTTCACGGTATTGCTGGATTCTCTCGGCGGCTACTTTGGCCGGGTCTTCGGCATTTTTAATTTCCTTGGCAAAAATTACGCTGGCCGCCGTTTCCGCACCCACAATGGAGACCTGGGCTATGGGCCAGGCGTAGACCAGATCGGCCCCGGTGTCCTTGCAGCACATCCCCAGGTAGGCACCGGCAAAGGATTTGCGCAGGATTACCGTGACCTTGGGCACCGTGGCGTCGATGTAGGCGTAAAGCATTTTGGCCCCGTGCCTTAAGATCCCCCTGTGTTCTTCATAGGAACCAATCATGTAACCCGGGGTGTCGTGGAAGTTAACCAGGGGGATGTTGAACAGGTCGCAGAAGCGCACAAACCTGGCCACCTTGTCGGCGGCATCGCAGTTGATCACGCCGCCCATATACAGGGGCTGGCTGGCCACAAGCCCCACCGTCCGGCCGGCAATCCTGCCGAAGCCCACAATCACGTTGGGAGCAAAGTCTTTCAGGATCTCAAAGAAAACCCCGTTGTCCACTATTTTATAGATCACCTGGTGCATGTCGTAAGGTATGTGGCCTTCCTCGGGCACCAGGCCGTCCAGTTCGGGAATGCTCCTTTCGGCCTCGTCGCCGGTATCCACCCGGGGCGGCTTCTCCCGGTTGTTTTGCGGCAGGTAGCTCAGGAGTTCTTTGGTCTTGTCCAGGCAGTCCTTGTCATCTTCCACCACCACGTGGGTTTGTCCGGTCTTGGTGGCATGGACATGCACGCCGCATAAATTCTCCAGGCTGATTTCCTCACCCAGCTGGGTCTTTACAAAGGCCGGCCCGGCTATCCCCATGAAACCGGTCTTCTTGCACTGGAAGACGAAGTCCTGCATCACCGGGTGGTAGGCCTGTCCTCCCAGGCAGGGCCCCATCAGCAGGGCAATCTGGGGGATAATACCGGAGGCAAGGATTTGGGAACGGAACAACCAGGCATAGGCCTCCAGGGTGTCCATGCCTTCCTGAAGGCGGGCACCGCCGGAGTCATTCATGCCCACAAAGGGTATGCCCATTTCCTTGGCCATGTCAATGGCCTGGGCGAATTTTTTTCCGTGGTATTCACCAAAAGTACCGGCCATGGAAGTATAATCTTCAGCCGCCACCATCACGTTCCGGCCGTTTACCTTGCCGTAACCCACTACCACGCCTTCAGCCGGAACTTCCCTTTTGTCCATCCCAAAGGCCGTGGTGCGGTGTTTGACGAACAGGCCGATTTCCGTGAAGGTGCCGGGGTCAAAGAAGTATTCTATCCTTTCCCGGGCCGTCCATTTGCCGGCTTTGTGCTGCTGTTCCACCGCCCTGGGGCCGCCCATTTGCAGGATTTTTTCTTTTTTCTCCTTGAGTTCCTGGTAGCGATCCATTTATGCTTCCTCCTCCAGACGTGATCAGGACGAACGGTTGGCTTTGCGATAACCCAGAGCATCCTGGGAGATAATGAGCTTGTGGATGTTGCTGGTGCCTTCCACTATCTGATAGTATTTGGCGTCACGGAAGAACCGGGCCACGGGGTATTCCTCGGAGTAGCCGTAGGCGCTGTATATTCTCAGGGCATAATCAGCACACTTATTGGCGGCTTCACTGGCAAAAAGCTTGGCCATGGAGGTTTCCAGAGTGTTGGGTACCCCTTTGTCCTTCAGGAAGGCCGCCCGGTAGGTTAATAGACGGGCCGCTTCAATGTCCACGCACATCTGGGCAATCATGTCCTGGATCATCTGGAACTTGCCGATGGGCTGGCCAAACTGCTCCCTGGTATTGGCATATTCGATGGCGGCGTCAAGGCAGGCCTGGGCCACTCCCACTGCACCTGCGGCCGAGGCCAGGCGGGTGTTGTCCAGTTGCTGCATGCAGATGGCAAATCCCTGGCCTTCCCGTCCCAGGAGGTTTTCTTTGGGCACCTTGCAGTTTTCAAAAGTAATGGTACCCACGGGCGAAGACCAGTTGCCCAGTTTTTCAGTTATCGCTTCTACGGTAATGCCTTCACTCTTCATGTCCACGATGAAGGCAGACATGCCCTTGGCCCGCTGGGAGGGATCGGTATAGGCGTAAACGAGGGCTATGTCGGCTACAGGCGCTAAGGAGATCCACATCTTGCTGCCGTTCAAAACATAATAATCTCCCTCTAAAACAGCGCGGGCCTTCATGGACGCCACGTCGGATCCGGCGTTGGGCTCGGTCATGGCAAAACAACCCAGCAGCTTGCCGCTGGTGAGTCCCGGCAGGTACTTTTGCTTCAGTTCTTCGCTGCCGTGACGCCAGATGGTAATGGCCGGGCCAAGGGTGTTGGCCGCAAATATGATGCGCAGGGAACTGTGCACCCGGGCTATTTCCTCGGCCAGAATGGCTAAAGCCAGGTAGCCCAGCCCGTTCCCGCCGTATTCTTCGGGAATAACGCAGCCTAAAAAGCCCAGTTCCCCCATCTTTTCCACCAGATCCCGGCGAAAGCGGTGTGCCTTGTCGTCGGCATCTACCGTGGGCAGCACTTCGCTCACGGCAAAATCGCGGGCCAGCCTTCTAATGTCCTGTAATTCTTCCGGTAAATCGAAGTTCATAAGATCTCCTCCCCGGTGAGAAATTCATTTTTGCCCTTAGTCAGCCGGACAACCCCCTGGACGGCTGTGCTTGGGAATAACCCAGTTTCCGGGATAATGTTTCCGCAGCCCGCTTCACCTCCCTGATTAAAACCGGCAGCCGGTCTTCGGGAAAGCGGCTTTCTATGCCAATGATTCCTATGGAGGCCCTGACGGAGCCGGAAAAATCGTAAACCGGTGCGGCGATCCCTACGCCGTGGTCGAGATAGTCGCCGTAGGTGATGGCGTATCCCTGTTCCCGGATTTTTTTGATCTCCTCCAACAGCATTTTGGGGTTCAGGGACTCCTGGTCCTCTGTCATTTCTTTGATGTACAGGTGAATAAAATCATCATCCATGAAAGCAAGCAGGGCCTTCCTGGCCGCACCCCTGTGTAAGGGCACCTCCTTGCCGACAAGTTCCATAACTTTCACCGGATAAGGGCCTTCAAACCTTTCCAGGAAAATGCCCATCTTACCCTGAACAACGGTGAGATAGGAATCTTCGCCGGTACAAAGGGTAAGCTCTTTTAAAACGGGCAGGGCTGCCTTCCTCAAATCCAGCATTCCCCTGACCTGCAAGCCCATCTTCAGCAGCTGGGGACCCAGCCGGTAATTTTTGGTTTCAGGATCCTGTTCGACTATCCCAAATTCTTTAAATGTTTGCAAAAAACGATGGATGGTACTGGGTGGAAAACCCGTGAGGTGAAAAAGCTCCCTTATGGACAAGCCGTTTTCGGATCCTTTTTCCGAAATAGCCTGAAGGACAATCAGGCCCTTGCGTAGAGTGTTGCTCATCAGCATCAGACCATTTCATATAATGAAATTCATTCCGATAAATAGTGGAAATTTAATTTATCTTATTTAGACATTTCTTTCTTTTTTCCTGCAATCCGGCAAAAATACAAAAATTAAAGTTAATTTTTAGACCTCTAACTTCAGACCTCCGACTTCCATTTAGATTGCCCCGCACGCCTTTAGTTCTTCGATTTCGGCGGCAGTATAACCTAAACTCGAGAGGATTTCATGGGTGTGCTGGCCAAGAAGCGGCGGGGGCAGCCGGTACTCAATGGACATTTCGGAGAAGTTCAAGGGACTGCCAAGCACCTTGACTTTCCCCGCTTTTTCATGATCCATTTCCACCACCATGCCCCGGTGCAACACCTGGGGATGGGAAACCACTTCCGAAATGGCGTTGATCATCCCGCAGGGCACCTTGTGCTCGTGCAGCAAGTTTACCCAGTAGCTGGCCTCTTTCTGGATGAAAATCTCAGCCAGCAGCTTCTCCAGTTCATCCCGGTGTTTTACCCTCATCTCGTTGGTCACGAACCGGGGATCGTCCACAAACTTGAGGTCCAGGGCGGCGCAAAAACGCTGCCAGATGGCGTCGTTGCCCACGGCCAGGATGAAATACTTGTCCCTGGCGCGGAAAGCCCTGTACGGCACGATGGAAGGATGACCCGAGCCCATACGGATGGGATCCTTCCCGGACGCAAAATAGTTGCTGGCCATGTAGGTCAACCAGGAAACCTCCGTATCCATGAGGGAGATGTCAATGTACTGGCCTTTGCCGGTTTCTCTGCGGGCCATCAGGGCGCTTAAGATCCCAATAACGGCATACATGCCCGCTCCAATATCAATGATGGCCACGCCAATGCGTACGGGTTCGCCGTCCTTTTCCCCCGTGATGGACATCAGCCCGCCCTCACCCTGCATCAACAGGTCGTAAGCGGGGTGATCGCGGTAGGGGCCGTCCTGCCCATAACCGGACAGGGAACAGTAGATAATTTGCGGGTTAATTTCTTTAATCCGCTCGTAATCCACACCCAGGCGCTGCACCGTTCCGGGCAGGAAGTTTTCAATCATCACATCTGCCTCTTTGGCCAGCCTGTAGATGATTTCCCGCCCCTTGGGCGACTTCATGTTAACGGTAATGCTTTTCTTGTTCCTGTTGACGCTTAAGAAATAGGCGCTTTCCCCGTTAACAAAGGGAGGGCCCCAGCTCCGGGTCTCATCGCCGACCCCGGGCATCTCCACCTTGATCACTTCCGCCCCCAGGTCACCCAGAATCATGGTGCAGAAAGGCCCCGTCAGGACGCGGGAAATATCCAGCACCTTGACTCCCTCAAGGGGCAATTTCGCCTTTTTTTCCACCGCCATGCTGTCTCCCCTCCTTGTTCCAAATAATAAAATGGGTTCCAATAGATGAGTTATCATTTAGACAAATATTTGTTTTTTCCTGCTGTTATGACAAAAAATTTTTACTTAATATTCTTGAGAGATTTAAAGCGCTAGAAAGAAAAAAAAGAGCCCCCTTATTCAAGGGGACCCTGGTTTTACCGGTGTGCGAAAGTGTGCAATTTGCCTTTTCGCAATCTATCCAGCTATCTTCTATAGAGAAAGCCTCCCATTCAGGGAGGCCTTGATTTCACTGGTGGGCGATGACGGATTTGAACCGCCGACCCCATGCTTGTAAGGCATGTGCTCTCCCAGCTGAGCTAATCGCCCGTATGGTGACCCCAGCGGGATTCGAACCCGCGTTACCGCCGTGAAAGGGCGGTGTCTTAGACCACTTGACCATGGGGCCGTAAAACGGTCGTCAGTCGTCGGAAGTCAGAAGTCAGAAATAATTGCCGACTATATCTTTCATACCCAAAAAATGGCTTCAAAATCAATGATAATCTCTGACCTCCAACTTCCGACCTCCGACTTCCATTTTGGTGGGCCCACCAGGACTCGAACCTGGAGCCAGCCGGTTATGAGCCGGATGCTCTACCAATTGAGCTATAGGCCCACAAATTAAGATATGAGATGTGAGACTGGAGAACGGTGCATAAATGATTATACATAAAAACACAGCCCCGGTCAATGGCTTTGTGGAGAAAAATTATACCGGGGCTGGTGGTTTAATCTAAGTAGTCTTTAAGCTTCTTGCTGCGGCTGGGATGCCGCAGCTTGCGCAGAGTTTTCGCCTCAATTTGCCGGATCCGTTCCCGGGTCACCCCAAACTTCTGACCCACTTCCTCCAAAGTACGGGCGCGGCCGTCGTCCAGCCCAAAGCGCAGGCGCAGCACCTTTTGTTCCCGGTCGGTGAGGGTTTTCAGAACCTCCTCCAGTTGCTCCCGCAAGAGAGTATAAGAGGCCTCTTCCGCCGGCGCCCGGGCGTCCTGGTCCTCGATGAAATCCCCCAGGTGAGAATCTTCTTCCTCCCCAATAGGCGTTTCCAGGGAAACGGGTTCCTGGGCTATTTTCATGATCTCCCGCACCTTTTCCTCGGAAATGCCCATCTCCTTGGCGATTTCCTCCGGGGTTGGCTCCCGGCCCAGTTCCTGCAAAAGCTGGCGGGAAACCCGGATCAGCTTGTTGATGGTTTCCACCATGTGGACCGGTATCCGGATGGTCCTGGCCTGATCGGCGATGGCCCGCGTGATGGCCTGCCGGATCCACCACGTGGCATAAGTGCTGAACTTATATCCCTTGCGATAGTCAAATTTTTCTACCGCCTTGATCAGTCCCAGGTTGCCTTCCTGGATCAGATCTAAAAAGAGCATACCCCGGCCTACGTAACGCTTGGCTATGCTGACCACTAAACGCAGGTTGGCTTCCGCCAAACGTCGTTTCGCTTCCTCATCTCCCTGCTCCATGCGTTTGGCCAATTCGATTTCTTCTTCCGGGGTCAACAGGGGAATGCGCCCGATCTCTTTCAAGTACATCCTTACGGGATCGTCTATGGCGACCCCCTCGGGAATGGAAAGGTCCACATCCTCTTCTGCTGGCGGCTCCATAACGGCGTCATCTATAGGTTCCAGGTCCGGGATTTCCGGCACCACTTCGATACCCATACCGGCTAATTTTTCATAGATATCGTCAATTTGTTCCGGCGTTAAATCAATACCCTGCAGGGTATCCATAATCTCACTGTAGGTGAGGACGCCCCTTTTTTTACCCTTTTCGATTAATTCCCTGACACATTCAAGTTTGCTCAATTCGTCCCCCAATTTGCTCATTCCCCCTTTCCAACAAGGGTTTGCCGGTCTGTAACAGACTTTGCAGGTCACTTAAAATCCGGGCTACACGCCCCTGATCGCCAATCCTTTCGGCTTCAGCCAGTTCCTGTACCAGTCTTTCCCTTTTTTCCTGTATATTATTTCTTTGAATGGTACAGACAAGATCGGGAATTATTTTAACCGGGTCATCCCCGGGTATTTTTTCCATGAGCAATTGGCTTAATAAGTGTTGTTCTTCTTCATCCAATTCATGCATCCACGCAGCCGGATCAACCCGAACCGCTTCCCCCTCACGGCAGATAAACTGGTAAATCTGGCGTAAACCAGGGTCCCTGGGGAAGGATTCGCCCAGTTGCCGGCGAACCTCCTGCACATACCCGGGATAATGCAACAACAGCTGGACAAGGAGCAATTCCGCTTTATTTCGGGCGCTTGCTATTATATTATGCTTATTTTTAGCAATTTTATCCGGATTTGGCCATTTTTTTCCCGAGTTTCTACTAAATCGCTGTAAAGCATCTCTCACCGCTTCCCAGCTTAAGCTTAAACGGGCAGCCACCCGCTTAATACCCTCTTCCCGTTCCACTTCCCCAGGCATGGCAGCCAGGTTTGGTAGAACCTGGGCCAACAGGGAAGCGGTATCACCACCTTTTTCCGCCGCCCGGCTTAGCTTGTAGTCCAGCAGGGAGGTCGCCGTCTCCACCAGTTGCTGCCACTTCTCCCTTCCATGCTGCCTGATATATTCATCCGGGTCTTTACCCTCGGGAATGGTGACCACCCGCACGCGAAATCCAAGCTGTTGCAGAAGATCCAGCCCCCGGATGGTGGCAGCAACGCCAGCCGTATCAGCGTCATAAGCAATGACCACATCTTTGGTGTAACGGGACAGAAGATGGCCCTGCTCTGCAGTGAGGCTGGTCCCCAGGGAAGCCACCGCATTGTGAATGCCGTGTTGGTGAGCGGTAATCACATCCATATAGCCTTCCATAATGATGGCATAACCTTGTTCCCGGATGGCTGCCCGGGCCAGATGCAGGCCGAAAAGCAGCTGCCCCTTATTAAATACTATGGTCTCCGGGGTATTCAGGTACTTGGGCTGGCTGTCATCCAGTACCCGGCCCCCGAAGCCCACCACCCGCCCCTGGGCATTGCAAATGGGAAAGATCAGGCGGTTTCTAAACCGGTCGTAAAGCTTTCCCCGCTCCCCCCTGATCAAAAGACCCAGTTCCACCGCCCGGTGGGAAGGGCAGTTGCGGGAGGCAAGAAACTGCAACAGGGTATCCCATCCGGGAGGAGCATAACCCAGTTGAAAAATCCCCTGGGTATGCCGGGACACCCCCCGCCTTTCCAGATAGCTGCGGGCTTCCCTCGCCTCCGGCCGGTGGATGAGAAAGTGGTGATAAAAATCCCGCACCATGGCGTTAATTTCCCAGGCCTGCTCCTCCAGCCAGGCCCGCGACCCCTCCCGGGGCCCGCCAGGACGCGGTACTGTTATGCCGGCCCGGTCCGCCAACCTGTATACCGCCTCTGGAAAAGTCAGGTTCTCTTGAAGCATTAAAAATTTAAAGACGTTGCCCCCAGTGCCGCAGCCAAAACAGTAAAAGATCTGTTTGTCGGGGCTGACCGTAAAGGACGGATCCCTCTCCTGGTGAAAGGGACAACTACCAACATAGTTTTTACCTTTCTTCTCCAGGCGAACATACTCACCGATTAGCTGCACAATATCAGTTGCCAGGCGGACGGATTCCACGACATCGGCAGGGATCAGGCCACCCATGGGAACCACCCTTCCACATCCAGCCCAGGGGCGTCACGTCCCTCTGTGAATGAGGTATTCGCTATCACTATAGATTTTCCTCCCCAGACCTTCGACAATTTTTCTATCCTTCCGTTAACCTATCCCGGCGTGGGAAAGGCCCGGGGAATAAAGAGACGGGAAAATTGGGTAATGGCGAAATGGTCGGTCATGCCCGCAATGTAATCACAAACAACCCTTTCCACCCCCATCTCATCAACCCTCTTGAGTTGTTCCGGAGGCAGCGTTTCCGGATGCTTGGTGAAGTAAATATAAAGGTACTGGACCACGTTTTTTGCCTTGGATTCCTCTCTTTTCGCCTCTGAACCAATGTAAACGTGGGCAAAAAGGAAAGAGCGCAACTCATCTGTGGCCTGCTGGACTTCAGGGCTCATGGAGATCACCGGTCTTTCCCAGCTGTTGTTGATCAGGTCCAGCACCATGGTGTTAATACGTTCCCGGTGCGTGCGTCCTAGAACGTCCAGGCAGGGCTTAGGCAGATCCTCCAGGGTAAGAATGCCACCCCGGATGGCGTCGTCAATATCATGGTTAATATAGGCCACGCGGTCACAAATTTTTACCACCTGGCCTTCCAGGGTAAGCGGCCTTACCGGACCGGTGTGGTTTAAAATCCCGTCCCGGACTTCCCGGGTAAGGTTTAAACCCCTACCCCCTTCCAGTTCATCCACGATCCGCAAACTCTGCTCGTTGTGACGAAACCCGGGAGGGAAAACCTCATTTAAAGCTTCTTCCCCGATATGACCAAAAGGGGTATGCCCCAGGTCATGGCCCAGGGCAATGGCCTCGGTAAGGTCTTCATTCAGACGCAGTGCTTTGGCCACCGTGCGGGAAATTTGAGCCACTTCGAGGGTATGGGTAAGCCGGGTACGGTAGTGATCCCCTTCGGGAATGATAAAAACCTGGGTTTTGCCCTTTAAACGACGAAAACTTTTGGAATGGATGATCCGGTCCCGGTCCCGTTGAAAAGCCGTACGCACCTGACAGGGTTCCTCGGGGTACAGGCGACCGGCACTGGACGAACTGCAACAGGCGTAGGGAGATAACTGTTGTTCCTCCAACCTTTCCGTGCGTTCCCGAATGTTCACCTTTATCACCCCGATGAAAAACCCCCGGAGCCACGGGCAAAACCGGGGGCATGAAGTTTCTACCCGCCTGTTACCCGGGACCTATCACGCAGACCCCGGGTAGCCAGGGCTACTTCCACCACCCGCCGGGCCAGTATTCGCGCCCGCTGCAATCCCAGAGCATCCTCGCTGGCGGGTTCCTGGGCACAGGCCCCTTGATGCCCCGCATCATCCTCCAGGTAGCCGTCCCCCACCACGGTCATTCCCTGGCAAAGCATCATGTCGTGCATGGCCCGCAAGGCGGTTTCCTGACCGCCAAAACGGGCACCGCCTACGGTTAATGCCCCCCCGACAACATTTAAAAGAGCTTTCTCCCGGCGCAAAAGACGGGTACGGTCCCAAAAGGCCTTCAGGTGGGAGGATACGGTACTGAAATATACGGGACTGCCCATAATGATGCCATCGGCCTGGCGCATTAAATTAAACACGTCCTCCAAACGGGTTCCGGAAAAGCACTTCCCCGCACAGGGATCGGAGCAGACGGCACAATAGGGGACCTTTAATTCCGCCAGAACCTCGGACACCTGGCAAAAGACGAATTTTGCACCCGCCGCTTCTACTACTTCCCTGGTGGCCAGCAACATCTGGGCGGTACTGCCCGCCCGGCGAGGACTACCGTTAATAGCTAAAACCAGCATCTTCATACCCTCTCTTCAAGGACTTAAACTAAATTATTATACCTGAAAAAACAAATTTCCTTCCTTGAGATTTTTAAAAAAATATGCCTTGCCAAACAAATTTAGACCTTTAACGGGCTTCCAGGCGAATTTGAGTCATCAAGGTATATATAGGGCCGCCGCGGGTAAGCTCGCTCTGCATCAAATCTACCGAAGACACTTGAACCGTTCCAAGGTGAGTGCAGGCATCGCCAAGTTCACGCACCCGCACCATCAATTCCGGCACCCCCCGGGGAGAACGCAACCTGGCCAGCGTTAAGTGGGGAGAAAAGGGTCGACCCGGCAAAGGTATCCCGAAAGGCACCATGGCCTCGCCCACCAACCGGTGGATTTCCCGCAACTCGTCCCCTCCGCCGGTGACACCGGTCCAGAGAACCCGGGGACGCCGGGGGTCCGGGAACACGCCCAAACCACCCAACTGCACGGAAAAAGTCTTTTGGGTAAGCAACACCCTTTGGGCCGCGGAAATGAGGGCATTGATCATGGCAATCTCCACTTCACCCAGAAAGTGGATAGTTAAATGCAGGTTTTCCCTTTCCACCCACTTGGCATCAGCCCCGGTTCCTTGCAACTGCCTTTGGATCTCCCAAAGCCGCTCTTTAATTGTGTCGGGAAGGTTTACAGCCCAGAAAAGCCGCATGGTTTTACCCATTCCCTCCCTCCTCTTCCCCGCCCTTATACTCGCCCAAAATGCGCATAAAAGCCTCGACTACCCGGGGGTCAAATTGGCCCCCGGCGTTGCGCTTTAATTCGTTGATGGCCACCGGCACCGGCAATGCCTTGCGATAGCTGCGATCCGAGGTCATGGCATCAAAGGCGTCAGCTACGGCCAGAATCCGGCTGAGCAGGGGAATTTCTTCACCCCGCAACCCCCGCGGGTAACCCCGGCCATCATAGCGTTCATGGTGGGCCAGCACTACCGGAACCACATCCTCCAACCAGCTGATATGGGATAAAATAGTGGCCCCCTTTTCCGGATGGGAGGTAATCTGCTTAAATTCATCCGTTGTTAGGGACCCTGGCTTGTTGAGAATATTTTCCGGCACGCCGATTTTACCTACGTCATGCACGATACCGCATATGTAAGCCAGATCAACCTCTTTTTCATCAAGCCCAAGGGCCTCCGCAGTCAGACGGGCATATTCAGCCACCTTTTCACTGTGCCCCATGGTGTATTGATCCCGGGCCCCAATGGCTTCGGCGAAGGCATAGATGGTTTCAAACTGTTCGGAGACGGTGGTCAGGCGGTTCATTACCGTTTCCTTTAACAGCCTCCGGTCCCGGAGGAAATTGTGGTAGACGGCACAGACTCCCGCCACCCCTCCATCCCGGTTCCGCAGGAGAGAAGTATCAACCAGGAAAACTTTCGGCAGAACATGCAACGTGGTTTTTATTTCTTCCACACGCAAAGAAAACTCGCAGCCCGTTTCCAGCGTCTCAATTAAAGCGCTGGAATACCTCCCCTTGCGGTCAAATTTTCTCCCCTGGTAAAGGGTTTCAATCAAGGAACGGGAAATAACCTCTTCTTTTTTAACCCCCAGTTCCCCCTCGGAAGCGCTGTTGAGATAAATCAGGATTCCCCCGGTGTCAACAACCAGCACCGGACAGGGTAAAGCATCTAAAATCAGCCGGTCTAGCGATGCGGTTTCACCATCCATATTAGGTCCCCTTTCCCCTAAACGATAACCGCTTTAATCTTTCTCTTTTTGTCGCCTTTTTCCTGTAATCAACCCCCCCCAAAATTATTAACCCTCCCAAAGGGAGGGTGCAGTATCGTCAGAAATGACCCTGGGCGGCCGGTTAACTCATCACGGAAGACGCTCCTTCCGAAACACCGACCGCCCTCCTCACTACAGTTCTCAAGCGCTACTTTTAACCGTTCTTTACCCTGGCCTGGGCTGCGGCCAGGCGGGCAATGGGGACCCGGAAGGGGGAACAGCTGACATAGTTCAACCCGATGCGGTGGCAAAACTCAATGGAACCGGGCTCCCCGCCGTGCTCGCCGCAAATACCGATGACCAGATCGGGTTTGGTCTGGCGGCCCAAAGCCACGCACATTTTCATCAATTTGCCCACGCCGGCCTGGTCCAGAACGATGAAGGGGTTTTCCGGCAGGATCTTCTTCTCCACATACTCGTGCAGGAATTTGCCCTCGGCATCATCCCGGGAAAAACCAAAGGTGGTTTGGGTCAGGTCATTGGTGCCAAAGGAGAAGAAATCGGCTTCCCGGGCAATTTCATCAGCCAGCAGGGCCGCGCGGGGTATTTCTATCATCGTCCCCACGCTGTACTCAAATTCCACACCTGTTTCCTTCATTACCTGTTCAGCTACTTCGTCAACCAGCTGGCGAAGCAAAGCCAGCTCCCTGACCTCGCCAACCAGGGGAATTTCTACTTCCGGGAACACCTTTACGCCCTCTCTTACCAGCTGGGCCGTAGCCTGGAAAATGGCCCTGGCCTGCATGGCATAAACTTCCGGGAAGGTTATGCCCAGACGGCAGCCCCGGTGACCCAGCATGGGGTTGAATTCCGCCAGCACCCTTACCTTTTTCAGCAACTCCTCTTTCTTCCGCAGTTCTTCTTCATCGCCACCGGTGAGGCGCAGGCGGGTAATTTCCACGGCCAGTTCTTCCGCGTTGGGCAAAAATTCATGCAAGGGGGGATCCAGCAGGCGGATGGTAACCGGCAAACCCTCCATGGCCTTCAAAATCCCGTAGAAATCCCCCTGCTGCATGGGCAAAAGCTTATCCAGGGCGGCCTGCCGCTCCTGGGTGGTGGTGGCCAGGATCATCTCCTGCACTATGGGCAGACGGTCCGGGGCCATGAACATGTGTTCCGTGCGGGTCAGACCGATACCTTCGGCCCCAAAGGCCCGGGCTTTAGCCGCATCTTCCGGAGTGTCGGCATTGGCCCTTACGCCCAGGGTGCGGATCTCATCGGCCCACTGCAGCAGCTCAAGAAATTCGGGGGATAGCTCGGGATCGATCAGCGGCACCTCCCCGAGAATTACCTGGCCGGTAGATCCGTCAATGGAAATGACATCTCCTTTTTTGACCACCAGGTCATTGACGCGAAACTCGCCGGCCTCGTAATCAATGCGTATGGCCTCACAGCCGCAAACGCAGGGCTTGCCCATCCCGCGGGCCACTACTGCCGCATGGCTGGTCATTCCACCCCGGGAGGTGAGCACCCCCTGAGCGGCAACGATGCCGTGGATGTCGTCGGGGGTGGTTTCCGTACGAACCAGGATGATTTTTTCACCCTCATTGCCCAGCATTTCAGCCTCATCGGCGTCAAATACAACCTTGCCGCTGGCCGCACCAGGGGAAGCAGGCAGACCTTTGGCAATAACCTTTACGCTGCCCCGGGGATCGATACGGCGGTGCAGCAGCTGATCCAGCTGGGCGGGCTCAACGCGCATGACGGCCTCTTCTTTGCTGATCAATCCCTCATGGACCATATCCACGGCAATTTTCACGGCCGCCTGGGCGGTGCGCTTACCGGTGCGGGTCTGCAGAATGTACAGTTTTCCCCGTTCAATGGTAAACTCAATGTCCTGCATGTTCCGGTAATGTTTTTCCAGGCGCTCGCATATGGAGGCAAACTGCTGGTAAACATCGGGCATTTCTTCCTTTAAATCGGAAATTGGCCGCGGTGTCCGGATGCCCGCCACCACGTCTTCGCCCTGGGCATTAATCAAGTATTCCCCGTAAAGCTCCCGGGCACCGGTGGCCGGATCCCGGGTAAAGGCTACCCCGGTACCGCAATCATCCCCCAGGTTGCCAAAGACCATCACCTGGATGTTAACGGCAGTACCCAGGTCATCGGGAATTTTGTTGATCTTGCGGTAAACGATAGCCCGATCGTTGTTCCAGGAGTTAAATACGGCATAAATGGCCATGAAAAGCTGCTCCATGGGGTCCTGGGGGAAGGGTCGACCGGTCTCCCGTTCGATTAAGGCCCTGTACTCCGCGACCACCTGTTCCAGATCTTCGGCCGGCAATTCCTGGTCCAGGGTCACCCCCCGGCGCTCCTTGTATCTTTCCAGGATCCGTTCGAACTTGGTATGTTCAATGCCCAGAACCACATCACCAAACATATTTAGGAAACGGCGGTAGCAGTCAAAGGCAAAGCGGCGGTTGGCAACCCGGCCCAGGCCTTCCGCCGTTTCATCGTTTAACCCCAGATTGAGCACTGTATCCATCATCCCGGGCATGGATACTGGAGCACCGGAGCGCACGCTCACCAGCAAGGGATTGGCGGGGTCGCCAAACCGCTTGCCCGTTTTTTCCTCCAGCACACGCATCTTTTCCCGCACCTGTTCCTCCATCCCGGGAGGAAACCGCCGGTCATTAACGTAAAACTCCTTACAGGCCTCCGTAGTAATAATCATGCCGGGCGGGACAGGCAGGCCTATATTGGTCATCTCTGCCAAATTTGCCCCTTTGCCGCCGAGCAGATTTTTCATGTCCGCGCGGCCCTCTTCAAACAGGTAGACATACTTTTTACTTGACATGCCTTTCCCCCCTGTAATAAATTTCCAGCACGCGGCTGGCCGTTTCCTCTACCGCCTTGTTGGTAACGTCAATGACCGAACATTTTACCCGGCGCATGATTTCTTCCGCGTACTCCAGTTCCTGCAGTATGCGTTCCATGCTGGCGTAATTTGCCTTGGAAGCAAGCCCCAGAGCTTTCAGACGTTCCCGACGGATTTCATTTAGCTGCTGGGGTTGGATGGTTAAACCGATTACCCGGTGAGGCGGCAATTTAAAGATTTCTTCCGGTGGCGCCACCTCCGGCACCAGGGGAACATTGGCCGCCTTTATGGCCTTGTGGGCCAGGTACATGCACAAGGGAGTTTTAGAAGTCCGGCTGACGCCAATCACCACCACGTCCGCCCGCAAAATTCCCCGGGGATCTTTACCGTCATCGTACTTTACGGCAAATTCCACTGCCTCCACTTTACGGAAATAATCATCGTCGATACGGCGGACCAGGCCGGGTTCTAATTTCGGTCTTAGACCCCCTACCCGGGTCAAGGCATCCAGCATGGGGGTCAGTATGTCCACAGTAGGTATGTTGTACTTGCACGCTTCCCTTTCCAAAGCTTCCCGCAACTCCGGAACAACCAGGGTATAAGCTATGACACTGGGCCTGGTACTGGCTTCCTGTACAATTTCGACAATTTCTTCCACATCATGCACAAAGGGTACCCGGTGGATATCCCCTACACCGGAGTTGAACTGGCTGGCCGCCGCCCGGGCCACCAACTCCGCCGTTTCACCAATGGAATCGGAGATGATGTAAATCACCGGGTGTGTATTACTGGTCGTGGTAATGGTTACCTCCCCCTTAGTTTCCTTCTCCCAGCTCAACAAAGAGGCGAGTAATATTAGTCTTGCTCAGGCGACCGATAACTTCCAGGTCCTTGTTTTTGTCGCCCCCCTCAACCGGACGTACCACGGGCAGGGCATCCACTTCGTGGGTAATTAGTTTCTTGGCTGCCAACCAGACCGAATCATCAGGACCCACGGTAATAACATTGGGCATGCGGGTCATTACCACACCCACGGGTAATTTATGGATATCCTGCCCCCCCAGGGTGATCTTCAACAGATCCTTCCGCGAGATAACCCCTTCCAAAATCCCTCCCTCCCGGACCACAATCAGTGTCCCCACGTCCTCAATGAACATGGTGACCACCGCATCGTATACCGAACAATGCTCCGAAACAACCACAGGTATGGACTTTACTTCTCCCACCTTGATGCGGTGAAGCTTTTCAGCAATCACCTTGTTCGGGGTCTTGCCGCTGTAATAGTAGCCCACCCGGGGGCGGGCCTCCAGAAGCCCGGCCATGGTCAAAATAGCCATGTCGGGACGCAAAGTGGCCCGGGTGAGGGAGAGGCGCTCGGCAATCTGCTCACCGGTAATGGGACCTTCCTTTTTGACAATCTCCAGAATGGCTTCCTGTCGTTTGGAAAGTTCCAATTTCATCGCCCCTTAAAAGAGCAATTATGTTATACTAATCGGCCCACTTAAAGCAATGTTATATAATATTATATATTCGTCTTAGATTTTCCTCCTGCATCAAACCCAAAATTCATGTATACAATTTGTCCCCCGGTGCGGCAACCAGTTTGCTCAGATCGGCCACACCCAGGGCCAGGGTGGCCACTCCTTTAAGCAGGCTGAGACGGTTGTTCCGGATTTTCTCATCATCCACCATGACCATGACGGCATCAAAAAACTGATCTACTCCCGGCCGCAAAGAAGCCATGGCCGCCAACGCACCCCGGTAATCCCGGGCGGCCAGGTTGCGGGCAACCTCTCCCTGTACTTCTTTTAATTTCCTGTACAGGGCTACTTCTGCCGGGTGCACGAGGACAGCCGGGTCCACCGTGGTGGAACCGTGCCTGCGGGACAAATTATGGGCGCGGGTAAAGGCCGTGAGCACCGCTTCAAAATGGGGTTCGTCCCGGAACGCCTCCACAGCCTGGGCGCGCTGCCAGGCGCCGGTGAGATCATCAAAACCGGCCGCCAACACCGCCTCCACCGTGTCGTAGGATAATCCCCGGTCGGCAAAAATTCCTTTCAAGCGCTGGGCGAAGAAGTCCATCAGGTGGGATATAACCTGTTCCCTTCTCAGCTTCAGTTCCACTCGCCCGCGGTACTGTTCGTAGGCCTGCTCAATCAAACCGCGCAAGGAAAGCACCAGTTCACCCTCCAGGCAGATATGGCATATCCCCAGAGCCTGCCGGCGCAGGCCGTAGGGATCCTGGGAACCGGTGGGCTCGATGCCGGTGGCAAAACAACCAACCAGGGTGTCCATTTTATCGGCCAGGCTCAATATCCGTCCCGGGGTACTAACCGGCAGCTCATCGCCGGAGAAACGGGGCAGGTAATGCTCGTAAATGGCCCGGGCAACCGCCGGATCCTCCCCGGAAGCCAGGGCGTATTCCCGGCCCATGACGCCCTGCAATTCGGGAAATTCGTAGACCATGTTGGTAACCAGGTCGGCCTTGGCCAGGTATGCCGCCCGCAGCACCTGTTCCGTTTCTTTTTCGCCGGCGGCAAAGACACGGGCCAGGTAACGGGACAGGCCGATAAGGCGTTCCACCTTGTCGTAGACCGTACCCAGACTTTCCTGCCAGACGACCTTTTTTAACGCCTCTACCCGTTGGGCCAGGGGTGTGGCCAGATCTTCCTTCCAGAAGAAAGCGGCATCGGCCAGACGGGCCCGCAGCACCTTTTCATTCCCGGCCCGGACGGTATCCAGGTGCTCCTCATTGCCGTTGCTGATGGCAATAAAGCGGGGCAGCAGTTTACCCCGGGTATCCCGCACGGGGAAATAACGCTGGTGTTCCCGCATGGGCGTTACCAGCACCTCGGCGGGCAATTGCAAAAAGCTCTCGTCAAAGCTGCCGCAAAGGGCTAAGGGATATTCCACCAGATTGGTTACTTCCGTCAGCAGCTCTTCGTCAGGCACCACCTGCCCGCCGGCCCCGGCTGCCAGCTCCTTCACCTGGTTCCAGATCATCTCCCGGCGCCGCTCAGGATCTACAACTACCCGGCCCCGCTCCATAACCTCGAAATACTTGCTTGCATGGGGGATTTCCAGAAGACCCTGGCTTAAAAAGCGGTGCCCGCAGGTAATCCGCCCGGACCGGAGCCCGGCATAGGAGAAATCAATCACCTGATCACCGTAGAGGGCCACCAGCCAGCGAATGGGACGGGCAAAACGCACCTCCAGAGATCCCCAGCGCATGGGTTTGGGGAAATGCAAGCCGGCAATTAAAGAGGGGCAGAGCTCGGCCAGCACTTCCGTTGCAGGCCGGCCCTCCTGACGCTTCACTGCAAATACATATTCCACGGGGCCCAGGTTTTTCACCACCAGCTGGGAAACATCCACCCCCTGGCTTTTCGCAAAACCCAGGGCCGCCCGGGTTGGCTCACCGGCCGGATTGAAGGCCACTTTAACTGCCGGCCCTTTTACCTCCTGGATCAGGGATTCCTGCATACCGGCCAGGTTGTGGACGTAGAGGGCCAGGCGCCGGGGGGTGCCATAGGTCTTAATTTCACCAAAGGGCAGCCGGTTCTCCCGCAACAGGTTCGCTGCCAGTTCCTTCAATTGTTCCAGGGCCGGGTTTAAAAACCGGGCCGGTATTTCCTCCATACCAATTTCCAGTAAGAAATCCTGGGTATGCATGGCTTTCCTCCCTTGATTATTAGTTATTGTTTTTGAGGGTTATTTCTTTAAAAGGGGATAACCCATTTCTTCCCGCTGGGCCACATAGGCCCCGGCACAGGCCCGGGCCAGGCTGCGTACCCGGTGAATGAAGGCAGTGCGTTCGGTAACGCTGATGGCGCCCCGGGCATCCAGGAGGTTGAAGGTATGGGAGCATTTGAGCACATAATCGTAGGCCGGCAGGACCAGGCCCTTTTCTACTATGCGCCGGGCCTCCCTTTCGTATATATCAAATAGCTGAAAAAGCATCCTGGTATCGGCCTCTTCAAAATTGTAACGGGAGTGTTCCACCTCGCCCCGGTGGTGTACGTCCCCGTAAGTCAGGCCGTTGACCCATTCGATGTCAAAGACATTATCCTTGCCCTGGATGAACATGGCCAGCCGTTCCAAACCGTAGGTAATCTCCGCCGAAACGGGGCGGCAGTCCATGCCCCCGCATTGCTGGAAATAGGTGAACTGGGTGATCTCCATACCGTCCAGCCATACCTCCCAACCCAGGCCCCAGGCACCCAGGGTGGGGGACTCCCAGTTGTCTTCCACAAAGCGGATATCGTGCTCCCGGGGGTTGATCCCTATGGCCGCCAGGCTGTCCAGGTATACCTCCACCACATCATCGGGGGAGGGCTTCAGGATAACCTGGTACTGGTAGTAATGCTGCAGCCGGTTGGGATTTTCCCCGTAGCGGCCGTCGGTGGGCCGGCGGGAAGGCTCCACATAGGCCACCCGCCAGGGTTCGGGCCCTAAAACCCGCAAGAAAGTAGCCGGGTTCATCGTGCCGGCGCCCTTTTCCACATCGTAGGGCTGCTGGATGATGCAGTTTTGATCGGCCCAGAAACGGTTTAAAGCCAGGATCAATTCTTGAAAGTTCATGCATACATTCCTCCCTGAATTACTATAAAAATTTAAACCTCCCGCCCGGGCAAACTAGGCCAGGGACGGGAGGCACTTCCCGCGGTTCCACCCTGTTTGGCCGCCACAAAAGCGGCCCCCTCCTTTGGTGCAGGCTTTACTCACCGCCACCTGACACGGCGGCTTTCCTCCTGCCGCTCGGGAACCCCCTTCACACGGGTTCGTTTTACCGGGCTTCCACCTCTTCCCGGCTCTCTGTAAAAACTCCCCCGGCTACTCTTTCCCTCATCGCCGGATATTCTGTTGAACAATGTTAATTTACCAAATTGGCGGAGCAAAGTCAACGGGGACGCTTTTCCCCGGCGCACCATTCCCCGCGGCCGGTTCCTCCTCCAACGGGAAGGCCGGAATCTCTTCAGGCCTCCCCTTACGTAGGGCCCGCCGGTTCTACGTATTGTTCACCCTGACCCTCATTTTGCTGATCTCCCCGGCCGGGCCGTTCAATTTCCAGGGTATAATTTTTGGCCATGGCCGTAACTGCACCCAGGGCTCCCAAAACAGCCAGCTGGCTGCTGGCCAGGGTCCCCACCAGACCCAGAGCCCCCAGGGAAGCCGGTAGTTCCATGACCGTCCTTTCCCCCTGTTTTATCTTGATTTTAGTTTCCTGGCTCCGGTGAAAAAAATCCTTCAAGTGCTCCAAAAATTCCTGTCCCCGGTCCTGGAGCTTTTCGGTGATGTTTTTCCTCTCTTCTTCCAGGCGAATGAGAGCCTGTACCACATCGCCCCCGGCTGCATCCAGTGCCTCCTTGGCCTCCTTGTAACCCACCCCCAGCCGGGACCTGATTAGATCAATTTTTTCCAGCTCGCTGTTCATGTACAGCCATCCTCCCTGATTCTTTTATTATTAACCATATTTAACCCGGGAGTCCGGCTATTTATACATGTTCCAGCAGTTCCAGAAATCGCGTGGATTTCATGCGCCGGTCCAGATGGTACTCCATGTGGCGGCGAAGCACTTCCTTCAACTCCCTGCGGGCAATCTTCCCCACCTGCAGCTGGTTGAGCCTGCCTGGATCCCAGCGCAAAAGAAGCCTCAGCAGTTCCACCGTACCCCGGCAACAGGGCAGGCCACCCTCAGCCCTCTCAGCACATGAGGCACAGAGCACACCCCCTGCACCGGCATGAAAAACCACTTCGCCGGCACTAATAGGACCCCGGCACAGGACACACCTCTCCAGGCAGGGCCGGTAACCCAGAATGGACAGCAGTTTTATTTCAAAGGCCCGGGCCAACAACTCGCCGTCTCCGCTGCCCAGGGCACGCAGTGTTCCCAGCAGCAGCCCAAAAACCGCCTCGCTGGGCTCTTCTTCGGCGGTCATACCGTCCACCAGTTCGGCCAGATAAACGGCATAGCCCAATTTATCCAGCCGGCAACGCAGTTCCGGAAACATCTCTAAAAGCTCGCACTGGCTCACCGCATCCAGACCGTTGCCCCGGCGGAGGAGAAACTGGGAATGGGAAAAGGGCTGCACGGCCCCCCGCTTACGGCTGGTAGGCTTGCACGCCCCGTAGGCCATCACCCGGATTTTTCCCTTCTCCCGGGAGAACAACGTTAATAACTGGTCGGCCTCCTGGATGTTTACGGATTTCAGAACCACGGCCCTGACCTTATATAACTTCACCTGGGCCCACACCCCCGAATGTCTGGAAAGACAAAATTCGTGTGTACAATCCAAACAATATAATGAAAGTCTTCCCGTGGTTTACCATATATTTTACTGTATCACCTGCAGCCTGACCAGGGTGCCCCAGCCGCCCGGGGGGTGGAAATATTAAGTTCATTGTTCTGCCCACACAAAAAATTAAAATTGTGCTGGTCGCCGCCATGGTTTTGTTCATTCTCTGGCTGGGTTTGCGCGCCATCGTCAATGCCCGCCACCAGGCATCCATCAGCGCCCTTTCCCGGGCCTTAGCCGGCCGGGTGATCGTAGTCGATCCGGGGCACGGGGGTGTGGACCCCGGAGTGGTGGGGAAAAACAACGTGCTGGAAAAGGACCTGGTCCTGGCCGTAGGGCAAAAGCTGGCCCTTTATTTGCGCCAGGGTGGAGCCAGGGTAATCATGACCCGGGAAGGGGACCACGACCTGGCCGACCCGGAGCTCACCGGCCTGTATAAACGGAAGCGCCAGGATCTCGCCCGCCGGGTGGCCCTGGCCAATAGTTTACCGGCCCATGCCATGGTAAGCATCCACATCAACAGTTTTGGCAATCCGTCCCAGTGTGGGGCACAAACTTTTGCCAAACCCAGTTCGCAGGAGAGCGGAGCTTTGGCCAGGACCATCCAGCACGAACTCAACCGCCTGCTGAAAATCAACCACCGGGTACCCTTACACGGGGATTATTACATCCTCCGCCATTCCCGGGTGCCCACGGTGATTGTAGAAATTGGTTTTATCACCAACCCCAGGGAATACCGCCTGTTGCAGGATCCCCTTTACCAGAGCAAGGTGGCCTGGTGCCTTTATGCCGGCATCGCCAGATATTTTGCCGGAGAGGGAAAAGTCCCCCCTCAACCCAGATAAAGGGAAAAGTATCATTTCCTAAAGGGGGTAAGGGCATGACAGCCAGCCGCATCACCAACATCTGGAGCAAAGTCCACTACAACCCCAACCGCCCCGTCTCCCGGGTAGTAGTTGAATCCACCACCTCTTTTCAGTTCGATGCAAAAGAAAGTCCTTCAGGCATCACCCTCATTGCCCGGGGAGCCCGGGCCAATATGTATTGCGAAACAATTGAAGTGTATGACGGGTTGATTGAATGGATCAGGGTTAGAGAGCAACCGCAGGGCGTGATCTTTGAAATCAAGACCAACCACCCTTCCCCCTGGCAAATAGCAAGTGAACCGGGCATACCTTACCGTACAGTAATCAACTTTGTCCGGGACCACCTTTTTAATCTTTTTTCTTCAAAGGTACTTGTTATTGACGCGGGCCACGGGGGTAATGATCCGGGAGGAAGGGGACCCGTCGATCTCCTGGAGAAAAACGTTACCATGGCCATGGCCACCGCCCTGCAAGACCTGCTCAAACCCCTGAAAAGTCAAATTTACCTCACCCGCGCCGGGGATTATCCCCTTTCCCAGTGGATGCGCTGCAACCTCGCCCTAAAAATGAACGCGGATGTGTTTATCAGCTTTCATACCTACCACAGTACGGACACTTCCATTCAAGGGACGGCGGTAAAATACAACCCCAGGGCACCGGGGTGCGATTATCTCGCCCGGTTTACCCTGGAAGAAATAGTGCGCAAAATCAAACGCCCCTCGCGGGGGGTAGAGCCGGACCAGCAGCTGCACCATTTAGGTTTCATCCCCGGCCTTACGGTAGAACCGGTGGCCATTTCCAACTGGGTCGAGGAAGGTCTTTTGCGCAACCCCACCCTGTATAAAAAAATTGCCCAGGGAATCTTTAACGGCCTTTTACGGTTTTGGGGGGAGAAAAAAGGGGAAAAATAAACAACGACTCTTTTACCTGCCCGGTGATATGCATGCGTCGATCAATCTGCTTGCTCATCTTATGTTGCCTTTTGCTTTGCCGGCCTGCCAGTGCTCCGGCCCTGGCCAGGGCACATCAATGCGGCGGTAACGAACAGCCCCGGCTGACGACTCCTTTCCATCAGGGACGGGATATCGCCAACCTGCAGCAATGCCTGTCTTCCCTGGGTTACTTTAGGGGCCCGGTTAACGGCCTGTATAATGAATCCACCATCCAGGCCGTGGAACGTTTCCAGAAGGATCATGGCCTTCGACCCACCGGCGTGGCGGACGTGTCCACCTGGCAGACCATTAGCCAGGCCATGTTGTCCAAGCCGGAACAGGGGGCAACCCCCTCCCCCGGGCATGATCTTTTTATCCTGGTTGATACCCGGTCCCTGACCATGACCGTTTTTTCCCGGGGACAACCCATCAGGCAATACCCGGTAGCCCTGGGCAAACCGGGCTCGGAAACCCCTTTAGGCCTCTGGAAAGTTATAGACAAATCGGACGAATACGTCCCCGGCATGGGCCCCCGCTGGATGGGACTGAACATCCCCAAGGGCACCTATGGCATCCACGGTACGGACAGCCCCTGGTCCATTGGGACTTTTGCCAGTGCCGGTTGTGTGCGTATGCATAACGCCCACGTGGTGGAACTCTATGATTGGGTTTCCGAGGGCACGCCGGTACTGGTCCTGGGCAATCCCTTTTTGCCGCAGTATCCCGTACTCTACCAGGGAAGCTGCGGCACGGCAGTTCAGGAAGTCCAGCGCACCCTGAAGCGGCTGGGTTATTACAACCAAAAGCCCGACGGCATCTTTGGCCCTCAGACGGCTGAAGCCGTAGTTTTCTTTCGTAAAAAACACGACCTCGAAGAAAAACCCGTGGTGGATGAGGAGCTCTGGCGTTTGCTGGGATTTTAAGGAAGGCAGGTGAGGAATAATCGACCGGGTGCTTCTGATTGCCGTTCTAACGGCAATTATTCATTTAACTGATACATTAGTTTACGCCGTACGCCTTTCAGGGGTGACCACGCGCCGGCTGGCCACTGCCTTTTCCTTGTTTCAAATCATTTCCTTACTAGCCAGCACAGCCAACCTTATTCAGGCTCCCCTGTTATCATCCGTGGTGGAGAAAACCATCAATACCGGCCTCAAAATTGCTTCCGGTTCTTTGCTCGAGTCACCTTTGTATCACCACCAGCTTACCCAGCTAAGCATGGATATACGCCTGGTTATTTTTTCCGCCACCGTCGGTACAGTGGTGGGAGTGCTGCTTACTCCGGCCTTTAATTATGTTTTTACCCGGGTGATTTTTCTCTTTGAAGAAGCCGGTTCTATTCCCCGCCTGATTGTAATCCTCCTTTCGCCGCACCTTTTGGTCAGGACCCTGCGCAAAAGACCCGGGTACCTCAGCGCCCTGAGAGCATCCTTACCGGGGCGCCCTAAAAACATCCCTTTAGCTTTTTTAATCGCCAATACCATGGTCATCGGCATCTGGACCACGGGGGTGTTATCGGCCCTGTATGCCGGTGCGCTATTGCCCGAATACCGTTCAACGGCCAGCCTTCTTTCAGGCGTGGTGAACGGCATGGCCACCATTCTTTCGGCCATGATCGTGGACCCCACCGCCGCCATGATTACCGACCAGGCCCTGCGGGGAACCAGGGATCAAAGGGATGTCCGGCAAATGGTTTATTACCTGTGTTTAACCAGGGTGCTGGGGACTATTCTGGCCCAGGCCTTTTTTCTACCGGCCGCCTACCTGATCAAGGATGTGGCCCTGATCATTGCCGTTCCGGATCGTTAAAAAATGGGAGAGAGAGGGACAGGCACATAATTTACCCTCAGGTATAACCTGATATTAGCTCCTAACATGCCCGGGCAAATACCAGGAGCACGGCGAAAGGTGATGATGCGTATGCCCTGCTATACCATCCCCATTCGAACCCATGTAATTACCGAGCAGGATAACATCATCGAGCTGGCCAAACGTTACACCGAAGGGGTGGTGGAGCCGGGGGATATCATTGCCATTGCCGAGAGTGTGGTAGCCATTACCCAGAAAAGAGCCATCTTACCCGAGGAAGTTCAGCCGGGCTTATTGGCCCGCTTTCTGTGCCGCTTCCCCGGCAAACACGGCAGCCTGGCTACCCCACCGGCCATGGAACTGGCCATCAGGGAAGTGGGCACCGTTCGAATTCTCCTCGGTTGCGTGGCCGCAGCCCTGGGTCGGCTCATAGGCAGGCGCGGCTTTTTCTACCTGGTGGCCGGCCGGGAACTGGCTTTTATCGATGATATTGCCGGCACCATGTGGCCCTACGAAAGGCATATCATTCTCGGCCCCCACAAACCGGACAAGATTGTAGCCGCCATCAAGGAAGATACCGGTGCCGAGGTGGTTATTGCCGACGTCAACGATATCAAATGCGTGGATATACTGGCTGCAACCAGCCCCGCCAGCGTCAAAATAGCCAAAGAAGCGCTGGTAGACAACCCCTTTGGCAACGACGACCAGCAAACACCCATTGTGGTCATCAAGGTTAAAAAGGAGGCGCAAGACAGAGCAGCCTGACCGATGATAGGAGGGAACACCTTGCTACCGACACCAACCAGATTTACCCTGGTGGCAGGAGCCGGCGAAGGGCAGACGCCGTTAAACGCCTTCGACCGGGCACTGCTGGAAGCCCGGGCGGGAAACGTAAACCTGATCCGGGTAAGCAGCATCCTGCCGCCCGGTGCCGAATATGTGGAAGAATTATCCCTGCCCCCGGGGGCACTGGTACCAGTAGCCTACGGTGCAACTACCTCCACCACCCCCGGAGACAGAATTGCCGCCGCCGTGGCCGTGGGCATCCCCGAGGAAGGTTTTGGCGTAATTATGGAGTATTCGGGCCACACCTCCCGCCAGGAAGCGGAAAGGATCATCCGGCAAATGGTGGAGGAAGCTTTTGCCACGCGCAGGCTGGAACTGAAAAAGTATATGGTCAAGTCCGTGGAACATCAGGTAGTCAGGACCGGGGCAGTTTTTGCCGGCATACTACTGTGGTACTGAGCTGTCCGATATTTAAAAGCCGGTTTTTCGGTAAGAAAAACCGGCTTTTCATGTTATCATTTAATTGTTCCCGCTTCAAAATCATTACCTGGTGGTGGGTGTAATACGGCGCAGGATTTCCTGAATTTCCCGGTTGAAACTGGCTACGGGCTCCCCCCGACTGATGCCTTGAGCCACCCTGCGGATGCGGGTAACGGTATCCGGATCGGTAGTTACCTGCACGGTGACCACGCGGTTATCTGCCGCCCTGACCCTCCGGGCCACTTCATCCTTAATGGCCGCTGTGCGCCCCCTCTCTACCCCGCTTTTAATATCGAGCCCCACAATGGCCGTGTTCCCGGTCAGGACGACAGTGGCCGATTTCACGCCGGGCACTTTCTCGGCTTCAGCCGCCAGCTTTGTGGCCAGCCGGTGGGCTTCCGCCGGCGTGGTGGGTAAGGGCCGGGGGGCCGGTGCCGCCGGACCGGGGGCTGCAGGCGCAGGTCCCGGCGCAGCAGGAGATGGCGGGGCGGGTTTACGGGATACGGCGCAGCCGGATACCAGCATCAACGCCAGGGATATTATAGAAAACCAGACCGGCCATTTTCTCATTAGCTCACCCCCATTTCTACATCTAATATTTACTGCCGGGCTTCCTCCTATGCTGTAAAAGGATACCACCCACAACCATCACGGGCTGACTCATGGTGGGTGCGGAACACTGGAGCAAACGGGAGTTCCCCCGTCATCCTCTTTTGCACCTCTGGTTTATTGAACAATCATAGCCGTTGGGATAAAATAAAGCAGGCATAAATTTATATTTAAGGACGGTAGGAAAAGTTGCGCATTGTTGTGGCCATAACCGGAGCATCAGGAGCCGTATACGGCATAACCCTGCTGGAACAACTAAAGCTCTTAGGGATTGAAACCCACCTTATCTTGAGCCCCTGGGCGGCAAAAACCATCGCCCTGGAAACCCGGTGGACGCCGGAACAGGTAATGGCATTGGCCAGTTACTCGTATGCGGCTACCGATCTGGCCTCCCCCGTGGCCAGCGGTTCCTTTATACATCAGGGAATGGTCATCGCTCCCTGCAGCATGAAAACCTTAGCTTCCATAGCATGCGGCTACAGCGATAACCTGATTGCCCGGGCCGCCGACGTGACCATAAAAGAAAGGCGCCCCCTGATCCTGATGACCAGGGAAACGCCGTTAAATGCCATCCATCTGGGAAATATGCTCAAACTGGCCCGGCTCGGGGTAGTCATCATGCCCCCCGTGCCATCCTTTTACCAGCACCCGGAAACCATTGAAGACCTGGTCCTGCAAACAACAGGGCGGGTGCTGGATCTTTTGGGTATCGAAAATAGCCTGGTAAAAAGATGGGGGGCACCGGATAACCTTACCTGACCAGTATAAGGGTTGCCAGGGTGAAGTAAATAAACATGCTGCTAACGTCCATCAAGGTAGTAATGAAAGGTCCCGAGGCCAGGGCCGGGTCCACCCCGATGCGGTTGATAATCACCGGCACGAAACTGCCCAGGATGGTGGAAACGGTGATGCTTAAGGCCAGCGCCCCGCCTACCACCAAACCAAGGGAGGGGGAACTCTGCCACACAAAGGCAAAAAAACCTACAACCAGGCCGCAAACCAGCCCTACCCACAGCCCCACCTGGGCCTCTTTCCAGATCACCTTTAAAATTTGGCTGGGGTCCACCTCTCCGGTGGCAATTCCCCTTACCACCACGGCCAGGGACTGGGTGGCTGCATTGCCCGTACCTCCGGCTATGGCTGTCATAAAAAAAGCCAGGGCCGTTAAATGTTGCAGGGTTTCGGAAAAGCCCTCGATTACATGACCGGCCACCAGCTCTCCGAAGAGCAAACCCACCAGCCAGGGCAAACGCCGCAGTGCCCGCTTCACAGGACTGGCGTCGGGGTCTTCCCCTTCACTATCAATGGTTGCAGCCATGCGCATCATATCCTCGGTGGCTTCCCGTTCAATAACATCCAGAACATCGTCTACCGTTACAATACCAAGCAGTTCACCAGCATCGCTGACCACAGGTACGGCCAGAAAGTCGTATTTCGCCACCAGGCGGGCCACTTCTTCCTGGTCGGTGTTCACATTCACGCTGATTACCTTGCGCCGCATGATGTCCTCAATACGCATATTGGGCGCTGCCAGGATAAGTTCCCTTAACGAGAGCACTCCCACCAGGTGGTTTTGATCGTCTACCACATAAACGTAGTAAACCGTCTCGGCATCGGGTGCGTTTTCACGGAGCACTTCAATGGCCTGGCCGGCGGTTATATCCTGGGGAATGGCCACGTACTCCGTGGTCATGATCCCGCCGGCGGTTTCCTCACCGTAGGTCAACAGCTCTTTGAGGTCCCGGGCTTCATGCGCTTCCATCAGACCCAGCAGTTTTTGTCTCAGGTCCCCGGGCAGGTCTCCCAGCAGGTCTGCCGCATCGTCGGTAAACATGGCGCTTAATATATCGGCCGTGCGCTGTAAGCCCAGGCATTCCATCAGGATGGGCAACTTTTCCCGGTCCAGCTCAAAAATTACCTGGGCAGCCCTGTCCGGTTCCATGACCCGCAATACCTTGACCTGCTGGCCCAAACTAATGTCCGGAAGCACTTCGGCGATGTCCGCCGGGTGTAAGTCTTTCAGACACTGACGCAGCCTGTCGGTAGAGCCTTCCTCAAGACAGGAAAGGACTGCCCGGCGTACTTCTTCCCGATCTCTGGACATCAGGCCACCTCCTTTTTTCAGGGGCGGCCCACCATCCCTGGAGCGTGGATACCGGGGCCGGCCCCTGTTTGTTTTAGTATGAACTTGTGCCTACTAGGGTCGCCGTCCACAGTACCACCTCCGGGAATTTTTTTGCAAAATGAAAAGGGCCTTCACTTACGTGAGGAAGCCCGAAAACCTTAGCTGGCTTTCCAGCCAACACTACTTTATCAGAACCTTTCTTGTACTGTCAAGGAAAATTAATCCCTGCCGGCGTAACCAAAGTTCCGCAGGTACAGGTCCTGGTTACGCCAGTCTTCCTTGACCTTGACCCACAGGTCCAGGTATATTTTTGAGCCCAGGAGAAGTTCCATTTCTTCCCTGGCCAGCCGGCCTATCTCTTTGAGCATCCGACCTCCCTTGCCAATTAAAATGGCCTTATGCGATTCTTTTTCGGTATAAATGACCGCCCGCACATAGACCAACTGGTCCGACCGCGGCTCTATCTCTTCCACCACCACGGCCACCCCGTGGGGCACCTCCTGGCTGGTCAGGTGAAGCACCTTTTCCCGGATCAATTCGGCCATAATAAACTGTTCCGGCCTGTCCGTAATCATATTGTCGGGATAATATTTGGGTCCATAGGGTAAGTAGGAAACCACCAGTTCAACCAGGCGGTCAAGGTTTTCCGGTTTGAGAGCTGAAACGGGGATAATCTCGGCAAAATTGTATTTTTGTCTAAAAACGTCGATCAGGGGTAGCAATTCCGCCTTGTTTTCCAGCAAATCTATTTTATTGATGACCAGAATTACCGGAGTGGTTACCTCCCGGAGCTGGTAGATTATGTACTCGTCCCCCGGCCCCGGCAACTGGGGTTCAACCAGGAAAAGGATCACGTCCACTTCCTTTAGGGCGCCCAGGGCCACTTCCACCATGTATTCACCCAGTTTGTGCTTGGGCTTGTGAATTCCCGGCGTGTCCAGGAAAATGATCTGGGCATCATCACGGGTAATGATCGAGTGGATCTTATGCCGGGTGGTCTGGGGCTTATCGGACATAATGGCCACCTTATGCCCGACCAACTGGTTTAAAAGGGTGGACTTCCCGACATTGGGGCGGCCAATTATGGCCACAAAACCCGACTTGAATTTCTCCTGTTCCACCATTTTCCTCCTTTCAGCCCTTTATCATTAAAGAAACTCCCCCGGGCAGCACCAAACTTACCTGTCCACCGGCTCCACAACACGAACAGGATTGGGGCGTGGGCTGCCTTCAATATTACCGGCCTGCCCCGCTTTTAGTGTGAAGCCCAGCGGCAACAGTTCGGCCAGGCTCTTTACTATATATTCACCACGACGGTTACACATATAAACCTTTATTTCGCTTCCGAATTCAGCCAGCACCTGCCGGCAGGCGCCGCAGGGCGTGCAGTAATCCTCGCTGTCGGCAATCACCGCCAGGGCGGCAAATTGCCTTTCCCCGTTGCTTACTGCTTTAAAAAGGGCTACCCGCTCGGCGCAAACGGTTAAACCGTAAGAGGCGTTTTCAATGTTGCATCCGGCATACAATCTTCCTTCCGATGTCAGTATGGCTGCCCCCACCCGGAAGCCGGAATAAGGAGCGTAAGCCCGTTCCCGGGAAGCCCGGGCCGTATTAATGAGCTTTTCCACAGGAAACTGCATCACCGGCAGGTCAATCACTTTAATGGACACCTCCCAGGAAACGTACCAGGTAGCGGCTGAAGCTGTCCAGGTAAGGGTAGAAAACCAACAGACCCACTACCACCGAGTTAAGGGCGGCCAGCAGTACGGCCCCGGCGGCAACATCTTTGGCTACCCTGGCCAGGGGGTGATATTGATCAGTATAAAGATCCACCACCGACTCCACGGCAGTATTGAACATTTCCGCTATTAGAACCATTGCAATGGCAAACAAAAGGAGAAGAAAATCCCGTACTTCTACACCCAGTAACCGGGCAACCGCCACTACCACCAGGGCGGCGCCAAAGTGAAAGCGCATGTTTGGCTGTGTGCGCAGGGCATAAGCCAGGCCAGCCAGAGCATAACCAAGGCTTTTTCTGAAACTGCCCCTGGCCATTACAATGTCACATCCCCCTTACCTGCTCAACCCCAACCGGGCCAGGATGGCCTCCTCCTTTTCCCGCATTTCCCGGCCTTCTTCTTCCGTCTGGTGATCGTATCCCAGGAGATGCAGCACGCCATGGGCCACCAGAAAAGCCACTTCCCGCTCAAAGCTGTGCCCGTACTCCTCACTTTGCCGGCGCGCCGTCTCCAGGGAAATCACCACATCCCCCAACAGGGTTTCCTCTCCCGCTTCGGGCATCGGTTCTCCTTCCTGCAGGGCAAAGGACAGCACATCGGTAGGCCTGTCCACCCCACGGTATTCACGGTTTAACCGGTGGATATACTCGTCGTCCACAAACACCAGGCTTACTTCTGCGTGCTGGGGGCCGCCGGCTAAAGAGAGAGCTTCCCCGGCAACCTTTACCACCAGGTCAACAAGCTGCTCATCCACCGGCACTTTTTCTTGCAGGTTGTTTACGAGAACCGGCACTTTTGTTTCTTCTCCTTTCCATTTCCTTACTCAGGTCGGGATATTCAATGCGGGTGTGAAATATTCCGCCCAGTACCTGCAAAAAAGCCTCTGCAATTTTATCCAGATCCTTAAAGGTCAGGTCGCATTCATCCAGCTGGCCGTCCATAAGCTTATCCTTGATAATTTTGCGTACCATCCCCTCAACGCGGCCGGGGGTACGGTTTTGCAGGGAACGGACCGCTGCCTCCACCGAATCGGCCAGCATGACAATGGCCGCCTCTTTGGTTTGGGGCTTGGGTCCATCATAACGGTATTCGTCCTCATTGACATTTTCCGAGTGGCCGTTCTCCAGGGCCTTGTGATAAAAGTAAGAACAGAGCCCGCTGCCATGGTGCTGCTCGATAATATCAATAATGGCCTGGGGCAGCTTGTACTCACGGGCCATTTCCGCCCCGTCCTTGACGTGGGAGGTCAATATCAAAGTGCTCAAGGAAGGGGCAATTTTATCGTGGGGGTTTTCACCGTTCAACTGGTTTTCAATAAAGAAGTAGGGCCGTTTAATTTTGCCGATATCATGATAATAGGCGCCCACACGCACCAAAAGGGTCTCCCCGCCCACGGCCTCGGCTGCAGCCTCCGCCAGGTTGGCCACAATAATGCTGTGGTGATAGGTCCCTGGTGCCTCCGTAAGCAAATGCCGCAGCAGGGGATTGCTGGGATGGGACAGCTCCAAAAGATGGACCGCCGAGGTAATTCCAAAGGCGCTTTCCAGGTAAGGAAGGGCACCAATGGTTAGAATGGAAGATAAAATACCGTTAATCAGACCAAAACCCACGCCGGAAGTAATCATGAGGCCCCAGGGCGTGTTGCTTAAAAGGCCCATGATCAGAATGACAACGATATTGGCGGCGCTGGTGTAAACACCGGCCCGGGCCAGATCGCCCCGCTGGCTGAGTTTGCTGACGCTGTAAACTCCCACGAACCCCCCCACCAGGGCCACCAGTCCGAAACGGACCTGTCCGTCAATCATCAGGGTCACCAGAAAACTCATTACCGCCACCACCAGCATGGCCAGGCGCGTATCAAGCAAAATGGCAATAAGCATCCCGGCGGCGGCAATAGGGGTCATATAACCCACGAGGTTACCCAGCTCGGGCCAGTAGGGGATATTGATGGCCGTAATGGCCTTACCCACGGCCAGTACCACCACGACAACGATACCCAGCAGGTATAAGTGACCGGCATGTTCGTAAATTTCCCGGTTCTGCTGGTAGAGATAGAGCAGTACCACCACCATCAAGAGGGCCACCAGAAAAGCACTGCCCAGCAATATGCGCCAGGGGACCCCGGTTTGGGTGAGGCCAAGGGCCTCCAGCTTGGCCAGGTGTTCCTTGGTAACCACATCCCCAACCCGGATGATAATCTCGTTTTGCCTGATGGTCACCATCTGGGGCGGCACCGTGGCCATGGCCGCCTCCTTTAAGAGGCGGGTTTTTTCCGCATTGAAGAAGCTGTTCGGCCGCAGGTAATAACGGATTAAGCCCTGGGCCAGTTCCTGGTAGGGTTTGCTAAAACCCCAGCGGGCCACCTGGTCGGCCAGACTTGCCTTTTTAGCCTCCAACTTGTCCGGCGTAATACCTTCCTCGCTATCCAGGGCCTGGGCCACCAGGCCGTTTACACTCCGTTCCACCTGCTCCAGGGTGTGGGGAGCGGGCCTGGTAAGGGCCACCAGGGTTTCCCGGGACAAAGAAAAGGGCAGCACCCCCCGCAGGCGGGTTACCCGGACTTCCTCATCGGCCCTGGTATCCGCCTGCACCTCGCGGATCCCCTGAATGGCAGTGGAAATATCCCGCTGGACCGCCGCGCTTACCAGGGGATCCCGGTCGTACTGGTCGCGCACTGCCGCGGCTGCCTGGCGGCGCATTTCCTCGGTTTTGGCCTTATCTTCAAAAACAATACTGCGGGGGGCCGGAATCTGGACTGGGGAAACCTGTCCCTCCCGCAAATTAACCCGTTGGGGAACAAATTCAATGGAAATGAGAATGGTAATGAGCAAAAAAAAGATGACCGCGGCTGCGCTCCGGCGTACCCTGCGCCGTCCCATTAACGGAGCCACCCGGCGAACAAACTGTTTTCCAATTGTGGCCAGAGGGAGCATCAAATTCACTCCTGTGCCACCGTCCTATGACCCTTCCTCATAGGCCCTGATGATTTCCTGAACCAGCGGGTGGCGGACTATATCCTCCCCCGTCAGATAACAAAAGGCAATACCGTTTACCCGGGCCAAAACCTTCTGGGCATGGACCAGGCCGGAAACCTGGCCCCTGGGAAGGTCGATCTGGGTAATGTCTCCGGTAATTACGGCCTTGGAACCAAAACCCAGGCGGGTCAAAAACATTTTCATCTGCTGGTCGGTGGTGTTTTGCGCCTCGTCAAGAATGATAAAGGCGTCATCCAGTGTCCTCCCCCGCATGTAGGCCAGGGGAGCAATTTCAATAACATGCCTTTCCAGATATTTTTGGGTATTTTCCACACCCAGTACATCGTAAAGGCTATCGTAAAGAGGACGCAGGTAAGGATCTACCTTTTCCTGCAGGTCCCCCGGCAGAAAACCGAGTTTTTCTCCGGCTTCCACAGCCGGCCTGGTTAGTACCAGCCGGTTGACTTCCTTATTGCGTAGCGCGCGAATGGCCATAACCACGGCCAAGTAGGTTTTCCCCGTTCCCGCGGGGCCGATGGCAAAAACAATGTCGTGCTTGCGAATGGCTTCGATGTACTGCTTTTGTCCCAGTGTCTTGGGCTTAACCTGCTTCCCCCGGGCGGTAACCAGGGTCACCTCCCGCGCCAGGTGGGACAGGGCTTCCTGCATACCCGCCCGCACGGCTTTAATGGCGTAGTTAATTTCGTGTAAAGTTAAACGGTTACCCGCCCGGTAAAAGTCCTGTAACTGATTGAAAACCTCCCGGGCCTGGGCAACCTGTTCGGGAGGACCGATAATAATCACTTCCTCGCCCCGGGTTACTACCCTTATGCCCAGGGCCCGTTCCATTAAAGCCAGATGTTCATCGTGACGCCCGAAAATCTCAGCCGCCGTAGCAATATTGTCCAGGATCACCCTGGCTTCAGTGTGTTCGCCCAACTTATCCCTCCAACTCCCTCTTGTTTCTATAAACTTATAATAGACCTGTTATGGCTGGGAAGGGAGCGCCGGTGCCTGATTTTGAGACTCTTCCGCCGGGGTAAAGGGTTGTTCGGTACCGATTTCCTCAAGGCTCTCCACGAAGGCTTTGACCCGCACCAGGCTCTCCGGCTCTTTCACTACCAGCTCATCCAGCTGTTTGTGGACTATTCTGGCTCCTTGAGGCAACTGCTTTTGTACCGCATGCAACGCCCCTTCCCCGGCCAGGCGGCGGGCCTCAGCCCGGTTCCTGATCAACCGGTAGTTTTCCACTTCACGATATTTACTGATAACAATTTCGACGGGCAGACGAAGATTCCTCCATGGGGGAGGCTTTTTCACACTGGTCTCGGTTTGATAATGCAAAAAGGGTATTTTCTGGGGACCTGCTAAAATTATTTCCCTGCCTTTTATTTTCATACAAACCCTGGTAACCTGGCGACCGGTAAAACGTTTCCCCGTTTCTACGAGGAGGGCTTCGCCGTAACCTTCGTACCATACCCGTGCCCTCACGATACCCGCAGCGTGAACGTATGTGGGCTGGCGAGGGACCGGTCGTTCACCCTGTGTTTCTGTTCCCGGTTGTTCGGGCTTTTGTTCTTGGAGAGGAGGAATAATGCCGGAAATCAATATTTGACCGGGAACCACCGTATCCCCCTCCTTCACCGCCGCGTGGCCGCTAAATACCAGGACCTCTTTGATTACGCCCGCCTTAATAGCTACAATATGAGCGGGAGATTGGTTTTTTTCCTCGGGAATGGTTTTTTCCACCACTTCAATGGCCACCCTTGTCCCCCTGACATATACGCCGGCCCAGGAAATGGCGGGCAAATTTGCCTTCAGGGCCCTCTCCACCGCAGGGCAGTCCAAACGCCATTTGGGCACCCCCCGGTTCAGGCCGGCCGCTGAAGCCACGGATAAGATTTCCTTCGTGGGCACCCTGCTGTTGCCGGTAACCTCGATAGTCCAGACAAAGGAGCTTAACAAATACAGTCCAAGGACAAACAGTACGGCGCCAAAGGCCAGTGCCTTGCGCCGGGCCAGGCGCATCCAGAGAAAAGGCAAGCCTACCCGCCGTGTGATATGAAAGCGGCAGCGGGTGCGCCGCGCTATATGCCTTAAAGGCCGTACGGCATTCAAGCGCACATTGGCCCTCACGGTTTGCTCACCGGGCCGGGCGATATCCCAGAGGAAAATACCCCGGGCGGCAGCCATATTAATAAATTTTTCCGGCGCTTCCCCACGGATGGTTATGGTAACATAACCGATGATGAAGTTCATTAATCGAAAAAGAAACATGGCTTGGCCTCCTTATTTTCCTGTAACTGTTCAGTAAAACCGCTACCATCGGCACGGTGCCGCGTTGTCCAAAGCGAGCGACTTGCGGAGCGCTGGTAACGGCACCCGGCGAAGCGAGGGTAACCGGACTGCGGCGTGAAACCAGCGGCACCGAAATGTAGCGTTAGAAAAGGTAACTTGCTGAAACGACAAAAAGATGATAGCAAGGACTACTACCATGCCGCATTTGCAGCGCCGCTAGTCCGGTCCGAAGCGAGTATGGCAGCGGCATCGGTTTTATTTCAGTTAATGCAAAATTTTTCAAATGCCGCTGCGGCGAGAATTATTAGCTTTTGCGCCTGAAACCATTTTGTCAGCGCGGAGCACTGGAGTGAGCGTGGACAACGCGGCACCATAGCGGGGTCACTGAACATTTACATTTTCCTGGGCCATGGGCACAATTTTTACGCTGGCCTGTTCCTATTTAAACGTAATAGTCTTAATCATCCCTTCCACGCAAATCTCGTCGGGGAGAATGTTGCGCAGGATCAATTTCTCACCGGTAATTTCCAGCTCTCCCTCCTCAATACCAACGCGCACAATTTCGGGGGTATATTCTAAAATGCCACGGTGGTTCTCAATGAAGGCCTGCAGATTTCCCATGAGCACAACGCGGGGAAGGTTCAGCATTACATCGTTGGGGATCTCCAAAAATTCCGATAACCGCTTTTTCCATTCCCGCCAGGCCATCTTCCAATCCCTCCCTGCCAAAATATATGCGCCCGCCACGGGCAAGATTACTTAAGGGCTGAAAAGCCCCGGCGGGCAGCCCGCAGGTTATAAAGATCTTCTCTGTACCGCAACCTGCCCATAAAATCTTCTTATCGGACAAATAAAGGAACCTATCTATTAAAGAACGAAAAAATGATATGCTATCTTGTAAGAAAGGCCGGGGACAAGGAAACTGCAAAAGTTAGGGGTGAGTAAATATGGCTGAAAAGATTCGTTTGACCACCCTGGCCAAAGCTGCCGGGTGAGCGGCAAAGGTGGGACCGGCCACCCTGTCGCAGGTACTGCGGCAGCTGCCACGCCTTGAAGACCCCCACTTGCTGGTAGGGCTGGAAAAGGCCGACGATGCAGCGGTATACCAGCTCACAGAAGATATGGCCATCATTGAAACGGTGGATTTTTTTACCCCGGTGGTGGATGATCCCTACCTTTTTGGCCAGGTGGCCGCAGCCAACGCCTTGAGCGACATTTATGCCATGGGCGGGCGGCCCCTTCTAGCTCTGAATATTGCCTGTTTCCCCACCTGCCTGCCGCCGGAGATCCTGGCCGGGATTCTCAAAGGGGGGGCGGATAAGGTAAGGGAAGCCGGAGCCATCATCGCCGGGGGACACACGGTCCAGGATGAGGAACCCAAGTACGGGCTGGCCGTCACCGGTTTGGTACATCCCCAGAGGGTATTGACCAATGCCGGCGCCTTGCCTCAAGATGTCCTGATCCTGACCAAACCCCTGGGTACGGGTATCATTGCCACGGCGGTCAAAGCGGAGCTGGCTCCTCCGGAAGCCCGGGAAGCTGCCCTGGCCAGCATGGTTGCCTTAAACAGGGAGGCAGCCTCGGCCATGCTTTCCGTGGGGGTACATGCCTGTACCGATATCACGGGGTTCGGGTTGCTGGGACATGCCGCGGAAATGGCCGAAGCCAGCGGGATAAGCATGGTTTTTGAGTATGACCGGCTGCCCCTTTTGCCCAAAACAGTCGAACTGGCCTCCATGGGCCTGATTCCCGGCGGGGCCTATCACAACCGGGATCACCTGGGTGAAGCGGTTGCATTTGCCAAAAGCCTCACCCCCGCCCAGCAGGCCATCCTGTTTGATCCCCAGACCTCCGGGGGCTTGCTCATTGCCACCCCGCCGGAGCGGGCGGACCGCCTCCTGCAAGAGCTTCACGCCAGCGGGGTAACAGCGGCCCGGGCCATCGGCCGGGTGGTGGAAAGGCAGAGCTGGCTAATCCGGGTGGAATAATAATCAGAGGTGAATGTTATGGTGAAAAAAGAAGTAGACTGCCGGGGGCTGGCCTGCCCCCAGCCTGTGCTCAACACCAGGAAGGCGCTGGAGGAAATCACCGCCGGTCAAGTAATCGTCACCGTAGACAACCCGGTGGCCCGGGAAAACGTAGCCATGTTTGCCAGAAATGCTGGCTATGCCGTACAGGTTGCCGAAGAAGAAGGTAACTTTGTGATCACCATAACCAAGGGGGAAGCGCCGGGAAAAGCCCCGGACAAGCCCATGGAACCCGTAGCACAAAGTACCGGGGAAGCCCGCCCCCTGATCTATTTCTTCACTTCCAACCTGCTGGGGCAGGGTGCTCCCGAACTGGGGATGACGCTGTTGAAAAGTTTATGCGCCACCCTGGCCGAAACCGACCCGCCCCCGGATAAGCTCATCTTTTTAAATACGGGGGTATTCCTGACCTGCACCAACTCCCCGGTCCTGCAACATTTAAAAAAGATGGCCGAAAAGGGCACGGACATCATCTCCTGCGGTACCTGCCTGGAGTACTACAGGATAAAAGACAGCCTCCAGGTGGGCCGGATAAGCAACATGTACGAGATTAACGAGGCCCTGCGCGGCCCCGGAAAGGTGATCACCGTACCGTAAGCAGCCGCCATATGGTATATATTTCAAAACTCCTGGGTGCTATTGAGGGGCAGAACCAGCACAAAGTGGCGCCCAGCGGATGAAACGCCTGGGCGCCAGGTGGACAATTTCGGGGAAACCAGATGGCCCGAATTGTGGCGGTAATATAGAAATTTTTATTTGGCCTTTACTATAAATATGGGTCTCTCTCCCAATTTAATTTCATGAACTATTTTGCTGTCCCTTAAAACTAATAACCTTTCATTCACATGATCACATACGAGTATTTCGTTATTATTAAATGCTATATCCCCCGGGTGATATGCATTATGAATAACCTTGATAACTTTGTTTTGATCGGGATCAATCAACGAAATTGATTGCCCCGACATATTATTAATATTATAGTGTGTCACGTATAAATATGTTTTGCCGCTAATTTCATTTTTATATAATCTCCATGGGTAATTATCACTAAGTTTAATTTTTTTAATCATCGTAGAATCATTTTTCTTCCACTCCACTGCATATATAAAAGGATCTCCTGACAAGCCATTTATAAGATATATCGCATCGCCAATAACTTCGATAGATGATGCTTTAAAATTTAGTGGTATTGATCTGATGAGAGAATAATTATCCAGATCGATGACATCTATTTTATCCTTATATTTATCCTTATCGGGCATCCATGAACTTATAATCATTTTATTATCTTTTGCAAACGAAATATCTTCTATTTCACCATTGTAAGGCAAATATCTTTCAACAGTATCATTTTCCGTATTGAAAACAGTTATAAAGTTTTTACTCATAAAAAAAATATGGCCAATATATACCTTGCCATCATACTCATTATATTTAACAATTCTAGGCAGCGGGTTTTTTAATTCTATGTACTTGATTATTTTACCATTTTGAAGCACTGCTACTGCTTTGCCAGCTTTGGAAAGATTCCCCCTAATTGCTACATATATTTTACCATCCCTTACCGGAGCCATATTCCAACCGCCATTAACCCTTACTTTATTTAAAATTTTATAATCTTTGTCGGAAATATAAAATACATATCCGGGTGTCATGCAATAAATGCCTTTTTCTTCGCCCATTATAACTTTATCATTGTTTGATAAATCCTTATGAATATGAATGTAAAATGGATCCCTATGAATGGAATAAATGTAATAAAAATATGCAGAAATTACCAGGATTATAAAGACAACAGGTAAAATTTTTCTGGTCATGACAACTTCACCTTTAAATAGATTGGTCAAGGTTATTTCCCTGTCAAAGTCCAAGGTTTATGAAAACAACATTTTTTCTGGTTATTGTCTAGAACTAAAAACTTCGCCCCCTTCTCCATACTATGGAAATAGTACATAAAATAAACAATCTGTCAATAAATATAATTTGCAAATCCTTGTCGAATTTAAGCTATAAGATTTTTAGCTTATGGAAGACTTACTACTAAGCTACACAGCAAAGGTTGCCACAGGGTTAATAAAAGTAAAAATTTTTTGTGTAGTGTAGATACCTGTGCCGGATCTGGACAAGCACTAAAAAACCCTTCTTGACACCAGCGCTCGCCTCCTGATATATTTTTTATAGGATACCCCAGTAGGGTAGGATAGTGAGTGATCTGGCTTGTCCTATGTGGAAAGAAACAAGGAAGACCTCTTAAGCCGCCTCAAAAAAATTGAGGGGCAGATTCGCGGCATTCAAAAGATGATTGAGGAAGACCGCTACTGTGTGGATATCCTCCTGCAGATCAGTGCCACCCGGGCGGCACTGCAAAAGGTGGCCCTCTCCCTTCTGCGGAGTCACACCCGGGGTTGCGTGGCCCGGGCCATCCGCCAGAACCGGGGTGACGAGGTCATCGATGAGCTCATGCAGGTACTGGATCAGTTCACCAGATAACCGGCGTCCAGCGCCGGGCAGGAAAGGAGGGTCAACCCGCGTGCTGAGAAAACGTTACATGCTGCGCCCCGTAGCTCATTGTAAAGGCGGTTGCTGAATACAGTCCCGGACAAGACGGTAAACTGCCCGCGTAAAAGCCCGCAGAGACAAAAAACCTGCGGGTTTCTTATTTAAAATGAGTACTCGGGAAATCCTAAAAAAAATATTGACTTCTTCCAAAAGACAGGGTTAAGATTAAATAAATACCCTACAGGGGTACAGTAGAAGAAAACGGGCGAGGCTGCCGGTACCGGTTAAGGAGGAAAAATTATGAAACAAATCAGCATTCCCGTGGAAGGCATGAGCTGCGCGGCCTGTGTTGCCCGGGTGGAACGGGCCTTAAAAAACACACCCGGGGTAACTGGCGCCGTGGTCAACCTGGTCACCGGAAAGGCCGGTGTAGAATACGACCCGGAAAAGGTATCCGTGGAACAACTGGTCAAGACCATCCGGGAACTGGGCTACCAGGTGCCCACCGGGGAAATACACCTGACTGTAAGGGGCATGAGCTGCGCGGCCTGCGTGGCCCGGGTGGAACGGGCAGTTTCCGGGCTGCCCGGGGTATTAAATGTAGCCGTTAGCCTTCCCGCGGAATCCGCCCGGGTAACCTTTTATCCGGGAACGGTAACACCGACCCAAATTAAAGATGCAATCGCCAGTCTGGGCTACGAGGTGGCCGAGAAAGCCACGGGACAGGAAGCCCTGGACCGGGAGAAGCAGGCCCGCCGGCAGGAAATACGCCGCCAGGCCCGGAACATGTGGATTGCCTGGCCCCTATCCCTCCTGGTAATGCTGGGCATGTTCCGGGACGTATGGATTCTCCCCCGTTTTGTACCCGAGTTTATGGGCAATACCCTCTTCTTGTGGGCACTGACCACCCCGGTGGTCTTCATCGCCGGCTGGCAGTTCTTCGTGCACAGCTTCAACGGCCTAAAGAAGGGCGCCACCGATATGAACCTTCTCTATGCCACGGGAATAGGAGCTGCTTATATCATCGCCACCATTAACACTTTCTGGCCCGGGGCCGGCTTTGGGGGCAAAGGGGCCACCTTTTTTGAATCGGCCGCCCTGTTAACCGCCTTTATCGTCCTGGGCCGCTACCTGGAAGCCCTCACCCGGGGGCGTGTATCCGAAGCCATTCGGAAGCTGCTGAACCTGCAGCCCAAAACCGCCCGGGTGATCCGGGAAGGCCGGGAGATGGAAATTGCCGCCCTTGATGTGGTGCCCGGCGATGTGGTTGTGGTGCGTCCAGGGGAAAGCATCCCGGTGGACGGAAGGGTAATTGAAGGGCATTCGGCGGTGGACGAGTCCATGATCACCGGGGAAAGTATCCCGGTGGAGAAAAAGCCGGGTGACGAAGTAATTGGAGCCACCATCAACAAAACCGGGACCTTTAAATTTGAGGCCACCAGGGTGGGGCGGGATACGGCCCTGGCCCAGATCATCCGCCTGGTGGAAGATGCCCAGGCCACCAAGGCACCGGTGCAAAGGCTGGCCGACTTCGTAGCCGGGCACTTCATTGCCGGAGTCCATGTGCTGGCGCTGGTCGTTTTCCTTTTCTGGTTTTTCTACGGTTACCATACCTTTTTCCGGCCGGACAGCCACTTTATCCTGTCACCATACAACCTGGCTCAAGTGGGGGTTTTCGGCTTTGCCCTGCTTCTGAGCGTAACCACCCTGGTCATCTCCTGCCCCTGCGCCCTGGGACTGGCCACCCCCAGCGCCATGATGGCCGGGACGGGAAAGGGGGCGGAAAACGGCATTCTCTTCAAAGGAGCCGATGCCGTGGAAGCCACCGCCGCCTTGCAGGCGGTGCTGTTTGATAAAACGGGCACCATTACCCGGGGCGAACCTTCCCTCACCGACGTCGTCCCTGCTCCGGGTTTTCCCGAAGAGGAGCTGCTGCGCCTGGCCGCCGCGGCGGAAAAAAATTCCGAGCACCCCCTGGGTGAAGCCATTGTCCGGGGAGCGGAAAAGGCCGGCGTAGCCGTAGAAGAAGCGGAGGAATTCGAAGCCATCCCCGGCCATGGCATCAAGGCCCGCTACCAGGGCCGCACGATATTGCTGGGCAACCGCCGGCTGATGGAAAGGGAAGGAGTGTCCATTGAAACCCTGCTGCCTTCTGTGAAATCCCTGGAGCAGGATGGTAAAACCGCCATGTTCCTGGCGGTGGACGGACAGGCGGCCGGGGTAATTGCAGTGGCCGATACGATAAAAGAGCATGTGCCCCAGGCCATTGCCCGGTTGAAAAAAATGGGCATGCAGGTGATCATGATCACGGGGGACAACCGCCGCACCGCCGAAGCTATCGCTCGCCAGGCTGGTATTGAAAAAGTGCTGGCGGAAGTGCTGCCTCAGGACAAAGCGGAAGAGGTGCGCAAGCTGCAGGCCCGCGGCCTGCGGGTAGCCATGGTGGGAGACGGCATCAACGACGCCCCGGCCCTGGCGGCTGCCGACGTGGGCATGGCCATTGGTACCGGTACGGACATCGCCAAGGAGACGGGCGAGGTAATCCTGATCAAGGCAGATCTGCGGGACGTGGTTTCGGCCATTGAAATAGCCCGGGCGACAATGCGCAAAGTGCGGCAAAATCTGGTCTGGGCCTTTATCTACAACAGCCTGGGCATTCCCATAGCCGCCGGCCTTCTCTATCCATCTACCGGGTTGATTGTAAGCCCGGAGCTGGCCGCCTTCTTCATGGCCATGAGCTCGGTTTCGGTAACCCTGAACACCCTGCTCTTAAAACGTTTTGTCCCCTCCATGAAGAGGGGACAATGGGAGGGAGGCAGGACAACCATTACCCAGCCCGGCATTGCGGTAACAGCAAAAACGGGGGTTTAATACCCGGTGAATCAACACTGGCCACCAGGAATCGGAAAGGAGTCGAAGATACATGAATAATCCCGCCCGCACGAGCGTCTTGATCTACACGGGCATTTCCCTGGCCGCCGCCCTTCTCTTTCTTCTGGCCACATATGCCACGGGGATTTCCTACCCGCCCCTGGCCCGCATCGGGGGCGCCGTGTGGGTCTTGATCTTGAGCATGATCATCACCATGCCCATTGTCATTTCGTACATGAACAAAAGGCACATCTGAACGGAGGAATCCGGCCATAAAGCCCACCGTCAGCGCGAGTACAGTAAAAAAGCACATAAAAGCCGCATCAATCAACCGCGTATGGGAAATTGACCTTTTCCGGGGAGTGGCCCTCCTGTTGATGGTGACCTTTCACTTACTTTACGACCTGGCAGAGTTTTACCATCTTCCCCTGGATTACCAGAAGGGGCTGATTTACTATACAGGAAAAGGAGCGGCCACTCTCTTCATCCTCATTGCGGGTATGAGCTCTTTCTTCAGCACCAGTAACCTGCGGCGGGGTTTAAAAGTTCTCCTGTGGGGGTTCATCATTTATATCGTTACCGGGGTAGTGCTCCCCGGAAGCAACATCATCTTCGGCATCCTGCAATTCCTGGGGACAAGTATGATCCTGGCCCCCCTTTTCATGGGGCTACCTTCACCGGCTCTAACGGTCCTGGGCGCCCTCATCCTGCTGACCGGACGCTATACCGGCACCCTTACCTGGCCCCACAACTGGCTGGCCTGGTTGGGGTTGATCAGGGAGGACTTCTTTTCCGTGGACTATTACCCCCTCTTCCCCTGGTTTGGGGTGTTCCTGTGGGGCATGGCCCTGGGAAAAATGTTTTACCCCTCTAAACGAAGCCTTTTTCCCCATTCTCCCCTGCCCTTCCACCCGCTGGGCCGGTCATTGCTATTCCTGGGCCGGCATTCGCTGACCATCTACCTGGTACACCAGCCGGTGATTTTATTACTCCTGTACTTGTTTTTCCTGGCTGTAAAATAGTAGAGTGATCCTGTGTCCGTATCAAGTAGTTTCTTATTGACACCTTCTGGCTGAACATGCTAATATACTTTCGTCAGGTATATCACACCAGGCGATGGAGCTCGCCTTTAAGCGCCTCTTTCGGGCTAATAGCTCCTACCAGAATCCCGCGGGGTTTCCGGTAGGAGCTTTTTTAATGCAACTTTAACTTTTCGAGAAAAGGAGGTATTTCTTTGAACACGTGGCTTGTGGCGGCTACCTGGATTGGACTTGCCCTGGCCGCCGGGTTGATTTCCGTACGTACCGGTATATCGGTGGCCATGGTGGAGATCATGGTGGGGGTAATCGGCGGCAATTACCTGGGACTGGAAGTAAATACCTGGGTTAACTTCCTGGCGGGATTGGGCGCCATCGTCCTCACCTTTCTGGCCGGGGCCGAAGTGGATCCGGCGGTGCTGAAAAGCAAGTTCAAGGAGAGTGTTTCCTTAGGTTTTGTATCTTTTCTTTTTCCCTTCCTGGGGGCTTTTGCTTATGCCTACTATGTGGCCGGGTGGGATCTGCAGGCAGCGCAGATTGCCGGCATCGCCCTTTCCACCACTTCCGTGGCCATAGTGTACGCAGTCATGGTGGAAACGCGCCTGAATGAAACGGAACTGGGGCAAATCATCCTGGCCGCCTGTTTTATTACCGACCTGGGCACGGTGCTGGCCCTGGGCATACTCTTTGCCAACTATGACTACTGGATGCTCATTTTTATCGCGGCCACCGCGGTTGTCCTGTTCTTAATGCCCAAAATCACACCCGCTTTTCAGGAAAGGTTCGGCCGCCAGGTAAGCCAGATTGAGGTAAAATACGTGCTTTTTGCCCTGCTGTTGCTGGGCGGGCTGGCCAACAAGGCCAACAGCGAAGCGGTTTTGCCGGCCTACCTGCTGGGTCTGGCCCTGGCGGGTTTCTTTCAAAGGGAAAAAGAACTTTTGCAGCGCATCCGGGCCGCCGCCTTTGCCTTCCTCACCCCTTTTTATTTCCTGAAAGCAGGCCTTTACGTCTCCCTGCCCGCCGTCGCCGGTTCCCTTGGGCTGATCCTGATCCTGCTGGCGGTGAAAATGGCCGCCAAGTTTGCCGGGGTATGGCCTTTAACCTGGCTGTTCAGGTATAACCCCCGTGAGGGCATGTACACCACATTGCTCATGTCCACCGGCCTAACCTTTGGCACCATCTCGGCACTTTTCGGGTTGAGCCACAATTTCATCAACCAGCAACAATATACCGTCCTGGTCACGGTGGTGATAGCCAGCGGGGTAATCCCCACCATTATCGCCCAGGCCTTTTTCCGTCCCCGGGTAGAGCCGTCCGGGGCCGGGGAAACGGTTTCCCTTTCCGAAAGTCGCCCAGTTCCGGAGAAGTGAGGCCCGTTATAAGAATTCCCCCGGGACACGTTATCTGGAAGTCGCTGCCGAAAAAGAGGAGTTAATAGCTGTGAAAAGATTAAGATTCTGAAAGCAATCGCCCGAAGGACGGGAGATCAACGAAAGGGTGAGATTATGTACCGCAAGATCATGGTGGCCTACGATGGTTCTCCTTACTCCAACAAGGCCCTGTCTGCAGGAATCGAGCTGACCCGTTGTTGCGGTTGCGAGCTGCACGCGGTTGCCGTGGTAAACCTGCCCGATTATGCGGGCACCGTAGCAGAAGTAGACGACATGGTAACCAGGGCGCGGGAATTTTACGAAAAGAAGCTGGGAGATGCGGTTTCCAGAGCAGCCGGCAAAAACGTAAAGCTGACCACGCATCTAATCTTTGGCCACGTGGGGGAAACCATCGTGCGCTTTGCCCGGGAGAATAATTTTGATTTGATAGTCGTGGGGACCCACGGCTGGAGCGCCATTCAAAAGCTGGTCATGGGCAGCGTCTCTTCCTACGTAATCCGTCACGCAACGTGTGATGTACTGGTGGCAAAAGGCAGGGAAGATTAATCCAAGAAACTGCTCCATGGCGATGGGGCTCGCCTGGAACGCCCGGAAAGGCTGATGGCTCCTACCAAAATCCAGTAAGGTGATGGTAGGAGTTTTTATTCATTTTCCGGCATACTGCTCCCTTAAACACGGAAGCAAAGAGGTGATTGGTTGATGCTGGAATATTTTCGTGAGCAAAAAACACTGCTCATCAACGCGGTCGAACAACTGGTCACTCTGGCTGAGGCCGGGGGAAACCGCTTTGCGGTGGACCTGCTCACCGAAAGCTTGGCCCGGGTTGCCTCAGAGACATTCACCCTGGTGGTGATGGGTGAGTTTAAGCGGGGCAAGTCGACCCTGATCAATGCCCTTGTGGGAACGCGCATCCTGCCTACCGCCATCGTACCTCTTACAGCGATCCCCACCTTTATACGCCATGGCCCGGAACCGCAGGCAACGGTCGTGTTCCTGGACGGACGAAGCGTAAAAGTACCCGTTGGAGCTATCGTGCAGTACGTAACGGAAAAAGAAAACCCCCGTAACATTAAAAAAGTGCGCGAAGTGGAGGTTATCTATCCCGCCCCTTTCCTGGCTGAAGGAATTATCCTGGTGGATACTCCCGGGGTGGGTTCGGCCTACACCCATAATACCGAAGCAGCTTACGGCTACCTGCCCCGGGCCGACGCGGCACTCTTTGTTATTTCGGTAGATGCACCGCTGGGCAAGGGAGAACTGGATTACTTGCGCGACATCCGGCACCACGTACACAAGCTCATATTTGTGCTAAACAAAATTGACATTGTCAGTCCGCATGACCTGGCGGAAGCTTTGGACTTCACCCGCAGGATGCTGCAGGAACAACTTCAGACTCAGGATATATTACTGGTCCCGCTTTCAGCCCGCCTGGCCCTGGAAGGAAAGGAGCAGAATGATGCAGAACGGCTGAAAACAAGCCGGATGACGGAACTGGAGAACCTGATAAACGATCTGATCAGGCGCCAGAAGGGAGCGCTCATTATTTCAGCCACTGCCTCGCGGGCGCTGCGCATCCTGAACGAACTGGAGCTGGGCCTGGAGCTCTGGCGGCGCGGTATGGAAGATTCCCTGGAAGAACTGGAAAGAAAGATTGCCGCCTTTGAAGCGGAACTGGCCCATCTGGAGCAGGAACGGGAAGACAGCATCTACTTGCTTTACCGGGAGGTGGATAAGCTGGCCGCCAGGGTAGCGGAAGATATGGAAGCTTTTGAACACCGCGTGTTTCCTCAACTGGCCGGACAACTGGAGGATTTTATTGAGGATAATTACCCCAGGCATTCGGTGAAAGAAACTGCCGGCCTGGCCCAGGATTACATCAAGAAGATCATCCTGGGTGTGCTTGAAGAACAAAGGGAACGCGAAAAAGAAATAATGCAGCAGGAATTCGCCCGGGTGGCAGGACGGTTTTTCCGGCGCATCGAAGATATAGTAGACCGTTTGATGGCTGCCTCGGCAGAAATTTTCCAGGTAGAAGTACACAAAACGGCTTATAAAGACTATATTCTGGGCGATCGCTATTTCTACTTCCACTTTTACGAACACCCCACCTTTATTCCCGCTTTTGAAGAATTGACCGTGGCTTCCCTTTTACCGAAGGCGCTACTTAAGAAACACATCCTCACCAAAAGCCGTGCCAGTTTGGCGGAGCTTTTGAACCGCAACTGCGGTAGGGTGCGGGCCGACCTGGTGGAGAGTTTAAAGGAAAAAGTACGCCAGGTGGCAGGTGAGCTGAGGTTGCGCTCGGACACTGTTGCCTTCAGCCTTAAAAACGCTTTGCAAAAAGCCCTTGAGGAAAAGAAAGCCAGTGTCGCCGAACAAGAAAAATCCCGTGCCAAATGCGAAGAGAAAAAACAAAAGCTCTCTATTTTAAGGCAAAATCTAGAAGGCCTTTTTAAACTGGAAAATGATTGAAGAAGGCCCAGTTAGGAACGCGGGAGATCACCGGCCCGTTTCCGGTCTGGTTGCCAGTGCAACGGCTTGTGGGCCTGGCTTCAGGTGCAGGATTCGTCAACAAACTGCTTTTGCCGGTAGAGTGGAGGTGTTTGCCATGAAACCGACGGGGAGATATATGGAAAAATTGATCGCCTCCCTCAGACATGAAGATCCCACCATCCGGCGAAGGGCGGCCTGGCTGCTGGGAAAATTGAAAGAAAAATCGGCTGTCTTGCCGCTCCTCCATTGCCTTATGGAAAACGGCAACGATCCTTACATTTTGGCCGATGCGGCTCTTGCCCTGGGAGAAATCGGTGATAGGCAGGCGACGGCGCATCTAATATTTTTATTACAACACAATTCGTTTCTGCCGGCCCGTCTGGCAGCCGTCGAAGCACTGGGCAGGCTGGGCGGCAACCGGGCCAGGGAAGCCCTCACCGAAGCTCTGAAGGACCAAAATCAGGTGGTGCGTATAGCCGCCGCAGAGGCGCTGCACGCCTTGGATTTTAAAAATTCAGTAAGAAGCAAGGAAAGTCGCTCGTGACTCGCCGAAAGGAGTCAATTCTATTTCTTTACGTCCATGATGCGATCATACACTTCCCTTTGTTGCCTTTAGAACAAAACCATGAAACATGAGCCTTTGAATTAGAGGGCAGAACGCCTGCCTGGTTGTACGGGATTTTGGATAAGCCGGCTATTAGCGGTAACCTGGTATCGATGAGCTTCACTTTTCCACCTGAATGTATAAAGTGGTTGATTTAATTTTTCCCCGCCTGGATACCATTCAACTTACAGATAGTTGTTTCTACTGGAGGAGCAAACAGGAAAGGAGGACCTCTGATGGAACCTCATGGAGAAAAGAAAATGAATCACACCACCCGGAGAGCATTTAAATTTATCATCCTGCTGGGAATCGTCAGCCTCTTTTCAGACATGACCTATGAAGGTGCCCGCAGCATTACCGGTCCTTTTTTGGCAATGCTGGGGGCCACCGGAACAATCGTTGGCTTCGTTGCCGGACTGGGAGAACTGCTGGGTTACGGCGTGCGGCTGCTTTCCGGTTATATAAGCGATCGTACGGGGAAATACTGGCCGATTACAATACTGGGGTATTTTCTCAACCTCCTGGCGGTTCCTTTTCTGGCCCTGGCAGGCAACTGGCCAATGGCAGCAGGTTTAATGATTACGGAAAGAGTGGGGAAGGCCATCCGCACTCCTGCCCGTGATGCCATGCTTTCTTACGCCACTTCAGAAGTTGGGAGAGGACGGGGATTTGGCCTCCACGAAGCTCTGGATCAAATTGGCGCCATTACCGGTCCTTTAATTGTGGCCCTGGTGTTATACTTTCTAAAAGGCAATTATAAAGCAGGATTTGCCGTTTTACTGGTGCCGGCTTCTGTAGCGCTAATAATCCTCATCGCTGCCAGGATTTTATATCCGGTCCCGCGAGAGCTGGAGGCAGCTCCAATCATGGCGGAAGGCAAAGGTTTGCCGTCAAAATTCTGGCTTTACCTGGCAGCCGTCGCCCTCATAGCGGCCGGCTATGTTGATTATCCTTTAATTGCCTTCCACCTGGGTAAAACTTCTCTGATTTCGCCCGAATGGTTTCCAGTACTTTATGCCATAGCAATGGCAGCCGATGCCCTGGCGGCTTTAATTTTTGGGTACTTGTTTGACCGTACCGGAATCAATATTCTGGTCATAGCTGTACTGGTTTCATCCTCATTTGCACCCTTAGTGTTTTTGGGGGACTTTATAACAGTTGTAATAGGGATGGTAATCTGGGGTATTGGTATGGGGGCACAGGAATCGGTTTTAAGGGCAGCCATTGCCGGTATGATCCCTCCTGATAAGCGCGGGACTGCCTACGGGGTGTTCAACACCGGCTACGGCCTGTTCTGGTTCCTGGGCAGCGCCCTGATGGGGATTTTGTATGACCTGTCGGTAGGGTATGTGGTGGCATTTTCGGTAATAGTTCAGTTGCTGGCAGTGCCAATGATGCTTTGGGTGGCGAAACGCAACTGATATTACCCTGATTTGAGGGTTACAGTTAATTTACGTATCGACATTCACGCTTCTTCGAAGTTTTTGCCGGGTTGACGGCCCGGCAGGCCGGTAATGTTGACATATTACCTTACATGTAATATAATATTACACAGAAAGTAATATCTGTAATAGAGGTGTGCAACTTTTGCCCGGCAAATTATTTCCCGTCGGTGGTCCTGTTTCAGAAAAAGACATCGTGGACAGAGAAGAATTTATCACTTCCCTTCAAATCAGGCTGGGTGACGGACAGAGTGTGATGCTGGCCGGCCCCCGCAGAATAGGAAAAACTTCCATTGCTTACGAAGTTTTGAGACGATTGAAAGAGCAGGGTTTTTACACAGCTTCTGTAGACTTTTTCCGCCTTTCAAACAAACGAGAATTCGCTGTTTCTCTGATCAACGCCTGCCTGGAAAACAGAACGGGGGTTCGCAAAACGCTGGACGTCCTGAAAGATCGTGCCGAAGCTATCGCCGGTATGGCGAAGTTGACGATTAAGCTTGAAGACCTGGAATTCGGTTTTGGTTTCCTCCACGGCGAGCCAGATGAAAACGCACTGCTGGATTACGCGCTGGATTTGCCGGAAATTCTTGCAACCCGCGATGGAAGAAATATGGTGGTCCTGTTTGACGAGTTCCAGGACGCTTCCCGCGTGGTCAGCCAGGAAGAAATCTATAAAAAAATGCGGTCACATTTCCAAAATCATAAGAACGTATCTTATCTTTTTCTTGGTTCCAAAGAAGGTATAATGAAAACCCTGTTCAGCAACCGGAAAGAAGCCTTCTACCGCTTCGCCGTGATCCTTCCTATCCCTCCTATTCCCGAAGATTCGTGGGTGACATATATTACCCGAAAATTTGCCGAACAAAATATTGAAGTGGATAGTGAAATTACCAGGGGAATTTTGCAAAAAACCGGCGGCCACCCCCAGGACACTATGCTCGTTTGTTCGGAAATTTACTACGCTCTCCTTGAAGCAGGAAAAAATACCGTAACTCCAAAGTTTGTTCAGCTGGGATATGACCGGGCTTTATTGATCCTGGCCCAAATTTACGACGAAATACTGGATGAGCTCAGCCAAAAATCTCATGTCCGCGAGGTGTTGAAGCGTATTGCCGCGGGAAACAGGGTGTATAGCCGGAAAGCCAATCCCAACGAAATCAAAAGAGCCCTGGATTACCTGATGGCCAAAGCAATCATCGAAAAAGACGGGCGCGGATCATATAAATTTGTTGAACCGATGTTTCAGGAATACATCCTGGGCGAACACCGGTAGAAAACCAGACCCCGGTTTACATCAACGGCCGGCGGGGGTTCTGGTCAGGCATTCTTTACCCGTATTAACAGGCAAACCGGGAGTTCCGCAACGGGGGCAGGGTTTTCCCGGGCGGGCGGATAAACCGGCCCCACAGATGTGGTTTTGCATAAATGCACCTCCTCAATTGCAGCTTGATTTTGCCATGATGTTCATATATAATCTGCACATGAAAACTCAAGTGGTGGTGATGTTTTTCATGAAAAAGGTGCCTCTTCAGGTACATATCGATAAAACCTTGCATGAACAACTACGATTTGTAGCGAAAAAGCAAAAAGTACCTCAATCGGAGTTGGTTAGAAAATACATCTACCAGGGGTTGGAAAAAGACCTCGGTCAAAAGGATCCCGCCATGGACATCGTAGGACTGGGTAACGGTAAAATCCCGGACCTTGCAGAAAAACATGACCACTACCTAGTTATAAGTGAGAAGGGGCTTTGCGGTTTCTTTTGCACTAATGCAACACACCGGTGTTAAGGAAGCATTCGCGTTTGATAAACATTTTACGATTGCCGGATTTTTAACTTTACCTCAATAAAGGTGGATCATAAACCCGGCGTTTCAAATACGTTCCTGGCCGGATGACCCGTTTTTATCTGGAGGCCGTCTCCAGCAAAAGTACGTTCCCCCTCCTACCAAAACCCTCTTCTTCTCCGCGCCTGCCGGCCGCCACGGAAATTCAGCACTTCAGACAGGATCACCGCCGCAGCCAGGTTGCGGGACGACAGCAAAGGGCAGGGTTCCCTGGCTTCCATAAAAACCTGGTCCGCACCTTCAACTCCGGGAACGTCCCGTACGGGACGTTCCCGGAGGGCTTCACGCTTCGTTTCAGCCATCCGTTCCCGTTCCGGTTTATCTTCTAAAGCGGGGGCAGGGCGGCGCTCCTGTTGCTCCCGCCGGGACACACCGTCAGGTGCTTTGCGCACCCTTTCCCCGCCGGGCACCTGATCTTGCAGATCCCTTTCCCGTCTGTGCCAGGGGCCGGGAAGCGGTCCTTCCTCCTGCCGGTTCCACGGGCCGGGAAGGGGAACATCCTCCGGAGCACTTTCCCGGCGGTCCCACGGACCCGGCAGGGGCAAATCAGTCTCTTCCGGCCTGCGACCCCAGGGCCCGGGCAGGGGTAGATCCGCCTCTTCCTGTCGACGGCTCCAGGGTCCCGGTAAAGGCAAATCTTCCTCCCCCCGGTTATTCCCTGGTTCCCTCAAGGAACCATCCTGCGGTTCTTCCCGCGAATCCGGCCGCGGAAAGGGAGGAATGGGACCCCCGGGATAACGCCGGTCCGACCTGCCGCGATCCCTGGCAAAGACTGTCCAGAAAATGAACAGGAGAAAGGCCCAGAAAATGAGCGCTTCCATGGGTTAGCGTTCCTTTCCTTTCATGGAGGACTCGCCGGGCTCACCCGGCTCGCCGCCCATTCTGGCCAGACCCTCGCGCATACGGGTATCGGCCAGCAGGTTTTGCATGTTGTAGTAATCCATGACACCCAGTTTCCCCTGGCGTAAAGCTTCGGCCATAGCCCGGGGCACTTCCGCTTCCGCTTCCACCACCCGGGCGCGCATTTCCTCCACCATGGCCCGCATCTCCTGCTCTTTGGCCACGGCCATGGCCCGCCGCTCCTCTGCCTTGGCCTGGGCAATGCGCTTGTCGGCTTCCGCCTGGTCGATTTGCAACTGGGCGCCGATGTTCCGCCCCACATCCACGTCGGCAATATCAATCGAAAGGATTTCGAAAGCCGTCCCGGCATCCAGGCCCTTCCCCAACACGGTCCGGGAAATGGAGTCCGGGTTTTCCAGCACGTGCTTGTGGCTTTCGGCACTGCCGACCGTAGTTACGACGCCTTCACCCACCCGGGCCAGGATGGTTTCCTCGCCGGCACCACCCACCAGGCGGTCGATATTGGCCCGCACCGTGACCCGGGCGATAACCTTGACCTCAATGCCGTCCTTGGCCACAGCAGACACCATGGGGGTTTGAATCACCTTGGGGTTGACGCTCATCTGCACCGCTTCCAGGACATTGCGCCCGGCCAGATCGATGGCCGCGGCCCGCTCAAAGGTGAGGGGAATGTCGGCCCGCTCGGCGGCAATGAGGGCATCCACCACCCGGTCCACATTACCCCCGGCGAGGTAATGAGCTTCCAGCTGGTTAACGGTTACATTGAGGCCGGCCTTGTCGGCCTTAATCAACGGGCCGACAATTTTTGCCGGCGGAACCCGCCGCAGGCGCATGCCCACCAGGGTGAAAATGCCGATTTTCACTCCTGCGGCCAGGGCGGAAATCCACAGGCCAACTGGGATGAAACTAAAAATCACAGCCACGCCAATTAAAACGAGGAGGAAGAAGATAATTGTGGAAAGTCCAAGCAGGGTAAACATCGAGCACCTCCTATAGTGAATTAATTAAAAGCGCAGTATGGTAACTGGCTCCGGCCACTTCTGTCCTTGCAGTGAAGAAACACTACCTGCCATCCCGGCTTATATTTAGCTGTAAATGTTCAGTCAACCCGCTTAAGGCACGGCGTTGTCCCGCTCACTCATGTGCTTCGCGTAAGATACGCACCACGGTTCGCTTCGGGCCGGCTCTGGCTCTCTGCGGATTACCATCGATACTGTTTTTATGCTGTCTCACTTTTTCTACCGATGTGGTTCTTCCACATTTCTTTCGCCTGGTTTCGTTGGCGTCCTCGAGAGCCGAGCCGGCAACCTCGCTTCACCGGGTGCTGTTACCGGCGCTCCGCAAAATCGTTCGCTCTGGACAACGCCGTGCCTTTGCAGTTAACAGAGCGGTTCTACTGAACATTTACATTTAGCTTGTGCAATATCGCTAAATGTAGTCTGCCCGGCGTACCACCACCCGGCTCCCTTCCACCCGCACCACCTGCACTTTCGCCCCGGCGGGGATGTATTCCCCGCTGGTAACCACATCCAGCCGCCGGCCGGCAATTTCCACCGTCCCCGCGGGCCGCAGGGGGGTTAACGCCACCCCCGTAAGGTCCACCAGGTGTACCAGGTCAACCTGTCCGGCCACATAACCCTCATCTTTTTCCAGCCTGGTACCCAGGGTTAAACGCTGCCAGAGATTAAGCCGGGACATAAATTTAAGCCCCAGGAAAAATACCACTATCGTGAGGGCCAGGGCCACCACCAGCGCAGCCGTGGCCTGGGTAAAATCCACCGCCAGCAACAATACCCCCCAGGCCAGGAGAATGATCCCGGCCATCCCCGCCACGCCAAAGCCCGGAACGACGAAAATTTCAAGCACCAGGGCAATAAAGCCCAGCAAAAAAGCCAGTACCGAGAGCCAGGTTAAAAGTTGACCAGACATAATCTCTGGATCACCCCCTATTCGCTAAAGCCCCCGGGGAGATCCGCAACGCCGGGACGGCCGCCGTAGAAGGTGTAAAAATGCCCGGCGTGCTTTGATCCAGCACCGGGCTTCTCCTGCTGACGCCACACGTGCGGTTCGGCCAGGCAATTAACGGTACTTACGCCTTCTGGCCGCTTCGGATTTTTTCTTGCGCCGCACACTGGGTTTTTCGTAATGTTCATGCCGTCTTGCTTCGGCTAAGACGCCGGCCTTCTGACAGGAACGCTTGAAGCGACGGAGGGCGCTATCCAGGGTCTCATTCTTACCAACACGTACTTCTGGCACTGCTCTTTTCCCTCCCTCCGCCAGGCTGTAAGGCTGTTCATATGAGTGCAAAGACCCCCAACTCGAAATTGCAAAATACCCTGTTATTATAGCCTGCTTTCCATAGTTGCGTCAACTAGCCCGGTGGCCACTGCAGCGCTCTACCCCCCAGCAAATGATAATGAATATGGAAAATCAGCTGGCCGGCATCTTCCTTGCAGTTGCTGACCAACCGAAATCCCTTTTCCTCCAGGTTCAACTGCCGGGCGACCCGGGCTGCCGCCAGCTGAACACGGCCGATTATGGAAACGTCTTCATCCGTCAGGTCGAAGAAGGTGGGGATATGTTTTTTCGGAATGAGCAAGAGGTGGACGGGAGCCGCCGGGTGGATGTCTTTAAAGGCCATTACGTGTTCATCCTCATAAACGATCTCGGCGGGAATCTCCTTTTTCACGATCTTGCAGAAAATGCAATCCTGCATCATGCCACCTCCCTCCCGTAAATAGTAACAACGGTATTTTATTCAACATTGAAGGAATTAAATCCTGCCGGTAAACTTAAATTATCATTCCTTTTAAATCTGCACCCTCTATCTCTTCCACCCGCACCGTCACCAGCTCACCCACAGGATTTTTCCGGGCTGGAAAAATTACCCGCAGGTAATTATCGGTAAGACCGGCAAAGAAACCTGCTTTCTCCGGCAACTCTTCTTCCACCAGCACCTGGACCTCCTGGCCAATATGCTTGGCGGCAAAGGAACGGGCCAGCTCATCTCCCAGGGCAATCATCCGGCGGCTCCGCGCCTCTTTCACCGGGGCACTGATCTGGTCGGGAAAGGAGGCCGCGTCCGTACCCTGCCGGGGGGAATACTTGAAAACATGCAGCCGGGCAAAAGCCATCTCGCGCACAAAATTAAACGTATTTTCAAACTGGCCATCGGTTTCCCCGGGGAAACCAACAATAATGTCGGTGGTAATGGCTATGCCGGGCACGCACCCCCTTACTCTTTGAACCAGCTCACGAAACCAGGCTGTGGTATAGTGACGGCGCATGCGGGCCAGGACCGTATCATCGCCGCTTTGCAGGGGAATATGCAGGTGGCGGCAGACATTGGGCCTGGTAGCCATTATATCCACCAGTTTACCTGTAATGTCCATCGGTTCCACAGAACTGAGGCGCAGGCGCACCAACCCCGGAATTTCCGCCAGGCATTCCACCAGGCCGGCCAGGTCCGGGCCGCCGGGCCGGTCCTGGCCGTAGGCCCCGGTATGAATGCCGGTGAGCACCAGTTCCTTAAAGCCCCCGGCTACCAGCCTCCTGGCTTCAGCCAGGACATTTTCCGGGTCCCGGCTGCGCAGCGGCCCCCGGGCATAGGGAATAATGCAGTAGGCGCAAAAATTATTGCACCCTTCCTGGATTTTTAAAAAGGCCCGCACCCGGGAGGGCAGCGCCGGTACGGGCAGTTCCTCGTAATCCTGGTCAGCAAAAACATCCCGTACCACGGCCAGCGGCCCTTCCTTACGGCTTTCCAGTTCCTCCACCAGATCCACAATGCGGGATTTGTCCCTTGTCCCCACCACCAGGTCCACGCCGGGGATGGAGAGTACCTCTTCCGGCGAGGTCTGGGCGTAACAGCCGGTTACCACCACGCGGGCATGGGGGTTGTTTCGCGTGGCCCGCCGGATAAGCTGCCTTGACTTGCGGTCCCCCAGGTGGGTAACCGTACAGGTGTTGATGACATAAATGTCCGCCGCTTCGCTGAAGTCCACCACTTTATAGCCCCGCTCCCGGAACAGGGTGGCCAGGGCCGCCGACTCATATTGGTTAACCTTGCATCCCAGGGTGGTCACGGCTACAGTCCTGGGCACGTCTTTCACCCCCACGGTTGGTTTCACCGGGCGTTACCTGCTGGATACCCGCCCAGGTCCCCCAGCTCATAAAGAACCATAGTTAGTGTGGCCAGTCCCGCCGTTTCCGTGCGCAGGATCCGTGGGCCCAGGGAAACGGAAAGCACGCCCCTTTCCCTGGCCATGGCCACTTCGTCGGCTTCAAACCCCCCTTCGGGACCGATGAAGACAAATACTTCCCCGCAGGACTGCCCTCTGAGGGCTGCTTTCAGGGAAAACTCCCGTTCTTCCTCCCAGGGCATCAGGGCCAGCGCCCCCGGGGATATAAGGTCAAGCACAGCCGGCAGGTCCATAACTCCGGTGACCCGGGGCACTATTGCCCGGCAGGACTGCTTGGCCGCTTCCAGGGCTATCCGCTGCCAGCGCTGCTGGCGTTCCCGGGCCTTGGCCGGGGTAAGCCGGACCACGGAACGGCGGCAGGCTAAAGGAACCACACAGGATACGCCGAGCTCGGTGCCTTTTTGTATAATTATGTCCATTTTGTCGCCCTTGGAAAGCCCCTGGACCAGGGTCACCTTCAGGGGAGCTTCTCCCCCGGGGATAAATTGCTCCAGGATCATCCCTTCGACGGCAGTTCCGGTGGTGCCGGTTAACCTCACCCGGTACCCCTTGCCCCGACCGTCCATAACCGTGATCACGTCTCCGGGTCCAAGGCGCAACACCCGGGAAATATGCACCACATCGGGCCCGGTAATGGTCACCCGCTCCCCGGTAATCTGCTCCGGGGAAACAAAGAAATAACCTATGGCCGGCACCCCCCACGGGCCAGCAGGGCATGCCACTCGCCACTGCAACGCCGGTCTATAATCTCAAAACCGTGAGAATGCAGGGCGCCAGCCACATCCTGCTCCCGCCCCCTGATGATACCCGAGGCAATAAAGAGGCCGGCGGGCTTTAGAATCTTACGCGCCTGGAGGGCGAGGCGAATAATCACATCGGCTACGATATTGGCCACCACCACATCCACGGGGCCTTCCATACCGGCCAGTAAATCGCCGCACACGACCTCCACCAGGTCCTGCACCCGGTTTTGCTCTACATTTTGCCGGGCGGCTGCCACGGCCACCGGGTCGTTGTCCACCGCCACCACCCGGCGGGCACCCAGCAGGGCGGCGGCAATGGCCAGGATGCCCGAACCGGTACCCACATCCACCACCACTTCACCGCCGGCCAGAACATCCTCCAGCAGGGAAAGACAAAGGCGCGTGCTGGGGTGGGTGCCGCAGCCAAAGGCCATCCCCGGGTCCATTTCAATCACTACCTGGCCCGGGAGGGCCCGGTATTCTTCCCAGGCAGGTTTCACCACCAGTTTCCTGCCCACACAAACGGGCTTATAGTAAGCCTTCCAGGAACCGGCCCAATCTTCTTCCCTGATTTGTTTAGTGTTTATATTAAAGGTACCTTCGCCGATAACAGCGGCAAGCCGCTCTTTCAGGGCGGCCAGACGGGCGTCCAGATTTTCATCCACGGGCAGGTAAGCCTTCACCACCGGCTCCCGCGGCAGGGATAGAGGGTCCAGAGCCACCTCATCCTGCGGCCCCTGTAAATACAAAGAAAAGAGGGCGGGGTCCTCAATGGCCACCCCGCCGGTACCCAGCTCAATAAACATATTGCTTACCGCCTCAACCCACTCGTCAGGCGTGGTGACGGCAATCTCCAACCACTGCAAATTAACCGGCCTCCCATTAACCCATAAAGGCGTCCCTTACTTTGTCAAAGAAACCCTTTTCCACCCCGGCCGGGTTCTCCCCGCTCAACCGGGCAAACTGGCGTAACAGCTTCTTCTGTTCCTCGGTAAGCCTGGTGGGAACCATCACCTTGACCCGCACCAGCTGGTCACCCCGCCCGTATCCATTCAAATCCGGGATGCCTTTGCCCCGCAGGCGGAAGACGGTGCCGTGCTGGGTGCCCTCGGGAATACGTATGGTTGCCTTGCCTTCAAGAGTGGGTACTTCCACCTCATCTCCCAGGGCAGCCTGGGCAAAGGAAATGGGTAGTTCCATGATCACATCATTGCCCTCACGTTTAAAGATCTTGTGAGGCCGGACGCGAATGTAAATATACAGGTCTCCCGGCGGTCCACCCCTTAAGCCGGCCTCTCCCTCGCCGGCCACCCGCAGTCTCGTCCCGTCGTCCACACCGGCGGGGATCTTGATGTTGATGGTGCGGGTGCGGCGGACCTGCCCGCTGCCGTGACAGTTGGCACAGGGCTTTTCGATAACGCGGCCTGCACCGCGGCAACGATCGCAGGTACGGGATTGGAAAATACGCCCGAAGGGTGTGCTCTGGGCAAATTGAATCTGCCCGGAGCCACCGCACAGGGAACAGGTCACAGGACGGGTCCCGGGAGCGGCCCCGGTACCGTCACAGGTGCTGCATGGTTCCATGCGGGGCACCCGGATATCCTTCTCCAGGCCAAAGGCGGCCTCTTTAAAGGAAAGCTCCACATCCACCCGGATGTCATCGCCTTTTTCCGGGCCGCGCCTGTGCCGGGTGGACCCCCCAAAGAACATGTCGAAAATATCCCCAAGGCCTCCAAAATCGGTACCAAAGCCGCCAAAACCGCCAAACCCCTCGAACCCGCCAAATCCTTGATTACCGGTGGCGGCATGGCCAAAGCGGTCATACTGAGCCCTTTTCTCCGGGTCGCTCAAAACTTCGTAGGCTTCAGTTATTTCCTTAAATTTGGCCTCCGCATCCTTATCGTTGGGATTGGCGTCGGGGTGGTACTGCCGGGCCAGCTTGCGGTAGGCTTTTTTGATTTCCTCCTGCGTGGCGTCCCGGGATACTCCCAGGATTTCGTAGTAGTCACGCTTTGCCATGGCGTTACCACCACCTGACCATACCTTCTTGTATTGCCAAACGCATCCTGGTAACAATGCAAACCTGGCCGGCAGTCGTCTTCATAAACCCACCGGCCAGATGCGACGCGAAAATACATCCGCTAGTATTATACAATATTGCTGCAGCTACTGCCAATTACTTCTGATCGTCTTTGACTTCGTAATCGGCATCCACCACTTTTTCGCCCCCGGAACCGGCAGCGCCGCCACCGCCGGCCTGGGCCTGCTGGGCATGCTGCTGGTAAAGAAGGGCGGACAATTCATAAAGGGGCTTGGTCAGTTCATCGATGCGGGATTTGATGAGCTGCATGTCCTTGCCGCCCAGGGCTTCTTTCAGCCTTTCCACGGCCTTCTTCACTTCTTCCACCTTCGCCTTGTCGGCCTTGTCTCCCAGGTCCTTAATGGTTTTTTCCGCCTGGTAAATCATGCTGTCCGCCTGGTTGCGCAGTTCCGCCTCTTCTTTTCGCCTGCGGTCTTCCTCGGCATGTCTTTCCGCATCTTTAACCATGCGCTGGATTTCTTCTTCCGAGAGCCGGGAAGTGCCGCTGATGGTAATGCTCTGGGCCTTGCCGGTGGCCAGATCCTTGGCGGAAACGTTGACAATGCCGTTTACGTCTATATCAAACTTAACTTCAATTTGCGGTACTCCCCGCGGTGCCGGGGGAATACCGGTAAGGGTAAACCTTCCCAGGGTCTTGTTGTCGGCCGCCATCGGGCGTTCGCCCTGGAGCACGTGGATTTCCACCGTGGTCTGGCCGTCGGCGGCGGTGGTGAAGATCTGGCTCTTGGAAGTGGGAATGGTGGTATTCCGCTCAATGATCTTGGTAAAGACGCCGCCCAGGGTTTCAATGCCCAGGGAGAGGGGCGTTACGTCCAGAAGCAGCACGTCCTTGACCTCGCCGGCCAGCACCGCGGCCTGAATGGCCGCCCCAATGGCCACACATTCGTCCGGGTTGATCCCCTTGTAGGGCTCCTTGCCCAGGAACTTGCGAATGGCTTCCTGGACTGCCGGAATCCGGGTGGAACCGCCCACCAGGATCACCTTGTGGATGTCCTTGGGCTCCAGGCCGGCGTCCGCCAGGGCCTGCCGGGTCGGGCCCATGGTCATTTCCACCAGGTCGGCGGTCAGTTCTTCAAACTTGGCCCGGGTAAGGGTCACGTCCAGGTGCTTGGGACCGCTGGCATCGGCGGAAATAAAAGGCAGGTTGATATTGGTTGTGGTGACACTGCTCAGTTCAATTTTGGCCTTCTCGGCAGCTTCCTTCAGCCGCTGCATGGCCATACGGTCGTTGCGCAGGTCAATGCCCGTCTCTTTCTTAAACTGCTCGATCAGCCAGTCCATGATCCGCTGGTCGAAATCGTCGCCGCCCAGGCGGTTGTTTCCGCTGGTGGCCTTCACTTCAAAGACGCCGTCGCCCAGCTCCAGTATGGATACGTCGAAGGTGCCTCCACCCAGGTCGAACACCAGGATGGTCTGGTCCTCCTCCTTGTCCAGACCGTAGGCCAGGGAGGCAGCCGTAGGCTCGTTGATAATGCGCAGCACCTCAAGACCGGCAATTCTACCTGCATCCTTTGTGGCCTGCCGCTGGGAATCGGTAAAGTAAGCGGGTACGGTAATAACCGCCTTCTCCACCTTTTCCCCCAGGTAGGCCTCGGCATCCGCCTTTAGTTTCTGCAAAATCATGGCCGAGATTTCCTCGGGGGTATATTCCTTATCGTCAATTTTTACCCTGTAATTGGTACCCATGTGCCGCTTGATGGACCTGATGGTTCGTTCCGGGTTGCTCACTGCCTGGCGCTTGGCCAGCTGGCCTACCAGGCGCTCGCCAGTCTTGGTGAAACCAACCACAGAAGGAGTAATGCGCTCTCCCTCGGCGTTGGGAATAACGATTACCTCGCCGCCTTCCATGACGGCCATACAGGAGTTGGTAGTACCAAGGTCAATGCCTATAACTTTCCCCATCTATCATTTCCCCTCCTTAACAGACACTGCTGGTCTGGTTGTTCTCTTTGTTTTCTTTTTCATTTTCAGGTTTAGAGTGGTTGTTCTGTTCCTTCTGCTGTTCCTGCACGGACACAGCCCGGGCCACCTTGACCATGGCCGGCCGCAACAGCCGGTCCTTAAAATAGTAGCCCCGGCGCAGTTCCTCTATGATGGTGTTGTCCGGGTAAGCATCGGTTTCTTCCTGCATAATTGCCTCGTGTTTGGCAGGATCAAAGGGTTCATTTACCGCTGGCACGGGAGAAAGCCCCTCTTTGGTAAGAATTTCCTTAAGCTGGCGGTAGATCATTTCCACCCCCGCCACCACCCGGGCGGGGTCCTCCTCCCGGGCCGCCAGTGCCCGCTCAAAGTTATCCAGTACGGACAACAGCTCCGCCACCAGGGGCTGGGAAGCATATTTGAACCATTCCTCCCGCTCCCTGTTCATGCGGCGCCGGTAGTTTTCAAAATCGGCCTGCATCCTTGCCAGGCGCTGGAAATAATCCTGGGCCAGGGCCGTCTGTTCCGCCAGGCGTTGCTCCAGCTCCTTTACATCAACTTCCTCCCGGGATTCACCCGCCGGCTGCTGCCCATCGTCCGGCAAACCGCCTTGACCGGCAGGGGTATTTCGGGCTTCACTGCCGGATTCCCCTGCCGGTGGGCTTTCCTGGACGGCACCGGCGGGCCTGGTTTCCTCAGCCTCTATATTTTGAGGGACTTTTTGTTCTTCCATCTCCGTCACCTCGCCAGTTATAAGTCCGTCTCCTGTTTCGGGTTTGCCTCCCTGTCTTCCCGTTTCTTGATGATGGTATCAATCCGTAAAATGGCTTCGGCAATCTCCCCGGCGGCTTTAAAGGCGTAAGTCTTCACCAGAACGGGGTCCACTACTCCCAGCTCATACATATCCGCCACCTGACCCGTATCGCAGTCCACGGCCAGGGCATCATTCCCCGTCTCCACCTGGGCGGCCATGACATCGCCAATCTTTTCCAGAGGGTTGAAGCCCGCATTGGCCACAATCTGGGCCAGCGGGCGTTTCAAAGCTTCCACCACGCAATCCACCCCGTAGGCGGTCATGCCGCGCATGGAAGCCCGGACCTTTTCCACTTCCCGGGCCACGGCCAGCTCCAAAGCTCCCCCGCCGGGGACAACTCCTCCCCTCACGGCGGCCTGTATGGCCGAAGCGGCATCTTTGGCAATGCGCTCCCTTTCCCCTACCACCTCGGCGGTAGCGGCACCCACCAGGACGGTAGCCATGGGCTTTCCGGCACCTTCCTGAATCCAGACCTGTTCCAGCTTTTCATCATGAAAAACCCGGCGGCAACGGCCGAGGCACTGCTTGATCTGTTCAAAATCCTTTTTCAACCCGGTGCGCTTGATCATCCGCGCCCCGGCGTGTTCGGCTACCCGGCGCAGTTCCTTGTTGGCCACCCTCTGGACGACCATGATGCCGGCATCGGTGAGCATTTCTTCGGCAACGTCATGGACACCCCGGTCGGCCAGCACCAGTCCTACCTGCAGGTCAATAATTTTCTGTATGTTTTCCCTGAACTGGTTCTGCAACTCCATGTAACGGGCAAAGCCGGCTTCGGTGGCCAGGGCTTCTTCCTCTATTTCCTCCGGCTCCAGGGCATCATCAATTACCAGCACCCTAACATCCGTTAGTTCCCGGGGCATCTGGCGGTTCATGGGCTCCTTGTTCACAATCACGCCCATAAAAACCTGGTTATCCGCCCCTTCCTCAGCCACGACGGTGTCTGAAAAGCGAAAGGCCCGGTCTAAGAGCTTATCCCGGCCAATCAGCCTGGCTGCCTGCACCACCAGGGCCGCAATATCCTCGTGCCCCCGGCCGGCCACCAGGGCAACCTGATAGATTAATGGGTCGTCCAGATCTGCCACCGGCCGGGCCTTTTGCATCATAACCTCCAGGCCCCGCTTAACTCCCGCCCGGATGCCCTCAATAACCCGGGCTACCGGCACTCCCCGGGCCACCTGCTCCACCCCGGCACCAACCATGGCCCCGGCCATTACCGTAGCGGTGGTGGTACCGTCGCCAATTTCCTCCTGCTGGGCCTTGGCAATATTGATTAACATCCGGGCCGCGGGATGATTGGCCTCCATCATGGTGAGAATGGTTACACCGTCGTTGGTAATGACCACTTCTCCAAATTTATCCACCAGCATGGTATCCAGGCCCTTTGGCCCCAGGGTACCTTCTACTGCCGAAGCAATGGCACGAACGGCGTTGGCATTGGTGACCAGGGCCGCCAGCCGCTCATCCACTTCCGTGCCCGTGCTGGCCTGCTGCTTGAGACTCAAAACCCGCTCCCCCTTACTTGTCCCCGCCGCCCAGGAGATCTTCCAGGGCGCGGGAAAGGTTTTTGGTCAAATGCTCCACTACGGTGACCACCCTGGCGTAATCCATGCGGGTTGGGCCCAAAACGCCAATAGACCCGACGGGCTTCCCTTTCAACCGGTAGGTGGCCACGACCATACTGCAGTTGCTCATCTGCCGGCAGCGGATCTCCCGGCCAATGCGCACGGTAACGCCTTCTTTGCCCACGTTGTCAGCTAATAAATTGCACAGAAGATTTTCCTGTTCCAGCAGGCTGAGCAAGGTTTTAACCTTCTCCACATTATGGAATTCCGGTTGATTTAGTATATTAAGGATCCCGCCAAGATATATTCTGTCCTCCGGCTGCCTGGTCAGGCTGTCCTGCAACAGTTCCATGGCCAGCTCAATAATGTGCTTATGCTTGACCAGTTCAAAGTAAATTTCCTTCACCAGGCTGAGCTTAATGCTGTCCATGGTGCGACCCTGAAGTTTGGCATTCAGGACCGCGGAGATGGTTTCCAGGTCCTCGGAGGTTATGCCACTGGGTATATCAATGATCCGGTGGTGTACGGTACCGCAATCCATAATGGCGACCAGCATGGCCTGCTCGAGACCCAGTTGAACCAGGCGAATGTATTTAAAGCTGCTGGTGCCGATTTTAGGCGGCAGCACCATGGCGGCGTACTGGGTCAACTGGGACAATAATTGCCCCGTGCGTTGAATTACTTCTCCCACATCCCGCACTTTCTGGCGATAGCTTTTGCGGATCAACTCTTCTTCCTCGGGGGTTAACTCCTGCCGTTTCATCAAATAATCCACGTAATAACGGTATCCCAGCTCCGAAGGGATTCGTCCGGCGGAGGTATGGGGCTGTTCAATATAACCCATCTCCTCCAGATCGGCCATTTCATTGCGGATGGTGGCCGGACTGATGCCCAGCCGGTATTTCCGGGCGATAGTGCGGGAACCCACCGGTTCAGCGGTGGCAATGTAATCGGTGATAATGGCCAGAAGGATATCCTGCTTGCGGGCATCCATTCTCACCCTTAACACCCCCTTTGTTAGCACTCGATTGTGCTGAGTGCTAAACCCTTTTATGTTAAACATAGCACCGGGCTGAACATTTGTCAAGGCAACACAAACTCCCGGAAGACAGCATTGGCCAGGGGTAAACCCCGCGAAGTCAACCTCAGGCGATTGGAACATATTTCCACCAAACCTAAACTGCTTAATTTTTTTACCTGCTCGCCAAAAACCTCTTCAATATTTTTCCCAAAACGGGCTGCAAATTTCTCCAGATCCAGTCCCTCTATAAGGCGGAGGCCCAGAAACACCGTTTCGGCCATCATGGTGGCCCGGGATAATTTCTCGCGGCCGGCCACCGGTAGTTCCCCGGATAAAAGGCGCGCCTCGTATTCCTCCAGGGAACCGGTGTTATAAAAGCGCCCGTCCCCCAGGTAGGAATGGGCTGCCGGGCCGAGGCCGAGATAGGGCTCGTTGTGCCAGTAAGTTAAATTATGCCGGCACCGGTAGCCCGGGCGGGCAAAATTGGAAATCTCATAATGCTCGTAACCCCGGGCCGCCAGAAAGTTGATCACCTCCTGGTACATGGCCAGTTCGGTTTCCTCGTCACAGGGAAGGACACGGCCTTCAGCCACCGCCCGGGCCAGCGGGGTGCCTTCCTCTATTTGCAGGGAGTAGGCGGAAATATGCTCCGGCTGTAAGGCCAAAATTTTATCAAGGCAGTGTTGCCAGTCCGCCATGGTTTGGCCGGGTATGGCAAAGATAAGATCCAGGTTAAGATTGTCAAAACCAGCCCGGCGGGCCAGCTGCACCGCCTCTACCGCCTGGGTAAAATCATGAACCCGTCCCAGCAATTTTAAAAAGCGGTCCGAACAGGTCTGCACCCCCAGGGAAAGGCGGTTGACACCGGCGTAGCGCAAAGCCTTTAGCTTGGGCAGGTCCACCGTGCCGGGATTGGCTTCCACGGTCACCTCCACCCCGGAAAGCCACTGAAAATAACGGCTGCATCCTTCCAGAATGGCTGCCAGGTCTTCCTCCGGCAGACAGGTGGGGGTGCCCCCGCCGATGAAAATGGTCTGTAGCCGCCTCTCCTGCGGGGCTAGCCGCTCCTGGTACAGGGCCATTTCCCGCAAAAGAGCGACCCGGTACCGGCGGGCGGCTTCCGGGTCATAGGCATAGGAAACAAAGTCGCAGTACCGGCATTTGCGAATACAAAAGGGTACGTGAATGTACAGGCTGATGGCCACGGGCTCACTCCCCATTTACCTCTCTTCTATGCTCAGCACCGCCATAAAAGCCTCCTGGGGAATTTCTACGTTGCCCACCTGCTTCATGCGCTTTTTGCCTTCCTTTTGTTTTTCTAAAAGCTTGCGCTTGCGGGTTACGTCGCCACCGTAACACTTGGCCAGCACGTCCTTGCGCCGGGCCTTAATGGTTTCCCGGGCAATGACCCGGCTGCCTATGGCCGCCTGGACGGGCACGTCAAAAAGCTGCCGGGGAATCAAACCGCGCAATTTTTCCACCAGTTGCCGGCCACGGTGATAGGCCTTGTCCCGGTGGACAATACAGGTCAAAGCATCCACCGGCTCGCCGTTAATCAGGATGTCCAGTTTAACCAGGTCGCTTTCCCGGTACCCGGCCAGTTCGTAGTCCAGGGAAGCGTATCCCCGGGTGCGGGACTTGAGCTGGTCGAAGAAATCGAAAATGATCTCGGCAAGGGGCAGGTCGTAGACCAGCATGACCCGGTTTTCGCCCAGGTACTCCATGGTTTTAAAAGTGCCCCGGCGTTCCTGGGCCAGGTCCATTACCGCCCCCACATGCTCCCTGGGCACCATAATGGTGGCGGTAACAAAGGGTTCCTCCATCCGGACCACCTTGCCCGCCGGGGGAATTTTGGTCGGGTTGTCGATGTAAAGCTCTTCTCCCGAAGTGGTGATAACCCTGTACACCACGTTGGGTGCGGTGGTAATCAAATTCAAACCGTACTCCCGCTCCAGGCGTTCCTGGACAATTTCCATGTGCAACAACCCCAGGAAGCCACAGCGAAAACCAAAACCCAGGGCTTCGGAGGTTTCCGGTTCGTAAACCAGGGATGCGTCGTTTAGCTTCAGTTTTTCCAGGGCGTCCCGCAGGTCTTCGTAGTCCACCGTATCCACCGGATAAAGGCCGCAGTAAACCATGGGCGTGACCTTGCGGTAACCGGGCAAAGGTTCGGCCGCCGGACGGGCGGCATCGGTAATGGTGTCGCCCACCCGGGTGTCCCTGACATTTTTTATGCCTGCAGCCACATATCCCACCTGACCCGTATCCAGCCGTCCGGTGGGAGTCATGGCCGGCTTAAAGATACCCACCTCGCTGACCTCAAACATCTTTCCGGTGGACATCATCTTTATGTGCATACCCTCTTCCAGGTGGCCATCCACCACCCGCACATAGGCAATAACCCCCTTATAGGGGTCGTAATGGGAGTCGAAAATGAGAGCTTTTAAAGGAGCAGCGGGATTGCCGCTGGGGGGCGGTATGCGCCGCACAATGGCTTCCAACAACTCCTTTATTCCGGTCCCAAACTTGGCCGAAACCAAAACGGCCCCGGAGGCATCAAGGCCGATTACGTCCTCAATTTCCCGTTTGACCCTTTCGGGATCTGCCGCAGGCAGGTCAATTTTATTAATCACCGGAATAATTTCCAGGTCGTTTTCAATGGCCAGATACACGTTGGCCAGGGTTTGCGCCTCAATGCCCTGGGCCGCATCCACCACCAGCAGGGCTCCCTCGCACGCCGCCAGGCTGCGGGACACTTCGTAGGTAAAATCCACGTGTCCGGGAGTATCAATCAGGTTTAACTGGTATTCCGCCCCGTCTTCAGCCCGGTAGGCAATGCGTACCGCCTGCAGCTTGATGGTAATGCCCCGCTCCCGTTCCAGGTCCATTTGATCCAGCACCTGGTCGGTCATTTCCCGGGGGCTGAGCGCTCCGGTATATTCCAAAAGCCTGTCGGCCAGGGTAGACTTGCCGTGATCAATATGGGCAATTATGCAAAAATTGCGGATGCGTTCTCTCCCCATACTAAATCACCATCCCAGATCTCTCAAAGCTTTATTATAACATCAAATACTGATGGTGAAAAGGATGCTTTACTTATGCGTGCTTAAAGCACGTAGCCTGTCCTGATACGTCATAATGAGTTCCTTTATTAAGTTCATGTAACGGTCAAACCCCGGTTTTTGAAAATATCCCCCAAAAGCTTCTGCGGCCTGCCCCAGGTGCAGGGGTTCCGGGGGCAAAAGAAATTGATTATACCCCTCCGCCACAACTTCCAGGCCGAAGATGACCAGACCCAGAAATAATCCCAGGGTAATGACCGTCCTCCACCAGCTGATACCCATGGCATCACTTCCCATTTTCCAGTATTGAGCGATAAAGGCGGGTTTATACCTCACAATAAAAAGACCACCCGCCATCCAAAACCGGCCAGGTAGTCTTTTGATTTGCCCCTTAAAATTTCTTAAAACCAGTATGTAGGATAACAACCGCCTCCCCGGCACCAGTGTACCAGCAGAGCGACGGCAAGCAACACCACCACACCAAGCAATACCGGTTCCAAAACAAACATATATCCCTGGCCATTCAAAATGGCAGTCAGGGCGGTAGCCCCTCCCGGCGGATGCATCGTACGGGTAAAGGAACCACCATTCCCCGCTGGGATTTCAGCGTGTGATAAAATAAAATAAAAATGCCAGAGGTAAATGTTTGGCGTGATACGAGCGGCGATGAACCAGCCGGATTACCTGCCAGGAGGTGGTAGCTATGCCGTTCAAGGAGGGAGAATTGGTTATCTTCGCCGATCGCCGCGTTCAATTTTTGCAGCGCCTGATTCCAGGAGAGCGCCTAAATACATATTGGGGTTACATTGAACACGATGAAGTGCTGGGCCTGGAACCCGGCAGTGTTGTCAAGACTTCAGAGGGTAAGAAACTCTATGTTTTTTACCCCACTCTTTCGAACTATATAATAAAGATGCCGCGCAAAAGCGGCATCATATACCCGAAGGATTTAGGCATTATTATGATGTGGGCGGATGTCCGGCCCGGTGACCGGGTGTTGCTGGGAGGTGTGGGCAGCGGGGCGCTTCTGCTCGCCGTACTGAGGCAGGTAGGGCCGGCCGGGAAAGTGGTAGCTTACGACGTTCGGCAGGATATGCTGGAATGTGCCATAGAAAATATAAAAGCCTGCTTTGGCGACTTGCCGTCTCATCTTGAACTCAGGCTTGGGGACATTTACGAACCAACCGGGGAATCGGGATTCGACCGTGTGCTCCTGGATGTACCGGAACCCTGGCGGGCGGTCAAGACTGTGGATAATGCCCTTATCCCCGGAGGTATACTGTGTTCTTACCTGCCTTCCATCATACAGGTTCGCACTTTTGCAACTGTCCTGCAAAAGTCCGGCATTTTTGGTCTGATTGAGACCGTAGAAGTCATGCTTAGAAGCTGGCACATAGAGGGCCGGGCTGTAAGGCCCCAACACCGCATGGTGGGTCATACCGGGTTCCTTACGTTTGCGCGCAAACTGAGCGGCCAGGAGTAAATGTTCTTTTTCTCTTTCATTCAGCGCCGGGTTGAGCGGGCTCGGCTTCCACCAGCTTCCGCACCTCTTCCCCCAGCACCCCGGCAAACAAGCGGGCCGCAGCCAGTGCCTCCCCGGTGGTGTTATTGGCGCTGCCAATCTCCACCAAAAGCGCCCGGGGATGGAGAAACTGATTGTAACGTCCTTCCTTAATCCTTACCCCCTGACATAAACCGGGGTACTTTTTGTCCAGGGCTGCGGCCAGCTGTCTGGCAAACTGCTCATTCTGCCGCCAGGTGGGAAAGGGCGCCCTGGCGTCCGAACCGACGACAAAGAGGATGGGGGCTGCCTCAATATCCTTCACCTTTACCAGGCAGTCCCGGCGGGGTTTTCCGGCATCCCGGTGGACGTCCAGGAGTACTTTTAGCTGCGGCTCTTCCCTCAACAATTCCCGAACCGTTTTTTCGGATTCCATATATGATGAATTGTATTGCCGGTCATGGATTTTTTTTATGTGCAGGGTTGGAATACCATATTTGGACTCCAGCTCCTGGCGTATAAGCTCCCCAACCTTAACCACGCTTCCTTCTTTGCCCTCCAGCCTGGCCATCCCATCTGTAAGGGTGTAGCTTTCCCCGGTGTGGGTGTGATAAATGGCCACCAGGTACTTCCCGGAGATCTTTGGGGCCATACCTGCGTGCTCAGAGGCAGGTTTTACCGGATTGACCTCCACTTCTTGCTTTACCGGTACATAAGCCAGCAGGGGGAGCTGGGAACGAAGCAATGCCCGGGGGTCTTTGTCGGGAAGGGCAAAAGAGCCAGCCAAACCGGGCCATAAACTAAAAAACGAGCCTGCCAACTCACCTTCACCCTGTTCGCCGGCGGCGTGAGTGGGCATGGCGGCCTCCAGGAACAGCCGCGGATCCCTGTAAAATAAGACCTGTCCCCCCCACCGAAAAAATAACACTCCCGTCCCGACAACCAGGGCAAGGAGCGAAAAAGCAATCCCGGCAACCACCAGGAAACCGTAGAATTTATTCCATAGCCAGCGGTAGCGGTAGCGGTAAAGAGCGTGGTACATAAAAAATCCCCTCCCGGACTGCCCGTACCATTTTATTCCCGGAAGGAGATCTTTATGAAGCCACCCTGCCTGCGGGCTGAAGTGGCTTAACTGCTAGCGCAACACCGTAGGCACTACAGCATCTATAAGTCCGATAACAAAGGCAGCAATCAGCGCGCCCAGCAAATTAACACTGAGCAGGTTGGGAATGATAAACTGGGCCACATAGATTACTACTGCGGCGGTTATAAAACCTACTATACCCCGGCTCTGGGGCGAAACCCGGTCGCCCAGCAGGGCTTCCACAATATAACCCAGCACGGCAATAACCACCGCGGCAATCAGTGCCCCTACGAACCCCCCGCGCACCACAAAGCCCGGGGAAAGCCAGCTCACCACAATGAGCACCAGCGCGGAGACGATAAACCTTACAATCACTCCCAGCCACTGCGTCATGGCAATCACCTCCTCCTTTTTACTCGCCCATAGCTTTGACAAAAAAGCGGCCGGCTATACCAGTTACCCTTGCAATTTTTTTGGGCCCGTGGTAAAATGAGGGCTGTTGGGAGGTGACTGAACGGTGCCCAATACCAAGTCCGCCATGAAAAGAGTTAAGGTTACCCGCAAACGCACCCTCCGCAATAAGCAGCTGAAGTCCGCCCTGCGCACTGCCATTAAGAAGTTTGAGCGGGCTCTGACAGCCGGTGTCAATGTGGAGGAAACGAGGGAACTCTTGCGCCGGGCGCTGAGGGCCATTGACAAGGCGGTAACGAAGGGTATTATCCATAAAAATACTGCTGCCCGTAAAAAATCCCGCCTGACCAGACGGTTCAACCGCCAGGTAAGCTAACCCACACACTCCTCCCGGAACAAAAATGATGAAAGCGGCAAAAAAACCACCCGGTAGCAGAGGTGGTTTTTTTAGTACCTTTTTACGACACGGTTCCCCGGCCCATCTCCAGCAGGAGCATTTCGATACCCGGGTAAAACTCCAGCCTGCCCCTCTTCACCGCCCTGTCCAAATCCAAAAGCTTTTGTAAAGCCGTGACTACCTGTTCCCGGGTGAAATTACATGACTGGGCCAAAAGCTTTTGGGCGACAAAGGGATGCACCCCCAGCTTTGCCGCCGCCTCACCCGGGGACCGTTTTCCGGCGTTTAATTCCAGGGTCTGCAGGATTAGCCGGAACTGCCGGGCCACCATGGCCAGAATCGCCGGGCCCGTCTGACCCTGCTGCAACAACTCCCGGATGCCCTTTAGCGCCGCTCCAATCCGCCTTTCCCCGATGGCATCAACCACGTTAAAAATATTTTCCTCAAGCGCCGGCACGGTGAGGCGATAAATGTCTTCCTCCAGGATGGTTTCCCTGCAACCGGTGTAAGAAATTAACTTGGCCATCTCCTGGCTCAAAACAAAAAGGCTGGGGCCCACCCGCCGTACCAGCAACCCGGCTGCGGCTGGAGTGATGGTCTTGTGGGCCAGGCGCGCCTGTTTTTCCAGCCAGCGCACCAGGTCCCGGGTTTTTAAGTAGGTAAATTCCACTACCCGGCCGGTTTCTTTAAGCGATTTAAAAAGGCGTCCCCGCTGATCTACGGGATGGGTGGTGGTAAAAATCAGGCAGGTAGTGGGGGTAGGCTTTTGCATGTAGGCCAGCAAAGGGGTCGCCGTATCCCGGGAGGAAGCTCTAGTTCTCTTATTGCTGGATGTGCCGGGAGAACCGGTAAAAAATGGGGCGTGGCGGACCACGACCAGGCGCCAGCCGGCCATAAAAGGGGGGGTTTGTGCCCGCACAACAATATCCCCTTCGGTGACCTCTTCCCCGTCCAGAATGTCAAGGTTAAACTCCCCTGCCGGGGGCATTAGAAGTTTTTCCCGGAACCTTTGGACGGCCTTTTCATGCAGAAATGACTCCTGGCCGTAAAAAAGATAAACCGGTGCAATATTCCCTTTTTCCAGGTCATTAATTAAATCAAGATAGTATTTCAAGCCCACCCCCCCTGATTGTAAATATTAATATTTACTTCAGCTTTTTCTCTACCGCCGACACTTTGCCGGCCATGGTCAGTTCCTTATCCCGCCGGTCGTCAATGCGAATGGTGGTCACCACCCGGGCAATCCCCTGGGTAAAGGGCACTTCGTGCATCCGGCGGACCACCGAAAGAATGAGATCCAGATCCCCTTCCATGATGGTCCCCATGGGGGTCAGCTGGTAGCGAATATTCTTTTCGCCCTCCAGGACATCCACACACCGGGCTACATAGGCACTCAAGCTGGTGCCGGCGGTGCCGATAGGCACGATGCTTACTTCCACCACGGCCATTACCATCACCCTTTCCAAAGGTTAATCCAGACCCAGGAAATTAACAATGAGATCTGCCACCGCTCCTACTTCGTCGCTACCAAAACAGGGAAGCTCTGCATGGTGAGCACCGTCACCTACCACGGCAATCAACCGGTCCTTTCTCCCCACCGGGGCGGTGCATCCACCGGGCGGGCAGACCTCGATCTGGGGCCAGTCCGCCTTTTTGTATCCTTCCGCCAGGACGATGTCCACCGGGCCAAGCAAAGGAACGATTTGCTCCGGGGACAACTCTTCATCCACCTGGCGGATGAGGGCAATTTTACGGGGAGCGGAAATACATACCGCCCGGGCACCGGCCCGGGCATGGCGCCAGGTATCCTTCCCCGGCTTATCTATTTCAAAGTCGCCATGGTGGTGCTTGATGGTTCCCACGCGGTAGCCGCGCCGTTCAAATTCCGCAATCAGCTTCTCCAGAAAAGTGGTCTTGCCTGCATTGGAAGTTCCTACGATACATATTCCAGGCGGGCCGGACATGTTCTTCATCTCCCGGAACTACTCCCCGGTTCAAGGACTTCTATCCGGTCTCCCACCTTCACCGGCCCGCCGGTAAGAATGCGCACAAAGATGCCCTCCCGGGGCATGATGCAGTCCCCGGCCAGCCGGCGAATCTCACAGGCAGAATGGCATTCCTTGCCGATCTGGGTCACTTCCCCAATGGCTTCAGGACCGATGGCCAGCCGGGTACCCACGGGCAGGCTGGTCAGATTTATCCCTTCAGTGGTAATGTTTTCGGCAAAATCACCAGGATTGACGTCCAAACCCAGTTCACGCATTTTTTGAATGCTTTCCATGGCCAGAAGGCTGACCTGGCGGTGCCAGGGCCCGGCGTGGGCATCCCCCTCCAGACCGTGATTGGCCACCAGGATACCGGCACCAATGTTCTTCTTGCGCGTGCCCTTTTCCGGGCTTGCGCACACTGCTACAATTACTCCCATTCTTCTTCTCCCTCCCGCCGGAATTCCCCGCTTTTGCCGCCGCTTTTGCTCACCAGCCGGATATTCTGGATTACCATGGCCCGGTCCACGGCCTTGCACATATCATAGATAGTCAGGGCGGCCACACTTGCGGCCGTGAGGGCCTCCATTTCCACCCCGGTCTTGCCGGTGGTCCGTACCCGGGCCTGGATTTCCACCCTGTCGGGGGGCTGCAGGCGAAAATCCACAGCCACACTGGTTAAAGGAATGGGGTGGGCCAGGGGAATGAGCTCCTGCGTTTTTTTGGCGGCCATGATTCCGGCCAGCCGGGCCACCCCCAGCACATCTCCCTTGGCTGCGGTGCCGCCGGCAATAATGTTTAAGGTTTCCGGACGCATGAACACTTCTCCCCGGGCCACTGCCTCCCGGACGGTATCCCCTTTCCCGCTCACATCCACCATATGAGCCCGGCCCTGGGAGTCAAAATGATTTAAAGTCGTACCTTCCATAATATTGTTTACCAGCTCCTACCCGCCAATTTGAGACATGTTTTTCCGGGAGCAGGACTGCCCCTGGTTTATATTGTGATGGCCGGGCTTGTCCCGGACGGCCCGGGCCACCAGCTCAGCCAGTTCATCCCGGGTGGCACCCCGGCGCAATGGCCCTTTGAGATCAACTTCGTATTCATGAAAAAGGCAGGGCCTCAAAGCGCCGGTGGCGGTCAGGCGCAGGCGGTTGCACCGCCCGCAGAAATGATCGCTCACTGCGCTGATAAACCCAATGGTCCCCGCCGCCCCCGCCAGGCGGTAGTAGCGTGCCGGCCCGCTACCCGTCAGCTTGCGCACTTCCTGCAACTGGCCCAGTTCCTCCTCAATCCGGCCCCTGATTTCCGCCGTGGACATATAGCCTTCCCTGGAAACGGCGGCAGCTGTTCCAAAGGGCATCAATTCAATGAAACGCACGTGCAGGGGCCGGTCCAGTGAAAGGCGGGCCAGATCGCAAATTTCATCATCATTAAATCCGCGTACGACCACGGCATTCAGCTTGACCGGATGAAGGCCAAGCTCTAAAGACCTCTCTATTCCCTGCCACACCGCTTCCAGACGGCCTCCCCGGGTAATATAACTGTAGCGTTCGGGTTTTAATGTATCCAGGCTGACGTTCACCCGGCGCAGGCCGGCAGCCTTTAACTGGCCGACCTGGGCGGCCAGCAGGATGCCGTTGGTGGTGAGGGCCAGGTCGTCAATTTCCGGTATGGCAGCCAGGGCCCGCACGAGATCGGTTATCCCGCGGCGTACCAAAGGCTCTCCTCCGGTAAGGCGCACTTTTTTCACTCCCACCTTCGTCGATGCCTCGACCACCCGGACAATTTCCTCCAGGGTAAGGATTTCCTTCCGGGGTACGACGGATACACCCTGGGGAGGCATGCAGTAATGGCAGCGTAAATTACAGCGGTCGGTGACTGAAACCCGCAGGTAGTTGATCTCCCTTTGATAACGATCTTCCATAAAATGTGCACCTTCCTTCGGTGTTAGGCCGCTCAAGATAGTATTCTCGACAAAACCGCACTTTCCTGCCGGTATCCCCGCAAAGAAGGACAAGTAAACCGCCCGGCTATGTCCCTGTACGGCCAACCTTCCGGTTTTGTTTAAATTATGTTTAATTGTCTAAACACACCGTCCAGTTTATTATACAACACAATCTTTTTTAGCGGCCAGATGGGGCAGCAGAAATGGCCCTTCCCTGGCATTCTTTTTGCGAACGGTATTTGTACCGTAGCAAATCGTCATGTGATCTTCGCAAATTGAAATGGGGGGTATGGCCATGCGCATAGAGCAGCACCCGGTCCTGGAATTCCGGCGGGGCAAAAAAATAAAGTTCACCTTCGACGGCAAAGAGTATGTAGGCTACGAAGGAGAAACCATTGCCGCGGCCCTGCACGCCGCCGGCATCCGGGTCCTGCGGGAAAGCCCGGTGCTCCACCGCCCCCGGGGCCTTTTCTGCGCCATCGGCAACTGTTCCTCCTGTCTCATGACTGTCAACGGGGAACCCAACGTGCGGATTTGTGTGGAAAAGCTGCGCCCGGGGATGGTGGTGGAAAGCCAGAAAGGAAAGGGAGTTATTTATGCAGCAGGAAATTAGCTTTGTAGAGATTGCGGTCATTGGCGGCGGTCCGGCCGGACTTTGTGCCGCCCTGGAAGCAGCAAACGCCGGTGCCCGGGTGGTCCTTTTGGACCGCCAGGACCGGCTTGGGGGCCAGCTGATCAAGCAAACCCACCGCTTTTTCGGTTCCCGCAGCCACAGGGCCTCGGAACGGGGGATCAATATCGCCGCCGAACTCACCGGACAGGTTATATCCCATCCCCTGATTGAAGCCCTGACCGGTGCCACCGTTTTTGGTTTCTACGAAGACGGCGTGCTGGGAGTGGAACAGGAAGGGAGGGTCTTTTACCTGAAGCCTTCCCGGGTAATTGTGGCCACGGGAGCATCGGAAAAAACCCTGGCCTTCCCCAACAATGACCTGCCGGGCATTTATGGTGCTGGTGCGGTACAGACACTGGTCAATGTTTACGGCATTCTGCCCGGAAAGCGGGTCCTGATGGTCGGCGCCGGCAATATCGGGGTTATCGTCACCTACCAGCTGCTGCAGGCCGGCATGGAGGTAGCCGCCATTGTGGAGGCTGCCCCGGGAATTGGCGCCTACTGGGTTCATGCGGCCAAGGTGCGCCGGGCGGGAGTGCCCATCTATACCAGCCATACCATCAAGCGGGCCTACGGCGGACGGGAAGTGGAAGGGGCCGTGATCTGGCAACTGGATGGACAGGGCCAACCCGTGCCGGGGACGGAAAAGGACTTCGCCGTAGACACCATTTGTCTTTCCGTAGGCCTTTCACCCCTGGTGGAACTGCTGGCCCAGGCCGGCTGCAGGCTGGCCTACGTGCCCCAGCTGGGCGGGCACGTGCCTTTGCGTGATGCCAACCTCCAGACCACCGTACCGGGAGTCTACGTGGCCGGCGATGCGGCCGGGGTGGAAGAAGCTTCGGCAGCGATGATGGAAGGCGCCCTGGCCGGGCTGCATGCCGCTTACAGTTTGGGCTACGGCCGGGCCGGCTACGAGGCCCGGCGCCGGGAGTTGCAACACCAGCTGGACAGCCTGCGCTCCGGCCCCGTGGGCGAAAAGATTCGCACCGGGCTGGCCAGGGTGCTGGCCGGCTAGAGTTTGGGAGGTGAAGGTTATGCTGGCTGTGGATGGCATTCCCACCCCGGAGGACCTGGCGGCAAAGATACCGCCGCCGGAGCGGCTGGCCAAAGGGCCGGTGGTCATAGCGGAATGCTTTCAACCCATTCCCTGCGATCCCTGCAGCCACGCCTGTCCCCGCCAGGCCATCGGACCCTTTGAGGACATCAACGAAATACCGCAGGTGGACTACGAGAAATGCAATGGCTGCGGCCAGTGCATCACCCGCTGCCCCGGGCTGGCCCTTTTCGTCGTGGATCTGACTTACAGCGAAAAGGAGGCCCTGGTCAAGCTGCCCTATGAGTTCCTCCCCCTCCCCGCGGAAGGCCAGGAAGTGGCCGGGGTGAACCGGGCGGGGGAAAAAGTGTGCCGGGCACGGGTGGTCAAAGTGGTGACCACGGAAAAGATGGATAAAACCGCGGTCGTCTGGCTGGCCGTACCCAAAGAGCAGGCCATGGAGGTACGGCATTTTGTTATAACGCATGTTTAAAGATACTGTCGCATTACTAACTACCCAGGGCGGCGGTCGTCCCCCGTCGCTCCGTGCTACGGGCCGGACGAAACATCGGCTTGCCTCGGAGCGAACCTGGCAGCGCTGCATATGCGCCGGAAGTCTCTTCTCCTTATGGATAGCTATAGCATAAGTAGCTCAATCATTCTATCGATACTGTTGCCAGCGCGATTCGCGCTGCCGGTTCGCTAACCTCGGCAGCGCCGTGTTTCGTATCCGGCCCTCCGCAATGTCGCTCCTTAAGGGACGACCGCCGCCCGTTTTGTTTCTGGTTTTGCGACAGTACATGATATTTAACATTCCAGGAGTGAAAGCCATGGAAGATAAAATCATTGTCTGCCGCTGCGAGGACGTAACCCTGGAGGAAATCCGGCAGGCCATTGCCGGGGGGGCCCGTACCCTGGATGAAATCAAGCGGCTGAAGCGCTGCGGCATGGGCCCGTGCCAGGGGCGTACCTGCCGGCCCCTTATTGCCGGGGAAATCGCCCGCATCACCGGACAGGACCCGGCCAACCTGGCCCTGCCCACTTTCCGGCCGCCGGTAATCCCCTTAAAGCTGGGTACCCTGGCCCGGGGAGGTGCTGAAAATGAACAGGCATGAAGTGATTATCATTGGCGGGGGGGTCACCGGCTGTTCCATTGCCTATCACCTGGCCGCCCGGGGCATGCGTGATGTGGCTGTGCTGGAACGAGCCTACCTCACCTCCGGCGCCACGGGACGCTGCGGAGCTGGTTTCCGCCACCAGTGGGGCACAAAAACCAACTGCCTTTTGGCCAAATACGCCATCGCCAAGCTGGAGCGCCTGGCCGAAGAGCTGGACTATCCCGGAGGCGTGGAAATCAAGCAGGGGGGTTACCTGATCCTGGCCTACACCCCCAAAATGGAAGAGCAGTTCAAGAAAAACCTGGCCCTGCAGAAAAGCCTGGGCATCGACGCCCGCTGGGTAACACCCCAGGAAGCCCGGGAAATCGTACCCTTTTTAAACACCGAGGGCCTTCTGGGAGCCACCTTCTGTGCCAAGGACGGCCACGCCAACCCCTTTAAGGTCACCGATGCCTATGCCCGGGCGGCCAGGCGGCTGGGGGTGAAAATCCACACCTATACGGAAGTACAGGACATCAAAATCGAAGGCTCCCTGAAAACGGTCATCACCAACCGGGGGGCTTTCCAGGCTCCGGTGGTGGTCAACGCCGCGGGCGGCCACGCGGCGGAAATCGGCCGCATGGTGGGGGTAGACCTGCCCGTGGTGCCGGAAAGGCACCAGATCCTGGTAACCGAACCGGTGGAACAGGTCCTGGGGCCCATGGTGATGAGTTTCTACCACAACCTCTACTGCCAGCAAACGCCCCACGGCAGCTTTATCATGGGCCTGGGGGATCCCAACGAGCCCAAGGAATACAACATCCGTTCCAGCTGGCAGTTTCTTACCCAGATGGCCCAAAAAGCGGTCTGGCTCCTGCCGGTGTTGAAAAACGTGCGGGTGGTCCGGCAGTGGGCCGGGGTGTACGACATGAGCCCCGACCGGCAGCCCGTGCTGGGCGAGGTAGCCGGGGTGCCCGGGTTTTATGTTGCCGCCGGTTTTTCCGGACACGGCTTCATGATTGCCCCCATGACCGGCCAGTTGATGGCGGAAATCATTTTAGGACTGCCCACCACCCTGCCCGTGGATATGTTCAGCCTGTCCCGTTTTACCACCGGCGAGCTATTTGTGGAACCGTCGGTTGTCTAGGCAATTAACAAAGGTTACCGTCACTTCTTTTACTCCCGGAATCTTGTTCCGGGCAAAAACCAGGCCTATAATAAGGAGTGAAGAGCCATGCTCATACCCTTTGCCAACGAGCCCTTAACCGACTTCACCCGGGAAGAAAACCGGAAGAAAATGAAGGAAGCCCTGCAGAAAGTCAAAAGCCGCCTGGGCAGGGAGTATCCTTTAATCATCGGGGGAAAACAAATCTACACTGAAGAAAAAATCGTCTCTTACAACCCTTCCTGCCACAGTGAGGCTGTCGGCCGGGTTTCCCGGGCCGACCGGGCTTTGGCCCAGCGGGCGGTGGAAACGGCCGCGGAAGCTTTCCTGAGCTGGCGGCAGGTGCCCCCCGAGGCCAGGGCACGCTATCTCTTTAAGGCCGCGGCCATCATGCGCAAAAGAAAACACGAGCTTTCGGCCTGGATGGTGCTGGAAGCCGGCAAAAACTGGGCCGAGGCCGATGCCGATACCGCCGAGGCCATTGACTTCCTGGAATTTTACGGCCGGGAAATGATCCGCCTGGCCCAACCCCAGCCGGTCACCCCCTATCCCGGGGAGGAAAATACCCTGGAATACCTGCCTTTGGGTGTGGGGGTTATCATCCCACCCTGGAACTTCCCCCTGGCCATCCTCACCGGTACGACCGTGGGGCCGGTGGTGGCCGGCAATACGGTGGTTTTAAAACCGGCCAGCAATACACCGGTAATCGCGTACATGTTCATGGAGATCATGCAGGAAGCCGGCCTGCCTCCCGGGGTAATCAACTTCCTGCCCGGCAGCGGCGGCGAAATTGGTGATTTTCTGGTGGGGCATCCCCTGGTGCATTTCATTAATTTCACCGGCTCCAGGGATGTGGGCCTGCATATTAACAGCCTGGCCGCCCGGATCGCCCCCGGCCAGAAATGGATTAAACGGGTGGCGGCGGAAATGGGCGGCAAGGACGCCATCATTATTGATGAGGACTGCGACCTGGATGAAGCCGTAGCCGGCGTGATAACCTCGGCCTATGGCTTTTCCGGCCAGAAATGTTCCGCCTGCTCCCGGCTGATTGTGGTTGGTGACGCTTACCGGCCGGTGCTGGACAAACTGGCCGAAAGGGTGGCTCAACTTAAGACGGGACCTGCCGAAGAATACGGTATAGACGTGGGCCCGGTCATTGACGGAGCCTCATATAACAAAATCATGGGCTATATCCAGATTGGCCGGGAGGAAGGCCGCCTGCTCGCCGGCGGCCAGGGGGACAACAGCCGGGGCTACTTTATCTGGCCCACGGTGTTTGCCGACGTAGCGCCCCGGGCCCGCATCGCCCAGGAGGAAATTTTCGGGCCGGTGCTGGCGGTCATTCAGGCTAAAACCTTCGATGAAGCCATTGCCATTGCCAACGATACGGAATACGGCCTTACCGGGGGCGTATACTCCCGCAACCGCGCCCACCTGGAAAAGGCCCGGCAGGAGTTCCATGCGGGCAACCTGTATTTCAACCGCAAGTGCACCGGTGCACTGGTAGGAGTACAACCCTTCGGCGGTTTCAAAATGTCCGGCACCAACTCCAAAGCCGGTGGCCGGGATTATCTTAAATTGTTCATGCAGGCCAAATCCATTTCCGAACGCTTTTAGCCCGGATTTAACCGAAACGTTGTTGATCGGATGTGAGGTCCTGTGTCCAGACTGGATCAGGTAAAAGAAGATTGCCAGCGGGCTGCCGAAGCCATTGCCGCCGCCCTGGGGGTCGAGGTCGAAGTAATCGACCTCGACCTGGTGCGGGTGGCCGGCACGGGCAAGGTGCGCAACGACGTGGGCTCCCGCCTCCTGCGGGGGCTGGTGAACAAACACGTGCTCAAGACCAGCCGGCCCATTTTCATCAAGGAGGCAGGCTACCATCCCATTTGTATGTCCTGCCCCCTGACGGGGAGCTGTTTTTACAAAGCTTCCATCGTTTACCCCATCATTGCCGGGCAGAATGTCATCGGCACTATCAGCCTGATTGCCTTTAGCGACGAGCAAAAAGTAACCCTGCTTACCCGCACCGAATCTTTGATGGAATTTATCGGGCGCATGGCCGACCTGATCGCAGCCAAGGTCCTGGAAACCGAGGCCATGACCGAGAAAATGATCATGGCCAGCCAGGTGAACGCGGTCATGGATGCGGTGGATGAAGGGGTCGTTGCCATCAACAGCGACGGGGTGGTGACCCACTTCAACCTCTCCGCCGAACGGATGTTTAACATCCCCAAAAACGAAATTCTGCACCAGCGCCTGGAAGAACACTTAACCGGCCTGCCCCTCCTCCAGGCCCTGCGCCAGCCTGGAGGCTTCACTTCCCGGGAGTGTTTTGTCCAGGCCAGGGGACGGCGGCTGCATCTTCTGGTTACGGCCCGCCCCATAATGGGCAGCGACGGCCGGCCCGTAGGAGTGGTGGCCTCGGCCCGGGACTTCAAGGAGACACAAAAGCTGGCCTATGAAATTATGAGCGCCCAGAAGGTCTTCACTTTTGACGACATCATCGGGGAAAGCCGGGCCATAAAAGAGCTAAAAGCGAGGGCGGCGAAAATTGCCGGCAGCCATTCCACCGTCCTGATCACCGGGGAAAGCGGCACGGGCAAGGAAATTTTTGCCCGGGCCATCCACGCCGCCAGCCCGCGGAAAAACAAGCCCTTTGTGGCCATAAACTGCGGGGCCATACCGGAAACCCTGCTGGAAAGCGAACTGTTCGGCTATGAAGAAGGAGCCTTCACCGGTGCCCGCAAAGGGGGCAAACCGGGCAAGTTTGAGCTGGCCAATCACGGGACCATTTTCCTGGACGAAATCGGGAACATGTCCCTCTACCTGCAGGCGAAGCTGCTACGGGTACTGCAGGAGCGCCAGGTGGAACGCGTCGGCGGCAACCGCCTGATCCCGGTGGATATACGCATCATTGCCGCCACCAACAGCAACCTGGAAGAAATGATTGCCAAGGGGCGTTTCCGGGACGACCTGTATTATCGCTTGAGTGTGATTCCCCTCTACATACCCCCTTTACGGGAAAGGCCGGAGGATATCAAGCTGCTCCTGGAATACTACCGGGAGCACTATAACAATCTCCTGGGCAAGAAAATCCGGGGTTATACTTCCCGGGCGGAACGGGCCTGCCTTGCCTATAGCTGGCCGGGAAATGTGCGGGAACTGATCAACGCCGTGGAATATGCCGTAAACCTGGAGGAAGGCGACCTTATTGATACCGGCAGCCTGCCCCGTGCGGTACAGGAGGGCGGTCACCGCATGGCAGAAATCCCCGGCCGCGAAAACCGCTGGGTTACTTTAGAGCAGATGGAAAAGGAGGCCATCATCAGCGCCCTGGATCATTTCGGCTGGAATGAACAGGGCAAAACAAAAGCCGCCCGGGCGCTGGGCATAAGCCGGGCGACCATTTACCGCAAAATTGCCAAATACAACCTTCTTTCCCCCACGACCCGGGAAGGAACTCTCACCAGGGAACGTTAATTCTTGTGCAAAGGCTTTTTTGTTCTCAGGATGCCCAGGCGATTCATTTTGTAATACAGAGTGCTCCTGGGCACTCCCAGCAGGCGGGCGGTAACGGTGCGGTTGCCTCCCGCCTCTTTCAGTGCCTTGAGAATGATTTCCTTCTCGGTTTCTTTAGCGGCCACGGTTAAATCGGGTGGAAATTCCCGGGCAGCGGCAAAACCCAGGGCATGCTCCTGCAGGTACTTGGGGAGATCCCTTTCCGTGATCACCTCGTTTTCGGCCAGCACTACCATTCGCTCCACAGTATTCTTTAATTCCCGGACATTGCCGGGCCAGGAATAGGAGAGCAGTGCCGCCACCACTCCCGGCTCCACCTTGCTGATTTCCTTGCCGTAAAGCTGGCAGTATTCCTGCAAAAAGCGGTAGAGCAATTCGGGAATATCGGAACGCCTCTCCCTCAAGGGAGGCATCTCGACGCTGATTACATTTAAACGGTAATACAGATCTTCCCTGAATTCGCCGCCGGAAACCATTTCCTCCAGCTGGCGGTTGGTGGCGGCAATAATGCGGATGTTCACACTCACGGGCCGGGACCCGCCCACGCGGTAAAACACCCTTTCCTGCAACACGCGCAGGAGCTTAACCTGCAGGTTGGGGGGCAGCTCCCCGATTTCATCCAGGAAAACCGTTCCTTCATTGGCCATTTCCAGCAGACCCGGCTTTCCGCGGGGCCCGGCCCCGGTAAAGGCGCCCTGCTCGTAGCCGAAAATCTCACTTTCAAAGAGCTCCGCCGGAACGGCGCCGCAATTGATCACCACGAAGGGCTTGCCCGCCCGGTCGCTGGCCTCGTGGATGGCCCTGGCCAGAACCTCCTTCCCCGTACCGCTCTCCCCCCGGATCAGCACGGTGGCATCGGTGGGGGCGGCCCGCCGGGCCACATCCACTACAGCCTTCAGGCGGGGGTGGTGACCGTAGAGCTTGGCAAAGGGGTCCACGCGCTTGATCTCGTTTTTCTGGATGGCTTCTTTCAGGCATTTGACCTGGTAACTGGCCCGGGACAGGGCGCGGTTGAGCTGGATTACTTCCGTGACATCCTTCTCGGCTGAAACACCGCCTATAACCCGCCCGTCCCGCCTGATGGGCACGGAATTAATTAAAACATGGGTGTCCTGGCAGGGCTGGTGGTATTCCGCGTATACCTCACGGTCTTCCCGGCATACCCGGGTAACCACCAGGTTGGTAAAAAAATCGTGGATGGAACGCCCCAGGATGTCCTGGCATTTGATGCCGTAGAGCAATTCAGCCTTGCGGTTCCAGCCGGTAACGTTTTCCTGGCTGTCGATCATGCAGATAACGTCATCGGTGACCCCCAGCACGGCGGTGAGGGCCGCCTCCGTTTCCCGTATGAAATCCACCAGGCGCTCCGCCACCCGCTCCAAGATCAGCAGGCCCGTTACCGTCCCGCTGGCATCCACAACGGCAATATTTTTCTCCCGTAAAGCCGGGATTACACTTAAAATGTGCTGGTCCAGGATTTCCTCCCCGTGGAGGACAAATTCGGTCAGGTCATTTTCCGGAACCGGCTCGCTTAAGAAATCCCGCACCAAAAGCCTTTTTTCCAGGTACATAGGTCATTCTCCCCATCATTCACCCAGATAGGCCCTCTTGACCTCCGGTTTCTGCATAAGCTCAGCCGCCGGACCCTCCAGGGTTATTTCCCCCGTTTGCAGCACATAGGCCCTGTGGGCAATAGAGAGGGCCATGTGGGCATTTTGTTCCACCAAAAGAATGGTTGTACCCGTCTTATTAATCTCCTGAATGATGGAAAACACTTCCCGCACCAGAAGCGGCGCCAGCCCCATGGAGGGCTCATCCAACAGTAAAAGCTCCGGCCGGGACATCAGGGCTCGGCCCATGGCCAGCATCTGCTGTTCTCCGCCGCTTAAAGTACCGGCCAGCTGGTGTTTGCGCTCGGCCAGGCGGGGAAAACGCTCGAAAACCCGTTCCAGCCCCGCCTTCAACTCAGAGCGGCTGCGCACCACATACGCCCCCATCTCCAGGTTTTCCAGCACCGTCATGCGGCTGAATACCCGCCTGCCCTCGGGTACCTGGGTCAGGCCCAGTTCTACAATCTTGTAGGGAGGCAACTTGGTGATCTCCCGGCCTTTGTAAAAGATCTGACCTTTTTTGGCCCGCAAAAGTCCGGAAATGGTACGCAGGGTGGTAGTCTTACCCGCCCCGTTGGCACCAATCAGGGCCACAATCTCCCCTTCCTCTACCGAAAAAGATATGCCCTTCAAGGCTTCAATTACTCCGTAGGCAACGCTGACCTCTTTAACCTCCAGCACCTTCACACATCCTTCCCCAGGTAGGCCTCAATCACCGCCGGATCCTGCTGTATTTCGGCGGGAGTCCCATCGGCTATCTTTCTGCCGTAATCCAGCACCGCCACCCGGTCGGCCAGGCTCATGACGAACTTCATATCGTGTTCCACCAGGAAAATGGTGATGCCCATGTCCCGGATGCGGCGGACCATCCCGGAAAGGTCCTGTTTTTCCTGCGGGTTCATGCCGGCCGCCGGCTCATCCAGCAAAATTATTTTAGGGTCGGTGGCCAGGGCCCGGGCTATTTCCAGCCGCCTTTGCTCACCGTAGGAAAGATTCCTGGCCAGCTCCTCCTCCTTGGCATTCAGACCCATGAATTCCAGCAGTTCCCGTGCCCGCACGGTGATCCTTGTTTCTTCCGCCCGCACGCGGCCAAAGGGCAACAGGGCTCCCCACACGCCCGCCCTGCCCCGGCAATGCCGGCCGATCTGCACATTCTCCAGCACCGTCAGGTTGCCAAAAAGACGAATGTTTTGAAAGGTGCGGGCGATGCCCCGGGCGGTTATCTCGTGGGGGGGCAGGCCGTTTATTTTTTCCCCGCGAAAAATGATTTCACCCCCCGTGGGGCGGTAGATGCCGGTGACCAGGTTGAAGATGGTGCTTTTTCCCGCCCCGTTGGGGCCAATCAGGGCCCGGATTTCCCCTTCCTCTATGGACATGTCCACATCATCCACGGCACAAAGGCCGCCGAACCGGATGCTTAAATTTCTTAACTCCAGGATTGCTGCCATACATCCTCCCGCCATCAGGTCGAACAAGCAGTCCGACGTTTTTTTAACTGCTCAGGGCCGCCGCCTTTTGCTTTCTGCGCCGCAGCAGGCGGCGGAAGTTAACGCCACCCAGCAAGCCGTTGGGCCGGAAGATCATCATTAATACCAGAAGTAAACCGTAAATCATCATCCGGTATTCCTGGACGAAGCGCAGGAACTCGGGAGCCAGGGTGAGCACGGTCGTGCCAACAATGGTCCCGGGGATGCTTCCCAGACCGCCCAGCACCACGAAGTTTAAAATTTCAAAGGACTTCAAAAAGCCAAAGTCGTTGGGATTCAAATATTGCAGCATGTGGGCATAAAAGCCCCCGCTGATCCCGGCCAGGAAACAACCGATGCCGAAAGCCTGGATCTTGTACCACATGGCGTTAATACCCATAGCCTCGGCGGCAATTTCATCCTCCCGAATGGCCTTCAAAGCACGGCCAAAACGGGAATTCTCCAGCAAGACCATGGCCACCACGGCCAGGATGACAAAAATGGTTACATTTATCAAGTTGGATGCACGGGGAATGGCCGCCAGTCCAATGGCTCCCCCGGTTATTTTCATATTTGTAAAGGCCACCCGCACAATTTCCCCGAAGCCCAGGGTGGCAATACCCAGGTAGTCACCGGTGAGTTTGAGTACGGGAATACCCAGCAATATGCCAAATAAAGCCGCCATCAATCCGCCCAGGATAAGGCTGGCCAGAAAAGGCATATGGAAATCCCTGGTTAAGATTGCCGCCGTGTAGGCGCCAATACTCAAGAAAGCAGCATGTCCAAAGGTAAGCTGACCGCACAAACCGGTAATGAGGTTCAGACCTAAAGCCGCAATGATATAAATACCCACCAGCATGAGCACCTGCTGGTAATAGGGGTCAATTACACTGGCTAGCCACTGTGACATAATTTCTACACCTTCCTCTGGATGGGCCGCCCCAGAAGACCGGTGGGCCTGACCAGCAAAATGATGATCAGCAGGGTAAAGGCAATGGCATCTTTATAGGTCGAAAAGCCTGCGGCCACGCCAAAAACCTCGGCCAGACCCAGGAGCAGGCCGCCCAGCATGGCGCCGGGAATATTGCCGATACCACCCAGCACCGCCGCCACAAAGGCTTTCAGACCGGCAGTTACACCCATATAGGGAGATACGGAGTTAAAATAAATCCCTACCAGCACTCCACCCGCCGCGGCCAGGGCAGACCCGATGGCAAAGGTGAAGGAAATCACCCGGTTGATGTTGATGCCCATCAGGCTGGCCGTATCGTAATCCTCGGAGGCCGCCCGCATGGCCTTGCCGATTTTAGTGTACTTGACGATAAACTGCAATCCCACCATCAGAGCCACAGAAACCAGCAAGATAACCAGCTGGATGCTGGAGAATTCCAGGGTGCCCACCCGCAGGGTCACATTTTTCAAAACGGGAGGGAACCCGGTGGGCTGCGGGCCTTTGAGGACGGTCATAAAGGTTTCCAGAAAGATGGATACTCCAATGGTGGTAATGAGGAGATTCAAACGGGGGGCACGGCGCAAAGGACGGTAGGCTACCCGCTCGATGGTCACCCCCAGGACCATACAGGCGAGCATGGCGGTGGCCAGGGTGAGGAAAAAATTCTGGTGGAAGAGGGCTACCGCCGCCACCCCGATAAAGGCGCCGATCATGTAAATGTCGCCGTGGGCAAAATTAATCAACTGGATGATGCCGTAAACCATGGTGTAACCCAGGGCAATTAAGGCGTAAGTGGCCCCCAGGGTGAGGCCGTTAATAATTTGTTGCAGTAACATGGCTCCCTCCACAAAATAAATTTCTGGTGGAACCGGGCAAGTTCGACCCGGTTCCACCGGAATCCGGAAATAAGGATCAGGCTTTCGGCGCCTCGGTGGGCAGAGTTGCCTTGATGCTGAACTCCTGGTTCTTCACTTCCAGCAAGTACACCGGGCTCTTGACGGGCTCCCGGTTGGGCAGGAAGGTCAACGTACCGGAAACACCCGGATAATCCCTGGTCTTTGCTAAAGCATCTTTAAATTTAGAAGGATCGGTGCTGTTGGCTTCCTTCATGGCCCTGGCCAGCAACATCACTGCATCGTAACCCTGGGCGGAGAACATATCGGGCAGCTTGTTGTCATTGGCCGCCTGGTATTTCTTGATGAACTCCCTGGTCTGGGGAGCGGCATTGGCCGGGTCGGCGGCAAAACCGGTGTACACCATGCTGCCCTCAACCGCATCGCCGCCCAGCTTCCAGAGCACCGGGGAAAGCAGACCGTCGCCGCCGGCCATCTTCAGGTCCAGGCCCTGCTTGCGCACTTCTTTCATAAACAGGCCGCCCTCGGTGTAATAGCCGGTAAAGATAATCCCGTCGGGCCTGGCCCGCTTGATCCGGGTCACCTGGGCGCTGAAATCCTGGTCCCCGTCCTGGATGCTCTCTCTATCGACTATTTGGGCGTTATGCTTGGCCAGCGCTTCTTCAAAGATCTTGGTCAGGCCCACGCTGTAGTCGTTGTTGGCGGAAGTAACGATGGCCACTTTCTTCCACCCCAGCTTGTTGACCAGATAATCGGTTACCGCCGGGGCAGCCACGGCATCCAAAAGGGTATCCCGGAAAATATAATCGCCCAACTCCACCACGCCTGGACCCACTGCGCCGGCAGAAAGGAGAACCACTTTATTTTGCTGGCAGATGGGTGCCGCCGTCTTGGTCTTGCCGGTAGTGGGGTCGCCCACAATGGCCACCACCCGGTCCTTGCTAATCATCTTCTGCACCACGGCGGCAGCCTCAGTTTGCTTGCTGCCGTGGTCCGACTCCACGATTTCAATCTTTTTGCCCAGCACGCCGCCTTCTTTATTTAAATCCTCGGCGGCCATTTTCATGCCTTTTAAGGTTTCTATACCGTAACTGGCCTCGTTCCCGGTCAAAGCGCCCATGAAACCAATCTTAATGGTATCACCCGACGCCCCGCCTTTATTTTCGCCACCGCCCGAGGTGCCCGTTTTACCACCACACCCGGCCACCAGGGCGATCATGAGCAACACACTTAATAATACCAGGGCTACTTTATACTTTTTCAACTGTCCTCCTCCTTTTTCTTTTACTCTCCAAAACTCTTCCGCCTACCCCCTTAACTCGCCATGTACCCCCTGTAGCACTTTCACCCCCATTTTCTGAAAATTCCTTGTATAAAAGCATTTCGACTTAAAGGGGACAAATCCTTTTCAAAAAATCGACAAAGAAGAAAAATTTTTTTGTCCACATTTTTAGACACCTTGGCCCTTGTCAAAAATAAAAAAGATCCCGCCACCCCCTTTAGTTAGAAGGCTTTCGGATCTTTCCCCGATCCACCCGGCCGGGCGCCGTTACCCGGCCGAGAAAACAATTTTTCCTTGTTTTCCCCATTTTACACCTGCCAAAGGCCAGGTGTCAATCTTTTTATTCACCAAAACTTGATTTCGTCAACTGTTTAAAAAACTATACAAACACCTTGCGCGGAGAGCTGTTTAACTGGTCCGCAGGCGGTATGTTTTAAAGGCTACGTTACCGGCAGGAGTTCCACACTTTTAAAGCGAATAGTTATTTGCCGAGCCTACAGAAAGGAAGAAGTCCATATGTGTGCACAGGAACCAAAGAAAAACCGGATTATCGTCACCGTCCTGGGGCCCGACCGGGTGGGCATTATCGCCGGGGTGGCCCAGGTGCTGGCCGAAAACAACATCAATATCCTGGACATCAGCCAGACCATATTGCAGGAATTTCTGGCCATGATCATGATTGCCGACATGGAAAAAAGTCGCATCGACCTGAGCACTTTAAAAGAACGCCTGGCGGCAAAAGGGTCCGAACTGGGGGTGCGCATCGACGCCCAGCACGAGGACGCCTTCCGCTTCATGCATAGAATCTAACCTAAACTTAGGAATACAAAGGAGAAACAAATACCATGCTTACCCTGGCAGAAATCATGGAAACCATCAAGATGGTCCAGGAGGAAAACCTGGACATTCGCACCATTACCATGGGCATCAGCCTGCGGGACTGCGCGGACCCGGATCCCAAGAGGGCATGCCGGAAAATCTACGATAAAATCACCCGCCTGGCCAGCAGGCTGGTTGCGGTGGGAGAAGAAATCAGCCGGGAATACGGCATTCCCATCGTACACAAACGGATCTCCGTCACCCCCATTTCCCTGATTGCCGAATGCAGCCGTCAGGAAGATTACGTGGAATACGCCCTTACCCTGGATGCCGCCGCGGCCGCCGTAGGGGTAAACTTTATCGGCGGCTTTTCTGCCCTGGTACACAAAGGTTTTACCGGCGGGGACCGGATATTGATTACTTCCATCCCCGCCGCCCTGGCCGGCACCGGAAGGGTCTGCGCCTCGGTAAACGTGGCTACCACCAGGGCGGGCATAAATATGGATGCCGTTTACCTGATGGGCCGGGTGATTAAAGAAACCGCCGCGCGGACGGCGGAACAGGGCGGTTTGGGCTGTGCCAAACTGGTGGTTTTCAGCAACGTCCCCGAGGACAACCCCTTTATGGCCGGCGCCTTTCATGGAGTCGGGGAGCCCGAATGTACCATCAATGTAGGGGTGTCCGGACCGGGAGTGGTTAAAAACGCCGTCGCCCGGGTGGGCAATGCGGATTTCGGAACACTGGCGGAAACAGTGAAAAAGACGGCTTTTAAAATTACCCGGATGGGGGAGCTGGTTGGCCGGCTGGCGGCGGAACGGCTGGGTGTGCCCTTCGGCATTGTAGACCTGTCCCTGGCCCCCACCCCGGCAGTGGGGGACAGCGTGGCGGAGATCCTGGAAGCCATGGGCCTGGAACGTTGCGGCACCCACGGCACCACTGCCGCCCTGGCCCTGTTAAACGATGCCGTTAAAAAAGGAGGGGCCATGGCCTCTTCCTACGTAGGCGGATTGTCGGGGGCCTTTATCCCGGTCAGCGAAGACGCGGGGATGATCCGGGCGGTGGAGGGGGGAGCCCTTTCCCTGGACAAGCTGGAGGCCATGACCTGCGTTTGTTCGGTGGGCCTGGACATGATTGCCGTTCCCGGGGATACCAGTGCGGAAACCATCGCCGCCATTATTGCCGACGAGGTGGCCATTGGTGTGATCAACAATAAAACCACCGCCGTCAGAATCATTCCCGCCCCGGGCAAAAAGGTGGGGGATAAAGTCACCTTTGGCGGGCTCTTAGGAGAAGCGCCCGTAATGGCGGTGCATCCCTTTTCCGCGGACAACTTTGTGCGCCGGGGAGGCCGCATCCCCGCCCCCATCCAGAGTCTGACCAATTAAGACCGGAAAAGCCATCCCATCCCATGGAGGCACAACGGGAACCGCCCGGTTTTTTGCCCAGAAAGGGGCCAGCCCAACAGCCATCGGCACTTTACGGCTTACCGTTGGCGGACTACTTACTATTGATTGAGCAAATAACGGTAGGCCCCCAGGGCGGCCTTGGCCCCTTCCCCGGCAGCAACGATAATCTGTTTTTCCGGAATGCTGCTCACATCCCCGGCTGCAAAGGCACCGGGCACGGAGGTGCTGCAGTCGCAGTCGACCTTGATCTCCCCCTTCTCGTTCAGCTCCAGCAGACCTTCGACAAAATGTGTGCTGGGTACGGTGCCAATTTCGATAAATACCCCCTGCACGGGTATTTTTTTCTCTTCTTTTCGCCCATCCAGGGAGCGCAAAGTGATGCCCGTCACCCTTTCGTTTCCTTCGATGCGCACCGTTTCGTACCCCACCAGCTTGGTCAGATTCGGCGCGTTTTTCACTTTATCGACGAGAATGGGGTCGGCCGTCCATTCCACCAGGGAGACAACGTAGACCTGTTTGGCTATTTTGATCAAATCGTAAGCCGCCGTAAGGGCCGAGTTGCCGCCGCCCACCACAGCCACGTCCATACCGGCAAAAAGGGGGGCATCGCAAACCGCGCAGTAGCTGACCCCCCGGCCCGTCAACTCCCTTTCACCGGGCGCATTGAGCCGGCGGGGAGCCTTGCCGGAAGCTACAATCACCGCCCGCGAGTAAAACTCCTCGCCGCCGGCAGTGCGGGTGATAAAATGACCGTTATCCCGGGTTAGTTTAACCACTTCGGCTTCGACCCGCTTAACGGGGTATTGCTTTACATGATCTTCAAATTTAGACAGCAATTCGGCACCGGTAATATATTGAAAACCGATATAGTTTTCTACTCCCGAAGCCCAGGCCATCTGGCCTCCATACTGTTTTCCAACTAAGAGGGTAGACAGCTTTTTGCGGGCCGCATATACGGCCGCCGTTAACCCTGCCGGGCCCATCCCGATAATGACCAGGTCGTACATTGCAAATTTCCCCCTGGCCATTATTTTCTCCCGGCGGGGAAAATTAATACAACATTTACCTGGCTATTTCCCCCACCGCCCGGACCGACCCTTCGGTCAACTGGTGCACTTCTTCGGCCACCACGGCAAAACCGCGCCTGTAATCCCCGGCCCGGGCTGCCTCAATTGCCGCGCAGTTTGGCCGCCGTCATTAAAGACTTCCGTCAAGCGGGCCAGTTCATCCTGCCCGGAAACCGGAATTTGCCGGGTTAAATCGCCGGCAGCCATCAATTTGTAATCTTAAATTGCAGAGAAAGGCTGTTCAACCTGTCCACCACCCGGGCCAGCCGGCGGGCTGCATTGTTTATTTCCGCCAGCTCCGCCATCTCTTTCTGATCTTTCCCGGCGGTGGAACAGTAGCTTTCCGTGCGGGCCAAAATAAGCTGGCTGTTTTTGGCCATCTCCATGGTGCTCAGCTGGACCGTCCGGAAAAGATTGGTCAGGTAGACGGTCATGGTGTTAAACGCCTGGGCCAGGTTGCCCAGCTCGTCCTGCTTGCGTACCGGGACTTTATAGGCGAAATTGCCGGTGGCGATATGCCGGGTGGCTTCCATTAAATCATTAATGGGCAGGCGTAAAACACGTTTGCTGATGATGTGTGCCAGCATGATCCCAGCATACAACGCCGCCAGCAAAACAAAAACCATGGTCAGGGCCAGGTTGCGCATGTATTTTTTTGTTCGTTCCTGATCCATCTGGATGTAAAAGTAGCCCAGCAAACTGCCTTCGGCAGTTCTTACCGGAGCGCTGATCACCGGACCGGGGGAAACGCTTTTTTGAAAGATTCCTTCCGGAGAGCCCCCGGAAACAGTTCTGCCAATCAAAAGGGTATTGGTATGAGCAACTATTTTCCCGCCGGAATTAACGATGGCCGCTTCCCCGATATCTTCATTTGCCTTCAGGTCGGAAAAGAGCTTGTTTAATAGCTGCGGGTCGCCGGCCTGCAGCCGCTCGGCCGCCAGGGCGGTAACAGCGGAGGCAACGGCCTCGCCTTTCTCCTTTATTTGAAGCTCCATGATTTGCTGGATACGGATGTAAGTAGAACAACCCACCGTAATGATTAGAAAAGAAATTAACAGGCCAAAGTAAATGCTTATTTTAGTGGCAATGGAAATTCTGCGCCCCGTGTTTTTCATTGCGAATCACCTCTTTTTCAGAAAAACTGAGTGTGTCTCCCGGTACTGTGCCGGTTTTCAAGAGAACGCCCGCGGGCAGCTCAACCACCCGGCGCGCCCCGGGCACCGGCATGGTGAACCGGTAAGGAGGCAGATTGACCAGGGTTTTGAGCACCGTCCCTTTTTCATCCAGGAAAGCCACATCAATATGGAAACGCAGAAAGCAGGTGTGGACGGCCCGGCATTTTTCCAGAACAAGAGCCTCGCCGGGTTCCATCTTCCGCCTGCCCATAAGCCCCTTCAACCGTGACCAGAAGTTTGCCGCCACCCGCACATTCTGGGCCAGCAATGCGTTGCGGGTTAAATTAATCAAACGCATCCCTGTAAAACCTCACCTGGTAAAAACCTTACTGATTTTGATCACCGCCGGCCCCAGGAGAACCAGGAATACGGCGGGAAATATAAAAAACACCATGGGGAAAAGCATTTTCACCGGCGCCTTCATCGCTCTTTCTTCGGCCCGCTGGCGCCTCTTGTTTCTCATTTGTGCCGACTGCGCGCGCAGCACGTTGCCAATACTGATCCCCAACCGGTCGGCGACAATGATGGAGCCGGCAAAGGAGGAAAACTCGTCCACCCCCAGCCTTTCGGCTGCATCCCGGAGGGCTTCACGCCGCGGCTTGCCCATGTTTATTTCCCGCAGTATTTGCGAAAACTCTTTGGCCAGCAGGCCTTTCTTTTTCTCCGCCACCTTCAAAAGGGCGCCGTCAAAGCCCAGCCCCGCTTCCACGCTTACGGTCAACAGGTCCAGCACATCCGGAAGCTCTTTTCTGATCAGTTCGGCGCGGTCCCGGATCCGGGCCTCAAGATAAAAGTTCGGCAGGTGCCAGCCCAGCAGAACGCCCAGGAAGGACAACAGGCAGGTTTGAACCGGCTCCAGGTGGACCGTTCCGGAAAAGAAAAAGGAAAATACCCCGGCCGCTCCGGCGGTAAAGTACTTGAGCAAGGCGTACTCGCCGGCGCTCAAACCGCCCGGCCTCCCCGCCCGGTTCAGTTTCTCTTCCAGAACGGCAGTTTTCTCGGCCGGGATGAAAACACCGGCCAGGCCAATCATCTTTCTTAAAACCGGCCGGACCACCCTTTGCAAAAAGGGCGCCTTTAATTCCTGTTCCCGGAAAGATAAGGCGGGAGCTCCCAACACTTCCTCCACCCTTTGGGAAATTTGCAAGCGCTCCCCCCAAAGGGCTTGGTAAAGGCCCAGAAGAAAAAATGCAATAGCCAGAAAAAACGCGGCCGCTGAAAGGATCATCAATAAACAACCCCTTCCTGTCAAACGCTTATGCGGACGATCCTTTTAATTAAAATCCATCCCAACAGCTCGGCCAGCACCGCCGCGCCCAGCATCATTCGCCCGGTGGGATGGGTAAACAGGACACTGATATACCCGGGATTGATGAGCAGCATGACAGCAACCAGGAATACGGGCAACACACTGATGATTGTTCCGGAAAGGCGTCCCTGGGCGGTCAGAGCACGGATTTCCCCCTGAATACGCACCCTTTCCTGGATGGTCCGGGCAATCTTATCCAGCACCTCGGCCAGGTTCCCTCCCACCTGCCGCTGGATGAGCACGGCGGTAACCACCAGGGACAGGTCTTCGCTTTTCACTCTTTTGACCAGGCTGGTCAACGCCTCCTCCACCGGCGTGCCCAAGCTCAACTCCCGAAAGGTGCGTCCAAATTCCCGCCCGATGGGCGGCGGCATCTCCCGCTGGACCACTTCGATGGCCTGCATAAAACTAAAGCCGGCGCGCAAAGAGTTGGCCATGATTAAAAGAGTATCGGCAATCTGACCGTTAAAAAGCATCACCCGTCTTCTGGCGATTGCCTTTACCAGCCAGAAAGGCGCCGCCCCGGCGGCCAGCGCAGCCATCACGGCCAGCTCCGGGCGCCCGGTCAGCGCAACAGCGATAACACCTCCCCCGGCCGCGCAAAACGCGGCCAGGGCGACAAATTCTTCTCCTTTGAAAGGCAGATCAGCTTCGGCCAGCCGCCTGTCCGCGGCCATACTCAACACCCGCGGGGACAACCGGCCCGCGTGGGCGAGCAGCGATTTAAAGAAGTTATGGCGCAGGTCTTGATTAATCTTTTCCATCCGGCCGTTTCCGTCCGGGCCTCCCCGCCCGGCCAGTTCTTTTAGCCGGTCGGTGATAAACTTCTTCCGGGTCAGGATGAGTTGCTGCAGCCCCGGCGCAAACAACGCTACGGCCAGAAAAGTAAAAAGGGCAATAACCTTTAAATCCACGCCACCCACTCCTTTAGCGCAGCCAGAATATATTCGGCGGCAGCTCGATCCCGCACACTTCCAGGCGGTCTGTAAATTTCGGCCTGATCCCGGTGGCCCGGAACCGGCCGAGTATTTTTCCGTTGCCGTCCACGCCCGTCTGCTCGAAAAGAAAAAGATCCTGGAGGACGATCACGTCCCCTTCCATCCCCTGTACTTCCGTAATGTGGGTGACTTTTCGGGACCCGTCCTTAAGGCGCGCCATGTGCACGATCACATCGAGGGCCGAGGAAATCTGTTCCCTGATGGCACGCACGGGCAAGTCCACCCCCGCCATCAGCACCATGGTTTCCAGGCGCGAAAGAATGTCCCGGGGGGAATTGGCGTGCCCGGTGGTCAAAGAGCCGTCATGCCCCGTGTTCATGGCCTGCAGCATGTCCAGCGCTTCGCCGCTGCGCACCTCACCCACGATGATGCGGTCCGGGCGCATCCGCAAAGCGTTGCGCACCAGGTCCCGGATGGTTACCTCCCCCCGCCCTTCCATATTCGCGGGACGGCTTTCCAGGGTGACGACATGCTCCTGGCGCAGCTGCAATTCGGCCGCGTCCTCAATGGTAATGATCCGCTCATCGGCCGGGATAAAAGAGGAGAGAATATTCAGCATGCTTGTCTTCCCGCTTCCCGTGCCTCCGGAGACAATCATGTTCAGGCGCGCACGCACACACGCTTCCAGGAAAAGGGCCATTTCTTCCGTAAGGGTGCCCAGCGACAGCAGATTTTCCACCGTGAGCGGATCCTGAAAAAATTTCCGGATGGTAATGGTAGGCCCGTTCAAGGCCAGGGGAGGAATAATGGCGTTTACCCGGGAGCCGTCCGGCAACCGGGCGTCGACCATGGGGGAGCTCTCGTCTATTCTTCGCCCCAGAGGGGCCACGATTTTTTCAATCACGTGCATGACGTGCTGGTCGTCCCGGAAAGTAATGGGGGTGAGCTCCAGCCTGCCCCCCCGCTCCACGTAGACCTGATGCGGCCCGTTGACCATAATTTCCGTAACTTCCGGGTCTTTCAACAGGGAGGTGATCGGGCCAAAACCAATCGCTTCATCGATAATCTCATTGATGATCCGCTGGCGGTCGGAACGGGAGACGTGCCGCCCGGATTCATCAATCAATCTGCCGACCAGGTCCCCGATCCTTTCAGCCACCGGTTCGCGGCGGTCTCTTTTCTCCTGGGGCAGTTCCGCCAGTTCGGCGATAACTTTCTTGTGCAGGTCGATTTTAAGGTCCTGGAAGGGGTCTTTGGGGGGAGCGGAATAAGCCTGCCTGGCAGGCTGGGTGCTTTTATTTGCCTGTACAGCTCCGCCGGGTTCAAAAGTTCTCCTGTTCTTCTGCTCAAACCTCGCAAAAAGGGACACCCCAATCACCTCTCTTCTATCTTAACGAAACGGCTTTCGCGGATGTTTTGAAAAACTTGCCCAACAGCGACTTCCGCTCACGATAATCGGCGCGGCTTTCCGGAACAATCCTGCCTTTTCCGGCCGCTTCTTCCTCCCCGTGCGACAGCATCCCGGCCAGCTCAAATATGCTCTGGCTGATGGCGCTCCCCGCCTCGGCCAGAACGAAGGGCATTCCCCTGTTGATGGAGGGCAGGACGATTTTCTCTTCGTCAGGCACGGCGTGCCAGAGGGAAAAATTCAAGCTTTTTTCGAGCTCGCTTGGTTTGAGCACATCCGGGCGGGTCTTGTTCAAAACGAGCTTTATTTTGGAATGAAAGTTCAAGCGTTCGAGAATATCGATGTTCAGGCGCGCGTGTTTCAAGGCCGGCAGATCCTGGGTAACCAGGACGAGAACCTGATCGGCGGCTTCCAGGGTGCCAACAACCACCTCATTTAAGTAAGCGCAAGTATCCACCACCACGTAGTCATAACTTTTCTTTAAAGTTTGCAAAATTGCCGTCACCTGTGCTCCCGTAACCGTTTCTGCCTGCTCCGGGTCGGCTGGGGACAGCAGAGCATTGATCCCCGAAAAGTGGGGGGCAAGATAGCTCTCCAGAAGGGAGGGGTCCGTGTAATCAGGTTCCTGAATTACTTCGGTGACGGTTCCTTTGGTGGGCATATTCAGGAGCACCGCCGCGTCCCCGCCCGCCAGATCCAGATCAACCAGAACCACCTTTTGGCCCGTCCCCTGGGCCAGGGCGACGGCCAGGTTGCAGGCCAGGGTAGTGCGCCCTACACCGCCTTTGGTGCTGAAAAGAGTGACCACTTTGCCGGGGATGCGGGCCGGTTGCGGGGTGGCGCCGGCAACCTGCCCGCCGCTAAAATGAACCTGCCTTTTCTTATGAAAAGCACCTGCTCTGCGGATTGTTTCGGCCAGCTCGCTGCTGTTAAAGGGCTTGACCAGGTAATCACGCGCCCCCGCAGCCATGGCCTTGCGCAGGTATTCCTGTTCCCCCTGGATGGAAATGATCACCACGGCAACTTCCGGAAACTGCATTGAGATCAGCTCCGTCGCCTGGATACCGTCCATCCTGGGCATGTTGATATCCATCAAAACCACATCCGGCTGCAGGGTTTCGGTGAGGCGCAGGGCTTCCTCCCCGTCGGCGGCTTCCCCCACTACTTTGATATCTTCCTCGAAGTAAAGAAGGCGTTTAATGTCCTCCCTGGTGCCGGCAATGTCGTCGGCAATTAAAACTCTGGTCGTCTCCAAATTAACTCACCTCCCGAATCAGGAAAGCTAGCGTACGAGATTTCCCAGCCGGGCAGACGGAAGCGCCACTTCAACTCCATCGCCGGGTGAACGCAGCAGCAGGCGAACGGACCCCCTTTCGGCGGCCAGGATCAGCGTCTGTGCCTGTTGCGGGGTAACCTCCAGAGTAACCGTTTGAGTCTGCACGGACTTATTGTTGTTTTTGACCGGGTTCGGGTCCGCGGACTGGTTGACGGCCAAAACATTTACATTTTGAATGAGCAGGGAAGTAACAGTTTCCCTGGCGCCTCCTGAAGGCACGTCCACCGTACCCGCCACGTCCACCCTGTCCCCGGGCCGTAAGAGCCCGGCGACGCCGGAAACATCGTTGACGGCAATGGTGGCCGCCCTTTTGCCGGGACTGACCAGAAAGGCCAACCCCTGGGAAGGATCTTTGGGTCCGGCTATTTTCGTCTTCAAAATCTGCTCCCCGGGATAGATTACGGTGGTGGTAATTTTGCCCACCACTTCTTCCCGCTTCACAAGCGCTTCCTTATGGATGTAAGAAGACGGTATCTCCTTGACCTCCAGCATATTTTCTGTAATCTTTGTCTGGGGCGGGATTTTTTCCCGGGCCAGGACCACCGGTCGAAAATCACCGGTGCTCCGGTAGGTGGCCTTTAACTGCTGAAGATAGGTATAAACTCCATACGCTGCCACAAGGCCAAAAACCACGGCCAGGATAAGGAACAGGTTAACTTTCCCGCGCAACAAGCGAAAAGCCCCCCTTCACGCTGTTCACTGCCCGGGCTACTCCAGCAATCTCACCGCATAAAGGCCGGTATCCGGAGGCCGGGAAAAATCCGCCTCTCCTTCCACCGTGGTGCAAATAAAATACCCGTGTATTTCGTCTTTTTCTGAATCGGCCCGGTCCACCAAAAAGGCGGCAAAACCCTCTACTTTTACCTGGCTTCTCCCGTGGAGCGTACCGCCGGGATCGTAAACGGGAATAATCAGGATTTTCGGGCAGCCCGGCTCAAAATGGTCCACCGTGCAGTTGTTTTTGCAGCGGGCCAGCCGCTCGTCGATACCCTCGGTAGGACCGCTCATGTTACCCGGCTCGGTCGTGACCATGTCTCCTACCGCGATCTCGCCGCTGTATCCATAAATCAAGTTCTGCCGGTAAGTGCTCGCCCCGGTGCCGCCCAGGGCCAGGGCGCCGAAATTTCCGGGAAAGGCGGGATCTCCGTATTTTAAAGTGTACCTTTTTCCAAATTGAAAGTTCTGTTTGGGCACCAGCAAGGGGGCAACCCCCCGGCAGGAGGTAACTCCCGCCACGGCGGCAGAAGCGGCGGCCTGCACTTTTCCGGATGTATACCCCAGCAGCCGGGCCAGGATGAAGTCCACTTCTTTCCCGGCGGTTACCTCAACCACCTTCAGCCCGGACGGGCTGGTGGAAATAGAAACCGTCAGCCCTGCGGGATCGGCCCCGTTTTGCAGCGCGTATTGCTCGGCGCAGCTTTTGGCGACCGCTTCGTCGCCGCTCCCGGCTGGAGACAGTTCCGCGGCTCCTGCCAGCGCCGCGGCGTCCACGGCGTTAATCAGGCGCTGCTTGTTTAAGTTATACAGGCCGAAATCGGTGACCAGGGCGGCAAACCCGAGCAGGCCCAGCATCATCAGGGAAACCAGAACGAAAGCGCCGCCCCTTTCATCCGCCGCCAGCCGGGAAAGAGCTTTTTTAATCATCGGCAGGCTCCTTTCATTCCACCCGCATCGTGGTAGCGGCTTTAATGGTGAAGGGGTCCGGCAGCAACGCACTGATCAGGGGAATGACCAGGTCCACGGGATAAGTCACCGTCACTGTGAGCATGTCCCCCCGCCCGTAACTCTCGGGTTCCAGCAAAACATCCAGGGAATTGGCGTCCAGCGACGGTGCAGAAGCGATTACCTTCTCGCGCACCCCATCGTAAGTTTCCCCCACCACGGCGACCCGGGCACCCTCGCGGCTGGCACCGGTGATCACCAGATAAGCATGGAAAATGCGCCCGAATTCAATAATTCCCCCTAAAATCAACAGCAACACCGGAAGCAACAGGGCCAGTTCCACCATCGCCTGACCTTTTTGAGAGCGGATAATCCTTTTCCACATCCGGCAGCTCACCTCAAAATAAACGGAAACAGATAGGCCGCAAAAACGCCTGCAAAAATGGCGGCCCCGAAGGGAATCGCGTCACCCGGCGCGGCCTGTTCCAGGGGAGTTAAGGCGTACGGGGCGGGAACCCGGGCAAGGCGAAGGAGGGCAGCGCATCCGATCGCCCGCAGGGAGGAAAGCAGGCGCCCCTGCCTGATCAGCAAAACACAGGACATCAGGCCGCCGGCCAGCGCCGCGCCTAAAAAGACCAGAAGGGTAAATTGCGGCCCTTTAATCATCCCGATCGTGGCCAGCAGCTTGACATCTCCCGCCCCCATCTGGCGTACGGCAAAGGGGATCAAGAGAAGCAACAGGCCGGTCAAAAAACCGGCCATCCCCTCCGCCAGGCCCTTAAGACCATGAAAATATAGCTGCATGATGACGCCGATGAGGGCAAAGGGCAACAACACTTTATTGTATATTTTGTTCCAGCGCAGATCCGTGTACAGGCAGATGGCCGTGAGAGCGATCACGAGAATGTCAAAAGAAATCATCATTGTACTCCGGTACAATTGTGACTACGAGGTACTCGAGCCGCCGCTACCGGCGGGATTCTTAAGCGTGTCGCCAATATCTTGTAAAATTTTATTGATGCCGCCCGACAAAGCCATTAAAGCTCCCATCACCGCAATGGCCACCAGCGCCAGGATCAGCCCGTACTCGGCCATCCCCTGCCCGCTCTCTTCCTTCACCAGACGGGTCACTAAATTCCGCATGCAAAAACACCATCCTTTCTTTTTCTTCTGATTCTACCACCGGTAGACTTTTTACACATCGCACAGGCGTCTCATTTCAAGTTGTGATTTTGGTCTTAATTTCCATAGGACCAAAGTCCCAAAAAAATAAGAGCGAAAAGCCCTTTCACACCTGCACCAGCTTGTTTTTGATGGCGTAAAGCACCGCCTGCGTTCGATCATTAACGTTTAACTTTTGAAAGATATTGGTCAGGTGGTTTTTCACCGTCTTTTCGCTGATGAAAAGTTTTTGGGCGATGCTTTTGTTGCTTTCCCCCTGGGCGAGCAGCTGGAGAATCTCCAACTCCCGGTTGGTCAGGATATTTCCCGCTTTCCCCGTCCGGCGGTTGAATTCCTGAAAAACTTTCGCCGCCAGCCGGGGCGAAATAAAGGATTCCCCGCGGGTTACACCCAAAATGGCTTCCAGCAATTTATCCGGGCTCACGTCCTTTAACAGATAGGCCGAGACCCCGGCCCGGATCAGCTCAAATAAATATTCTTCCTGGTCGTGGATGGTCAAAGCGATAACTTTGGTGTCGGGCATTTCCGCTTTAATCAACTTGCAGGCGGTAATACCGTTCATGCCGGGCATATTGACGTCGAGGAGTACAACGTCCGCCCCCGTCCGGCGAGTCAATTCTACGGCCTGCTCCCCGCTTTCCGCTTCCCCGGCGATAACCACGTCCGGCGCCAGCGAAAGAATCCTGCGCAAGCCCTCCCTGATCAAAGGGTGGTCATCCGCAATAACAACCTTGATCGCCAAGTGCACCCCCACTCCTTTTCTACTATAAGGATTAAATATAAATTAGAAAAACACTTCCAGCTATTCCTGCAGCGGAACCGTTACATATACCGCAGTCCCCCTGCCCGGAGCCGTGTTGATTTGTACAGAACCGTTTAGAAGCTGCGCCCTTTCGCGGATATTGATCAGCCCGTAACCTTCCGGGCGGCTGCTATTTTTTACTTCCTCAAGATCAAAGCCTTTCCCGTCATCCCTGACCAAAAGGTTTACCCTCTCCGGCAGGACCTCCATTTTAATCAGCACGCTGCGGGCTTCCGCGTGCTTGCGCACGTTATTCAGGCACTCCTGGACAATCCGGAATAACGTTACCTCCGTAGAAACGGGGAGTCGCCGGTCCTGTCCAAAAAAGGAAAATTCGGCGGCTATTCCGTACTGCTCCCGAAAATCGGCCACATAACGCTTTAAGGCCGCCACCAGCCCCAGGTCGTCCAGTACCATCGGCCGCAGGTCAAAGATGATTTTGCGCACGTCCTGCAGGCTTTGCCGGACGAGCTCCCGCAGGGCATTGAGCTCTTCCTTCAACCTGGCGGGATCGATTTCTAATAGTTTAAGACAAAATTCTGCCCGCATGACGATGTTGGCCATCATTTGGGCGGGTCCGTCATGTATTTCCCGGGCGACGCGCTTGCGTTCCTCTTCCTGGGCCCTGATGATGCTGACCCCGAGATCGTGGAGCTGCTGCAGTTCCCCTATTTTCAGCGACACCTGCTGCAGGTTGTTGCTGAGGTAGTTAATGGCCGTGCTCAGGTGGGCAAGGGTGCTTTCCACTTTGGCCAGGCTGGTTTTCATGTGCCTTAAGTTTATTTCCAGCTGATCCCGGCGGAAGCGGAGCATTTTTTCCTGATTGCGCAGGTCACGTAAACGGAGTTGTAAATTTTGGGCGGTTTCGTAGGCGCTTTTGATATCTTCCTCCCGGTAGCGCTTGAAATCCCTGCTCACTTCCATGAGGTGAATGCGCGCCTTTTTCTCCCTTATTTCCAGATCATCCACCTGGTCGATGGTCTTCCTCAGTTCCTCCATCACCTGCTGCAACTCTTGCTGGATGCGGTTGCATTCAATCTGCGTGGCTTCCGCGATCTCGAAAATCTGGCTCCTTCCATTTTCCATGGCGGCAAGAGTATCTTTAATTACCCTGTCTAAAGCTGAAATGTCAAACAAGCCTTCTCACCCCGTCCCGTTCAGCAGAAACACACATTTTGCACAGGATGCTGTACATTTCATTCTTCCGTCTTGTAGAGACATTCTGATATAATTTTGTTGTTAAGGCACTGCTGACACCTCTGGAGCTACCCCTCCTGCTTTTTAGTGAAGTCATAAGGCTTTATTCGAGAGCGTGAGGACAATACCCTTTTTACATGCTTTCCACCTTATGTACTTTTGACTGCCGTTTTGCGTACATCGTTTATGCCCCAGAACAGGTACCAACTGAAAAGAGAATCAGTTCGGGGAGAATGTTATATGGAATGTTATAGCAGCATACTTGAAAAAATAAAAAGAAAAATTCCCCGGGGAGAACTCTGGATCTCCGGGGAAATACTAAGAGAGTTAGGCCTGGAACAAACGCAGGAGTCCCTGATCACTCTCAGTACAAGCATTGGTGCCGATATTTGTTTTTTTAGCTACACCAGCCCCGTTCAAAGTCTCCCTGTCAATTCCGGGGAGATGAGCCTCCTCATAAAAAAAGCCCATGCCTTAGGCCTGGTCTGTGGAGTTGCCGTTGACGGCCCCTTTGAGCGGACTGTTAGAGAACACGGTTTTATGGAAGTTATAAAATGGTTTTATAACCCGGACCGCCTGGAAGAACAATTGAAAAAAAACACGGCACTGGCGGCAACTGAGCTGGAGGCAGCTGATAACGCCGGCGCCGATCTTTTACTCTTATGCGATGATATAGCCTATACGCAGGGCTTATACTTTTCTCCCGAGCAGTTCAGGAGTATACTCCTGCCCTTATATCGCAGGCTGAGAAATACAATAAGTGGCGATAAATTGATGGGGTTTCACTCCGATGGTAACATTGAATCGATAATTATCTCTTTGATCCAAGAGGGATATTCGGCTTATTCCCTGGAACCCGAAGCCATGCACCTGGTGGAGCTGTGCCGCAGATTGCCTGAAAATGTGATCATTCTTTCAGGGATAAAGGCCGGGTGGCTGATGGGGCCGGACCCGGATGATAACGAAGAGGCAGAAATGCTTCAATATATTAATGATCTAAAAAATAGCTGTAAGCTGATACTGGCCTCATCGTGCGGACTTCCCGACATTCGCAGCCTGGAGAGGTTAAAGAAGATATACAGGCTGGTCGTATAACTGTATTATTTATTTTTTATTCGGGGAACCTCACCTGATCTAAAAAGTTATCGCCGAACTCCGGCATCGCCGCCAGTTCTACATACTTAATATTACGGGCAATTTCTTCCGCCCGCCGGCGTTCGGTTTCAGATAAAAGGATCATCCGGGCACCGGCACCTGCTGCGTTACCCACCTGTTGAATGCGTTCCAACGGCAGATCAGGCAGCATGCCGATGGCGACGGCACTTTCCAGCCGCAGGTGGGTCCCGAAAGCACCGGCCACGATCACCCTTTCTATATCTTCCTCCTTCAAACCGGCCTTCTCAAGTAAAACCTTTGTTCCGGCGGCAATAGCAGCCTTTGCCAGCTGTATTTCGCTGATGTCCTTCTGGGTAATTACTATGTCCCGGTCAACTCCGCTTTCCTCCGACGGTACCAGAACATATTCAGCAACTTTCCTTTCGCCGTTAAACCTGACCCGGGGATGATTGGCGTCCAACCGGCCGTTATAGTTTATCACTCCTGCCCGGTACAGTCCTGCCACGGCGTCCAGTATACCCGACCCGCAAATTCCCACAGGCGGACTGTTGCCGATGGTCTCATAGTGCAATTTCAGCCCTCCCTCAGCCACTTCCACCCTGCTGATGGCACCGTCAATCGCCCTCATTCCCTGCTGAATGTGAGCTCCTTCAAAGGCCGGACCGGAAGCGCACGAACAGGAAATCATTTCTCCGTCCCGGGCAAGTACAATTTCGGTGTTGGTGCCAATGTCCAGGCCCAGGGTTACCCCACGGGCCTCATGTATGCGGCTGCTCAAGATCATGGCCACATGGTCTCCCCCCACAAAGCCGGCAACGGCCGGTACCAGGTAGGCAACAGCACCGAAAGCCATACCCAGGCCCAGGTCGCGTGCCTTAATTTCCACCGGCAGCGTTACCGCCGGCACATAGGGGGACCTTGCCAGCTGGCTTACCGGCAACTTCAACAAAAGATGATGCATGGCGGTATTGCCCACAATCACAGCCTCTTCAACATCTTCAGGAACCACACCCGCTGCTCCACAGAGAGTGTACAGCAGCCGGTCAAGGCCTTCCCTCAGCACCTGTGTAATCAGGCTGTACTGTTCTTCCTTTTCAAGGGCATAAGCCAGCCGGCTTATTACATCTTCACCGTAAGCAATCTGCGGATTCAAAATGCCTTCGGCAGCCAGGGTTGCACCGGTCTCCAGGTCGACTAAAAATCCGGCTATCTTGGTGGTTCCAAGGTCCACCGCCAAACCAACCGGTTTTCTCATCCCGCCGGTCAAAAAGGCGTTGGTTATCTCCCTGCCGCGGATAGAAACTGTTATCGGATCATCTCCGGCCAGAGCCTCAACCCGGCCTATCAGCCCGGAATCTATACGCAAGCCGGACAACCCGTAATTTTGGGCCAGGAAGACTTCCACCTGCTGCCAGGTTGAATACGGGTAATCAACGGACGTGGTTTTCAAGGGAATGTTATAGCGTTTAATCGTGGGTTCCGGAACAACAGCGGCATCTGTTCCATCCAGCTGCAGCTTCTGGCGTCCGGTGAGAGCTTCCGGCGGAATCTCCACCTTTGCCGGGCCAATTATTACCGCCTGGCATGCCAGGCGGTAACCTTCCTCGAGACCTTTTTTACCGAGCAGTCTCACCTCAACCTCATTGGGTGAGGAAAATTCCCCCTCCACCAGGCGCACCCTGCAGCGCCCGCAAAGACCCTTGCCGCCACAAGGCGCGCTGATTCCGCCCGACTCAGGGGTAAACATCGCCCGTGCGGCCTGCATGACAGTCTGACCGGTTTCTGCCTCTAGCCGGAGGCCGACAGGTTCAAATTCGATAATAACACCCAATTTACAACACTCCCATCCATTTCTGGCATATGGTTACACCCTTGCGGGCGTCGGTCACCCACTCGTCCGCCCCAGAATATTCCCGCACCTTTTCATTAACCATCCCTCCGATGAGAACTTTAATCCTTCTCTGGCTGTCAAAAAGGCGAACTAAATTCACTGTGCGCTGCAGGGCTTCAAAACAGGAAGAAAGCAGGATGGACAGGCAAAGAATGCTTGCCCCTGTTTCTTTCAGATAGTGAATAAACTTATCTGGAGGTACATTTACCCCCAGGTCCCAGACTTCAAAGCCATGACAGCGCAACAAAGAGATGGTGATATTTTTGCCAATGTCATGAATGTCGCCTTCAACCGTTCCGAATACTATCTTTCCGGCGGGTTTGTGCGTTACTTTTTTATCAAGTGCAGGAGCAAGTACCTGCATAATTTCATGAAAAATCTCTGCGGATAAAACCAGGTCTCCCAGGAAATATTCTCCCCTGGAGTAGCGCTCTCCCACCGCTATCATACCAGTTCTACACTCTTCTACGATGTCCAGGGGTGTGGCACCCATATCCAGGCGGAGTTTAACCAACTCCATTGCGAGGCTTTCATTCAGATCGCTGATTGCCTGGGCCAGGGAAGGCAATTTACTCAACCCCCTTCAGCGGTCGAACTTCTGACACTAAACTAAAACGATCCCCGCGGAAAATAAAAACCCCCCAACCAACAACCGTTTCGTCATTGGCGTACAAATACTGTTCAAGATAAAGGACGGGCGAACCAGCCGGGACCTGAAGCAGGAGAGCATCTTCTTCTTCAACCACTGCCGGTCGCATTACCATACGGCTGCGCACCGGCAGCACCTCGTTATGCATTGAAATTACTTCCGAAAAGGCCTTGTACTGTAACTCGTTTTCCAGTATGGGGCTCCCCTTTTTAAAGCGCATGTATTTGCGTTCAATGGCCATCGGCACATTGTCGGCCAGGAGGAGCCGGCAAAAGTATAAAACCCTCTCGTTAGCCTTCAACTCCAGTTTTCCACTGATTTCCGCTGAGGCTTTGAGCACCTTGACTGCGATTAACCTGGCTTCCGGATTTAAACCACGGCGAGACATCTCCTTGTGATACTCTTCAATAGTGAATACAGCCCGGTCCAGGGCCGGCCGGGAGACAAAGGTACCCCGACCCCGGTAGGCGGATATCAGCCCTCTTTCAGCGAGTATATTGAGGCACTTGCGGACAGTCATGCGGCTTAAATTGTACTCTTTGGCCAGATCGTTTTCAGACGGCAGGGAATCACCCGGTTTGAACTCTCCCGAAAGGATTTTTTGCTCTAAAATCTGGGCCAGTTGAAAATAAGGAGGCACAAAGGAATTCCTGTTAATCCTGTCACCTGCCAGACCTTTATCCCCCTTTCAATAAATGTCCTGACATGGCCCTCTATGACGGATCTCTGGCCCGGCTCAAGGGACATTTTCGCCTGATGCTGCAATAATAGCAATGGTTTTCCGCACTGGGGGGGAATTCGCGCCCGATTCCCATAACCATGCTCAAGGATTTTTTGGGCAACATAATGCCGCTTTTCAGTATGGTTACACCAATTGTTGAAGGGTTCACCAGATCATAAATGATCCGCTGGTCCTGAAGGTTTTTCCAGTAAGAATGGCCGGGACCCAGAGGTATTGTCGTCTTAAGGCCGCAGGCTTCCAGATGCGTTTTAATCCTTTCTACCAGCTGCCTGCCGGCCGCTTCAATAATGCACGTACCGGCGATATCCAAAAAGTAGGCATGCGCCGCCAGCCCCTTGCGGCTATACTCCTCCACCCTGCGGTCAATCATATGTCCCAGGGTGCAGACAACCAGGAGCAGGCTCCGGGCAGTGCCGGCCAGGCGGACAAGCAAACTGCTTGTCAACGCCTGGCCGCCTTCCAGGAAAATCTGCCTGCCGGTTGTTTTCACCACCGGCACGGCTTTGCAAATGGCCTCCGCCCGGGCCAACTGATGTGCTTCCTGCAGTATCTCATTAACCAGCGAACGTGAATAGGTACTGGTTGTCCTGGACAGGCAGTCCCACCCGGTGCAGGAAACGTCCTTTTCGGTAAGCTTAACATTTAACTTATAATAATTCATTAAACCATACATTGCTGAATTACTCAACTTTCTTCACCAGAAAAACAGGTTAGATAGTGAAACTGTAACTATATAAAAAAACTATGCTTTCAACTTTCCCTGATGGTAACAGCGGATGTACTGCATGCAGAACCGGTCCTTGTTCAGCAGTGCTTCCGTGGCGTACACCAGAGCCATCAAGGTGCTGTCCAGCGGGTCGACGATAACGGCGTCAAGCCCGCTGGCCATACTCAACACCACGTAGGCCCGGTTCAGGTGCCGGCGTTCCGGCAAGCCGAAGGACACGTTGCTCAATCCCGAAACGAAGTGCAGGCCACTGAATCTGGATGCCATCTCTTCCATAAGGCGCAATGTTTCCACCACCGTTTCAGGATTGGTGGCCACGGAGCGGACCAGGGGGTCAAAGTAAATATCGTCAACCGGTACCCCGGCATCCAGGAGGTCGTTGACCAGTTTTACACCAACCTCCAGGGCCTGGTTTTTGTTTGCCGGGATACCCCTGTCGTCCATACAGAGGGCCACTACGGATGCACCATACTCCTTCACCAGGGGCAATACTTTTTTGTACCTTTCAGTTTCCCCGCTGATGGAATTTATCATTGCTTTACCCCGGTGAACGCTTAACCCGGCGGCCAGGGCTTTGTAATTGGGGCTGTCAATGCACAAGGGTACACCGGCTATTTCCTGTACGGTTTGCACAAGCCATTCCATAACAGCCGGCTCTTCCTGCGCGTCCAGGGTGCCGCAGTTCACATCGAGCATGTGCGCTCCGGCGTTTACCTGATTCAACGCCTCTTCGCGGATAAAGTCCGCATCCTTGGCCCGAACCGCCCTGTCTATGCTTTTACGGGTGGAATTGATTCTCTCGCCGATGATTAACATAGATGCCTCCCGGTGTTCCACCCCTGGCCGGAGTGGTATCCGGCCAGGGGTTGTTATGATTAAGAATAAACCTTTTTGCAAATGTTAACACCCGCTACAGCGTCCTCCGCATAATAGTCGGCCCCTGTAAACTGCCGGACCTGCTCGTTGCACGGGGCTCCCCCGATGATGATGGTCACCTTATCCCTTAAACCGGCTTCAGTAACAGCCTCTACCACGGTTTTCATCTCAGGGTAGGTGAAATTAAGCAAGGCGCTTAAACCAAGCACCCTGGCTCCGGTTTCCCTGAGCGCTTCCACAAATTTTTCGGCCGGCACGTCCACGCCAAGGTCGATGACCTCGAAGCCGGAGCCGCGCAGCAGGTTGACTACGATGTTCTTGCCGATGTCGTGGATATCGCCTTTGACCGTGCCTATGACAACCTTCCCCGCCGAACCGTCCGACTCGGATTTCGGCATAACGGGTTCCAACATATTAATGACATTTTTAAATATCTCCGCCGAGAATATCAGCTGGCTTAAAAAGTATTGTCCCGAAGAAAACAGCTCGCCGACACCGACCATCCCGGCATTACATTCCGCAATTATCTGCAGGGGGGATGTACCGCTTTTAATTTTTTCTTCAACCAGTTGATATACCTTTTTTTCATCCAGGTCTTTCAGTGCTTCTGCCAGTACTGTCATTTTTTATTTTCCTCCTTAGTTTAATTTTATCTCCATGCAAAACCACAAAAACAAATGTTGAGATTTTACCTATCTTTACCAGGTATTCCTCTTTACAACACCCATTGCCATATCCAGGTGTATCCCATGATCTCCAGCAATTCCCACGGCCTGCGAATTAAGTCTTCTTCGCCTAATACACCTCCCAGTTCGGCAAGTTTTACTTCCCACGGGGTTACCATTTTGAGCTGGACTGGGGCTTTTGATCCATCCGGTTGCGGAACCCTGGGTTTCGGGTCAATACTCTTGTCATACGTCCCGTATTCAATAATGGCATCGATCATTGCCCTGTAATTTTCCGGCTTTGTATCATAGGGGATGTTACACCCTCCGTTGATAATAAATCCTCCATCTCTGCCGACTGTTTCACAGAGAAGTTTAACCCTTTCACGTATTTCCTGCGGCGTGCCGAGGATGAACATCGAATCCGGTATTCCTCCGGCAATGCACTGGTGATTTCCTATTATCTCTTTCGCCTTAAAGATATCTCCCTGGTTGTCGATATCACACAAAACCTTCCCTTTCGGCAGTTCCAGCATGTGATGCAGGTGGTGTCCCCAGTCTCCTTCCAGGTACGCCCGGATGGTATATCCCGCTTCTATCAGGCGCTCCATTGTTTTCTTAAACGAAGGCCAGTAAAACGTTTCAAACTGCTTGGGCGACAAGAAGCACGCCTTGTGAGTGGGCACGAAAATGGGATACCGCTTCAACGGGTCCGCTGTTGCCAGGGCCAGGTTCACCATTTCGTCGACAAGAACGTCGCAGGCCTCCATCACCTTGTCCGGCTGGCGGTAAATATCAAGAAGTACTCCCCGCAGGCCCCTCATAGCATCGGCCAGAGCATCGAAAGGGGCCAGGAAAAAGCCGGTCATGGGCTGGGGCATGCCCAGTTTTTGCTCCAGATAAAGAGATCTGTTTCTCATGATCTGGGACATCATCACCTGGGCCATGCCGCCTTTTAAAAGAGCCATGCGGGCCCGGATGGAGCCTGGCTCGGCCAGCTCGCCGAGCAAGCGGGGAAGAAGACGGTCCATCATGAACTCCAGCGGGTTGTTTATAAGCACGTCGTACTCGTCGGCTTTCATGTATTCGTCTTCGACAAATTGAAACTGGGTCCTGGGAGGCAGGTCACGCCCGGGGAGTTTATACGTTTTACAGCCCACTGCATCGTAAAGGGGCCCCCAAATCCTGTTGTCACGGAGGACGTCTACTTCCGGGAAGTCCCGAATAAAAGCCTCTTCCGCCCGGAGCCATTTTTCGCTGTCATAGATGGTCTCCTGTTTTGTATTTCCCGAATATACCTCAGCAAAATAGTTGCTGCCCGTTGCTATCGGCATCCGGTCAGTCTTTTCAAGGGCAATGGTGGCCTGATAGCGACCAAGCCTTTGTTCGTAGAGCTGTTTAATCTCTTCCGACATTGTAAAACCTCCCATTAATTAATTTTGTTTTGTATTAAACTGTAATACCGGTTTATCCCCCGGCAGGGTTATGTGCGGGTCTTTTCTGTTTTACTGTTATACCCGTTTATTTTCCGGCCTCACAGGGAGCAATAGCAATATACCAAGCAGGGGGCCGGCAGCCATAAGCCACCATACTGATTCAAAACTCCCTGTAAAGTCAATTGACCAGCCGAGCACCACAGGACCAATCATAGGAGCAAGCTGGAAAATGAAGTTGGCTGTTCCGTTGGCTGTGGCAGCCCATTCCTTGCCGGCAAACTCTGAAATTAACACTGTAAGATGCGGGTTGGCCAGGTAAGAACAAAATCCGAAAATAAAACCCAGGGTGCTCAGCATCGTAATTGAAGTCTGGTAGCCAAAAGCTATTGTCAGGGGAATTATCAGGGCATAGGAGAGTATAAGGATGTTCTTTCGCTGACCTATTCTGTCAGAGATGTATCCGGACACCAAAGGAGCTAGGACACCACCTATTCCGTAAAAGATCATTACTAAACCGGCTGCCTGTACAGTATATCCCAACTTCTTTATGTAGGCGTTTGCCCAGGTAGCGGTGCCCAACTCCACCCACATCAGGCAGAAACCTGCCAGTGCAGTAAAAATCAGGTCTTTGCTCCCAAAAACAACCCTAAATCCACCGAACATGCTTTCACTGCTTTTAATCTCATTGGAGGTTCGAACTAAAATGAATATTAAAATACCTACAGCAGCGGTTGCCAGTCCTATTGCCTGGAATGCTCCCTGCCAGCCAACAGATTTATTAAGTGCAGGCACAATATAGTTCGATAAAACTATACCACCCGAGGGAGCAGCCAGCATAATTCCAAAGGCCGTACCGCGTTCCCTGGCTGGGAACCATTCCATCAATGCACGCGCACAGGCGGCATATACGGCTCCTGCACCAAGGCCGGTAATAAATCTAAGCCAGAATCCCATGTCAAACGTGATCATATACCCCATAGCGAAAGTGCTTATACCTTCAATGATCAGGCTCAACGCAAGGATCGTGCGCACCCCGAAACGGTCTGCCAGCACTCCCGCCGGGATCTGGGTTATGATATATCCAAAATAAAATGCGCTCATAAACGCCCCAGCCTGGGTCATCTTCATACCCAATACAGGCACTACCACTGGAATAAGCGGTGGCCAGGAAAACCTGGTAATAAATGTGAACAGGAAACAGCTAAACATAAGAATAAGGATTACCCACCGGTAACGATTTACTTCCTTACTTTCAACAGCGGTCGCTGTTGCCATAATCAATTACCCCACTTTCTTTTTGTTATTTTTAACTTCTCTACCAGTAAATACTCTTAAAATTTAATCACGTCACCTTGTACACCCCCTTGAATACCATAGATGTATATACATCTATGCAATTATACAATTCTCGATATTTCGAAATTTTCCTCCTGGGTCTTTAATTTTTATCAAAAAAATTTGCCCCTCAAAAATTTTTTGAGGAGCAATAAGAAAGTTAGAATGGGGTGAGCTAAAAACCATGAACCTTATACGAATTCGCCCCAAAGGACAGATAACGCTTCCCCTTCCGGTCCGTAAGGCCGTGCAGGCCGACGCCGGCGACTACCTCGTGTGCGAGGTCCGGGGGGACAGCGTGATCCTGCGCAAGGCGCCCGTCTACCCCCGCGCCAGCTTTGACGACGGCATCTGGCGGCTGGTGGGTTCCGCGGAGGATAAGGAAAAGATAAGACCCGGAGACTCTAAAGTCCGGGCATTTTTTAAACCCGTCCGCCGCTTTTTTGCCCCTCCCGGGTTGTCTTGATCGATTTTCACGGCCTTAGCACCATCCTTTCAAGCCTGATTTTGGACATGAAAGCCTTTACAGTCAATACAAGGAACATTGTCATGCACTGTTGCTTTTTGTTCGGGAACTGTGAGTACAGGGGCATCCTGGTACCCATCTGCCTGCCCACGGGACAGAAGCGGTGCAGGAGGGGTTATGTCCGTGGATGCTATTCACTGTAATACTTCCGACAAATACTCCCCCTGTTTGACCGCACGTCCTCCAGGTAGGGCCATCTCTGGCGGACCTTGCTCACCCGGGACAGATCCAGGTCGAAGTAATATACCCCCGGTTCCCGGCCACAGGATAACAGGGTATACCCGTCGGGATAGGCCACAAAACTTTCCCCCTGCACTTCCCGGCCGTCGGGGTAGCTGGTCGCGGTATTGTTGGCTGCAACCACAAAAACAGTGTTCTCACAGGCCCGGGTGATGCCAACGCTTTGCCAGAGGGGCATCCGGACAGCCGGGATATTGGCCGGGTTCAAGATTAACAATGCCCCCCTTAAGGCCAGGCTGCGCACTATTTCCGGGTACATGATATCCACACACACCGCCACACCGAGAGGTGTGCCCCGGTGCTGGATCACGGGCAATAAACTGCCGGGCTTTACATAGTTTCTTTCGCCAATGGCCTGGGAGGGGAACTGTTTTTCAAAGAAAACGGGGGCGGACAGTTCGCCGCCCAGGATCATGCCCCGGGAATAAATGCCTCCTTCCGCCCGGACATACTGGGCCCCGGAAATAAGGATGGGGTTGGGAGACGGGCCGCCGGTGACAGGGGTACCCCCCGGGATATACCCTCCGGACTTGCCCCGGGAGAGGATGGCTCCGTAGAATAACTTAACAATGATCTCCTGGTAATCATCCCAGTCAATCACTGTTACTCCCAGCCAGTCCTCCGGCAGCAAAACCACATCTACGTCCGCGGTAATTTCATCCAGAAATTTGTGCATTTGAGCGATGTTCTGATCAAGATTTGTTCTATCCCTGGGAAATTGAACAACGGCCAGCTTTAAACAGGACATTATTTCTCCTCCTCAGCGTAATTCGTGGCCGGCGCGGGATTTTACGGTGTTGGCTTAATCCTCTTAAAACCGTCCTTTTTCCCTGGCGATGCGGACGAACTCCCGCTTGTCGGCTGGCGGTACGTGCAATTTTGACCTGCGGGACATGCCCAGTGCACCGGTGGGGCAGGCGGACGCGCATACGCCGCAGCCTATACACAGGCCTTCGTCCACCACCGCAATTCCCGCTCCGTTTTTTTCTGCAAGCGATATAGCGTTAATGTGGCAGCTTTCGGTGCAGGTACCGCAGCCAGCGCAATTGTCTTCCTCCACCCTGGGCAGGAAATTGCTGGGGTGAACGGCCCTGATTCCCGACTCGTTGATGGCGCGCAACACTCCGCAGCAACACCCGCAACAGTGACAAATGTAGGCGGGTTTGTTCAGCACGTTGTCGCCCAGGTGAACCAGTCCCAGTTTTTCCGTCCGGTCCAGTACCCGCAGCAGGTCGTCGACACTGGCCGGTTTCGCCATGCCCCTGTGCACCAGCCAGCGGCCCGCGTTGCCCAGCGACACGCAAACGTCCTCCACCGGTGCGTCGCAGGCCGTGCCCAGGTGGGCGGCCTTGTGGCGACACGAGCACATGCCCAGCGCGCCGCCCCCGGACTGGCGGATAATCTCCGAGGCCCTTTCGTAACTCAATACTTCGGTCTCCACCACAGCCTGAATCAGACTTTCGTACACCAGGGCTTGAAACATCTTGGTATCGCCGCCGAATATCTGTTTCATTTTTGCTATCAACTTCTATCAAGTAGCGATAAAAGTGACAGCAAAAGCAGTTCACGCTCTCCGAGAGGCCGGGTATCCCCACCTGCCCGGCTGACGGGGCAGGTGAACCACGGGCTTCTGGAGTCCCGCCCGAAACAGTCACCGCTCAGGCCGGTACGTCATCCGGCAGACCCGAAAGGCCCACCGTCTTTATCCAGCCTGACGGCTTCCAAACGGCGGGGTGGTTTTATCGCCCCGGCACTCAACACCCATCGCAACACTCAGCTTCCGTGTTGAGTGCTGGGCTCCCACCTGAAGAACAGGAACGGTTTGGCCGACCGGAATGCCGTTTCCCGTACATCCCAGTGCAGGCTACCCGGCAGTGCTCCGCTTTCCATGAAAAACGTCATCGTCAAAGCCGTCCTCGCGTGCAGCCAAAAGCCAGCCGGCCGCACGTTCCAGCGGTCTTTCTCCCACCGGGCCAGCCCCTGCCCTTTCCCGGGAACATCCCGGGAGAATAAAGAATTAATTGGCTTGCTGTTTCTGATAATAACGCTGAAGCAAAAGCTCCTTCACATTTTTATAGGGCATGTAACGGGTTATCTTTTCGTCGTACAGTCTCAACTTAAGGTTCAGCGCGGCTACGTTGTCCGCATCGGCTTCAAAATTACATTTCCGGCACTTAAAAACGTCCCCGCAGCGGTTCTTCGCGTCCACCCACCCGCACACGGGGCACGTCTGGCTGGAGTACGCCGCATTCACCGGACCGGGGTCGGTGACGGAGTAAATGTAATTTTTGTATCCCAGCCGCTCTTTGATGATGCTGCGCTGCCAGCCGCTCACCCTGCGGGAGAGACCCCTGCTCCCGGCCTCCCCGCGCAGGTGGGCGAGGTCTTCGTAGGCAATTATCTTCGGCCGGCGTTCTTTGTAGAATTCGTTAAACGCCCGGTTGATTTCGTTTTCGCACCTGGTCCGGTATTTTTTGTTCCTCCTGGTTTGCTTGATAAGGCCCAGGTTGTGTTTTAAGATGCGCCGGGCCTTGTTCGGGTCCTTTTCGAGGAACTTCCGGCGCAGTGCCCGGAGCTTGCCGCGCTTCCGGCTCTTGTCCAGAATGTGGTCGGACATTTCCTGCAGGGCCTCGCCGTATTCGGGCCGGTATTTTCTGCCCGTGTCGTCGGTGAACACTTCCGTTACGCCCAGGTCGATGCCCGCTTCTTCCTCACCGGGCGGGTAAGTCCGCGGTTCCCTGGTCAGGTGGATTTCTACCGCCCGCTCGTCAGGCAACAGTATCACCCGCAGGTTGCCTTCTACGGCATGTACCCCGGCCAGCGGGATGACCACCCTCTCGCCGGGGGTTAAAGTAGCCACGGCAATGTACTGCCGCTTTCCGGTGGCAAACACCCGGTACATCTGCTGATCAACGGCGAAACTGCGGGCTTTTTTAACGCGGGGCTTTCTGCCCAGGACGCGCCGAAAAACGCGCTTTAAGTACTTTCTCACCCTGGCGCGGCCTTCCGCGTCCAGCTTTATCTCTTTGCTGACGATATCTTCACCGGTGAAGACCGCCTGGATGCGTTTCCAGTCGCGGCTGTGCTTCTCGTGCCTGTACAGCAACCAGAAGGCGTAGTGCTTTTCTTCGTCGGTCAGTTCTTCGTGGCGGTAAAGGCGCTCTTTGACTTCGACAACGGCGGCCTCCCACTGCCTCTCCAGGGTGTAAAGAGCATCTTCCAGGGCCAGCTTCCACTGCCGGGCCTGCAGGCCAAAGGGACTGACAAAACCGGCGGAAACCAGTTCGTCCCGCAGCTTGCGCTTTTCGCCCAGATAGTGCAGGTATTTTACATGCCCGTACTCCACCAGGAAGGCGTCCTTCTGCCGGGCATATGCTTCTGCCGTCTCAGTTATCCTGGCCCACTTCTCATTGTTCAACGGCAGGCTCTTCTGTCTTACCGTCTGCTGCATCTTTCAGCGCCTCCCGGACGGTTCTGGTGAGCTTTCGCGCCTTATATGTCCTCTGGCCGTACAACCTGGCCGCGAAGTGCTGGACGATGCTGATCAGGTCTTCCGTCAGCTCCCGGGCCGGGGACATGTCTTCGGCTTTGTTGACCACCAGTATTTCGCAGCCGAATTTGGCAAACAGGTCTTCAAAAAATTCAAAGCCGAACCGCACCAGACGGTCCTTGTGGGCAACAATAACAGTCTTGATTTCTCCCCGGGTGACCATGCCGCACAGCTTCAGGAAATTCTTGCGCTTATAATTGAGGGCGGAGCCGACGTCGGCAAGTATTTCGTCCACGGTCAGCCCCCTGCCGGCGGCAAAGTCCTTCAGGTACTCAAGCTGGTTTTCCAGGTCCGGTTTCTGGCCGGCTGATGACACCCGGGCGTATAAAACGATTTTCTTTGGCTCCTGGCGGTTCTTTATGCCCAGTGCCCGGTAGAGCATCTCTTCAGTATACCTTCGCTTGTTGGTTGGTGTACGTAAAGCAACCAGTTTACCTTCTTTATCCCAAGCGCGGAGCGTTGATACGCTGACGCCAAGTTTTTTCGGCAAACTCGCTTATTGTGTAAAGTTTCATAAAACACCACCTGATATTAATTTATATCAGATGGTGTTGGTTGGCAATGCCTATTTAGGATAATTATTAAAAGAGAAGAAGCTGTTTTCTACCTCCTCCCGCACCCCGTCGCTTTGAAAATACTTTTCAAACAACTCCGCCAGTTCCTTCATGTTCACGCCGTCCCTGACCCGTATGAAGGTGTACTCAAAAAAACCCACTATCATCGGTGCCAGCATGTAATAGGTGCCGTCCCGGCGGGGCAAATCCAGCACCAGCCCCTTGTCGGCCATTTTTTCCAGCGTTTCTTTCAACTCGCTCTTCTTCATTCCGGTAGCTTCGGCAATTTTTTCTATGGGCATGGGCAGCAGCGGAAACCTGGCGCCCACCTCCGCCTCGTTCACTGTATAAAGACGATGCAATATTTCCATCAAATACTCGTTCACCGGCGCACCAACCGGATTTCTGTTCAGGCGCTCAGCCAGAGCCCGGTAAACTTCCTCCTTCGCGTTAACCAGGTGACCCACAATCCGTTCCCCCTTTAACAATTTTTGTATTCCCCCGCATAATTGCCATAAAAATTATATGTGCACAAATAATCTTGCTGAAAAATTAATCAAGTATATCGCCAAGACGGCCAAGTACTTTTAAAAACACGTTAAAATCCTCTTCAGAAAAGTGTTCCCTTATTTCCCGGTCCAGTTTTTCGGCCAGCTCGATCATGGCCGTTCCATTTTTCCTGGCTTTATCCGTTAAAAATACCAGCAGCGAACGGCGGTCTTCGGGGTCGTCCCTCCTTTCCACATACCCCCCCCTCTCCATCCGGTCCAGAATTCCGGTGAGTGTTGAACCGTCTATGTTCACACTTTTAGCCAGGTCTTTGAATTTCATGCCGTCGTTTTGCCACAGGGCGTTCAGCACGTAAAACTGCACTGGCGTAATTCCGTAAGGTGCAAGGTTGTTTTCGTAATAGCGCTGCACCTTGCGCATTACTTTGCTGAGTTTATAGCAAATATACCTGGTGGGCCCTGCGTGGTTTATTTCATGGCTCATAGTCCCTTAAACCCCTTTGATTGTATAAAAATTGTTTGTGTACCAATATTATATTTTCAAATTATGCCAGTGTCAACATAACAATTTGCCGTGTTTATTTGGGTCCTGCATTCCAAGACCCGGCTAATTGGAACCACCTGCGCGGCAGTTGCGACGAGAGGCCTAAAAAACAAACAACAAGTACCAGTTGAAGAAAGATTAAGCTCAGGATGAATGTTATTATATGGGTTATATGGCATATTATGGCTTGCCTGAAAAATAAAAAATTCCCCGGGGAGAACTCAGGATTTCCGGGGAAATGCCAAGAGAGTTTCAGACGTCCCTCCTGTTAAATACCGCCACTGCCCCCGCCAGGACGGCAGCCAGATAGATAACGGTGTAGACGACCATAACCCCGCTTGGGGAACTGGCGCTGCCCAAAGGAGTCATGGAAAGAACGTTCACCACGTTGTCCGGTGAGGTGAGGATCACCGCGATCATCTTTTTATACATGGCGTCGGAAGGTATGATCAAGCTGCTAACAACCCCGATATTCTGCAGGGTGCTGTTTTTTAAGCCTACTCCAATCTGCTCCACCATGCCGCCCACCGCGGCCAGGATATAAAGGGTAAACATGGCCACGCCGTTGGCCAGGGTGGATAGAAATGTGGAGCCCAGAAGACTTAAAGCCAGCAAAACCATAGGGCCCAGGATATACAGGCCCATCGCCTCAAGGATATTTCCCGGGTTGAAACCGGTCATGTGCTTGACCAGCAGGACAATGCCGAGGAAAAAGAAAGCCGCGTAGATGCAAACAATACTTCCGTAACCCAGGAACTTTCCCAGCACTATTTCCGAACGCCTGACGGGCCTGGTGGCAATGGCGTGCAGGATACCGCTGTCGATCTCACCGGAAATGGCCCCCACACCGGAGAAAACGGCTAACAGGGCCACTATAAAACTGGAAAAGTAAAGTCCCAGGGATAACAGCTGGGGGTAGATGAAGAGCTTATAGAGGGAATTGCTGTAGCTGTTAAACTGCTCCACCGCATAGTGGGTGGCCAGGCCGTAAAGGAGAAAAAATGCCACGGTAAGCAGGATAACGACCAGGAAAATTTTTTTGCGCAGCACTTCTTTGGCGGTGAGCCGGATAATGGTGATCATCCTATTCCTCTCTTTCCTGCACCAGATTGATGAAGAGGCTTTCCAGGGATTGCCGCCTGGGAACGAGCTGGTATAGCCGGCCTCCATTGGAAACGATAGCCCCGGCCAGCCCGGGAATTTCCTCTTCATTCCTCAGGGTTGCCGTTAAGCATTCACCGTCAAAACTAAAATCAAATCCCTGCTCCCGTAATTTGCGGTGGATATCCTCGTTAAACCCGTCCACCCTGGCTTCCACTTCAATTCTGCCTGAATTAAGCTCGGCCATGGTGCCGCTGGCTATGATGCGCCCCTTCTTAATGATGGCCACCCGGTCGCAGATCATTTCCACTTCGCTCAAGAGGTGGCTGTTTAAAAAGACGGTCTTGCCCTGTCTTTTGAGGGCCAGGATTAATTCCCTTACCTCCTTGCGCCCAAGGGGATCCAGTGCCGAGGTGGGCTCGTCCAGAAACAACAGGTCCGGGTCGGCAACAAGGGCAACGGCCAGTCCCAGGCGCTGTTGCATTCCCTTGCTGTAGGTTCCCACCCGGTGGCCTTCCCTTCCCGCCAGGCCCACCATGGCCAGCACTTCCTCAATCCTGGCTTTCTTTTTCCTTTCCGGGAGTTTACAGAGGGAACCGTGGTAGGAAAGCACCTCGTAGCCGGTAAGCCAGCTCTGGTAGCGAAAATTCTCCGGGAGGAACCCGATCTTTTCCCGGGCCTTGAGGTCCCCTAAAGGCCTCCCCAGCAGGCGGGCCGTCCCGGAAGTGGGAAAAATCAACCCCACCAGGGTTTTAACCAGGGTGCTCTTGCCCGCCCCGTTGGGTCCTAAAAAACCGAAAATTTGCCCCTCGGGAACCGAGAGGCAAATATCCCGGCAGCCCAACCTGCCGCCGTAAAGTTTGGTTAAATTAAAGGTCTCTATGATCAAGGCACTCACCTCAGGGATGCGGCTACTTTTTGCAGTTCCTTGAAGCTAAGGTTTCCATCCACGATTGTGAGGATGCCGTCCTTCTGCCAGAGAATGAAGCCCGACTGTTCCCTGCTATAGTTTCTCGATACATAGATCCCCGGGGTGCCGTTAATGGAAACCTTTTTAACCCGCTGGTCGCTATCGGGGATAACCAGGGTTCCCTGCCAGTCCTCAATGGCGGCCAGCTGCCGGCGAACAGGCTCCGGGATGGCCGGCAGGGAGAGCAGAGCCTGGCGCAGGTCGTTGATATCAACCCCTGCGGGGGCTTTAATCTCCGGGCTCCGGGTCCTGATGATATTTAAATAATGGTAGTTTTGCGGGCTTTGCTCATTGGCGCGATAATTAACGCTCAGGCTGTCGGACATAACCAGGGTAAAGGTCTGGCCGTTTAGTTCCCGGGGCAATAAAGCAGTGCCACCTAAAGCTTTAATTAAGGAGTTGGCCTTTTGTACATCAAGGGTAAAGCTAACCCTTCCCCCCGGCTGAAGTTCAATACTTCTTGCGGCAGACTGGAAGGGAAGGTACCGGGGAAAGACAACCGGGAAATCCACTTCCTGCTCTGCCTGGGCCACGGTTATGCTCTTACCCGGCCCAAAGCCCTCGCTGGATACTTTACCGAAGTTCTCTATGTCCAGCCGCCCCACCTTTTGATAGAAAGCTTCCTGCATTTGCTGTAGTTGTTGGGGATCGATGGTTATGGTTTCCACCCTTTCCACGCGGAAGAGGGTCAGAAATTCCTGGGCCAGACCCTTTACCGGCCCAAAGCTAAGAGAACCAACCAGGCCAATCATTACCGCAGCCGCCACAACCACCTTCCTATATTTCTTCAGCACGGCAATCACTCCTTTCCGTTTGTCGCTGGCCGGCAATCCGGCTCTCTCCCGTCCGTCAACCAGTTCCCGGGCATAAAGGGCCAGCCGGTCAGTAACAAAGGCGGCGTTTTCTTTTACTTCGTGGAATCTCCTCCGGCACGGGAGGCAGTTTTTCAAGTGCCCTTCCATGGCCTTTTTTTCTTCCGGGGACACTTCCCCGTCAAGATAAGCCTGCCATGCCCCTTCATCATAGCACATACGTTCACCTTCCTTCCCTCCGTAAATATTTCTCTTTAAACCTGGCCCGGGCGCGGGCTAAAATGGTCCCCACCGATGATTTTTCAACCCCTATAATCCCGGCAATGTCCTCATAACTGTAACCGGTAAATCTGAGGATCAGGCAGGTCCTATCCCTGGGCGGCAGCTGTTCCAGCACTTCCCTGACCAGAGCCGCCTCCTGGCGACGGAAAACTTTTTCTTCCGGACATTCCCGGAAGGTCTCCTGGCCCGGTTCAACCCGTGCTTCCCGCAAACGGCGCCTCTTTTCGCTCCGGAGAAAGTTATAGGCCAGGTTGGCCGCCACTCTAGAAAGCCAACCGCCGGGGTTATCCAGGTGGGAGGGAGGGCAGGAATAGAACTTTAGAAAGACCTCCTGGGCTACATCCTCGGCAAGGGCTCTATCCCCAAGCAAGCAATTCACCTGCCGCAAGATCTGGTGGTAGTGGGTATCATAAATCTGGCGGAACTGGTGCTCCCAGGGCACTTCTTCATTGGTTACAGTTTCCAGGTTAGCGATCGGGGCTCCCCCCTTTCTTGCGCCTTCACCTATATAACACCGCGGGTTCCTTTTCTGTGACATAATGTTTTAGCCAGATGAAACAATTATTGATTATGGCTATCCGGGGATGTTTAATGGCAGGATTGTCAGTCAAGCAGTTCGCTAAGAAAACAGGCCGGGGTAAGCCGCAAAACCGAAAGGTTACAGAAAAGGTACCCCCAACCTGAGGGTACCCGCATGCTTGAAATTACTCCTTAGTGCAAACCGTAGCCGGCGTAGGGTTTTACCCGGTGCTGGCTTAATCTTCTATACCAGCAACTCCACAATGTCTTTGTCCTGAAGAACGTATTCCTTCGGCACACTCTGGCCGGGGAAACGGGCCGACCCCCAGATGCGTGCTCCACGCAAGGTTTTCAAAAAATCCTTGTGAATATTCCCGGCCAGATCCAGAATATTGCTGCCGCGGGGCAAAATAAAGGGGCGGGTGAGGTCGGGCTCCTTGCCCGGAGACCTGGTAAAAACACGAATAACCTCCAGGGCTGAAAACAGCCTGGTTTTAAGCTGTTCCAGGTTGAGACCCGTTGCGGCAGAAACCGGTAAAATTTCCAGGTGGGGCGGCAGCAGCTCCTGCAGCAGCGAAAGGTTTTCCTCCCCCTCGGGCTGTTCCGCTTTGTTAGCAACTATGATCAACCGGTGCGGCGGTACGGCCCTAACCCCGGGGGGAATCTCGCTGCGGATGATTTTGCGTTCGTTCAGCAGGCGCAGGGAATTCTCCAGTTGATCCAAACAGTCACCGGCGCAGCTGTCAATCACCAGCAACAGGGCGTCTGCGTTGCGCAGTAAACCGGCCAGCCCGGGGGGAAATCCTTCGGCGGTAAGGGGCGGGGTGTCAACCAGCTGGACGTAAACTTCCTCGTAAGGCATCATGCCGCTAAAAGGAATGGTAGTGGTAAAGGGGTAGTCCGCCACCTTCACCCTGGCTCTGGTTAGAGCCCCAACGAGAGCTGACTTGCCGCTATTGGGATAACCCACCAGGGCCACCTGCCCGGCCCCCTGTTTTTCAATATGAAAGGGGTCGTGCCGGCCGAGGGTGGTTTTCTTTTGACCCTCTTCCCGCAAACGGGCCAGCCGGCGTTTAATGTCGGCCTGCAGCTTTTCCGTGCCCTTGTGCTTGGGGATTACGGCCAGCATTTCTTCCAGGGCGGCGATTTTTTCCTCAACGGTGGTGGCATTGCGAAAAGCTTCTTCCGCAGCGTGATACTGGGGGGTCAGGTTAGCGGGCACTGGCTATTCCCCCTTTTTAAAATGTCAAAAACGGTTTGGCTTCAGTTTAGCTTAAAAACAGGGATAAGGCAATCCGGATATGTTTGGGGGTTCACGGGAGTCTTTTTATGTCCTGAACGGTCTGAACTCTCTTAAGCCGCCCGGCGCTGGCGGCCTGTCCTGACAAAGATGTGCTTACCGTCTGTCCTCAAGATAACCGCCCCATCCAGGTCGGTGCGGTAAACCCGCACCGGCATCCGGGCCAGGTGTTCCAGCGTTTCCGGGGCGGGATGCCCGAAATTGTTATGCCGTCCCACGGAAATTACCGCCACGGCCGGATGAGTTTTTTCCAGGAAAGAAGGGAGCAGGTAACGGCTGCCGTGGTGGGGTATTTTGAGCACGGTACACCCCAGATTGACGCCCCCATCCATGAGGGCCTGCTGGGCCTCCACCTCAATATCCCCGGTAAGCAACAGCACTTCTTCCCCGTAACGAAGACGCAGCACTACCGAGGCGTTATTAAGATCGGACCGGGTGCCGGAAAGCAGCGGCCGGGGCGGTCCCAGTACCTGGATATCCAGAGCCGGGTCCAGGTGCAGGCGGTCCCCGGCCCCTGTTGCCTTTACAGGCACACCCCGGGCGGCCAGTCCGGCAAGAAGAGTGCGGTAGGTTAAAGGGACTTTGCCGGAAGACGGGGAATGAGCCCCAGCAGATACGGAGGGATCCCCTGTTCCGCCCACCGGTGACACCAGGACCAAATCAACCGGAAAGGCCTCGACCACCGCCCTCATTCCTCCGGCGTGATCCTCGTGGGGATGGGTGATCACCAGCACATCCAGGCGCCTGACGCCCAACCGGCGCAGGTAGGGCACCACCACCTTCTCCCCGGCCCCTTCCCCCGAGTCCAGTTCCCCCGGCCAGCCCCCGGTATCCACCAGCATATTTCTGCCGCCGGGAGTCTGGACAAGAATGCTGTCTCCCTGGCCTACATCGATGAAATGGACCACCAGTTGACTTTCCCCGGGACTTTTGAACAGAAAAATAGCTATCAAAAGTCCTCCACCCATGAAAGCCACCGGCAATAAGCGGTGATGGCGGCCGAAAAATTGGCGCAAGGCGGCCCGACCCTCGTTTGAGACAAGCAAAACTCCCAAAAACAAAAGGGGATACCAGGCCACCACCAGGAAAAAAGGCGGCGTGGGAACATAGATTACCGAACCGGGCAAGGCCCGGCAGAAGGAAACCAGGCCCATGAAAAGATCCAGGAGCATGGAGGTGCTGATATTAATAAAGCCGGCCAGGGAAGAAACAACCAGGCCCAGGAGGGCAGACGCCGTACCCAGGGCAAGGATCAACCCGGTGAGGGGCACTGCCGCCAGATTGGTCAATAAGGAAACCAGGGAAATCAAATTATAGTACCAGGCTATCAGGGGCAGGGTAGCCAGCTGGGCGGCCAGGGAAACCCAGAGGGCTGCCCTTAACCACGTATGCCGGATGACATTTTTCAACAGCCCGTCCAGCACCGGTCCCAGGTAGAGGATCCCCCAGGTGGCAGTAAAGGAAAGCTGAAACCCAATGTCGTAGAGGGAGAGGGGTTTGGCCATGAGACTGACCAGGGCAGCCGCGGCCAGGGTGGTAGGCCAGTCCCTTGTCCGGCCCAGGTGGTGGGCCCAGAGAAACATGAGGGCCATGAGGGTGGAACGGGTCACCGCCGGACCCAAACCACACAGGGTGGCGTAAAGAAGCAATATCGCGGTACCGGTAGGAGCGGTAAGGGAAAGGGGCACGCGCAGCAACCTGACCAGGGCCAGCACCCCGGCCAGAACGAGGCCCACGTGAAGGCCGCTAACGCTCAGGATGTGAACCACACCGGATTCACTGAAAAGCTGCCAGGTCTTCCGGTCTATCTGCCCCTGGCTGCCGAAGACAATGCCGTTTAAAAGGGCCGCTTTATCCGGCGGCAGGGTAGCCCGGCTGACCGTGAGGAGTTTTTCCTTAACCCGCAGAACCGCCCGCACCACCGGGTGCCCGCCCACCCCAAGCTTCTGAATGGAAGCTGGATCCCGCACCATAAGGACCGCACCGGCACCCCGGCGGGCCAGGTAAGCGCGATAGTCAAATTCCCCGGGGTTGCCTGCATCCGGAGGGCGAGTCAACAAACCATGCAGGCGCAGACGATCCCCGTAGGAGTAAACGGGCCCCGGGGCGGCGGCCCGCACAAGCACCAGCGCCTGGAGCTCCCGGGCCTCCCGGCCCAGGGAAATCCTCTGCACATCCAGCCAGTAGTAAACCCGGTCCGAACGGACATCCGCCTCCCGGGTTATAATTCCTTCCACGGTTACCCAATGGCCGGTGTACTGGTACAGGGCCGGGTTAATGCTGGAAGCGTCCAGGGTGGCCCGGGCAAGACCCAGGGCCAGGAACAGGCTTAATATAACCCACCGGTTAAAAGACCAGTGAAAAAAGTACCCCAGCACGGCTGCGAAAAACAGGGCACCACAAAACAACAGGGCCGTGTTGGGGGACAACTCCCAACCGCCAGCCAGGAAGATGCCGGCTGCAAAAGCCAGGGTCAAATACACCAAAGGCCTGGAAACCAACAACAACACCCCAAAATGACAGGTAGTAACAAGGGAATTGTTCGCCACTGGGTTCCATCTTCCTGTCGCGTTAAAACAAAAGGGGCTACGACCTGCTTTACCTTGTCAACGGCCTTACTCGTTGTCTGTGTATTAATGCAATTAGATTGAGACATCTTAATCTAAGGGGTGATCTAATGGGTCACAAGAAGGACAACGACAAGCTGCGTACGGAAAGGCAACTGGACAGGCTTAAGTGGGAGACGGCCAAGGAACTGGGCCTGGAGGATGATCTGGCCAACGCCGGGGATGAGTTGACCGTGCGGGAAGCAGGCAAAATTGGCGGCAACATGGTACGCAAGCTGGTGAAGGCCGGAGAAGAGGCGCTGGCCGAAGAAGGGGATCGCAAAGCACGTATGAACCTTCAGGATGGCTTTTAGGTGGTGGTTAGTTCTAAAATCTGCCAATTGGAAGGCGTATGACTACTCCCCACCCCTGAAGGGGTAGGGCTTCTATGAGAGCCCTACCCCTTTCAGGATCATCGGTTTGCCTGGCGCACCGGGTGTTACGAACTAACTATCTTCCCGTGCTGCGATTGGACAATTTTATGCGGGTAACTCTGGTGAGACGCCTTTCGGCTCCCAGAGGAGGCGGTCACTTGCGCCACCACTACTCTAAGTGCTTGGAGGTAACTGTTGGCGGGACCAACAATAAGTTGAAAGTTAATAAACGGGTATATTAATTTTTACCCGCCGATACCCTTGGCCGCCTGCTCCGGTTTCATGGCCGCGGCAAAGAATAGCAATCCGGTTACAATCAGCACGGCGCCTACATAAAACATAAGGGGGTAACCTAAACTTCCACCGATGAATCCCAGGCCCATAGCCCCCGCCGTAATACCCACGTCCATGAAGGAAGTAAAAAAGCCAAGGGCGCTGCCCCGTTCCCGGGGTGGCGTATGGTCCACCACCAGGGCGTTTAAAGTAGGCATAAAGGCGCCAAAACCAAAGCCGATGAACAGGGCAATTAAGGCCAGCATGGCCATGCTGTACAGGGAGGGCAGCAATCCCACCCCCACCGCCAGTACAGCCATAAAAGGCAGTATAACTTTCCGCCGACCGATGCGGTCCGAGAGGCGACCTACCACCACCCGGCTGAGGATGGTGCTGGCGGCATAAACGGTAAAGAACAGGCCGAAGTCCTTTAAGCCTCGCTGGGGGGCAAAAAGGGGCAGGAAGGTGACGATGGCGCCGTAGGATGTGGCTCCGGCAAATAGGGTCAGGGAAGGAACCAGTACCGGCCGCCGCAGGCCCACCTGCAATGTCCTCCCGGGAGGGAGGTCCCTGCTCCCTTGGGGCAGGATATCCCTTAAAAAGACCACGCACAGAAAAGCAGCCGCGGCACTCAGTGCCGACAGGGTGAAAAGGAAGGGAAAGTCGCCAGGGCCTTTAACCACGGCGGTGCTGATGGCCGGGAAAAGGGCCATGGCCACAACGTTGGACGTACCGTAAATGCCGATGACCTCTCCCCGGCGGTGGGGGGGAGCCATGTCGGCGATATAGGCCGCCGAGGCAGCCAGGAAACTGGCATGGGCGAAGCCGTGCAACACCCGGGCCAGGTACAGGGGGGCAATGCTTGCCATCAGGCTGTACAGGATGGGGAAGAAGATGAAAAAACCACTACCCAGGAGCATGAACAGCTTGCGTCCCCGCCTGTCGGCATTCTGGCCGAAGTAGGGGCGCACCACCACGGCAGCGGCGGTAAAGGCCCCCATGACCAGACCGACCTGCTCCGGGGAACCGCCCAGGATGGCAACGTACTGGGGCATGGTCGGGATGAGAAAATAAAAACTGCCGAAATAAAAGAAGTTGGCCATACAGATCAGGATAAAATCCCGGGACCACAGGCTGAAATTTTGTTCTTTCGTCATGGAGGAACCTCCTTGATACATCACCTTTCATTTGGAGCGAGCAGTTTTTTCAACAAGCGGATCAATTCCCGGCGTTCCGCTGCCTCCAGGTGACTGCTGATTAAAGCGTTCACCCTGCGGGAAACATTCCCCAGTTCTTCCTCAAGTGCCCTCCCCCTTTCGGTGAGGTAAATGCGGTAAGCCCGCCGGTCTGCGGGATCCTCCTTTCTAACCACCAGTCCGTGTCTTTCCAGCCGGTCCAGCACCCCGCTGATGGTGGTGCGGTCCATGGTCAGCATCTGGCCCAGCCTGGCCTGGGTCAGCCCGTCGGCCTTCCACAAAAAGGCCAGCACGGCAAACTGGGGAGGGGTTAGGTCGTACCTTTCCAGTTCGGCACGGAAAAGACCAAAGGCCCGCTGGTGGTTTTTGGCCAGAAGATAGCCCAGGCTTTCTTCAATATCAAAAGGACGTTTCATTATCCTGCACCGGTTATAATGGAGTAAATAAGTCAGTATACTGACATTATAAAGGAGGGGAAGCCAAAAGGCAAGAGGGAAGGGATCATTTGCCGGCCGGGGACGGCGAAAAAAGGTGCGCCCCTTTTTACAGGCGCACCCCCGCCGCTATTGCCCCTGTATCATTGCCCGCTCAGCCCGTTCGATAGCCAGTCGGACCACGTTGGCGCAGTTTCGCGAAGAAACGCCGCCCCAGCCCTCCCTGCGCACCACATCGGCTACGCCCAGCTCTTCGGCTAACTTGTACTTCAGCCTGTCGGACATCAATCCTCCACGTTTTCTCACCATTAGCCTGCCTCCTTTTTTATTGCGGGCAGGACAAGGCAGCAGTTTTATTATTTGACCTATAAAAAATAAAAACGCTAAGTGTCCCAAAGCAACTTTAAATAAATCTTCGCTTTCACACCAAAAACTCATGTCTTGCCGCAGCTACCCGCTGCAGATATTGCTGCGTTTCGCGGTAGGGAGGAACGCCGCCGTAGCGCTGCACCGCCCCCGGGCCGGCGTTATAGGCCGCCAGGGCCAGGTTGACATTGCCTCCGAAACGCTCCAGCAGGGATTTCAAATAACGGGCGCCCCCCTCCAGGTTTTCCCGGGGGTCCCACGGGTTCCGCACTCCTAGAGCCGCAGCCGTGGCGGGCATAAGCTGCATCAACCCCTGCGCCCCGGCAGGAGAAAGGGCGAAGGGATTGAACCCCGATTCAACCTTGACCACCGCCTTGAGCAACGCCGGTTCCAAACCGTACTTTTTAGCCACATCGTTGATCAGGGCATCGAGCCCACCGGCTTTAGCCGGTGCACCGTTGTTCCTGACGGAAGAAAAATTCCTTTGCCCATGTCCCTGTTGGGGAAGCAACGTATTAAAAATTGTCCACAGGGATGTCAAAAGTTCACTGCTACCCGCCGTCAGCAGAAAGAATGGCAAAAGTAACTCCGTAATTTTGGGCTTGTCCAATTGCTTGCCCTTCTCCGCCCTCCCGTTCCCGGCGGACGATTCCAGCGCTGCTGCCAGCAGCAGGGCAAAGGACTGCCGGGGAGTATTAAGAGTCCCTATTGGGAAAGCGGCCTGCCTGTTACTGATTTGAGGAAACGGGTTCACCAGGGGGACAAACATTGACCTTTCCTCCATTTGTTCCTTACAATAACGGGACCGCGGACCTTCTGGGACAAAACGCGGTGGACAGGGAAGACTTCAAACTGGCTAATATACCGTTATGTAATCCTTGAGCTGTTCAAACCTTTTATCCCCGATGCCGGAAACATTTTTAATGTCCTCGGGCACTTTAAAAGGTCCGTTGGTTTCCCGGTATTGAATGATGCGCTGGGCCAGGGAGGGTCCAATCCCGGGCAGGGTTTCCAGTTCCTTTTGGTCGGCCGTGTTGATATTTACCAGCGTACCGCCCCTGGAAGCCGGTGAATCACCGGATGGTTGAGCAAAAGGATTATTGCGCAAGGTGGCATTAACGAGAGCAGAACCAGACATGTTCTGCAAAGGCACCGCGCCACCGGTTAAACCAGGTTGTTTTGCCGGTACAACCAGTTTTTGCCCGTCGGCCAGGGGAGCGGCCAGGTTTAACATATCCAGATCCGCTTCCGGACGGGCAACGGCCATTTTAACCGCATCCTGCACCCTCGCACCGGGTGAGAGGCGATATACCCCCGGCTTTTCGACGGCGCCGGCAACATGAACCACCAATTCTTTTTTTTCAAGATTTTCCGGAGGTTTTAGCTGTTCCAGTGCCGGTTTGCTTTCAGCACTGGCCCGCTGCTGCCACAGGGCATAGCGATAACCCCCGCCAAAAATCAGTATGGCCGCAACTATTAAAATGATCAGCTGATGGCGCCTTGTAATTTCAAACACCAGTTTCGCCCCACCTTGTTTTTCCCAGATAATTCTACCTCAAAAGGTATATTCCTCCTTTTTAAGCAAAAAAGATATTTTTACAGCATCCACCCCGGCCGTTTCAACACATGATCTCGCCCGTCGCCGGCAGGCTACGCAACCGCGCCGGAATAAGGGATGAATCCCTTCATCCATAATAATAACCCCCGGGAAACCAGGGTCAATACTTGCTCAAACATATTTGCCGGGCCATTTTTAAATATCCTCATTAATAAACAGCCGGCCATCGGTGCCCAGGGTGGCCAGAAAAACCTGCTCTGGTTTCAACCCGGCCGCGGCCAGGCGCTTCTTCAGCCATGCCTCGTCGAGGCCGACCAGACGCAGGTTTTCCCTTAATACCTGCCCATCCATCACCAGCACAGCCGGTAAACCTTCATAACTGGTTGGCAGGCCCAGATCCTCGGGGGTAACGGGACGTTTCTGGGATTTGGGGATTACGCTCAGCTTGCCCGAAGTTTCCAGCACTCCGAACTCCACATCACCCACATTAACAATTCCCTTCTCCCTGAGCTGGGCCAGAAGGTCGTTTAAATTATAGCGCGCCCGGCGCAGTTCATCCTTGATAATGCGCCCGTTTTTGATTACCACCTGGGGTTCACCGTCCAGCAACCGGCGCAGGAAGGGGCTGTGCAGGGCCAGGTAGCTGAGTATAACTTCCAGAATACCCAGGGTAACCAGGGGAACAATCCCTTTCCACAACGGAAAATTGGTGGACTCCATGGGAATAGCCGCCAGCTCGGCAATAATGATGGCCACCACAAAATCAAAGGGCGAAAGCTGACCAATTTCCCGCTTGCCCATGAGGCGAACTACCAGCAGTACAATAAAATATATTAGCACCGTGCGGTAAATTGTGATCAGCATTGACCCGGCCCCCCGCTCCTGTAGTTTGGCCCCGGGGAAGGCCGGGTTATTCTTTGGAAGGTCTATTTAATGCAGCTGGCCCGGATCCACACACCCGGCCAGAATTTCCTGGAGTTTTTCCAGCTCCTCCCCCGGATGGGATCCCTGCAATGGCGGCACCACCTGGGCCACCTGTCGAATTAGTTCGTCGAACCCCCGGTAGGCCTGGCGGATAACCAGGGCTTTGGATGGGGAGATCCTTGTCTCCTGTCCAACCAGATCCCAGTCGGTGATGACAGTCAGGTCTTTGTGCCGTACGGCAGGCAGGATATCCCACATTTCAGGGGTAAAACCGATGGCCACTTCGTGCCCGCCATCCCAGTTTAAATCCAGAGTAACCAGGTAGTTTTGGCCATCGATGGGTACCAGTTGCCAGCCAAAACGGTAAGGAACCTTTTCGCCCCGGTTAAAGCGCTGGAATAGCGGTTCAAGCTCGTCCTCAAGCGCCGAAACCATTACAATCATCCCGTGCTCCGATTCGCCAATAAAATCAGGCAAGGCAATCTCCCGCAAAACCCACGCACCTCCACCACCTGCTAACAAAACTTAAATGGCAGGATTAATTCCCGTACGAAAAGAATAAAAGGCAATTATACCCGGGCATTAAACAATATACAATTCCACAAAGCTTCATGGTAACATTGTCCCATAGAAAAGACCTTGTTGGCAAGTAGCAGGTTAAACCGGTTTTTACGAAAAGCCCCGGGAATAATTTCAATAAGGATGGTGTTTTCAGAATGTTTCCACTGCGCACACTTCTTTTTACTCCCGGTGACGATCCCCGCAAAGGGGAAAAGGCCTTTGCAGCCGGGGCCGACGCGGTCATCCTCGATCTGGAGGACGCCGTGGCCGAGGCCCAGAAGGAAAGGGCACGCCAGCAGATCCGTCAAACTTTGAGTATTCCCCGTCCCGTTCCCGTTTTTGTGCGCATCAATGGTGCCAGTTCGCCCCATATTCTTCCGGATCTTCAAACGGTGGTCGATTTGCCTGTAGAGGGCCTGATGCTGGCCAAGGCCGAGTCGGGGGAAGAGGTACGCCGGGTAGATTGGCTGCTCTCCCTCCTGGAGCAGCAACATCAATTGCCCGTGGGTAAAATCAAAATAATCCCCTTTGTAGAAAGCGCCCGGGGTATCTCCCGAGCCGGAGAAATTGCCGCCGCCCCCCGGGTGAGCTGCCTGGCTTTTGGAGGCAACGATTATACCATGGATATCGGTGTCCCCTACTCGCGGGACGGCGAAGAATTATTTTTCGCCCGCAGCCAGCTGGTGGTGGCTTCCCGGGCGGCAGGCATCGCCCCGCCCCTGGATACCGTAAACCCCGACTTCAGGGACATTTCCTTCCTGGTGGAAGACGCCCGCCGTGCCCGCAAACTGGGCTTTCAGGGCAAGCTGGTGATCCACCCCGCCCAGGTGGCGCCGGTAAACGAGGTCTTCACCCCCGGTGACGAGGAAATTGCCTGGGCGGAGAAGGTGGTGGAGGCCTTTGCCCGTGCCCAGGCCGCCGGCAGCGGCGTCATACAGGTGGAAGGGAAAATGGTGGAACTGCCCATTGTACGCCGGGCGGAACAATTGCTGGCTGCCGCCCGGCGCCTGGGTAAAAAACAATGAATATGCAACAATTCACTGAGAGATTTTAAAACATAAGTAGTGTTTACAGTTTAGACTTGTTAGAACGAAAGGTGGAATGGTAATCATGCCGGCCGGGAACAAAGCGCCAAAGGTAAAAAGGCTCAAGAAAAAGGAACCCCGGTTTGCTCCGGGGAAGGAAGACCTTCTGGAGCAACCGGCCACCCCAGAAGAAAAGAAACGCGGTGAATTTACCAGGGTAACAACCCTATCCTTTGATGAAGTAGAACCAGGTTAATTCAACTTGAAACGGTTCACGTGGGACTCCAATTCTCCGGCCATGGAAGAAAGCTCATGGGCCGCCCGGGCTATCCGCTCCACCGTTCCCGACTGCTCGCTGGCCGCGGCGGCCACTTCCTGGCTGGCCGCACTCACTTCACCGGTGGCCCGGGCCACCCGGTCCACCTGCCGGGCAATGTGCTCGACTTGCTGTACGATGGCATTAAAGTGTTTCCCGGTTTCGACGGCCAGCCGGACACCCTCCCCCATGCTTTGCACGCTTTTTTCCATATCATTGACCCCGCGGGCGGTCTCCTGCTGCACTTCGCGGATAAAAACACCTATTTCCGTAGCCGCCCGGGCGGACTGCTCGGCCAGTTTGCGCACCTCGTCGGCCACCACGGAAAAGCCCTTGCCGTGCTCCCCGGCCCTTGCTGCTTCAATAGAAGCATTGAGAGCCAGCAGGTTGGTCTGCTCGGCTATGTCGGTGATCATTTCCACGATCCGGCCCACTTCCAGAGAACGGCGGCCCAGGCCGTGAACGACGGTGGAGAGCTCGCTGACCAGGCTCTGGCTTTTCTCCATCTGGGAGCGCAGCCGTTCCATGGCCTCTTCCCCTTCCCGGGCCGCCAGGGAAGCATCCTGAGTGTTTTTTTCCAGTTCCTCCACCCCCTGATTCAACTGGGCGGCAACCCGGGCCAGGCTGTCGGCGATACCGGCCGTCTCTTGAGCCCCCGCGGAAACCTGCTGGATGGAAAGGGACAGCTCCTGGCCCGACGCCGAAAGCCGGCGCACGGTGGCAAGGGCCTGCCCGACCAGGGAACGGATGCTTTCGATCATGCGGCAGAAACTGTTTGTAAGTTGTCCCACCTCATCCCGGGAAGAGCAGACCGGAGAAACTGTAAGATCACCTTCGCCTGCACGCGCCATCTCACCCACCAGCCTGGTGATGGGATCAAGGGAACGCTGGAGGAGCATGTAGATAATGACCAGTACCAGGGCACCGATAACCATGAAAACGACAAACTGGTTAACCACGGTGGCATTGAGTTTTGAAAGCATACCTTCCCGGTTTAAAACTATCTTGGCATAGGCAACGGTCGCGCCGGAGTAGTCCTTCAAGGGAAGCAACTGCACCGCCTGGCGGCCGTTGTTTATGTATGTTACCTGCGTCTTCCCCTGTTCCAGGCAGGCTTTAATTAAGCCCTCGTCCACAGGATATGTATCTTTGTCCGCCGTAGCGGCCAGCAGGTTGCCGCTATCCACCAGGGAGATACCCCTGTCCCCCCGCCGGTAAACAAAAAAATCCGCCCCCAACTGCTCCTTCCATTTGGTTAATAGAGACTGGTTAAAACCCTGGCCGTACTCAGCACTGCCCACATGCTGCCCCTGGTAGAACACCGGCACCACCACGCGGAAGCCGTAACCGCCCCGCCCTTCTTCCAGGCCGGCCACCGGCTTTTTGCTCCGGTTGGCCTCCACCACCGTGGCCCGGAAGGAAGAAAGGTCGTCCCCAAATTTATCGGGCATATGCAGGCGCAAAAAGGCCGTGGCCGGTGGAAGGTGGAACTGGAATTGATCGATCCCCTCGGTTTTAACTTTTTCCCAAATGGGAGCGGTGAGTGCCATCAACCTTTCCCTGTCCCTGGCTGCAAAGGCTTCCTGCACCTGGGGGTTGTTGACCACGCTTTCAATACCCAAACGAATGCGCCGGTTGGTTTCGGCAAGATCGTTTTCTACAAAGGCCTGGATGGACTGGAAATGCTGCTTTTCCTGCTGGACGATCATGCTTTTAGTCTGGCTGTAGTTGTAATAAGCTAAAAGCCCAAAGCCTAAAGCCGGCAATACCAGCAAAGGGATTAAAATGCGGGTTTTAATGCTGGCAAAAAAAGCTTTCATAGCAAAAATCGCCTCACTAATATCATCCGGATTATTACGCGGCACTTTCTTGGGGCACCCGGAGTGTGTGGTTCCAAAGCACTCCGGGTGCCCCTTACTACGCCGATCTTTCCTCCACGGGAACAGTTTCCTCCTGCCCGGCACCTAGTTCCCCGGCGATGCGGGCCACCCGGCCCACCTGCCGGACAACGTTCTCAATATGCTGCACAATGGCATTGAAGTGTTTTCTCGTTTCCAGGGCAAGCGGGAAGCCTTCCCCTGCGGCAAAACTGCCGTCACTCACGCCGGAGGATGTCTCCTGCTTCACTTTGTGAATGAAAACGCCGATTTCCGTCGCTACACGGGCGGACTGTGCAACCAGTTCCTGCACCTCATTCAACAAAGCAGAAATTTCGCTTCCCCGGCCCCCAACCCCGACCGCCTCAAGGGAAGCGTTGAGAGCCAGCAGGTTCATCTGTTCAGCCACATCGGTAATCATCTTCAGTATCCGACCCGCTTCTAAAGCGAGCCGGCCGGGACCATGGACAACCGTGGACAGTTCACTGACCAAATCGTGAATTTTCTGCATCTGGGGCCGTATCCGCTCCATGACCTCCCGTTCCTCCCGGGAAGCCCAGAAGATTTCTGCCGTATCTTTTTCTGGTTCCAGTGCCTCTTGTTCCAACTTCATGGAAACCAGTTCAGTCCAATCGGCGGGTCGGAACTCATGGCCGCAGATTTGGTGGGCCCATACCCGGCGCGAGCAGGCGGGACATATTTCGGTTGTGCTGTGAAGGCGGTCCGGGTAATCTTTTAAACGTTCTTTCACAAAGCCAAGATGTTTTGACGTAGCATAGGACTGCCCGCAAATCCGGCAGGTAACCAGTTCCACACGGCTCATCAGCCCCCCGCACATGCGCATCTCCCTGAACCCGCCTTCATCGCTTAAGGTTATGGCCATGGTTGGGCAGTTGACGGAGCAACTGCCACATCCGATACACCTATCGCCCGGGCGCGAAAAATCAGTTGCCGATCCCCTGCTGCCTTCAACGTAACCCAGTTGAATGGCTTCCGCCCCCACTTTGCGGCAGGTATCAACACACTTTCCACAGGCAATGCAAAGGTCGCACCGCAGGCACCTGCCAGCTTCCACCGCACCGGCTTCCGGGCTGAGACCCTTCATTACTTCGTCAAACGTGTCCCGCCTAGCGGGTAAGTACTGCTCCTCAAAAGAGTAGGTCCGGGAGCAGCTTTTTTCCTGGGCAGTAACCTGCATGAGCGCGGCAACTCTTCTTTTGGCCGGGTACTTGATGGCAGCGGAAGGTTTTTCTCCACGCAAATAGGCGTCTATAGCCGCCGCTGCCCGCTTACCGGCGGCAATGGCCTTGATAGCGCTGGCGGGCCCCGTAACCACATCGCCGCCCGCAAAAACTCCCGGCCGGGATGTTTCCATAGTGTCCGGGTTAACAACAATGCGGTCCCGGGAAACCAGCACCTGCGGCGGCTCCGGCCCTTCAGTGATAAAGGAGAGATCCGGCTTCTGACCGACGGCAAAAATAACCATGTCGGCTTCCATCTTGAACTCCGAATTCTTGATGGGCACCGGCCAGCAGCGGCCGGTGGCATCGGGCTCGCTCAAAGTATTGCGTATACACTCCACGTACTGGACGCACCCGTCTCTGCCACCCAGCCCTGTGGGAGAAATAAGGTATTCCAGAATTATTCCTTCCTTTTCAGCCGCTTCTATTTCTTCATCCAGCGCGGGCATTTCCTGACGGGAACGCCGGTAAATAATCCTCACCTCAAGAGCTCCCAAACGCCGGGCCACCCGCGCGGCGTCGATGGCCACGTTGCCGCCGCCAACCACAACCACTTTCTTGCCGCTGACCTCTACCGCGGGTTGACCGGTACCTGCCAACAAGCCCTGATTTACCACCCTGAGAAAGGTCACCCCGTCCATAACGCCTTTGAAACACTCATGGTTGGGGATGGGAATAGAACCTTTCCAGGCTCCGGTGCCTAAAAACACTGCCGCGTAACCATCTTTCAACAAAGCCTCAATACCGTATTCCCCGGTAATCGGGCTGTTCAATCTGATCTCCACACCCAGGGCCTGGATGCGGGCAATTTCATCCCGGAGTACGTCCCGGGGAAGCCGGTACGGGGGAATGCCGTACGCAAGCATTCCCCCCGGCTGGGGCATGGCTTCAAATATGGTTACCGCGTAACCTTTCTTGGCTAAGAAATAGGCGCAGGACAGGCCTGCGGGACCTGACCCGACCACCGCAACCTTCTTGCCGGATTTTCTTACGGGCCGCAGCGAAAAGAGATTTACCTTTTCCCGGATCTCCCGGACCTGGTCGTAGGCCAGTCTTTTCAGAGCGCAGATAGATACGGGTGCGTCAACCTCACCCCTGCGACAGGCACGCTCACAGGGATGTTCGCAAATACGCCCCAGAACGCCGGGCAGGGGAACATCCTCCAATATTAGCTGCAAAGCTTCGGCATACTTGCCCTGTCCTACCAGGGCAACATAATTCGGGATATCGATACCTGCCGGACAGGCCGCTTGACAGGGTGCGAGCACCAACTGGGGACATTCCGAGGCGGGACATACCCGGTTTTCAATATGCACAATGAAATCGTCCCTGCCTTCCCGCAAAATACTCATAACTTCCGGCGCCACACGCTTCCCCTGACCGCAGTGGCACGTAAGGTGCAGCCTGTTAACCAATGTCAGCAGGCCCTCCAGGTCGCCAAGGCGGGCCTTTCCGCTCCTTATCCCGAACAGCAGTTTTAAAGCTGTATTCAGGTTGGAGCGACACTGGCCGCAAAGTCTGTCCATTGCTAAATATGATTTTACAATTTCCTCTGCCTTCTTGACGCTACAGGCAATTTTTGCCATAAAAACCTGCTCCTTTTTAACTATGCCCCACTGCAACAATTTGGTGGGCATAGCGGACCCTTTTTACGTCCGGCATACGTTCGGCCGGGCCAAAGAGAAGACTGCTGGTGGGACAGGCGGTGACGCATGCCGGCTTGAGCCCCGCATCAATACGGTCTTTGCAGTAGTCGCATTTCACGGCCTTGCCTTTTCTGGCGTCCCACTGGGGCGCACCCCAGGGACAGGCCATGATGCAGCTCTTGCAACCCACACAAAGCTCCTGGTCTATAAAAACGATCCCGTCCTTGGCCCTTTTCTGTACAGCTCCGGTGGGACAGGCCGGCACACACCAGGGTTCCTCACAGTGGAAACAGGGCATGAAAACATTTGTCGCTCTAGGTTGACTGTCTATCTGAACGGGACCGACCACAACTATTTGGGTTGGCCTGGGTCCCACACCGAGCCCTTTGTTTACCTTGCACTGCACTTCACAACTGCGGCAGGAAATGCATCTTTTCTCATCCTGGTACAGGTAATACTTGCTCATTGATTAACCTCCCAACGGTATCAGTTAATTGGCCTTACGGTGACAAAGACATGCTGCAAAGCCGGGCTGCCCCCTACCATGTCGGTGACGTTTTCCTGCAACAGGGCGTCCATGGCCCCCTTGCCGTAGCACCTGGACTGCACGGGCACCTTGTGACCGAAACCGTGGAGCATGAACACGGCTTCGGGGTGGATGAGGTCCGTGACAAAAGCACGGATGGTATCCCGGCCCCGGGAGGAGATGACTTCCACCATCTGGCCGTTTTTGATGCCCAGTTTTGCCGCCTGAAGGGTGTTGATCCACAGCACGTTCTCGGGCACCAGCTCGTTTAAGAGCGGGTTGTTTTGCGTCGATACATGGGTATGGGCTGCGGTCCTGCCGATCATCAGACGGAAATATCCTTCCGGGGGCGCCGGCACGGGCTCGTAAGCCGGGAAGGACGGGAAGCCGTTTTTCTCCAGCAGGCTGGACACAAACTCGATTTTGCCGGAGGGAGTTTTCAGCTTGATCCCATCTTTGCGGTCCCAGTAAATGGCTTCATCGCTGAGGGAAACGAAGCCTTTTGCATCAAAGTCGCTGATGCTGATGCCGGTGCCCTGCAACTGGTAAGCCCACAGGTCTTCCAGGGTTTGATAGGGGAAGTACTGGCCGATGCCCAACCGGTCGGCTAAAGACTTCATAATCTCCCATCCAGGCCTGGTGTCGTAGCGGGGGGACACCGCGGGCCTGCGCAGGTACAGGGCGGGCTTTAAGCCGTTTGCCTCCTGGATGGAGTCTCCCCTTTCCAGGTAGATGGATTCCGGCAGGACGACGTCGGAGTACCAGGCCGTTTCGCTGAACTGGATATCTATGGTAACGACGAGGTCGAGCTTTTCCAGAGCACGCTTTGTGTTTTCGTAGTCGGGTATGGAAAGCAACGGGTTAAACCGCCAGACAAGTAACGCTTTGACCGGGTAGGGGTCTTCTTCCAGTATGGCCTTGGGCAGCATCTGTACCACCCCGTGGGCCGGGTCGGGCAAAGGCAGCCTGGGTGTGCCCACGCCGTCGCATCTTTCTTCGGTTACCTTGGGCAGGTCCTGATCCGTTAGTTTGTTGAGGGGTTTCTTACCCGCATCCCTGGCGCCTTTCTTGAAAAAGAGTCCTCCCGGAGCTTCAATGCTGCCCATGAGGGCGTTCAGCATGATAATGGACCTTCGGAAATAGATTTCGTTGAGGTAGTGGGCACAGCGGTACCCGTAGTGGAACACCACCGCCGGTTTGGCCTCGCTGACCTCACGGGCTAAAGAAACTATTTCGTAAGCGGGAATGCCGGTTTCTTTTTCCGCCCATTCCGGGGTGTAGGGCTCGACGAACTGCTGCAGTTCCTTCAAGCCAAGGACCCAGCGATTGACATATTCCTTGTCGTACAGGCCTTCCTTTAAGATGACGTGCATCAGGGCATAGTTCAAGGCCAGATCCGTTCCGGGCCGGATCATGAGGTATTTGTGGGCTTTTGTGGCCGTAACGCTTACCCTGGGGTCGATGTAGGTGAGTTTGGTCCCGCTGTCAAGGGCCTGCATCAGTTGCTTGACCGGCTTGAGTTCCAAAGATTCAAAAATATTGCGGCCGTAAAGGATCACATGTTTGGCCTTCCCCAGGTCCACTCCCACCTGAGCGTCGGTATACCCGGTCAAAGTCCGGAAGGCGGTGTTCAGGGAACCTTTGCAGCAGGAATCATGGGTAAAGTAGTTGGGAGAGCCCAGCGCCTTCATAAAGGTTTTGCTGATGTGGGAGTTCAGGTGAGCTCTTTCGGCCAGGGCAATGCTGCGCCCACCGTATTTTTCTTTGACTTCCGCCAGTTTTGCCGCCACGTAGTCCAGCGCTTCTTCCCAGGATGCTTCGCGCCATTGCCCGGAACCCCGGGGGCCGGTCCGGATTAAGGGCCTTTTGAGTCTTTCGTCGTCGTTTAAAAGGCTGACCCCGGCTGCGCCTTTGGGGCAGATGCTGCCCTCAATGCCGGCAACGTGGGGGTTGCCTTCAATCAGCTTGACGTTGTCATTTTCCACCATTACTTTTATGGGACATCTTACCGTGCACATGAAACAAATGCTGTAGACAGTTTCCATGAGGGAAGCCTCCATAAAATAAGTTTTTAACGGAGTTATTGGATATTTACTTTGCCGCTGACAGCAGCAGGGATATCTTATATAAAAACCTAGCTTTTGCTGGAATTTTCTTCATAAGCCATCAGCATCCGATGTATGCCCCGGAAATAGGGGAGCCGGTTTTTCACCCGGCCGAAAAACATGCGGGCCAGGATGTAGCAGATGAGAAAAGTAAACACATAATTTACAGCCAGGCCGGTAAAGGGTATGGGAAAGCCGATGCCGGCAAAACGCTGCTGCATCCAGGCAAGGGCAAAGAAAGCGGGCCACAGGGCGGCCGCCGACAGGCCAAACATATTGAAGAAAGCCCGGCCAAAGGCATCGTTGGCCTCTTTGTTGCAGGCGTCATAGCTCTTCTTATCCCCCAGTTTTAAGGCAGCCAGGGATAGCTGCTGCAGATCCGCCAGCCGGGTGTTCAGCCGGTCCAGGTGGTTTTTGTTCACCAGAAAGACTATGGAGATGGTGAATTCCCCGATGACCACCGCCAGGAGTGCCACCAGGAATGTACCCAGAAAATAATCAAAAACCGGATGGCCGCTGATTTTGTAAAACATAATTAGGACCTGATCCACCAGTTCCCAAAGGCCCATACTTCAAGCCCCCGTTTATTCAGGTAGTTGCTCCAGGTTCCCCGGGAACAGCCCGGGGAACCTGGAGCGGAATATTTGTTAAGCGAATCTTACATCGGCACCCAGGCTTTCCCGAAGAATCCCTTGCTGAAGTAACCAAGACCGACGTAAAAAGCGAGAACGACAAACAATCTCTTCAGCCAGATGTCCGGGATATACTTCTGGGTGCGCGGGCCAATCATGGAACCAATAAATACGCCGATTAATTCCACACCGATCATGCCCCAGTCCATGGCGGCACCGGCTACGGTGATGTAGGTGGTGATACTGGTCATCATGCTCACCAGAACGGCCATGGCCGAGGTGCCGGCCACCACGAACATGGGCAGGCCCACAATACTGGTCAGGTAAGGTACGTACAAAAAGCCGCCGCCCACACCGAGGAAGGCCGAAATGGCTGCGATTACCACGCCGCCCACAAAGGCCCAGATGGGGTTGAACTTAAACTCCACGCCGAAGAAGGAAAACTTAATGTTGGTAAGACTCCACTGGGTAACTGTAATCCCCTGGGCAGCTTCTTCTTTCTTTTCTTTGATGCTCTGCTCAAAGGCTTTGGCCGCCTCCTTGGCCGCCTTCTTGCTGGCCTGCCCCCGGGGGGTCGTTTCATATAAAAGAACGCCGCCCACCACAAAGACAAAAAGGCCAAACCATCCCTGGTACTGGCTGAAGCTCACCTTGCCGCCGGTCAGAGCGGGAATGGCCACAGCCCCCACAATGGAACCCAATCCCAGGGCGATACCCAGGGGCCAGGCCAGACGCTTGGCTTTTAAATAGTTAATGGTACTTAAAAGTGCTGACAAACCAACCAGCCACTGGTTGGAGGTACGGATACTGTCGGTAAGCAGCTTGTTCAACTGGGGTGCGGTGTTCTTAAAAGGCTTTACCCAGTCACCCAGGCCGTAAACGGTCATGTGGCCTACTCCAGCCATAATGCCGCCGAATGCACCCACAGTGGAGAAGATCCAGCCCACCCAGATGGCCCACAGGATGGCCACCAGGTAGTTGATCTTAGGCGCTCCGGGAATGCCGAAGGCTCCCCTGGGCGCATCGGGATCGATCTGCCCCTTACCCGTGCCCACCGGGGCTTTAGCTATGGCTTCACCCAGTTTTCCCTTCAAGCCGAGGTCACTGCCCACCACTGTTTCCTGCTGCGCCCCCACGCCGCTGGCGCCCAAAGCCAGAACGGCCAGCATCAAAAGCAGGGTGGCCAGGGCAATTTTATTGATAATTCCCTTCTTCATTTAATCCTCCCCCGTAATTAGTGATGAAAACCCTTATAAGTTCACGCACCTATTACTTAAACAGCTAAAAAGGCATGTGTTCACAATCACGCATGAATGATCGGGGTATGAAAACATTGATCAAAACTTTAATGTACTGTGGGACCACCCCCTTAATACAGGTGTTGAATAAAAATTCACCTCCCCCCAATGGATTTTTAAAATAAGACATACTTTCATGTGTTATAATTAAATATAATCAATGTATTAACATGTTAATGTCAGGAGCATGACAATCTAAAAGTCATCTTGAAGACAATATAATGTCATGCTCACGACACTGTTTTAAACAAAATTTCAAAAAAATAAAGACCACACCATCCAATTCCTGGTTTTTCAGGCTTCCCACAACCACCATTGACAGGAATGGAGAAGGGGGAATATAATAATTGCTAAACGTGTTAACTTTCCCTTTTGCGTTGTGAGTATTTGTTGCTTAATAGTTCCAAGAATTTTCTAATAAGTTGGTTGTCAATCGACCCTTTCTTACCGGGAGGGATAGACGGCATGTCACTACCGCACCTGGAAATAGCGGCATTAAATGAAGTGGAAAGGGCAATTATTCGCCAGGCGGGATTTACGGTGCACTATCCGAAGGGGCACGTCATTTTTGCCGCCGGTGACCCGGCCGACCGGGTCTACCTGGTGGAAAGCGGCTGGGTAAAAATCTACCGCTTGAATGCCGACGGCCGCCGGGTTACCGTAGGCAGTATCCGCAGTCCCGGGGAGTTGATGGGTCTGGCCGAAGCCCTGTGGGGAGGAGAACGTACCTGCTTTGCCGGTGCCATCAGCAATGTCAGCCTGGTGGTTTTGCGTAAGAACAAATTTGAAGAACTAATGGGCGCCCATCCTTTTCTGGCGATTAAAGTTGCCAAATTACTGGGAGTACGCATGCGGGAAGCGGAACAGATTATCCACGAGATGGTTTGCTGGCAAGCTCCCGGACGACTGGCCCTGGCCCTGTTAAAAATGGGCGAACGCTGCGGCGTGGAAACCAAAAACGGCATTAAACTGGGCGTGCAGCTTACCCACGAAGAACTGGCAAATATGGTGGGAACCTCCCGGCAGACGGTAACTTCACTATTGAACACCTTCAAGCAGGAAAAAAGCATTGCTTATGAAGGAAGAACTATCAGCATTGTGGATCCCGATAAGCTGGCTCGATGGATTATGTAAGTGTAGCCGGCCTTACAGGCCCGCTTGAGATATCTAACAAACCCCGCAAAAGAGCGGGGTTTATTTTTTTGACCGGTGAATCCGGTCAAAGTCTACCATTATTTATAAATAAAAATAATGCTTTAAAGAAGGTTATCTAATAAAAGTATCGAACTATAGTCAATATTACAAAGCGATTGTTGGGAGGCTAATCAATGAGCAAGTATTACCTGTACCAGGACGAGAAAAGATGCATTTCCTGCCGCAGCTGTGAAGTGCAGTGCAAAGTAAACAAGGGGCTCGGTGTAGGGCCTAAGCCGAATAAGGTTGCTGCGGTCGGCCCTGTTATCAGAAGCGGTCAAGCAATGGCAACGTATGTTTTCACAGCCTGCCACCACTGCGAGGATCCCTATTGCGTGCAGGCATGCCCGGTTGGGGCCGTCCAGAAACGCCCCAGGGACGGCATTGTGTTCATTGACCAGGAACTGTGTGTGGGGTGCCGGAGCTGCATTATGGCCTGCCCGTGGGGTGCGCCCCAATGGGATGAAGAAAAAGGTGTAGCTGTGAAATGCGACTACTGCAAAGATCGGATTGATGCCGGGCTCGAGCCGGCCTGCGTTACCGCCTGTCCCACCAACAGCCTTCTCTTTGGTCCGGCAGAACGTATGCCGGACGTAAAAAGGGTACGTTATATCCGCAAAAGATTTACAGGTAATGTATAACCGCTTCGCAAAAAAGCCGGCCGGAAATCCCGGCCGGTGGCCTAAATGTAACTCACAATTTCTTCTATTTCCCTCCTCTTGGGCCTCCGGGCCGGGTCGTCGGCCGGGTAACCCACGGGAATAATAGCTACGGGTACAAGCTCCGCGGGGATGCCCAGGCACTCCCTCACCCGTTCCTCGTCAAAAGCGCCCACCCAGCAGGTTCCCAGACCCAGGGCATTTGCGGTAAGCAGAATATTCTGCACCGCGGCGGCCGTATCCTGAATACAGTAAAGTCGCCGCCCCCGCTCGCCGTAAACCCGGGCCGAGCGTTCCGGTTCCGCGCAAACCACAATCACCACAGGGGCCTGGACTATAAAACGTTGATTTAAAGCGGCCTGTGCCAGGGCTTCTTTTTTGTCCTCCCGGATCACCACGTAAAAAAACCAGGGCTGCAGATTCCCGGCGGAAGGAGCCCAGCGGGCCGCTTCCAGGAGTTGATCCAGTAATGCTTCGGGCAGCGGATCCGGTTTATAGTGTCTTACGGAGTACCGGCTCCTCACCAGGGAGAGTATCGTGGACATGATCAATTTCCCCTCCTGCATCAAAATGCTCTTATATTATACCCCGGGACCCCCCATCTCGTGTGTTTTCACAACCGCCTTCTTAAAGCCTTCTTAAAGCCTTCTTAAAGAAATTCCCCTCTAATTTTCTCAGCATAAGCCCGGGCAACTACAATCGTTTTTCACTTACCTGACGATCATTACGGGGCAGGGGGACAGGTGCAGCACCTTATGGCTCACGCTGCCCAGGAAAAGGGACTTAATATCGCCAAAACCGCGGCTACCAATGACGATCAGGTCAAATTGACCCTCTGCGGCCAGGCGACAGATGGCTTCGGCCGCGTCTCCCCGTTCCACCGCGGCGGCTACGGCCTGGCCTTCCGCCCGAAAAATTTTTTCTACTGCTGCAAAGACTTTTTCCGCGCGGGCTTCTATTTCTTGATCCAGCTCCTTTTGCTGAAGCCAGGCACATACTCCGGGTTCGGGGAAAAGTTTATAACAGGAAGGCCCCACATATAAAGCCGTTACTGCAACTTCCGGGTTTAGTTTACTTAAGCGCAAAGCCTGTCTGGCAGCACGCATTGAATTCTCCGAACCATCCACGGCCAGAAGGATTTTCATGCCAACCACTACCTCCCCCAAAGACAATCTTTATTGCAGGATCTTCTACGTTATAGTGGAAAAAACCTGCATTATTAGAAACATAATTAAATCCCTATTGCCTCCACAGGGATTGATCAGCTATAATAAATACTGCACCAGGTAAAAGCAAAAAGAATACGGTGCTTACGGGTTGGGCAAACCGGGTGAAAGCCCGGGACGCTAAAGCCATGGGTCTAAGGTCCTTTTCAGGACTATGATCGCCAGGCTGCAACGGTACCGACTGCCGGGGGGGGTAGTCACTTGACTACCCCCCTTTAATTTTGCCTGAAATTAGTCACATCCTTATGTTCAACGGAGGTGGTTTCCTTAAACGTAGTAAGACCGGACGATTGTCGAAACAATATGAAAGAAAGGAGATGGGAAATTTGACCCCTCAAACGCAAGTTATTTTAGCTACGTCCGTCTTTTTACTTACCTATGCTATAATTATTTCGGAAAAGATTCACCGTACCGTGGCTGCTTTTTGCGGTGCGGCGATAGTCATACTGGCCGGCATTATTACCCCGGAACTGGCCGTCCATTACATCGATTGGAACACCATCGGCCTTTTAACGGGCATGATGATCATCGTGGGCGTTACCCGTGAAACGGGAGTTTTTGAGTACCTGGCCATCAAGGCGGCCAAAATGGCCCGGGGGGAGCCCCTGCGCATCCTGGCCGCCCTTGCCCTGGTCACGGCTGTACTTTCAGCCCTGCTGGACAATGTGACCACGGTACTGCTCATCGTGCCCGTTACATTTGCCATCGCCCACAAACTAAAGGTAAGCCCCCTGCCCTTCTTAATCTCTGAAATTATCGCTTCCAACATTGGGGGAACGGCAACCCTGATCGGAGACCCGCCCAACATCATGATTGGCAGCGCCGTGGGGCTCGGCTTTATGGATTTTGTGATTAACCTTACCCCGGTGGTGGTTGTAATTTATGTCTTGACCATCTCCCTCCTGCGCCTCATTTACCGCCGGGACCTGGTTACAAACCCTGAGAATCAAAAAAGTATCCTGGAGCTTAATGAATGGGACGAAATTAAAGACGCCGCGTTGCTGAAACCCTGCCTCTGGGTTTTGGGTTTAACCATTGCCGGGTTTGCCCTGCACCAGTTCCTGCACCTGGAGAGCTCGGTGATCGCCATGGCCGGGGCGGCCCTGTTGCTGGTAATCACCCGTTCCGACCCGGAACATGCCCTGCACGCCGTAGAATGGCCGGTTATCTTCTTCTTTATCGGCCTGTTTGCCCTGGTGGGAGCGCTGGAAGAAGTAGGGGTCATTGAAACCATCGCCCATTTTGCCCTGGAGGTTACCGGGGGAGAACTCCTCCCGGCCGGCCTTTTGATTGTCTGGCTTTCGGCCCTGGCCTCGGCCTTTGTGGACAACATCCCCTTTGTGGCGACCATGATTCCTTTAATTCAGGACATGGGCCGCCTGGGGGGCATAGAAAACCTCAATTTCCTGTGGTGGTCCCTTTCCCTGGGAGCCTGCCTGGGTGGCAACGGCACCATCATCGGTGCTTCGGCCAACGTGGTAGTGGTGGGCATGGCTGAAAAGAGGGGTACGCCCATCAGCTTCCTGGGTTTCTTTAAAGTAGCTTTTCCCCTCATGATCCTTTCCATTGTCATTGCCACAGCATACCTGGTGGCCTGGCTGCAATTTAATACCACTCTGGTGCTGGTAAGCACGCTGGCAGTAGGGCTGGCCTTGAGCCTGCTGTCAAACCTGCTGCAAAGGCAGCTCAAAATAGAAACCACGGTAACAACAGGCAACCAGTAATTCCCCGGCACCCGTTCACTTAAATAATAGTAATTTCACAAGGAGGGTTGGCGGTTGACCAGAAACCAGCTGGCCGCCATGATTGATCATACCCTGCTTAAACCCACGGCCACCACCCGGGACATCCGGCAACTTTGTATTGAGGCGATGGCTGAAGGATTCGCCGCCGTATGCGTTAATCCCGCCCATGTGGCATATGCCGCGAAAATACTTGCCGGTTCCCGTGTGGCAGTGTGCACGGTGATTGGCTTCCCCCTGGGGGCAACCACGCCGTCCGTAAAAAAGAAGGAAGCTGAAGAGGCCGTCAGAAACGGCGCCAGGGAAGTGGACATGGTCATAAATATTGGCGCCTTGAAGGAAGGAAACCATGACCTGGTCGTGGCCGATATCCGGGGAGTGGTTGAGGCAGTGACCGCCCTTTTGCCCGGGGGGCTGGTCAAGGTGATTATCGAAACAGGCTACTTAAACCACGGGGAGAAGATTACCGCCTGCCGGCTGGTACGTCAGGCAGGCGCCCATTATGTAAAAACCAGCACCGGTTTTGGCCCCGGCGGAGCCACGGTGGAAGACGTGAGGCTATTGCGGGAAAACCTCCCCCTGGAAATGGGCGTAAAAGCCTCGGGGGGCATTCGCACCACCGGACAAGCCCTGGCCCTCATCGAAGCCGGGGCTGCCAGGCTGGGTACAAGCGCCGGCCCGGCCCTGCTGGCCGGCCTGCAGGCGCAGTAAAAGTGAAAGCTGCTCACGCTGAAATTTCAACTTAACTACCTAGAACCATCGCAAAAAATTTTCCTCCACACTAACCAGAGCAGGTGGAGGAAAAAATTTTTTTCGGGCGAATATACTAGGGGTTTTAGGAAAAACTGCAGAGGAAGAGGGTTATTCATGGCCGGTATCAGGGATTATCAGGTTGTTGTTGGTGAACAACTCATTGAAGAAATTTACGAGCTGGCCCGGCAGCTTAAGGGGTGCAGGGTCCAGCACATTAATTCCACCCTTACCGGGGGCGGGGTGGCGGAAATTTTAAAGCGCCTCGTGCCCATGATGGAGGAAGCGGGCCTGGAAGTGCGCTGGGACGTCATCAAGGGGGATGAAGAATTTTTCCGGGTGACCAAAACCTTTCACAACGCCTTTCACGGCGTGCCCGTGCAAATAACGCCCGCCATGCTGGACACCTACCGCCGCATATCCCGGGAAAACTACGACCTGGTAGACCCCCGGGCGGGCTTTGTCATTCTCCACGATCAGCAGCCCCTGGGCCTGGCCGAAATCCGTCCCGGCCACCCGGGTCGCTGGCTGTGGTACTGCCACATTGATCCGGTAGACGTGAACCGGGAGGTGTGGGATTTTTTGAGCCCCTGGGCAAGGCGTTGTGACGCCGCCATCTATCATATCCAGGCCTACGCCCGGAATTTAGGTCACCGGCAATACTTCATGCCCCCGGCCATTGACCCCCTGGCCGAAAAAAACCGGGAGGTTTCGGCACAAGAAATTGATGCTGTTATGGAGCGACTGGGGATACCCAATGATCTACCCCTGGTGGTGCAAATTTCCCGGTTTGACCGCCTCAAAGACCCGCTGGGGGTTATCCAGGCCTTTCGCCTGGTGCGGCAGGAAGTGCTATGCCGCCTGGTGCTGGCGGGGGGCGGAGCCACCGACGACCCCGAGGGCATCCAGGTGCTCCAGGAAGTACGCCAGGCAGCCGCCGGTGACCCGGACATCTTTATTCTGGAGCTCCCTCCCGCCAGCGATCTGGAAATTAATGTGCTGCAGCGGGTTGCCGCAGTAGTGGTTCAGAAATCAGTACGAGAGGGTTTCGGGCTGACCGTAACCGAGGCCATGTGGAAATCCCGCCCGGTGGTAGCTTCCCCCGTAGGCGGCATTACGGTGCAGATAATTCACGGAGAGACCGGGCTGGCCGCCGCCACCACCGAAGAAATGGCCCGGGCGGTGGTTAGAATCTTGCGCGACCCCTCCCTGGCAGAAAAACTGGGGCAAAACGCCAGGGAACACGTGAAAAAGAACTTTATCCTGCCCATTTATCTAAAACGGTGGCTGGAAATGCTCACGGCCGAGCAGAGTTACCCGGTATGATCAGCTGCTCGGCCTGGTTGAAATAAGCCCGGTAAAGGGTAAACCCCAGGGCAATGCTGGAAATGGCCGTGGCGCTGCTGAGCATCAGCATAACCATGATCTGGTACTTAACCGCCAGCAGGGGATCGGCCCCGGCCAGGATGGAGCCGGTCATCATCCCCGGCAGGGTAACCAGCCCCACGGTTTTCATGGAATCAATGGTGGGCAACATCCCTCCTTTAATAGCCGCCTGCAGCACACCTTCCACCGCCTGCCGGGGAGATGCCCCCAGGGCCAGGGCGGCTTCCACCTCCCGCCTTCGCTGGCGGATGTCGGCTTGAAAACGGTTGAGCACCAGGCCGGCAGCCACCATGGCATTGCCGACGATCATCCCCGCCACCGGAATGACAAAGCGGGGGCTACCCTCGATGATGTGGAGTGAGAGCATCAGGCCCAGGGTAACCACTTCCCCCAGCCCAATGGCCAGGATCACCCGCCAGAATATCCCCGGGATCTTTTTGCCCTTTCCGGCCGCATTATGGGCGGCCACCAGGGTCATCAGCAACAATACCCCCGCGGTAAAATACCAGCGGTCCTGCCGGAACACAAAGGTCAGCACATAACCGATGGCCAGCAACTGCAAAAAGGTGCGGACCGTCCCCACCAGCAAATCCCGCTCCAGGCGCAGCTGCTGCCACAAAGACAAAAGCATGGCCACCAGCACCAGGGCCAGGGTGGATAAGAGGGCTGCATCGGTCAAGGGATTTCACCTCTTTTCAGGCCGGCAGCACCCGTGCGGGGTGTGCCGGCCCTCCTGGAAGAACTGGCGCACCCAGGGATCGACCTCGCCGCGCATGAAATCTTCTTTCGGACCACAGACCGTAAGACGCCCCTTTTGCATGACGGCCAGCACCTGGGCTACCCGCAGGGCCTGGGCGGCATCGTGGGTTACCCACACCACGGTGAGGGCATTTTCCCGCTGCAGTCGCATAATTAACAGTTCGATTTCTTCCCGGGCTTCGGGGTCCAGGGCGGAAGTGGGTTCGTCCAGCAAAAGGGCCGCCGGCCGGTTGGCCAGTGCCCGGGCCAGGGCAACCCGCTGGGCCTGGCCACCGGAAAGGCTGCTTACCTCCCGCCGCAAGAACGTGCCGTCCAGCCCGACCTGTTCCAGCAACTCCGCCGGCTCTACGCGCGGGGCCGAGCGGGTAACCCGGGGACCGTAAAGGAGATTTTCTTCTACAGTACCGGGAAAAAGGACCGGGGTTTGAAACAACATGCCCACCTGACGCCGCAGTTCCCGCACGGGATACCCTTCCAGGGGTTTGCCCTGCCAGTAAAGCCTGCCCCGGCTGGGTTCATCCAGCCGGTTTAAAAGGCGCAGCAGGGAACTTTTACCCGAACCCGACGGCCCCACCAGGGCCGTGATGGCCCCCCCGGGAAAATGGGCCGTAATGTCCTCGAGTATGGTGACCAATTGCCCATCATAGCCGGTAACCGTCCGCCATACCCGATCAAGAAAAAAGCCTTTGGCTGGGATCACCACTCACCATCACCAAACCCCAAAAATCTTGAAATCTCAAAACTTCTATCCTTCGTACTATACTTTGTGTTCTCCTGCCGGTCAAGTCCGAATTATGCGGGCGCAAACAAAGAAGCTCCCCCGATCTTGCGGGGGAGTTTCCTTATGTTACCTGCTTTTGAATAAAACTTCATAATCAACGAGGGGATAAATTAATATACATGCTTTATTAACCTATTTCGTCCCGTCAAAGGTAAACTCCAGATTCTCTTCCGGCTTATAGGGGACGCCCTTGGTACCCCGTTTGGCGTACCTGGAAAGTTCAAGGTCAAATTTATCCGGTACCTGTACTCCAGCTTTCACCAGAGCTTCCCGGGCTTTCATCAGGGCCTGGTCGGCGTAATACAGGCCGTCACCCAGAACGCGCAGGGCTTCTTCCGGGTTGTGGAAGCCCATGCTGTTTTCTGCGCCAACAAAGGTCACCCGGTAGTAGGCCTTTTCATAAAGCTGCTTGGCCTGGTTCAGAAGCTCCTGGTTCACCCCGGCCGTCTTGTTGGCCAGTTCGATGGCTTTGGCCGCCTGGGCGGCGGCGTTGCCGGCCCGGGTATACATATTGTTCACCCGGTCCTGAATCAGGATCACCTGCTCCCGCAGCCACTGCGGGCTCTGGTTATGGCACTGGGTGCATGCCCTCATGTTGTCCTTCAGCGGGCTCTGCACGTGGTGGGAGGAAATCTTGCTGCTGCCCACCCGCTCGTAGGGCATGTGACAGTCGGCGCAGGCCACCCCGGCCCGCCAGTGGACGCTGCCGTTGGAATATAGCTCAAACTCAGGGTGGCGGATGTGCCCGAGCTTGATCCCGGTGGGGTTGTGCTTCCATTCCAGATTGGCCGGGTCGGACTTGAGCACGCGTTCAATGTCTTCAACGGTGATGTGACCCCACTGGGATTTCTGCCAGGGCAGGAACAGGCCCACGGGTTTCATATTCTGATCCCTGGGAATGACGTAGGTGTTATGGCACTGGGCGCAAACCAGGGTGCGCTTTTCCTGCCTGGTTAAACCCGCCGGATCCTTACCCAGGGCTTTCAGGGCATCGTTCATAAACCAGCGGCTTAACTTCAAATCCATGTTGGCCGGATCATGACAGTCAGCGCAGGACAACCCCAGTTCCGCATGATTCTGCGGGATCATGGCGTGCACCTGGTCATAGGGTTGCTGGAAATAGGCCAGGCCCATTTGCTCCTTTAACCGGGGTGCATAGGGGGACTTGCAGGAAAGGCATACGCCCCCCGGCTTGCGCCGGGACGGGTCAATATCCAGCTGGTCCTTGAGCATGTACACGTGGCCCCGGGGTTCGTTGAATTCAATACCAAAACCCCATCCCTCCAGCAGCACCAGCTGGAAAGGATATTCACTCAATTTGTCCTTCAGCTCCGAACCCTTGTACTTGCTCTCGCCCTGCCCCCCCTCCTTCGTCTTCATGAAGCTATCGTATTCCAGGGGGTAGACCTTTCCCCAAACGGCAGGGTCCAGTTCCCCGGAAGGTATGGAAGCCGTCTTGACCATTTCGGCCCTGGGCGGGGCGCATCCGGCCAGAAAAAGCAGAATGAGTACCGGCAACCAGGCCCACCAGGCTTTTTTCAAGAATATCTCCTCCTTTCACAGTGGTTAATTGATTAATAACCGTGTCCCCTGCCCGTGGGGCACCGAACGGTGACATTCCCAGCAATCCCTGTCTTCAAGATCAATCACGTTCTCCATCAGATTACCATGACAGCGCAGGCAGTTTTCCCGCACTATCCGGCCGCCCCGGTCGCTGAGGTGTATGGGATCCGGCACCTGATTGGTGTAAAAGAGATAAAAATCCCGTGTGCCGTCGATACCCTTGCCCACCAGTTTGGCCGCCAGGTTCTGGTGTGGTACATGGCAGTCGCTGCAGGACGCCCACTGGCGGTGGGACGAATGGAACCAGGTTTCATACTGTGGTTCCATCACGTGACAGCTGATGCAAAATTCCGGGCGGTCGGTGTAAGACACCACGGCCTTTGTCCCGGCGGTCAGGAGCACCACCATCACCAGCAGGCCGGTCAGGAGGGACCAAATACGGCGGCGCAGGCGGTAAACGGCACTTTTCCAGGCCGGAGGGTTCTGCCGGGGGCCGCCGGCTCCGGTATCCCCACCATTTGTCCCCCCAGCGCTGCCTCCCGCCGGCTGCGAGGTATCACCGGCACCGGATGGCGGCATCCCCCGGGTGTCACTGATACCGGAGCTTTTTCCCTCATGCACGGCATCTTCCCACATTGTTCCCACCCCCCTTCCCCCGAAAACCACCCGCCGGACGGCAGCCGGCCGGGAATGTTTCTAAAATATTTGCACAATGGCCCTTCCATGATATCCCGGAGAGTCCTCAGACGTAGCTGTGCTGGCCGGACATTAAAAAGGTAACGCCCACAAAAGTAAACATGACCACGATAAAACCGGCCACCGCCAGGTAGGCCGCCGGCCGGCCTCGCCAGCCCAGCATAAACCGGGCGTGGACGTAGGCGGCGTACACCAGCCAGGTGATCAAAGACCAGGTTTCCTTGGGGTCCCAGCTCCAGTAGGCCCCCCAGGCGTACTGGGCCCAAATGGCCCCGGTGACAATCAACAGTGTTTGAAAGGGCAGGCCGATGACCACTGCCTGGTAAACCAGCCGGTCCAGAACTTCCCGGTCCGGCAGGCGCCGGCGTAAGCCAGCAAACAGGGGGGAATCCCCGCTGGCGATCAGATAAAGCACCGCGCCGGCAAAGGAAAGAGCAAAGGCACTGTAGGCCACAATGGCCGTTAATACATGATAGGTCAGCCAGTTGCTGCGCAGGGCCGGCATCAGGGCGCTGGTCTCCCGGGGCAGCATGGATATCAGGGCAATTACCAGAAAGCCCATGAGGGTCGTAAATACTCCCAGTCCCTTAATCTTTACCTTCAGCTGCAGCAACAAATAACCCAGCATGATCCCCCAGGCAAAGCACAACCCGAACTCGTAAAGATTGGCCAGGGGCAGCCTGCCGGTAGCGGCAATCCTGGCCCCCAGGGCGGCGGTATTGCCCAGCAAACCCAGCCAGGCCACCGCTGCGGCCCAGCGGGCGGCAACCGGTTTGTCCGCCATAAAATCGGCCAGGTAAAGAATAACCGCCCCCAGATAGGCACCAAAGGCAATTTTAAAGGCAAGCGGTTCAAGCCACATCCTGTTCATCCCCTTTCCGCCGGGCCAGGCTGGATTCTATTTCACGGACCATTCCATCAAACTCCTCCCGGGCCAGGGCGCGGGTATGCATGGAAGCCCCGCTGCCCAGAATCAGGCTCAGCGCACCGTCCGCCGTCTCTTCCATACGCAGCCAGTACCGCCTGTGCCGCACAAACAGGGTCAGGAAGAAAAAGAGACTCATCAGGGTTAAACCGGCAAACACCAGGGGGATGCTGGGATCGTGCTTTACCTGCAGCACCGAAAAGGGGTTGGTTCCGGTCAGGCGCAGGATTCCGGCACTTTCGGGCAGGGTAATGCTTTCCCCCGTGGAGAGAGTACCCGCAGCTATTTCCTGGTGCCCCTTGTAAAGGGCATAGTCCACCGTACCGTTTTCATTCCAGGAGCCAAACCATATGCCATAGTTCTCCAGGCCGGGCAGCCGGTAAAACCGGTTTGGGGAAAGGACCGCCGCCTGGGGCGTTCCCTGTGCTCCACCGGCAAGCTCCACCTTTAAAGCCTGGCCGTAGGAATACTGGTATAAATGATAGCCGCGATAATTAAAGGGGTGGTTGACCATGACATCCCCCCTTTGCACTTCCTGGCCATTGGCAATGATGGTCACCCTGCTCACCCAGTTATCAATGGCCCCGCTGGCATCGTAAAGGGTGGTAAAGTCATCCAGCCTGATGGTAAAACGGTCCACACCGGAAGACTGCTGGGAACCCGTGACCACTTCCGCCTGCTCGCCCACGGGAAGGACCACCCGGGTTTCCGACCGGGCCACTCCCCCCCAGGCAAAACCGGCCACCACTACCACCAGGGAGATGTGCAGCCCGAAGCTGAACCAGGGGCCCGCTTTTCCCCGGCTGGCATAGAGCCAGGTGGTGGATCCATCGCGGCATTTGCGTACGGAATAATGGCGCCGGCGAAAAAAATCAACCAGGCGGTCTTCTGCCGGAATCCCGCCGGTTTCCAGGCTGGTCCGGTAAATCAGGGGCATTTGTTCAATGTTGCTCTTTTTGATCTGTTCCGGGGAGGGGAAAGTGGTTATTTTTAACATATATAACCGGTTAATTGAACAGGCAATGAGATTCAGGCATAAAAGAGCGAAAAGGAGGCGGAACAGGAAGGAACGGTATATGTTATCCAGGCCCAGCACCTGCACCAGCCAGGCCGTCTCCCCGTATCCCTGACCGGTGCCGGGGGCGAACAGGGAAGCAAAGGCCAGGGCTGCGGAAAGGATACAAAGCAGAATCAAGCCGAAACGCATGGAAGTAAACAAGCGCCAGGTACGATTGAAAAAGTTTCGCTCTGCCACGGACATTCATCCTTTTATGAATAGTGGTTTTGGTTTTGCGGAAAGCGCATTTCCCCAAAATCTTTTTATGTAATCCGGTAAAGGACAAGTGCTTGTGACTACTTTTACATTAAATTAACATAAACTTGTTAATACATAAGAAACGTTTTATTAACAAATTCTTAAAGAAAACTTAAAAGCTGTTAATAACCAGGGGTGTTTATCCAGTGTGAAATTAAGGGTTATTCGGCGACAAATTTGTAACCCACGCCCCAGATGGTTTTCAGATAGCGGGGCTTGCGGGGATCGGCCTCGATTTTTTCCCGCAGCCGGCGCATGAATACGGTGACCGTACTCAAATCGCTTAACACGTCATCGCCCCAAACGTGTGCAAAGATTTGCTCCCTGGTAAATACCCGTCCGGGGTGGCGGGCCAGAAACCACAGGAGGTCAAATTCCTTTGGCGTGAGCTCCACCTCCCTCCCCTCCACCCACACCCGGCGCTGAAAGGCATCTATTTGCAGGCCTGCCGCTTCCACCCGGTCCGAACGGTCCGTCCGGCCCTGCCGGCTGCGGCGCAGCAGCGCCTTGACCCGCAAAGCCAGCTCCACCGGGCTGAAAGGTTTGGTTAAATAGTCATCGGCACCGCAATTAAACCCCACACTTTTATCCACAATGTCCCCTTTGGCGGAAAGGATGAGGATGGGCACGTCGCTCACCTCCCGCCAGCGCCGGCAGAGCTCAAACCCGTCAATCTCCGGCAGCATGACGTCCAGAATGACCAGATCCGGCCGCCGGCGGGCAAAGAGCTCCCGGGCCGCCAGTCCGTCGGCGGCATAGTCCACCGTAAAACCCTCCCGTTCCAGGGTCTGCTCCACCACCCGCTTGATACTGATCTCGTCATCTACCAGCAGAATCCGGGCCAAAATTCTCCCCCCTGCATTAAGGTACATGCCTTAAGTGCAATGCCAATCAAAAAACCACCATACTGCATAATCATGTCAGGGTACAAGCGTTCTAACGAGCTCCCTCAGGCATAGCCCTTGCATCATGCAACTGAGAGGGCAACCGGCTCCCACGGCGCTTAAGCTACGGGCAGGTGAATCACAAAGGTACTGCCTTCCCCCGGTTTACTGGTTACACTGATATATCCCCCGTGCAGTTCCACCAGTTCCCTGGCCAGAGACAATCCCAGGCCGGACCCCCCGTATTTATGCGCCCGGGAATTGCCGGCCTGGTAGAATCGTTCAAAGACCAGGTCCAGCTCTTCCGGTTCGATGCCCATACCATTGTCGGCCACCCGGATGAACACCTCTTTCCGCCCGGGGTCGAATCCGGCCCGCATCTCCACCCGCCCGCCGGGAGGGGTGAACTTCACCGCATTGTGGGCCAGGTTTAAAATGGCCCGGCGAATCTTTTCCCCGTCCACCTCCATCAGGGGCACATCCGGCTCCACCTCCCAGTACCAGCCGAGACCATTGGCTTCAATCAAGGGGCTCAAGGTTTTATCAATGGATTCGAAAATATCAGCCAGGTCCACCAGTTCCCGGTGCAGCTGGAAACGGCCGGCCTCAATTCTGGCCAGATCCAGCAGGTCCTCAATCAAAGCCAGCAGACGCCGGGCGCTGGCTTTGATTTCCTGTAAATTCTGCCTTTGTAACCTGTTTTCCTCCCTTGTTTCCTGTAGCAGCAATTCGCTGAAGGCAATGATAGAAGTAAGGGGGGTGCGCATCTCATGGCTCATCCCGGCCAAAAAGCGAGACTTCATCTCACTGGCCCGGGCCAGCTCCCGGTTGGCATTCTCCAATTCCTGCCGCTGCCGCTCCAGGAGTTCATTGGCCGCCTGCAGCTGGGCCGTACGCTCCTGCACCTTTTGCTCCAGGCCGGTATACAGGTCGTGTAACTGCCGGGCCATCCGGCGGAACTGGGCCGCCAGCTGGCCGATCTCCGCACTACTATCCAACCTGGGAAAAGACAGATCCAGTTCCCCTTCCCCCAGGCGTACGGCGGCCAGGCGCAACTGGTTCAGCGGCCCGGTGACCAAACGCTGTATTAAAAAGTAAACCACGCCAAGGATGACCAGCAAAAGAATAAAAAAGAAGCCCAGGTGGCGCAGCAGGTTGTGCCACAGGGCGGCAAGCAAATTGTTCACCGGCACTATCAGGCTGATGGCCCCTCCCAGATCGCCCACCCGGTAACCTTCCCTGGGGTAACCGGAAATATCCGGCCGTCCCGCCGGTTCCCCGTGGCACTGCAGGCAGTATTCCTCCACCCGCAAAGGTACCATATACCGGAAAACCTTTTCTCCGTTCAGCTCATCAAAACCGTAAAACTCGGTCAAAGAGGGGTTTTGGGCCAGGGCTTCCAGTCCTCTTATTTCAAAGGCATCGGGGGCATTCCCGGGATTGCGGGGATTGAGGCGGGTCTGTTTAATGTGGTAACCGGTGGATTGGTTGAATATCTCCCCCACACCCCGCCCCACCGCCGCCGGGTTGAGGCCTTTAAATTCAAAATGGCCCCGGGAATCGTAATTGATCCGGTCCTGATTACGGGCGATAAACTCCCGGGTGGCCAGAAGCTGGCCGGTAATCACCCGGGACTTTTCCTTTAACTCCTGCAGGATCTGATTTTTCTGCTCGTAATAATCCAGCCCAAGGTTTATGCCGGTAATCAAAAGCAGGATTGCGGTGATCCGGATCATAAACTTCCGGCTCAAACTACCCCGCATAATCATCCCACCCGCATCATTTCAGGAAATGCAGGATGTCCTTGCGGGCAACGATGCCCACCACCCTGTTGTCCCCATCCACCACGGGAATTCTCCCGTAACCATGTTTTATAATCAATTGAATGGCTTTTTGAATGGGATCACCGGGATGAACGGTGGTCACCTTTTTAACCATAATTTCCCCAATGGTATGACCGGATTTTGGTAATTTCTTGCGCATAAGCAGGTCCAGAAGGGAGCCGCCGGCGGGAACTGCGGAAAACTGAAAGATAAGATCCGATTCCGTAACAATCCCCACCAGTTTATTCTCCCGGTCAACAACAGGGAGACAATGAATATTCTTTTCCAGTAAAATACGAGCCGCCTCTTCAATGGTGGTATCGGGCGTACAGGTAATCACCGGTACAGTCATTATTTCCCCGATCCACTGTTTGCCTTCAAAGGTACTTTGACGTTTTTCCGCCTGGTCCAGGGTCAAATCGACGATAGTCAGCAAATCCTCCGGAGTTATATCCATCACCTTCCCCGTTTGCTGCAGGGCGGCTTCCACATCCTCCAGTAGGACAACCGGCCTGTTACTCATTCTTTCAACCACCTCCATTTTGTTCCTGTTCGCAGCCTAAAGCCAGTATTTCGGGTATTTTCTTTCCGGCAGCAGGTTGTTGGTGATCAACCCCACCAGTACCAGTATGGCGGCGCCCAGGGCCACGGGCGTGAGTATGTACATGGGGGAAGCCTTGGTCAGCACTGCTCCCAGAGCGGTGGCGCCGCCCGGCGGGTGGGCGGTTCTGGTAATGAGCATCAGCAGTACCGCCAGGGAGGCGGCCAGCGCCGCGGACCACCAGGTCAGGCCGCAGAGGGCGTAAACCGTTACGCCGCATATGGCCGAAATAATATGCCCGCCAATGACATTCCGGGGCTGGGCCAGGGGAGCATCGGGCAAACCATAAATCAACAGGGCCGACGCGCCAAAGGAGGGCACAATCATGGGCATGTTGTAAACCAGGGTCAGGAAAGCCACCACTCCTATACCGGAAAAGGCACCAAACCAGGAAACGAGAAGCTCCTTCCACGAAGGGGCGGATAAGGGAGTCGTACGCCTGCTGCCGAGCATTTTGCGCAAATAAATGGCTATGTACGGCTGCTCAACTTCCTGCTTCTCAATGCCGGGAGGGGAGTACTGGCTTATGCTCACCATAATCAACTCCTCAAGCTAAATGCTCGTACCCAGTTTACCACACCGCTCCCGCCGAAACAATGATCCGGATCACAAGCGGTCAGGAACTGCACCATAGCAGCCACAGGCAAAAAAAAAGAGCGAAGAAACTCGCCCCGGTTTTTTCAAACTACTCCTTTAAAAGATATCCCGTGCACCACGGCCATCTGCTCTCCATCATCTTACCCATCAGTTCGCGGCTTTTAAAAGAACCGCCCGGTCGTGGGTAACACGGTTGACGGACAGCTCCACAAAATAAATACGACTTCTACATGAACTCTCATCCATTCCGGTAACTCATGAGCCGCATGGCGTTCAGGATGACCAGGAGTACGCTGGCTTCGTGGATAAGCATGCCGGAAGCCAGCACCACCTTTTGGCCCATAACACCCAGCAGCAAAACTGCCACCACCAGAATGGCAAAGGTGACATTTTGCTGGATATTTTTCAAGGTCTGACGGCTGAGGCCGATGGCGTAGGGGAGTTTATCCAGGCGGTCGGACATGAGGACGATGTCCGCCGTTTCCATGGCCACGTCGGTCCCTGCCGCCCCCATGGCAATACCCACATCGGCAGCCGCCAGGGCCGGGGCATCATTGATCCCGTCCCCCACCATGGCCACCACCAGCCCCTCCTGCTTCAAACGGCGGATGGCCTCCACTTTCCCTTCCGGCAAAACCTCCGCCTGGTATTCGTCCATCCCCAGTTCGCAGGCCACGGCCCGGGCCACCCGCCGGTTGTCACCGGTGAGCATGACCACCCTGCGTACTCCGGCAGCCTTTAACCGGGCCACCAGATCTTTCGCTTCGTCCCGGATCTCGTCGGCAATGCTCACTGCTCCCCATATTTCCTCCCCTATGGCCACCAGGACGGCTGTCCGTCCGGCAGACTCTTCGCCTGCCAGGTAATTTTCCACATCCACCGGAACGGGGATGCTGGCTTCCTGCATCAACCGGCGGTTACCCACCCGGATAATCTCCCCGTCCACCGTACCGGTTACCCCGCAACCGGGGTGAACCTGAAAATTTTCCGCCGGGGGGATTTCACCCAGGGACTCCGCCCTTTCCACCAGGGGTTTGGCCAGGGGATGTCCGGACAGTTTTTCCACGGCAGCAGCTTTAAGCAGCATTTCCTTTTCCGACCCGCGCCACACCCGCACTTTTTTTACCAGCGGCCGGCCCCGGGTGAGGGTGCCGGTTTTATCCAGAACCACCGCCCGGATCCGTCCGGCCTTTTCCAGGTGCTCCCCGCCCTTGATCAGAACCCCGTGGCGGGCGGCATTTCCCGTAGCGGCCACAATGGAAACGGGGGTGGCAATCACCAGCGCCCCGGGACAGGCAATCACCAGCAGAGTCAGGGCCAGCAGGGCATCCCGGGTTACCAGATAGGTCAGGACGGAAACCGCCATAATCCCGGGAGTATAGTAACGGGCGAAGTTTTCCAGCCAGCGCTGGATCCTGGCCTTTTCCTCCTGGGCCTCTTCCACCAGTTGCATGATCCGGGCAAAGGTGGTTTCCTCACCGGTTCGTTCCGCTTCCACCTCCAGGTAGCCGCTTTCATTCATGGTGCCGCTGAATACATAATCCCCCGGCTCCTTCTGCACCGGGAGGGACTCCCCGGTGATGGCCGCCTGATTGACCGCCGCCCGTCCCCTGACCACCCTGCCATCCACCGGAATTTTATCCCCGGCACGGATGAGGACCAGTTCGCCTGGTTCCACCTCTTCCGCCGGCACCTCCACTTCGGTTCCCTCCCGGCGCACCCGGGCCACCCGGGGCGCCAGCTCCATCAGTTTCCTCAAAGCGGCACGGGTTTTGTCCATGGTCCGGGCTTCCAGATAATTTCCCAGGGAAAACAGAAAAGTGACCACGGCCGCCTCCCAGTATTCGCCGATAATGGTGGCGCCCAGGGCAGCCAGGGTAACCAGGGCATTGATGCCCACCACCCGGAAGCGCAAAGCCTGCCAGGCTGACGCAGCAACCCGGTAGCCGGCCAGGAGAGTGGCCAGCACCATCAACCCGTTGGCCGCCGCCGGCCAGCCCAGGCGGCCGGCCAGGTAACCCAGCAGGATGAGCAGTCCAGAACCCAGGGTGATCATAAGCTTGTCATAAGCCACCCACAGCTCCCTCAAGCGTTCCAGGCGGAACAAGCCACCAACCGGGGCAACGGGAACGGCACTTTCTCTTTGTGACGGGAAGCTGAACATAACTAACCCCTCCCGGTAATCCGGTACCCGGTTTTCGCAATGACCTGTTCGATTTCCCCGGGAGTTATAACCGCCGGATCATATTCCACCTTTACCTTTCCCGTGGCAAAGGTCACCACGGCTTTTTTAACTCCCTTCTGCCTTTCCAGGATCATCCCGGTGTTCCGGGCGCATTCGGGACAGGCCAGCCCTTCCAGGCGGAAAACTATGGTTTGCATAATTGCTCCAACCCCCTGTAATGTTTCATGTTCAGGCTCAAGACCGCCCAGATGCTTCTTTCACCCAGTTCATGAGCTCGTGGCGGGCCGGCACCCGTCCGCTGGCCTTCAACTCCCCGTCTATCATCAAACCGGGTAGCCGGTAAACCTCGTACTGCAGCCGCTCCCCGGGATCGGTGACCTTATTGACCGCTGCGGCCACCCCCATCTCGGCCAGGACATCGAAGACCGTTTGTTCCAGCTGACGGCATACCGGACATCCATCCGCACCAAAAAGTTTGATCTCCATAATTTACCTGCTCCTTTCGTAGTTTTCCCTTACCCTAGCACATTTCTGCCGCCAAAACATTGAGCCAGATCATAGTTCCGGAATGATTTTTTTCGTGACAAGTAATGTGGCCAGCCCGGACGGTTCCTGCTTGTTCACGGGCTTAATTCACACCGGTTTCCATATTTTTAACCCCTGCCGGTTTAAATTGAGCTCTGTCCACCAGATCATCAAACAGCGAATACACCACCGGTATGACCACCATGGTCAGCAAAGTGGCCACCAGCATTCCCCCGATAACGGTTATGGCCAGGGGGGAAAACCTTTCCGAACCCAGCGCCCATTCCAGGGCCAGAGGAAGCATCCCCACCACGCAGGACAGGGCGGTCATCATGATGGGCCGGAAGCGCACCCGCACCGCCTCCACGATGGCTTCATCCCTGGCCGTGCCCGCCTCCCGGGCGCGGATGATGAACTCCACCAGCACAATGCTGTTGCGCACCACCGTACCCACAAGCAGAATCAGTCCCAGTATGGCCGGCAAAGAAACGCTCTTGCCGCTCAGCAGCAGGGCCAGGGCTACCCCGAAGAGCACTAAAGGAATGCTCATCATAATGGTTACCGGGTGAATGAAGGACCTGAACTGGGCCACCAGCAGCAAATACACCGTCACCACGGCCAGAAGCAGGGCACGCTTTAAATCCCCGGCGGACTCCTGCAGGTCCGCCTTTTCACCGGTCACTTCCAGCGTGTAGCCCTCGGGAAGTTTCACCTCCCGGAGTGCCTTTTCCACATCGGCAATCACGTGGCTGAAGGGCCGCCCCTCAGTATAACCCAGAATATCAATGGAGGGCAGGAGATTTTCCCGGGTAACCACGCTGGCCGCCGGGTTGATCTCCACATGTACCAGCTCCCGCAGCGGCACCTGCACGCCCAGGGGAGAGGTGACGGTGACGGACAGCATGCTTTCCAGGGAACCCCGGTCCTCGGGCCGGTAGCGTACCACGATATCGGTATCCTTGCGGCTTTCCACCTGCAGGGAGGACGCCCTCATTCCCTCCAGAGCGGCATAAACCTGCCGGGCTATTTTTTCCGGGGTCAGGCCCAGGGCCGCCGCCCGGGTTTCGTCCACCACCATGTTTACCTCCGGCGTGTTTAGCGACCAGCTCCGGTAGAGGTTGACCGCACCGGGTACGGTTTTTAACTGCGCAAGCACCTCACCGGCCAGGTAATCCAGCACCCGCACATCATCCCCGGTGATGCGTACGTCTATGGGCGCGGCGGTGCTGCTTTTAGCCGTACCGCCGACTTCCTTCACCACAAAGGTTTCAATGTCGGGAATGCGGGCCATTTCCCGGCGCAGCCGTTCTTCGATTTGCCAGATGGTTTCCTTCCTTTCCTTCCGAGAGGTAAGGGTTACGGTGATTTCCGCCTGGGTTACCCCCAGGGCGCCGGTACCGCCCATGTAATGCGACCCCGGTTCATAACCGATGCGGGTGCTGTAGGCAATTACCGCCGGCTCCCTGTCCAGCAATTCCTCTACCCGCGCCACCACCCCGATCGTCTTCTCCAGGGAACTGGCGGGGGAGGTTTGCAAACTGATCAAAAGCGACCCGGCGTCCATCTTGGGCAGCACTTCCATACCGATCAGGCCCAGGAGTTTGATACTCAGCAAAATTAGCCCCAGGGACAGGAGCAGGGTCATCTTTCGCCTTTTCAAGGCCCTGACGACCAGCAGGGCGTAAGAGTCTTTCAGGCGGTTCATGGCTTTCGTAAAAGGAGCAATTGCCGCGTTTAACGCCCTTTCAGCCGCCGCCCAGCGCCTGCCGCCCAGCATAACTGTGAGCAGGGGGATAATGGTCAGGGAAACCAGTAAAGAACAGCTGATGGCGTAAATGAGCGTTTTGGCCAGGGGGCTGAACATTTGACCCACGAACCCGCCTACAAACAAAAGGGGAATCAGCACCGCCACAATGGTGGCCGTACCGGCCACCGCGGGCAGCATGATCTCGCTTGTACCGTCAATGGCCGCGGTGCGGATGTCCTTCCCGAGCTCATGGTGATGGCGCATGATATTTTCCACCACAATAATGGAGTCATCCACCACAATGCCTACGCTCAAAATGAGGGCGGAAAGGGTGATAATGTTCAGCGACAGGCCGGAGGCCTTCATAAGGACAATGGCTCCCAGCAGGGACAGGGGCATGGAAAAGGCAACGATGATTGATTCATTCAAGCTGATGAGGAATAGCAAAATAATGGCCGTGGTGAAGATGAGGGCATCCCTGACGCTGGCGGTCATGTTCTCCACCACCTGCAGGGTGAAAATGGAATCATCATCAGCTACGGCAAACTTTATTTCGGGAAATTGCCTTTCCAGTTCAGCCAGCTTTTCTTTTACCCTCTCAACCACTTCAACCGTGTTGGCCTCACGCTTTTTGATGATCTGAACGGCCAGGGAATTCTTGCCGTTAAAGTTATAGCTGCTGCGTTGTTCCTGGCTGGAATCTTCAATCCGGGCCACGTCTTTCAAGTATATGTTGTGGCCGCCGCGGTTTTCGAGGAGGATGTTGGCCAGCTCCCCGGGATGCAGGCGCTCCTGCGTGATCCTGATTAAGTATTCCTGCTCCCGCTGGGTAACCCGCCCGGCGGGCAGGCTGATATTTCCCCCTCCGATGGCCGCAGCCACCCGGTCGAGGGAAATATTAAGAGCCTCCAAACGGTGCCGGTCCACGTAAACATTAACCTGCCGCCGGTGGCCGCCCAGCACGTCCACGGCCCCCACCCCGTCCACCAGCTGCACTGCGTTTTTAATTTCGTTATCAGCCAGCGTACGCAAGGCGACCAGATCCAGGCTATCGCTGCTTAAGGCCAGGGTGAGCACCGGCTTATCCTGGGAGCTGAACTTGAGCACCTGCGGTTCCTGAATGCCTGCGGGCAGGCTTCCCTTTATCCGGCTGATGGCATTTTGCACGTCCACCGCCGCCTGGTCCAGGTCTTTTTCGTAGTTGAACTCCACCCTGACCACGGAAAGTCCATCCTGGGAAGACGAGGAGATCTTCTTAACTCCCTCGATAGTAGCCAGTTCTTCCTCCAGCGGTTTGCTCACTTCCCTGGCCACATCCGAGGCGGCAACCCCGGGGTATACCGTGATCACGTTCACCATGGGAGGAGACGTATCGGGAAACAGCTCCAGTTTAATTACGTTTTTGGCGTAGAGGCCGAAAAACACTATGGCCAGGACCAGGGCAAACACCGTATATTTGTGCTTGATGGCAAAGGCGGGCCAGTTCATGACTTTCTCCTTTCCTGGTACACAAGTACTTCTTTCCCGTCATAAAGCCTGGTCAAGTCGGACACCACCACCGGCTCGCCGGGCTTAAGGTCTCCTTTTACTTCATAGTGCGTTTCGTTCTTTAACCCCGGAGTTACCGGCACCTGTACCGCCCTGCCGTTTCTGACGGCGAACACCCAGGCCCTGCCCTGTTCCGTTTTCACCGCCCGGCGGGGGACCAGCAGGGCCCGCTCGCTTTGGCCGACTACAAAGGAAACCTCCACGCTCATCCCCGGCCTGACTCCGGGAGAAGAAACCGGCACCTCCACGATGGTGCTGCGGGTGAGGGGGTCTTCTGCCGGGTAAATCCGGGAAACCTGCGAGGCGGTTTCCCGCCCCCCGGGATAGCGCAGCGTTGCTTTTTGCCCTACTTTTAAAAAGGGTAGGTCTGCTTCTGCTACTTTTATCCGCGCAACCATTTTTCCAGTATCGTCCAGGGTAAGAATTGGTTTACCCGGCACGGCCAGATCACCGGGATAGTTATGTACGGCTGTAACCACACCGTTAAAAGGCGCCTTGATGGTTGCATCCTGATAGGCTGACCTGGCCAGTGCCAGCCCGGCTTCGGCCTGGGCCAGCTGGGCCCTGGCCGCCCTGACCTGGGCGGGAGCGGTGCGTTCCGCCGATTCCTTCGCCTGCTGGTAGGGGAGTTCGTACTGGTTTTCAAAAACGGACGGGGCTATAGCTCCGGCGGCCAGCAACTCCTGCCCGCGTTTGTAATTGGCCGCGGCCTTTTCCAGGTTGGTCCGGCTGACGGAAAGGGCGCCCTCGGCCTGTTCCAGAACCGCTCTGGCCTGGTCCACCGCCGCTGCCGCCTGGTTTAAGCGCTCTTTTAATTCTTCATCGTTTAAAACTACCAGAACCTGGCCCCTGGTCACCCGGTCTCCTTCTTTAACCGTAAGCGTTCGAATTTCCGCCATTACTTTGGAAGCCAGGGACGCCCGGTGGGCGGATTCAATGGTCCCCGTATAGCTCAGGCTCTCCGTGATGGTACCGGCGGTAACCGGCACCGTCTCCACCGGCACGCCCGCCGCCTGTGCCGGTGGCGGCAGCTGGCGCAGGGCCATAATCTTTGTGCCTACCACCAGGCCAAGGGCTGCCAGGATAACAACCAGCAGAACCGCTTTGACCTGTCTTTTAACGGTGGAAAAGATCTTTAGAAAGTTCAGCGGAAGATTCACGGCTTAAGCCCCCTTAACATCAAGAGTATCCAGTGTCAACTTGCCAGTAAAAGTCCTTCCTCAGCGAAAGCCTTTAAGACTGCTGGAAACCCTGTTGACCGGTGCCAGAAAAGCAACCCTTTTATGGCTACCGGCATTATTGAACCGGCGACAGGCCGGCCGGAAAGCATGATGGCCGGGCAAGCAGGGACGGTTCTTGCGTGCCCACGGACTTAACGTGCACAGCAATTGGCCGTCATTATCCTGGAGCAATGCCCTTACAGCCGAAAGTAAGCAAGTATTCACTCGCTAAATAACATAAAATTAATTTTGCAGTATTGTGGATAAAAAACGTAAAATCCGCCCGTGTGTTTCAGTAAGGGATGATTGACACCCTCTTAAAGACCAGCGCAACAGGCTTACCTGCACCAGGCCCAGGTAGGCAGCAACGACCATGGGTACATCCAGGCCGGGCCTGAACTGTCCCTTCTCCATACCCTCCCGGATAATGGTCCCTATAAGCTCCATGTATTCGCAAATGGTCTCAGACATCAACTGACGCAGCTTTTCGTCGTGCAGATGCACCTGCTCGGAAAAAATAATTTTGGGAATCCCCCTGTTTTGTTCAAACAGCTCCAGGTGAAAAAGCAAAATATCACCGAGCTTTTCCAGGGGTTCACCTCCCCCGGCAACCCTGGCCCGGCTCCAGCCCAGGAGGGTGTCCCGTATATAACGTACGGTGGCCAGCAGTATTTCATTTTTACTGGCAAAGTGGCGAAAAATGGTTCCCTCGGCAATGCCCACTTCCCGGGCAATTTCGGCAGTGGTCAACCCGGAAATGCCCCTTTCGGCAACAATCTTCAATGTGGCCCGGACGATTTGCTGCTGCCTGATCTGCGTATCGTATCGCTGCGCCATGAAAATTTGCCTCCTGAACAATTATACTCCATTATATTAAGTGATTACTCACTTGTAAACTAACATACCCGGTATAGTTTGTCAAGGATGCCACCTTTTCCTTAAAAATTGCTGCCTGCCCGCCATTATACCCCGCCCTTTGCCCGCTGGCAGTGAGCAATATCACAATTACACTATGCCCGCAGGCACCAACAGCCGCAACAAATAACTCATACCCCAAGGCAGGATCCTTTTCTGAACAGGTAGAATAACTTAACATGACGACCCTTTGGTAAATGTTTACACCTGAATCCCGAGTGGGTCTTCTTGCGTTTATGATGAATTGGGAAAGGAATGTTTACTGGTGCCAGATTACACCGGATCAAAAATGATTTACTCCCTGGCGCCGGGTGAGTTTCTTTTTCGCCGGGGCGAACATAAAAGGGAAATGTATGTAGTATTACAGGGCAAGATCGAGCTCAGCAAAGTTACCGGCGGTCAAAGGAAAGTGCTGGCCCTTGTGGGACCGGGGGAATTTATCGGCCAGAGCTCCCTGCTGGAAGGTTTATCGCGGCAAAGCGATGCCCGGGCGGTAGAAGATTCCCTGGTGCTGGTGATTAATGAGGAAAATCTGGAACAGGTAATCAAGATGCACCCGCAACTGGCCGCAAAAATCATGCGGGCGCCAGGGGATAAACCACCCGCTCAAAAAGAAACTCTCCGCACAGGATCAGAACACCCCTTTCTTTACCAGTCAGAGGTTAAATGCCCGGTGTGCAGCACCACCTTTACGGTGCTGAAAGTATTTGAACACAAATTATCCGTCACCGGCCAGGATAGCGATTTCCGCCAGCGTTACCGCGATTTTGAACCGCTTTTGTACAGCGTCTGGGTTTGCCCGGGCTGCTTTTACGCCAACCAGCGCACCGATTTTCCAAATCTTTCTGCCAGGCAAAAAAAGCTGCTTCAGGACGGGAAGGCAGAAAGGCAAAAAGCTTTTTCCGGAACGATGGCCACCCCGGGAACACTGGAATTTGCCCTGCAGGCACACCGGCTGGCCCTGTTCAACTCAGAACAGATGGCCGCGGAACCGAACAAAATAGCCCGCCTGTGGTTGCACCTGGCCTGGCTGTATGAGGACGGAGAACAGAAAGAAGCTGCGTTAGACGCCCGGGCCAGGGCATTGGAATACTTCCGGCAGGCTTACTTTAACAGTTCCCGGACACTGTCCACCAAACAGGAACAGCAGCTGGCCTACCTCATCGGCGAACTGCACTTCAGACTGGGTCAGTATGCCAGAGCACTGGATTTCTTTCGCCGGGCGGTAGTCGTGCGTGGGGGCAGCGCCGCCCTGAACGAGCAGGCCCGGGACAGGATTGCCTTAACCAGGAAACTGGCTAAATCAACCAGCCAACCTGCCGCCGGTTCATTCGGCGTGGAGGAAACCGGTCGCTAACGGAAAATATAACCAGAATTGTTGTCCCAAGCAAAACATTCATGGTACTATAACGGAAAAAAATACCCTACCCCCACTCCAATGAACGGGAAGGTATCAGGCATGGCTTTAAAAGCATCTCCTGAAAACACCATCTTTGCCCTGGACATCGGCACCCGCACGGTAATCGGACTGGTGGCCGTCCCCGAGGACGGCCGGTTAAGGCTGGCGGCGCAGCGGCTGGTGGAACACCGCCGGAGAACCATGTTGGACGGGCAGATCCACGACATCCCGGGGGTGGCCGAAGCGGTACGGGCGGTAAAAAAAGAACTGGAAGGGGAACTGGGCTTCCCCCTGCGACATGTGGCCATTGCCGCCGCAGGACGCTCCCTGATTACCAGGTCCTGCCACATTGAGCAGGAAACCAGCGGCCAGGAAATTGACTGGCCTGAAGTGAATGCCCTGGAACTGGCAGCCATCCAGCAGGCCCACCGGGAACTGGCAGCCGAACCGCCGCCCAGCGGACAGGATTTCACCTGCGTAGGTTACAGCATCGTTTCTTATTACCTGGACGGCTACCCCATCTCCAACCTGGTGGGCCACCGGGGCAAAACCATTGGAGCCGATGTGCTGGCCACTTTTCTGCCCGGCTCGGTGGTCAACAGCCTCTACGCCGTGCTCCAGAGGGTGGAACTGGAGCCTTTAAGCCTCACCCTGGAACCCATTGCCGCCATCGAAGCTGCCATTCCCGAAAACTACCGCCTTTTAAACCTGGCCCTGGTGGATATCGGCGCCGGCACCTCCGATATTGCCATCACCAGGGACGGTGCCATCACCGCCTACGGCATGGTCCCCGTGGCTGGAGACGAAATTACCGAGGAAATTGTCCAGACCTGCCTGGTGGATTTTGATACCGCCGAGCGCATGAAAAGGGAGCTGGTCCGGGGCGAGGATATACGTTACATGGACATCGTAGGCATGGAAAATACCATCTCCTGCCAGGACCTGCTGGCCCGCATCGACCCGGCACTGGAAAGATTGGCCCGGGAAATCAGCACCCAAATCCTGGCCCAAAACGGGGGGCGACCGCCCCGTTCGGTATTTTGTGTGGGAGGCGGCGGGCAGATTCCCGGCTTGACGGAAAAGATTGCCCGGCATCTGGAGCTGGACAAAAACCGGGTGGTCCTGCGGGACCGGCGCAGCCTGGGACAGGTACTCATGGTGGAGGGTGAGGATCAAATTCCCGGGCCGGAAGGGGTGACGGTAGCGGGCATTGCCCTGGTTGCTTTACGCAAACTGGGCCATGATTTTATCCACATCATGGTGAATGGGGTGGAACACCGGCTCTTCAACGCCCGGGAATTTACCGTGGGGAACGTGCTGGCTTTAACCGGCTTTAACCCCCGCCTGCTGATCGGGCAAAACGGGAAAAACCTGGCCTTCACCTTAAACGGCAAGCGCCAGGTCATTTACGGAGGGCTCTCCCAACCGGCCAGGATTCTGGTGAATGACCGGGAAGCCAACATGCAAACCAGGGTGGCCCACGGGGACCGGATTGTGGTCCACCCGGCCGTTAACGGGAAAGACGCCCGGGCCACGGCAGCAGACCTTCTGCCACCCCCGGGCACCATCACCGTTCACGCCAACGGCAGGCCGGTAGAAACAGCGGCCCTTTGTTTAATCAACGGACAGGCCGCCGAACCAACCCGGGAAATCACCCCGGAATGTGAGGTGGAAATATGTTCCGTGAAACCCCTTTTTGAGTGGCTGGCAGAGCACCTGGCCGCCTCTCCGGTAGAATTGGACGCGTGGGAGGTGCTGGTGAACGGCCGGGCCGTCCCCCCTACCTACCGCCTCCATGATGGAGACAGGGTAGACTACCGGCCAGTGGGCAGGGAAAACCCTACCCAGGAAATACTGCCCCGCCACCAGGAAATACCCGGGGGTAATTTTAGTTCGGAGCTCACTCAAAGCATCACCGTAACGGTAAACGGATCTACCGTCAACCTGACGGGACGTTCCAGTTACATCTTCATCGATATCTTCAATTACATTGACCTGGACCCCGGCGGGCTTAAGCCGCCCATCCGCCTGACCCTCAACGGCAAAGAAGCATCCTTTACCGACGAGTTGCACGACGGGGATATCATTGAAATCGGCGTTTTAAACCGTAAACCGCGCAGCCATGGCCTTTAACTTCTCGGCCATGCTGGAAAGGGTGGCAATGCTGCTGGCGGTTTCCTGCAGCAGGGCGCTTTGTTCCTCGGTGGAGGCGGCGATATTTTGTACCGCCTCCGACACCTGCCGGGAAGCCGTCGCTACATCGGCCACCTGGGAATCCACTTCCTGCACCGCACTTAAAATTTCCTTAAAGGCGGTGCCGGCCTCCTCAACCACCGCCAGGCCCCGGTCCGCCTCCCGGGCCGATCCTTCCATCAGGGCAGTAACCTCGCTGATCTCTTCCCGGATGGCGGAAACCAGGTTGCCTATTTCCCCGGCTGAAGAGGCCGATCTCTCCGCCAGCTTGCGCACCTCTTCGGCCACCACGGCAAAGCCCCGGCCGTGTTCCCCGGCCCGGGCGGCTTCAATGGCCGCATTCAACGCCAGCAGGTTGGTCTGGTCGGCAATGCTGCTGATAATGCCCAGTATTTCCCCGATCTGCTCGGACATCCGGGCAAAACGCTCCACCCTTTCTACCGCCTGGCGTGTGGTATCATGCATGGTACGGATCTGGCGGCTAACCTCATCCATCTTCCGGCCGCCGTCTTCGGCCAGGGAAGCGGCCCAGCCGGCCGTTCGGGCCACCGTTTCCGCCCGTCCGGCCACTTCCTCCACGCTGGCGGAAATCTGAACCGCCGCGCTGGCCGTTTCCGTGGCCCCCTGGGAGATCTGATCCGTGGCGCTGGAAAGCTGCTCGGCCAGCTCCGATGCCTTCCTGGCCTCTTCCGCCACTTCGCCGATCAGGTGGGCCAAGTTTCGGCGCATTTGTTCAAACGAACCGATTAGTTGTCCAATTGCGTCTTTTTCCACCATGTCACCCCGCCTTATAATTCCCGGCTGCAAAAAAGGTCGCCCCCGTCTTTCAAATCACCGCTGGCCACCCGTTCAGCCATCCCGGCCAGTGTTTTTAAAGGAATGGCCAGCACGAAACGAGCCAGCAGGTAGTTGATCTCTCCGACGAGCAGCCCCGCCAGTACACAGGCTCCAAAAAACGACGGCCGGAATACCATTTCGTAGGGCAATCCCAGGGCTACCACAAAGAAAGGGAAAACCGCTCCGATAAGCAATCCCATCACCATCATGGAAAGAAACAACACCCGGAACAAACTGCCCCTGGCGGCCAGGCGGCACAACACCTCATTTTGCAATCCCATGGCAAGCCCCCCTATAGATTATCATCGTTGATCTTCTGCATCTTCATAATAGCTTCCCTGTTCTTCTGGATCATCCCGGCAATTTCTTTGGCAGAATTTGCCGACTGCTGGGCCAACTTGCGCACCGCCTGGGCCACCACGGTGAAGGTGCGGCCGTGCTCCCCGGCCCGCGCGGCCTCAATGGCCGCATTCAAAGCCAGGAGGTTGGTTTCATCGGCTATATGGGAAATGACTCCCGCCACCTTGCCCACGTCCTGCTGCATTTGCATCAGTTGTTCCAGTTGCTGGATGATATAGTTTTCGATTGCCAACTGCATGTCCAGGTTGATCCTCCTGGCAAAAGCATTGAAAGCGCGCTGGACGGCGGCCATATCATCTCCATGATGTTCAATTAAAATGCGCTGGATCTCCTGGCAGTACATCTGATAGGCCCCCAAATACCAGCGGGGGGAAAGGCCGATGTCAAGGTGCTTGCGCCCGATATACAGGCGCTGCTTGAAATACTGCTCGTCCAAAAGCGGTGAAGTCAGGCTGATAAAATACTGCTTCTGGGTTTCCTTAAGCCTGTTTACATTGCTGTGCCTCTCGATAATTTTTTTGAGCTGGGGAAACTGCAAAATGTGTCCGTAAAAATAATCCACCACGCGGTCAGCTTCTTTCACAAACAAATCCCGGTACCGGGCCATAATTTCCAGGTCTTCCGGTGAAATGGCCAGGTATTGGACCTGAGTCTGGCGTGATTTTTCATGATCGACCATTACCTTCATAGTCTCTTCCTCGCTTTTAGGTAACATTTAGGTCCTGCCCTTTTGCAGTTCCCGGGCTAAAAGGGCGGCCAGCTGGGAGTGCTGCTCCTTGATCCGGGCCAGGTAAAGGAAGACGCTGCCCGGGTAGTCGATAGTTTCCTGCAGGAGGGCGCTTTCCAGGGCTGAACGCACCAGGGCAATAACGCAGTCGGGGGAATGGTTGTCGCGGCACTGCCGGCACTGGCGGCAGGTTTCGGCAATGGCCCCGGCCACCTGTTCCGGATAGTAGGGTTTAAAGTCCTGGGTGGGAAGAAGCTTGCTGGCCCCGGGAATATCCAGGAGCTTCTTCTGGGCGGCAAAGCTTAAAACCTTGCGGGCGAATCCCACCAGGCACTGGGACTCCTTGCAACCGGCGGAATTATACAGGTCACAGCCCTGGCAGATCTTATCCAATTGTGCTTCTAAAGCAGTTAAATCAATCTCCTCAACTTTGACCGTGGCCATCTCATTTACCCCCCTAACTCTGCAAAAACTTCGCAAATTCAGACGCCTCTTCCCCCGGCGGCGCAAGGAGTTCCGCAGGCGGCTGGAACTGCCCCTCCCCGACCCGGGCCAGGGTTTGACAGAGGCGCTCGTAGGGCTGGGCCAGACTGCGGTAGCGTTCCAGTACAAAATCCAGCAGCCCCAACACCTGTTCAGCAGTTACTTTGCGGGCAAGGGGAACGCCGTGAACCGGTTTAACCGTACCTCCCCGCCCGCCGATGAAAACGTCAAACCGGTCTTGACCCGAAGCCCGGACACCAAAATCGGCGCACTGGGGGTCCGTGCAGCCCCGGGGACACCCCGCCACGGCAATTTTAAAATCCTTGGGCACCTCCTGCCCCACGTACTTTTCCTGGATCGCGATTCCCAGGCCCAGGGCATCGGCAATGGCCCGCGGGCACAGGGACTCGTTTCCCGGGCAGGCTTTCACCGGCCGCACCACTTTCCCAAAGGGGGCCACCTTCAACTCCAGCGACTCCAGGGCGGCCACCAGCCTTTCCACGTTTTCCTCCGGTACCAGAGCCACCACCGTTTGGCGGGTGGTCATTTTTAGCCGGAAAACGTTGTTTTCCCGGGCCGCCTGGCCCAGACCGGACCACTGCTCCGGAGTCATCACGCCGCAGGCAGCCATGATGTCCACGGCAATCAAGCCGTTTCTTTGCTTGAAGTATCCTTCGCCCATGTTCACCTGTAACCTCCTGATAAATAAAATTTTTGGACATTTGCGCTTAATATGTAATAACTGGTTAGCCAATTATATTCTAGTTTAATTTGCCACGCTTGGTACTTTTCCTCCTGGAAAGATAATATTTTTTCTCATTACTATTATAAGAAAAAACATTTAACCAGGGGCCCTTTTGTTCGACAGTCTAGACTACCGGCTCTTCTTTCCGGGGGGTAAAGAGGAGCAGGTCTTTCAAGCACACAATATCGTTAAATATACCGTTTTGGTGTTGTAAATGAGCAGAACATGCCCGATTTTTATTTTAAATTTTAAAATAGCTGAAACCTCAGGAGGATTAGATACGTCTATATAATATCAAGTTCAAATATGCCGGCAGGCAAGTTGGTACATTTGTTTGTCCCGATGTTTTTAAGGATGGCTCTTTTTGTTATTGGCATACTGGTTAAGAAAAGCATTTCGGGTTTAAGACTTTTAAGACCAAAAATAAAAAGGAGGTAGTTTTTATGGCTTGCAGGTTGAGTTTACTCTTAGTGGCGGCTTTATTCTTTCTTGTTTGTGTCAGCCCGTCGTTTGCAAATTCCAGTGATACGTACCAGGGATATCCCGTGGTCAAAGTAATCGTTAACGGGCATGAGTTAAAAAATGATATACCGGCAATAGTTTTGGACGGGCGCACTCTCGTACCGCTGCGGTCGGTTTACGAAGCCCTTGGTGCTAACGTTCAATGGGACCCTTCTACTAATACAGTTTATATTTCATTCCCCGCACCCGGTTCCCCACAACAATCAAAGCCTGTCTTGCGTGAAAATGTAATTAGGATTGGTCTGCTTACCCCCCTTAGCGGAGATGTAAAGAATTTTGGAGAATCAATAAATAAAGGTTTCAGGCTGGCGCTGGAAGAAAACAACTACCGCGCGGGCAATTATAAAATCGAAGCTGTTATTGCGGACGACCGGAACGACCCCGCCGAAGCAGTCAACATGGCGATCAAGTTAATTCATGCCGACAAGGTAAGCGCCATTGTAGGGCCGCTTACTTCCCTGTGCGCAATCCCTGTTGCCGACATTGCCCAAAAGGAAAAGGTTCCGGTGATTTCCCCCACTGCCACCAATCCCAAAGTTACCGTGAACAACGGCAGGCGCATGGACTTCGTCTTTCGTGTTGCCCTCGTTGACCCTTACCAGGGCACCGCGGCCGCCAGATTTGCACTGGAAAACCTTAAATTGAAAACCGCCGCCGTGATTGCCGACGGGGGAAACGATTATTCCTTGAGCCTGGCGAACAACTTTAAAGAAGCTTTTGAAAAGGGTGGCGGCCAGGTGCTGGCTTTTGAAAAGTACATCAGGAGTGATGTCGATTTTACAACCGTACTCAAAAGGATTGCCCAGCTCAAACCCGATGTCCTTTATCTGCCCGACTACTACATAAATGTCAACCTAATCGGCAAGCAGGCCCGGCAGATGGGTATACAGTCGGTATTTCTGGGTCCCGATGGCTGGGATTCACCGAACCTGGATTATGCAACCATGGAGGGAAGCTATTTTACCGTGAACTACTCTCCGGAAGACCCGTGCCCTGAAATATCGGAATGGGTAAAGAAATACAGAAATGAGTACGGAACTGAGCCGGATATGTTTGCCACACTTGCCTATGACGCCGTTAAAATCCTCCTGCAGGCAATCCAGACCGCGGATTCCCGGGACCCAGTCAAAATCAAGGAAGCCCTCCAGAACACCAGGGATCTCCCGGCGGTGAGCGGCCGGATAACCTTCGACCAGGACGGCAACCCGGTTAAACCGGTTCCCATCCTACGGATCAAGGACGGGAAAAGGGTCCATGTCACTAATGTGGCGCCCTGAATGTCAGATCCCGTTATATATCTCATACCTTATGAAACGGGTGAATAAATTGCACAGAACTTTTACAACTACCTTGCTGTTCGTTATATGTCTTTCACTTTTAGTTTGCGGCTGCAAACTAAATGGTCCCTTAAAAAGCAAGAACGTAAGTTTACCGCAACCTGACAGGATAACATATGGCGGCCGCGAAATAACAACTCACAAAGAAGAAATATTGAAGAATTGTTTCGAAAAATTTAATTTAAATCACAGGATAAATTTTAGCGAAATTACAGCCAATATGGAGCCGCTCATGCAAAGATATTACTGTATAATATTAGAGTACAAACGCCCCCAAACGATCCAAATAAAGTACGATGACAAATATACAATCGACTATAAGATAACCAGGGTACATATTGGTTTTAAAAAGAGCGCCGGGCATGTAATATATCTGGAGCACCCGGCAGAGATAAAAGATAAGCGCGTGGTTACTGCTGATAAACACACTGTCACCACTTTGTTTGTCGAAGACAGCAAACGTAATGATGCCATCAACAGTAGGATAGAAGAAATTCTCAAAAGAATGCAGCGATAACCTGTCCACTTGTGAATATCTGAAAGTATCCCCAGTTTTTTAGCCTGTTTCGGCTGGGTAGCGAGCGACTTGGCCCAGCACTCAACAGTCTTCGAATACTGAGCGGTTAAACGCAATCACTTACAAAACTGTTGAGTGCTGGGCAAACTTAGCGAGGCGAAAAGCGAAGGCAGGCCCGAGGGCATGGATGCCCGAGGCCGGCAACTGAGGCAGGATGCCGAATTTGCCGCCCAGCATTCACTGTGGTCAGAATGCTGGGTTTGTTGGATTGCTGTGTTGCGGTTTCAATCTCTATACAGGTTGCCTGGAGGCGGTGAGTGCTGGATCACCGGAACGAGCCAGAGCCAAAACTGGGCAGTTGGAAAGTGCAACAATCCACCCGTGTACAGGCTCCAATGTATAAAACCAGGCCCGTGATTATCCAGACCTGGTTTTACATTTTCAGTGTGACCGGGAGCTATCCGGTCTTATGGTGTTCCGCGTATGCACCCAAAACTACACATTGCTCAACGCACGATGCAAGACGTCAAGCCGCCGCCGTCCGCTGTAGTCGTCCACCTCGTCGTAGACCAGGGCCCCGGTAGGGCAGGCGCGTACACAGGCCGGTATCCCCGTTTCATCCCGGCACTCCCGGTCGCACTTCAGGGCCATGGTGCCCTCCGCGTCGCTACGGATTATACCATACGGGCAGACCATGACGCACATCCAGCAGGCAGTGCACTGCTGGTCGCCGCCCACATTGGTCACGGTACCGTCCTCCTGCCGGTGCATGGCCCCGGCTATGCAGGCGTCAATACAGGGGGCATCCTGGCAGTGGCGGCAGTTCAGGGGGGCCTTTTGCCCTCCCACCTGGTGCACGAAGATGCGGGTGCGGGGCTTTTCGCCGCCCAGCACGGCCCCGAAAAGGCTGCCCGCACTGGAGTGGGCCACGGCACAGGCCAGCTGGCAGGAACGGCAGCCCAGGCAACGGTCGTAACGGATTAAAACTTCTTTCGGCATCCTGCCCACCCCCCCTAAATGCCCAGAGCGGCCCGTTTATCATCAATATGTGCGATGATTAACTCAGCTGCCTTGAAGGGGTCTGTTTCCACCGCAAAATAGCCGCCCACCAGATCCTTCGCCTGCCTGGTGAGCAGATCCGCCACCACGTTGCTCCCCAACACGGGAGGTACGGTGCCCAGCACGGTGAAAATCCCGGAAGCAACCACATAGGCGCCGATGCTTACCGCCTTTTCCGACATCCACTCGGGCGCCGCCCCGGCCACCGGCAGGTCGGCAATGTCCACGCCAAGTTCTCTGGCCAGCGCTGCGGCCACGGTCAGAATCCGGCTGATGTCCACACAGGAACCCATGTGCAAAACAGGAGGCAGGCCGAGCGCCCGGCAAACTTCCGCCAGGCCCGCGCCGGCCAGCTCCGCCGCCTCCGGCAGAAGCAGCCCCGCCTTGGCGCTGGCAATGGCCGCGCAGCCGGTTTCGACCACCAGCACATCCCGGGCAATCAGGGCTTTCGCCATGTTCACGTGGTTGTAGTCCTGGGTGACTTTCGGATTATTGCAGCCCACCAGAGCGGCGATTCCCCTGATCTTTTTGTTTTTCACGGCCTCTATAAGCGGGGTAAGGGTACCGCCCAGGGCGCTTAAAATGGCCTCCACACTGAAACCGGCCACGTATGCGGTAGTTTCTTCAGGAATAAAGACACGGTTTTTGTCCCGGTTGGGATAATTTTCGATGGCCTGGCGAATAATCTCCCGCGCGGTTTCCAGAGCGTTGTGTTCATTAAACGGTATATGAATGGCTCCCGGGAATTTTGCCTTGGGCGAGGTGGAAATAAACTTCGTATGGTAGCAGGCGGCCAGCTGGCCGAGGGCGGGCATGATGCACTGCACGTCAACCACAACCGCCTCCAGGGCCCCGGTAATTACCGCCAGTTCCTGCTGGAGGAAATTGCCGGCGACGGGAACGCCGTGGCGCATGAGAATTTCGTTGCCGGTGCAGCACATTCCCACCAGGTTGATGCCGCTGGCTCCTTTGGCCCTGGCGGCGGAAATTAACCCGGGATCTTTTGCCGCCTCTACCAGCATTTCCGACAGGATGGGCTCGTGGCCGTGTACGAGAATATTCACTGCCCCTTTACTAAGGACGCCCAGGTTGCTCCGGCCCCTCACCGGACGGGGAGTGCCGAATAAAACGTCGGAAAACTCCGTGGCCAGCAACGAGCCTCCCCAACCGTCAGAGAGGCTGCACCGCAGGCCGTGCAAAATGAGATTGGCCGGGTCGTTGTCCACGCCAAAGTGGGTACGGTGCATGGCTTCCACCACTTCCCGGTCGATCCCGCGGGGCATAATGCCCAGCTTCTCCCATATTTCTTTACGTTTCGAAGGAACCCGGTCAATGGCCTGCAGGTAGCCTTTCCTGGTACCGAATTCCTCCAGAGCTGCTTCCGCCAGCTTTTCGGCTATGGCTTGAACCGTTTCGCCTTCGGTGGAAATGCCAAATTCCCGGGCCAGGGCCTTAAGTTTATTCTCATCTTTAATGGTATAGTCCTTGATCTCTCCGGCAGCAACGCCTCTAAGTGTTTCTATAATGTCCCGCCCGTGGTCCGAGTGAGCTGCCGCTCCGGCGGCAATCATCCTTAACAGGTTTCGCGCCACTATAATATCGCCGGTTGCCCCGCAAACCCCTTTCTGCGGGCCATCTCCAAAAGGATCGATGCGGCACGGACCCATGTTGCAGTTCCGGCAGCAAAGACCCAATTCGCCAAAACCGCACTGGGGCTGCTGCGCCAGGTAACGATCCCAGGCGGTTTCCAGGCCCCCATCACGGGCTACTTTAAGCATCTGCAGGGAAGCCGGGTCAATTGAACTGGTACCCTTCATGGAATACCTCTCCTTTCTGCAAATTTGAATCTCCCTGGATTCCCGGGCGGCATCTTAATTTATGTGGCAGTTCCGATTGAGATCCTTTTTCCTTTGTTCTAAAAGGGTTCCTAAAGATACGCTTCCCACCTGACCTTCCAGCAACTGCCGGCGGTAACCCCACGCCAGGCGGCCCGATTTCACCAGGGCCGTGTACACTCCCGCGCCGTCCACCTTCCCGGCCAGGATGAAGCCCACCAGACGCTCCCCATCAAAGACCAGCCGGCGGTAGGTATGGCACAGGGGATCATATTGGGCCAGCACCTCCTCACCTTCCAGGTTCCCCACCGAGACCACGTCCACCCCACCAAAGCGGGCGCTGTTCAGCCTGGTGAGGGGAGCCGGGTAGGGACGGGCCATACCCAGCATATTGGCCGCCGCGTAGCGCCCCTGCTCAAAGGCCAGCGTCCACAGGGCTGAATTGACCTTCTGCCCGGTTAACCGGTCGGTTACCTGGATACAATCCCCCGCCGCATAAATATCCTCCAGGGAAGTACGCATGTTGCCGTCCACCACAATACCCTGCCCCACCTTGCCGCCGGCCTTCGCCACCAGGCCGCTGTTCGGGCGCACACCCTTGGCCACCACGGCCAGCCCCGCGGGCAGTTCCCGGCCGTCTTCCAGCTCCACCCCCGCCAAACGCCCTTGAGGCCCGGCAGCAAAGGCCTTTACCCGGGCGTTATAGATAAAATTGATACCCGCATTGAGCAGTTCCCGCTCCACCATGGCCGCCGCCCTTTCGTCCAGCTGCCTGATGAGCAACCGCGGGCTGGTCACCACCACGGTAACCCGCGCCAGGCCGGCCTGTTTCAAAGCGAGGGCCGCCTTCAACCCCACCAGCCCGCCGCCCACCACCACTGCCCCGGAAACCCGTGGGATCAGGGCGGACAGCCGCCGGGCATCACGCAGGGTGCGCAGGGTAAAAACCTCCTCTGCTTCAATCCCCGGCACCGCCGGGAGCACCGGGCCGGCCCCGGTGGCCACCAGCAGGCGGTCGTAGGCCAGTTCCCGGCCGTCCTGCAAAACCAGCCTTTTCTCCCCGGGCCGCACCTCCACCGCCGCCACCCCGGCCAGCAGCTCCACTTCCAGGCGCCGGTAAAATTCCGCCGGCCGCAACCTGATGGAATATTCTGTACTTTTGCCCGCCACTAAGTCCGGCAACAGGCAGCGGGAATAGGCCCCCGTGGGCTCATCGCTCACCACGGTAATGGGGTGCTGATACCCGCCCAGGCGGCGCAGGGTCTCCACGGCCGCCACCCCCGCTGCACTGTTGCCTATAATCACAAAACGCAACCACTCACCCCCCTGTCAGGCTCAACCTCAAATTGCCAGTGAAAAGTATCTTGATTAATTATATACAATTATATACCCTGATTGGGACAACCAACAAGAAGCGTATCTGGATCAAATTTTCGATACTAAAAAGCGGCAGGCTTTTTAAAAGACCCGCCGTTTCAGGAGCCTGCCGCTTATTAACTATCGAAAACTTAACTATTTTGCTGCAGGGGCATAAGGAACCGGCTTGCCGCTGGCATCCTCACGGGGACCGTAGATGGGAGCATCGGCCTGCTTGGTACCTTCCCAGGCAATGGCGTAGCCAAAGCGCAGGTTCTTCACATTAAGACCCTCGGCGCCGAGGACACCTGCCGCCAACCCGGCAGTATGGGCGGTAAAGCAGTACAGCACAATCTCATTTTTGCCGCCTCTGGCCACATGAGCCTCAAGAGCTTCTTTAAGGGCAGCCAGGTTAGCCGGAGCTGCAATTTCCTCAGCGGGGGAGATCCAGATGGCTCCCGGAATGTGCCCGGCATCATAGTCTTTCTTCAACCGGGTGTCCACCACCAGGGGATCGTTGGCTATGCTGTCACCCCCGCTGTGACCGTCGCGATAATCGCAGAGGTCCCCGTCCTTATCGTCATCCAGAACGGCCAGCAAGTCGGCGGCTTTAACAAAGTTGGTATGGATGCTCGGATTCTGCTGGGCGGGATCATTTTTACCCCTGAGGAACTTGTCCCCCGAGTTCCTGGTTATAACCACGGCATTTTTTGCTTCATCCCACTGAACGTCACACCCGAGGGCTTCGGCTACGAACCTGATTGGAACCAGAACCCTGTTTTCCTGCTTGACCGGGGGGACGTCGGACTTCACCTCATTGCCGTTCACGTACATTTTTATCCCTTCTACATTTGCCACCGCAACGGTCGCCAGTAAAACCAGTGACAGGGCAAGAACCAGGAAAAACACTCTCTTTTTCAAAAGATTCCCCTCCCCCGAAATTCTAAGATTTACTACTGCTCATTCAACTACTGTTCACTCATCTTTTAAACCTCATATCACCTCCTCGTTACCAGTATCCGGTATTAAGGAGAAACCCGGCACTGCGGCCACTCCCCTGCCACTCCGGTTCACTCATAATGAAAACCCTTTCTCTACTCATAGGCAATTCTAACAAAAGAATGTTCCCACACCTACAGCCGCTGCACATATTTACGGTTTTTGGTCCTGTAATTACGAATTTATAGGTGGACGTCCCGGGTTTCGTTATTCTTCTGGGACATGAATAAATTAAACGCCCCAAAAGACATTTTGGGGCTGTTTTATGCTCTAGAAAGCCGGTATTCAGGAAAGAAACCGGTAATCTTATGTCCTTGTGGTTGTAGAGCCAGGTTATCAGGTCTTATCATAAGCGTGGAAATTATCCTTATTTAAAATTTTGGCCTGATAAGGGCCGGACTTCGCCCGGTTCCGCACAGCCGGCAGGCTGGCCAACACCAGGCTCTCCGCCGGCGACCTGACGATCAGAACCAGGAGGTGATGCCCATATCTAAATTAAGAAAAAATAAACCATAGCGAAGCAAAACTAAAGCGTTCAAGTTTATTAAGGATTAAGTGGTCAACTGTTTGATAAAATTAATAACAAGAAATTTGTGATATAGGATTTACCACAATTTAGATCTTGACATGAGAAATTTTGTTTTTGCAGCGTTAGCAAAAATTAGGAGGCTTTATAACCATGAAATGTCATGTTCACAATGACATTGATGCAGTGGCAACTTGTAGTTTGTGTGGGAAAGGGCTTTGCAGTGAATGCGCATCAATATTTCAACCCCCTTCCTGTTCCCAGTGTGTATTATCGCAAACGCGAGAAATCCTTTCGTACCGAAAAAGGACTTTGATAGTTACGGCTATTATTGGAGCCTTAGGTGCTGCCTATGGGATCTTTTTGGAAGGTGGGTTTACTGATGCATTATATATGGCTTGGGTATTTTGTGGTATTTATTGGGGATGGACTTATGTAAGACAAATGCTGTATGCTACATTACTTGGCACAAGTGTAACTGCTCTATTTCGTCCTTCCGCAACAGGTGTTTCCTTTATAGTAGGGTTTGGGTTAACATGTCTTGCAGTACTTCTTGGAATGTTAATTGGTCCATTCTTGTTTATTAAAAATGCTTATGAATACATACGGGACAAAAAAAATTATGAATCCTTGGTAACCAAGCAAAACTTAATTTAATCCTTGTTAGGAGGAGTACTTATGAACAAAAAGAGATTTATTTCGCCAGCACTATTTGCTCTCATTCTAATTTGTTTTTCACTTCCGTTTGTTACTGTTTCATGTAGCGGGTACGAAGTGACCAAAATTACCGGTTTTCAGATGATAACAGGTACAGAGGTGGAGGGCGAAAAAATAAATCCGAATCCTTTAGCTATCATCGCTTTTGTCGCAGGTGTCGGCGGTCTGATTATCGGTTTTTGGTCGAGCAGAAAGGCTAATGTAGTGTCGGCGGTTATGGGTGCGGTAGGTTTTATATGTACATTGTTAGTTAGATTATTGATTACCCAAAAAGTGTCCAGCGAAGGGGAGGGGATGTTAAGCGTAGAATACGGTTCTGGTTTCTACCTTCCGTTGATCCTCTTCCTTGTGGCCGCAGGTTATAACATTGCCGACGCCATGGATAACAAAAAGTCGCTGGCAATTCCAGGTCAAAGCCCGCCAAAGGGGCCGAATGTTAAATTTTGTAGCCAATGTGGCTCTAAGGCTGAAGCGGAGCAACAGTTTTGTTCCGAATGCGGGGCAAGATTCTAGGAGGACCCAAAATGGTTGATTTTTTTGATAAAGTCAGGCAAAGTGTACAAAAAGGTGTCGCGACTGTAAGCGTTAAGTCCAAAGAAGCCCTTGAGACTTCGCGGATAAAAGGCGAAATTTCCGTAATTGAGCAACGCAGGCGGGAGGCCATCGAAGAGCTTGGGAATATAGTTTACATCATGTTTAGTCAAGGCGGATTTGATGAGGTTCGGATTAAAGATAAGTGCGCCATAATTGCGGAAATTGATAAACAATTAGAAACCAGACGAGAGAAACTGAAAGAGATTCACATAAAGTCGCAGGAGGCTCTTGGTAAGCCGGTGACGGTTGGAACGTGTGAATGTGGGGCAAAAATCATCCAGGGGGCAAAGTTTTGCGGCAAGTGCGGGAAGAAAGTGTTGCTTTTATAGACAATAACTGCTTTCTCAGGGAGGTTAAAGCTAGTGTTCTGTACCGCATGCGGTGCGAGGTTGAGAAGCGGGGATCATTACTGTGGAAGTTGCGGGTCGATGGTACAGGCGCTGGCCGACCCGACTAACACATTCCAAAACGCTACCGATCAGTCCATTGGTAGCGCGGTAAACGCGGGAAATATAGTTGGGCCGCTTGCGGCAGGAGTAGGTCAGACTGCCGAAGCCGTCGCTTCCGGTGTGGCGCAGGCCAGCGGCATGGCGATACAGGCCAAAATTATTGCTGTTTCTGTAGCCCTGGGCGTTATCATAGCGGGAATTGTTTTGTATAACATGTTTTTTGCCACGAGTCCCGTGGACACGGTTACAAAATTCGTTAATGCATTGAACGAGCGGGATTACAATGCCGCAATTGAATGCCTGGATCCTAAAATATCTAAGGCTTTTAAAGCCACAAGCAATATCCTTTCTCATTTTATCGGGATAAATATAACAGATATTTTAGAGCTGTTCCCCGCACTTTACGAAATGACCAAACCTTATGGTGGTGATATAAAGATTAATGTCAAAGAGGTAGTTTTTGAGGAATCGCGAGGAGATAATGCCAGAGTTAAAATCAATGCAGAAATTATTGATATTGACGAGGCGGGCAATGCCAGGACCGAGCAATGGGCCCCAACATTTTATCTAAAAAAATTTGAGGAAGGCTGGCGAATTGCTGGTATCCAAGATTAGGGCTACTTTTCTGTCAAAAGCCATTCAGGTCCGGCACAATTAAAAAAATTATAATTCAACATTATAATTCAACACTTCTTTTCTCATGCATTTGATAACATATTTTGGAGGTTTTGGTAATGAAAAAAAATTTAATACTTTTACTTCTAATCGGAGTAATTATACTAACGGGTTGTTCCCGTGACATACAAGTCAAAAATTCTGACAGAAAAAATTTATCTTCAAAACAGGAAAATAAGATCAACAAAAAAAGTTTACCATCAAAAATAGCTTTTGTAAAAAATGACACTCTTTATATAATGAATGAAGATGGTACCCTACAAGAACCTCTTGTTTCCAATGTAAGCGATAAATCACGACCTTCATGGTCACCAGACGGCTCAAAAATATTATATACTATAGAAGAACAAGAAGATACATACGGTCTATATATCTTAAATGTAAGCGACAAGACACAAAAGCGCATATCTGATGTTTTTATACCGCTGGAACCTCCTCCAAGCTTCCGTGAAGCAGTATGGTCACCTGATGGCACTAAAATCGTCTTTCTTAAATTAGATAAATCAGATCAAAACGTTCAATTGCATTTAATCGATTTAAAAGATTTAAAGGATACAACATTAGTAAAAGCGAAGGACCTGGAAACTAAATTGATATCTCTCCACCCTACTCTTCCTCATATTCCTAACTCTTTTGCATGGTCTCCCGATGGCAAAACGATAGCATTTTCTCTTGCTAGTTTTATTTTTACCGTCAACAATGATGGTAGTGATCTCAAAATAATCAAAGACATGAAAGAGTTGGGATATTGTGTACAATTAATTTGGGCAAAAAATAAGATTATTTTTGCTGTTAATCGGAATGAACCATATGAAAAATATGGCGTAAAAAAAGGCTTTACACCTGATATTATTGAAGTAACAAGTATTTTTATTATGAATAGCTATGGAAATGGTATTAAAAAGTTGGGAGAATATGTTGTATTTCGCGGTTTTGCTTTGTCACCTGACGGAGAAAAAATAGCAATTGCAGGAAAAAATAATTATGACAGCGATCAGTTTTTATATATCATTAATCTTATCGATGAAACGCAAGTATCCCTGAAAAATGATGAAAATTATAGCAATTATAGTGTCAATAGTTTAAGTTTAAGTCCCTGCTGGTCACCAGATGGCAGTAAGATAGCTTTCGTAAAAAACACATATCAAAACCACACATCAGCAAGAGTCTCGGTAGTTACTGATATGAGTGGTATTTTTGTAGTTAGTTCAAACGGGCAAAATGAAACACAGATATTAAATGCGGAACAAGGTTTTCCCTATCCACTTACTTGGTCACCTTAACTTGAATAAAAGGAGTTGTTAATGAATGTTCGCCATTTTAAGGAGATATGTGCTTATAATTCTACACCCTACAAACAACAATCTCTAAAGGAGCCAGCCGGGATTTTTCGGTTGAGCAAGCGTTAGAAAGTATGAACGAGACATTGAAATAGGAGTGGTTAAAATGGCCTATTGCCCGGAATGCGGTGCAAAAAATGAGGACAGCTCAAAGTTTTGCATAAGCTGTGGAAAGGCTTTAGATGCCCTGCCGGCTGCCGTTCTGCCGGCCAGTAAAGGAAAGGGTTTCCCCTTTGCGGTGGTCATTGCCCTGGTGCTGGTAGTGGCGGTGGCTGTTGCGGCCTTCACTGTGTGGCAGGGCCGGAAAAATAATCCTGAGGAATTGGCAAAATCGCTGGTGGCCAGCGTCATGGAAAATAATCCGGAAAAGGCTGCAAAATTATGCGTAAACGAAAGCGAAAGCCTGTTTATCACGGAGGCAATCAACGCGGGGCTAACCATGGCCGAGGATACAACATTTGATTATAACGTTGTGGAACACGATAAACAAAAAGTTGATGTAGAACTGGTAACAGGAGAGGGCGACTGCATCTGCACTATTGGATTTGAGAAAAACAACGGGAAGTGGGCGGCTGCCTGGGCAGATGCCAGGGCGGCAATGCCTCAAGGTAATCCGCACCGTACCGGCGTTTTTTCTTCCAGAGGAGTCCAGCAGTCTCCCAAGTTGAAGTGGCGGTTTAGAATAGAAGAAAGGGTGGCTTCTTTACCGGTCATAGCCGGTGATACGGTTTACTTCGGCACTGTAGACGGCCGCCTTATTGCCCTGGACAGCAAAACCGGCCGGGAAAAGTGGCGGTTTAAGGCAACAGCCGGGGTGTATTCCTCCCCGGCCATAGCCGGCGGCACGGTTTACTTCGGCGATGTAGGCGAGATAAACGACAGCAGCGGCAATTTCTATGCCCTGGACAGCAAAACCGGCCGGGAAAAGTGGTGGTTTAAAACAAAAGACGAGATGTATTCCTCCCCGGCCATAGCCGGCGGCACGGTGTACTTCGGCTGTACTGACGGCTGCTATGCCCTGGACAGCAAAACCGGCCGGGAAAAGTGGCGGTATGAGAATGGAGGTGACTTTCTCTCCCCGGCCATAGCCGGTGATACGGTTTACTTCTGCACTGGAGACGGCTGCCGCCTTATTGCCCTGGACAGCAAAACCGGCCGGGAAAAGTGGCGGTTTGAAGCAGAAGACGGGGTGGATTCCTCCCCGGCCGTAGCCGGTGATACGGTTTACTTCGGCGATAGGAGCGGCTACTTCTATGCTCTGGACAGTAAAACCGGCCGGGAAAAATGGCGGTTTAAAACAGAAGGCGAGGTGTATTCCTTCCCGGCCATAGCAGGCGGCATGGTGTACTTCGGCAGTACTGACGACTACCTCTATGCCCTGGACAGTAAAACCGGGCAGGAAAAATGGCGGTTTAAAGGAGAAAAAGGGATAGATTCCTCCCCGGCCATAGCCGGCGGCACGGTGTACTTCGGCAGTTATGACGGCTACCTCTATGCCGTGGATCGCAAAACCGGCCAGGAAAAGTGGCGGTTTAAAACGGGAGAAAGCGCGCTTTACCCCCTGGCTATAGCTGGTGGCACGATCTACGCCGTGAGTGAAGACGGCTACCTCTATGCCCTCCAGTAGAAGTCATATCCATACAGATCAGCACATAGATCATGCGGTTTACCTAGCGCTAATGGGTGATTGCAGTGCTGGCAGCATCTATGCTTTGGACGCCCGGCCAGGAAAAATGGAGATTGTCTACGATGGCATGATCTACTTAGGTTGCAAAGATGGGTGCCTATACGCTTTGAAGTAAAGTTAATTGCCCTGGGGGTAATACTTTGAACCCCCGGGGCGCTAACCTTCTTTTAATGCCTTCACATACCTTGCCAGTTCTTCCTTCCGCCCCTCACTGAGGAGGGCCGTGATGATCTGGACGTGGTTGATGAAGTCGTGGCGCTGGCTTCTAAGGGCGTCAATTTCCCGGCGCATCTCCTCGGCCAGTTTCTCTTGGGCGGCCACAACGGCTTCCCGCCCGGCAAAGCGCAGGACACGCCAGGTTAAGAAAAGTGATAGGAACAATGATATTGTCAGAAGAGCAAAAATTAGCACCATTAATTTTTGGGTAGATGCATCAAAACGCGCGGCAGAGAAGAATTCGTTGACCGCAATGTAGATCAGAAACATCTGTATGAGCAGAGGTAAGAAGGTTCCCACGGGAATGTTGAGACGTCCGGTCTCCTTAAAGATGCGCCAACGCCGCCGGTAGCTAACGTAAGTAAGTATTGCCAAAGGAATAACATATGCCAGCGGGCAAATCACGCGGATCTTAAACGAAGCAAAGTAACTGGCCGGGGTAACGCCGATAAGGTAGACTAAAATAAAAAATGCTGTACTTTCGGCTAGTAAAGCAACAGTTAAAACGCTGAAGGTAACTAAAACCGACTTTTGAATGGTAAAGCCGAAAAAAAACTTTATTGTCCAAAAGAAGAAGACCCACAGCAGAATGATCCGGAACGTCTGGGGAAGGTGAAAAAATACTACACCGGCAATTCCAAAAATTGTCCCCACCAACAAAACCCGCCGCCAGTTTTGTTTAATGTCATATCCGTTAAGGGTCAAGGCCAGCGCTAAAAAAACTACATTCTCGATGATAAAATTATAGAGAAACAATCCGTAATGAAGCAGTGTCGCGGCCAAACCGGTGCCCATTCACCACCACCGTCCTTACATGCTATACCCCCGGCAACATCACCACAAACCGCGTTCCGTTCGTTCCGTCCGAATAGACCCGCACCGTGCCCATCAGTTTTTCGGCCAGGGTTTTGACTATGTGCAGGCCCAGGCCGCTGTGCCCTTCTCTCTTGGTGGTGTAACCGGGCTCGAAAATTTTTTCCAGCGTCCCCGGGTCGATGGCCGGCCCCCGGTTGCTTACCTCCACTTCCAAAAGTGGCCCGGACCGGTGTATTTTCACCGAGACAATTCTTTCGGACTCCTCCAGAGGAAGGACCGCGTCAAAGGCGTTGTCCACCAGGTTGCCGATGATCCGGGCCAGATCCACGGCCCTTGCATCCAGGCCGGCCAGGGAGGCGGAAATGTCGATATCCAGCCTGATGCGCTTCACATCCGCCTCGGAGACCTTTGCCTTCAACAGGGCGCCGATGATGGCGTTGTCCACCTTGAGGACGTTGTTTAAAAAGGTTATTTTAGCACAAATATTTTCGAGGTAGCTTGACAGGTCTTCCCACCGTTCTTGATGGATTAAGCTGGAAATTTCCTCGATGTAAAGATTAAAATCCTGGTTTTGGACCTTGATGGAGCCGGCGAGGCTGACGAAGCTTTGGGACATGGCTTCCCGAGCGGAAAGGAGGGCCTCTTTTTCGTAAACCTTGACCATCCTGGCGACGATGAAAACGTTGAGGACTATGCTGCCGGCAAAGGAGCCGAGGATGACCAGGTGCTTGGATGTTTCAGCAGGTTGGACCGGATGCTGGAGAAGGTACTGCGCCAATACGAAAACCAGCAGGACCAACTGGAAAAAAGCCAGCAGAACGACGGAGTATTTGCTTTTCTTCACTTCTGAATCATGAGGCAAAAGGCCTCAAACTTCTCCCGGCGCATGGTTACCCTGGCGGGGTAGTTACGGAAAGTCACTTCATAGGCGCGGTCCGCATAGGGTAAAACCTTTTCCACGCGGTCGATGTTGATGATGAAACTTTTGTGGCAGCGAAAGAACCGGGCGGGGTCAAGCCTTCGCTCGAGTAGGGAAAGCCCCTCCGATGTTTCGTAGAGTCCGGAGTCCGTGTGGATGACGCACTTTTTGCCCACTTTTTCTACGAAAAAAATGCTGTCCGTGTTTATGATGATAATCCCGTGCCCGCTTTTGATGGTAAGTTTTGTACGGCAATCAGGCCCGCTTTTTGAGCTGCCGCCCGGCCCGGGGTACGGCCGGTGATCTTTACCCCCGGCGGTTCGCATCTCTTTGAAGCGCTTTAACTTGTCCAGTGTTCGCCCTATTCGTTCCCGGTTAAGTGGCTTGATCAGGTAATCCACGGCGTCCAGGTTGAATGCTTCGGCGGCATACTGGGGGTAGGCGGTGATGAAAACGATAAAGACGCCGGGGTGCTGCCCTTGCAGTTGGTGAACAGCCGAAAGGCCGTCCAGCCCGGGCATCTGGATGTCGAGAAAAACGGCGTCCGGCCCGGTATCCTTTACCAGTTTCAGGAGATTCCTGCCATTGCTGGCTTTGCCGGCGACAGCGACACCCTCGAATGTGCTCAGTATATCGCATAACAGGTTGCAGATGGGCTCGTCATCATCGGCAATTACTATTTTTAATACTGAGCCCGACATAAGGAACCTCCGGTAAATAATAAGATTTTATAATATTAAATTTTTAAAGCGATAAATAAAAATTATTTATAATATTCTCTTCACAGTTTCAAAATCCTTCTTTGACCCGGACCACTCCTAACCAGATCCGCTCAGGTGCTGCTATTAACACTAAACAATTACCACTTCATCCGGGAATGTAGTTAACCTCTCCAACCCCTGCTCCCCGACCACAAAGGTATTTTCAATGCCTACCGCCCCCCGGCCCGGGAAAATAAATTTCGGCTCTATGGCCACCACCATGCCGGCCTGCAGCTTTTCCTTCACCCCCCGGGCCAGCACGGGCAGCTCGTTCAATTCCAGGCCGATGCCGTGCCCCACAAAATGCACCCGGTCGCCGCAGCCCATAAAGTGTTCCGCCAGACCGGCCCCGGTGGCCATCTCCAGGGCCAGCTCGTACAGTTCCCCGCCGGTTACTCCCGGCCGGGCCGCCGCCACCAGGGCGTTCTGAATGCTTACCGCCGTCTCATGGGCTTCAAGCAGGTCTTCGGGCAGGTACCCGAGGGCAAAAACCCGGGTCATATCCACCTGGTAGCCGTTGATCACCCCTACATAGTCAACCATCACCGGGTCGCCGGGAGCAATGAGGTGTTTGCCCACGCCAAAAGGAAAGGCCGGCGTAAAACCGGGTCCGCCCAGGGGGCTGTCAAAGTAACTGGGCACCCCCCCGCTGGGTCCGGCCAGGAGGCAGCCCCAGAAGAACTCCTGGTTGAACCCCCGCACCCGGATCAGCCCCATATGGCCGGCACAGCGGGCCGCCGCCTCCACCCGGGCGGCCAGCTCAAGCTCGCATATTCCCTCCCGGAGCATTTCCGGAATCCGGGCGAAGACGCCATCCATCATGGCAGCTGATTCTTTTAAAAGACCGATCTCGTACGCCGATTTTACAGCCCGCAATTTCCTGATCTGAAGCGAACAGTCCACAATTTGGCCGGGAAAAATTTTTTCGTAGCGGCGAAACAGGTTGACCGGCAGCACATCCAGTTCCATGCCCAGCACCTCAGGTACCGCCAGGCCACGGGCGGCCAGAAGCCCGGGGATTTCTTCCGGCCTGCGCAGGGGTACCACTTCCGCCGGCACCAGGGCGGGATCAATGCGCTGCCTGCTCCGGCGGATCATGAAAAGGGCACGCCCCCGGGCCGGGACGTACAGGTGGGCACTCTGGGTTGTGCCGCAAAAATAAACCAGATCCGCCCCCTGCAGGAGCAGGGCGCCGTCCATGCCCTGGACGCGCAAAACCTCTTGAAAACGTTCCAGCCTGACCGCCAGTTCCGTTAAGGGAGGGTAAGACATTTTTTGCCACCTTCCTTGTTAAAAAAAATTTGCCACCGGGTACCGGCTTCCTGAATTCAGAGTGAAAATTTTAACCTAATTTCCTTTTAATCCAGTTCACAGCGGTCCCCGGCTATAGTTATCTCACCCCACATTTCTTCCAGATCCCGCCGGCTGTCAAATAAAGCCCCCGCCACCCAGCCGTCCAGCGCTCCCTCCTGCACCTGGTTGCCGATAATGCGTTCTATCTCGGCCCAGGAAAGGCCGGGCCGGTAAGGCCGGTCCTCTTTTAAGGCCGTAAACATATCACTTACCGCCATAATCCGCGACCCCAAGCATAGCTGGGAACCTGCCAGCCGGAAAGGATAACCCTGGCCGTTCAGTTTTTCGTGATGGTAGGCTGCCCACCGGGCTACGGAAAGCTGGTCGTCGAAAGGTTTAAGCAGCCAGTATGTATAGTAAGTATGCTGCTTGATCCGGTTAAACTCTTTTTCGGTTAAACGCCCGGGCTTTTCCAGGATTTCCTCGGGTACCGTGAGCTTACCCAGGTCATGCAGCAGACCCGCCATTTCCATCAGCAGGCACTCCCCCTCACCCATCCCCATGTGCCGGGCCAGGTGACGGGCCACCGCGGCCACTCCCCGGGAATGGCGGTGGGTAAAGGGGCTTTTAGCGTCAATTACCCGGGCAAAAAGCCGGGCCACGGGCATCAGCTGAGTTAGATCGACAATGAAAATCTGTCTTCCCACCAGGCCCAGTAAATTCTCGGTCAGACAGGGGGCCGTAATATCCAACCAGAAGCTTTCCGCCCTGGCCAGGCGCATGAAAATCTCCACCAGGTCGGGGTCAAAAACCCTTCCCGAAAGCAATTGAATCTGCTTGATAATGGGCTCTCTTTGATCCAGGATGTATTCCCGGTCGGTCAACAAAACATCCAGGCGGTCGGCCAGGTGAATAATCCGGGCCGCCAGGGGGATGCCGGCCCCCGCCTTCCCGGAAGGGTTGTCTCCCCGCCAGCGATCGTGGTGGGAGAGAATGATTTCGGCGGCAGGCGCTAAAATATCCACATCGGAAACAAATTGATGGCCCCGCCGGCAGTGTTCCCAGGGATCCTGGATATCGAAGGCCTCCAGGGCATCCTTTTCGGGCCAGGTAACCGCTCCGGCATCGTGGATAATTGCCGCTTTAAAAAGATCTAAACGCTCCTCAAAAGATATCCCCGCGGCTTCACCAATGCGCAGGGCAACCAGGGCCACCCGCTGGTGATGGCGCATTAAACCCCGGCGGGAGAAATCCAGGGCCAGGGACAGGTTGACGAGCAGCCGGGCCAGGTCTATTACGGGCATGCCAGGTTCCCCCCCTGAGTTACTGACATCAGTGGCCATTCAATGCAACTATGCTGGGTGAGCGGAGTCCCAGCACCCACTGGGATACCAGGTCTTCCTAAAACCGGATGTATCAATTAAACTTGAAACACCAAGAGCGGAGTCACGTTTTAATGAGTGCTGGGCTGCAACCAACAGGGTTCACTGAATATTCGCGTTGCGTTAGGTTAAAAGTTCCTGCACCACCCGTTTCATTTCCTCCGGTGCCACGGTCAAAGTATGGCGCACCGGTTTTTTATCCAGGTTCTTTAACCCTTTGGGTATGGGCAGCCCGGTGGCCCGGGACAGGATCTCGAGCAGCTCGAATTCCCCTTTTCCCCGTACCGCCTCTTCCCCCAGGATGGCCGTGGCCACGCTTTGATTGAACTTAAAGGGACTGGCCGTGGAGGCAATCACCGTTTTACCGGTATCCCCGGTAGCCTCGACGTAGCGGTCATAAACATACTTGCCCACGGCGGTATGGGTGTCCATCAGGTAACCATACTGCCGGTAAGTATTGCGGATGGTCTCCATGGTGGCCGGGTCACCGGCAAAATCGGACCAGAAAACGGCCTGGATCTTTTCCAGCGTTTCACCGTCCACCTGGTAGCGCCCTGCAGTTTGCAGCGCCCCCATCCACTCCCGCACCCGCGCGGCATCGCCACCGGTAACTTCATAAAGGAGACGCTCCAGGTTGCTGGAAATGAGAATATCCATGGAAGGGGAGATGGTGCGATAAAATTCCCTGGTGCGGTCGTAGGTGCCCGTGCGGATAAAGTCCGTCAACACATTGTTGCGGTTGGCCGCACAGATAAGCCGTTTGACCGGCAGTCCCATCCGCCGGGCATAAAAGGCGGCCAGGATATTGCCGAAGTTACCTGTAGGCACCACGAAGTTCACGGTTTCGCCGGAAGCGATCTCCCCTCTGGCCAGCAAATCCGCATAGGCTGAAAAATAATAAACAATTTGGGGCACCAGTCGCCCCCAGTTAATGGAATTGGCTGAAGAAAAGCGGTAGCCCCGGCGGTCAATGGCCGCATTTACCGCGGGGTCGGTAAAAATTGCCTTCACCCCGCTCTGGGTCTGATCAAAGTTGCCCTCCACCGCCACCACGTGGACATTGCGGCCCTCCTGGGTGATCATCTGCAGGCGCTGTACTTCACTGACCCCCCGTGCCGGAAAAAAGACAATGATACGGGTACCGGGCACATCCCGGAAACCTTCCAGGGCGGCCTTACCCGTATCGCCGGAGGTGGCCACCAGGATGGCAATTTCCCTATCTTCACCCGTCTTTTTTACCGCCCGGGGCAAAAGCCGGGGCAGTATTTGCAGGGCCATATCCTTGAAGGCGCAGGTGGGGCCGTGCCACAGCTCGAGCACGTACAGGTGTTCATCCAGTTTTTGCAGCGGGGCAACTTCCGGCACGTCAAACTTTTCCCGGTCGTAAGCTCCCTGTACGCATTCCCTGATTTCACCGGAGGTGAAGTCAGTCAGAAACAATTGCAGTATGCTTGCCGCCCGTTCCTGGTAAGTCATTCCGGCCATCAAGGCCAGCTCGCCGGCGGTCACAAAGACCGGGCGGTCGGGCACAAACAGCCCCCCGTCGGGAGCAATGCCCAGCTTGATGGCTCCGGCGGCACTCACCGGCTGGCTATTTCCCCTGGTACTCTGGTATAACATAGCAGCAACTCCTTGGCATGTAATTCCCATCCTTATATTAGCTATAGCATCGTTAAAATCCTGCCCAAGGCACAACAGGCCGTTTTAATTAAATTTTGCTTAAAGGAAAGGAAATACAACGCTCATGAGGAATATCGTACCTGTACACGAAAATAGAATACCTAATACCTCACCCAATACCTCACCGGGGCCGAAAAACGTAACAGGTTGGTCCCACAAATTAAGGAGGGTAACGGAGTATGTACTTCATTCGTACTGTTACTGTAGCACCGAAACTGCCGGAAAAAATCTCCCGCCTGGGTGAGCTGGCCCGGAACCTTTGGTTCAGCTGGAACCCCCAGGCCCAGGAACTTTTCCGGCGTATCAACAGTTCCCTGTGGGAGGAAGTAAAACACAACCCCGTCTGTTTCCTGCTCAACGTCAGCCAGGATCAGCTGGAAAGGGTAGCGAAAAGCGAGTCTTTCCTTTTGCTCTACAACCAGGTAATGGAAGACCTGAACCAGTACATGACTGCTCAAACTTGGTTTAACCGACAATACCCCGAGCATAATAACCACGTTATTGCCTACTTCTCCGCCGAGTTTGGCGTCCATGAATCCCACCCCACCTATTCCGGCGGGCTGGGATTGCTGGCCGGGGATCACTGCAAGTCGGCCAGCGACCTGGGCCTGCCCTTTGTAGGTGTGGGCTTGTTATACAAAAATGGTTACTTCACCCAGCGCATTAACCGGGAGGGCTGGCAGGAAGCCCATTATCCCTACTTAAATTTTTACCAGATGCCCATCACCCCCGTAACCCATCCCGACGGCAGCACGCTGTATGTTCCCGTGGAACTCCCCGGCCGGACCGTATACCTGAAAATATGGCAGATGCGGGTGGGCCGGGTACACGTTTATCTCCTGGACGCCGATGTGACCCGTAATAACATGGCCGACAGGGCTTTAACCGGCCAGCTCTACGGTGGCGACCGGGAAACACGTATTTGCCAGGAAATCCTGCTGGGTATTGGCGGCGTGCGGGTACTGCGCGCCCTGAACATTCACCCCCTGGCCTGGCATATCAACGAAGGCCACGCCGCCTTCCTGCTTATTGAAAGGATCCGGGAGCTGGTTCAGGCCGGAGTACCGGTAAATGCCGCCGTGGAGGCAGTGCGTGCGGGCACCCTGTTTACCACCCACACCCCCGTTCCGGCCGGACACGATGTTTTCAGCGCAGAAATGATCGATAAGTATTTTAATCATTTATATCATCAGTTGAATATGGAGCGGGAAGACTTTCTGGCCCTGGGGTGGGATGATGAGCAAAAGGTGTTCAACATGACCCTTTTGGCCCTGCGTCTTTCCAGCTACTGCAACGGGGTAAGCAAGCTGCACGGCCAGGTAACCAGGCAAATGTTCCGCCGCTTCTATCCCGGCATACCCATGGAGGAAATCCCCATTTCCTCCATCACCAACGGGGTGCATATCGGTAGCTGGCTCGCCCCGGAATTGCAGGAACTGTTCGACCGTTACCTGGAAGCCGACTGGCGGCAGAACTGCTGCAACCAGCAAGCCTGGGAACAAGTTTCGGCCATCCCGGCTGAAGAACTGTGGGAGGTACACTGCCGGTTAAAAGAAAAAATGATCCGCATCGCCCGGGACAACCTGCGCGGTCAGCGCCTGCGCAACCAGGAACCGGCGCTGCGTATCCGGGAAGTGGAGCAATACCTGGACCCCAGAATACTGACCATTGGCTTTGCCCGCCGCTTTGCCACCTATAAAAGGGCCAACCTGCTCCTGCGGGACAAGGAGCGCCTGGCCCGGCTGGTAAGCGATCCGGTGCGCCCGATCCAGATCATCTTTGCCGGGAAGGCTCATCCCGCAGATCGCCTGGGGCAGGAGCTGATCAAACAAATTTACGAACTGACCAACCAGGAACCCTTTAAAGGACGGGTGGTCCTTCTGGAAGACTACGACATCGCCCTGGCCCGGTCCCTGCTGCAGGGAGTGGATGTGTGGCTGAACACTCCCCGCCGCCCCCTGGAGGCCAGCGGCACCAGCGGCCAAAAGGCCGCCGTAAACGGGGTAATTCATTGCAGCATCCTTGACGGCTGGTGGCCCGAGGCCTACGACGGGGAAAACGGCTTTGCCGTGGGAGAAACCAGGGAATACCACGATGAAGAAACCCAGGACCGGGATGATGCCTACTCCCTCTTTGCCCTGCTGGAGGAAACCATTATTCCCATGTATTATGACCGGGATCAAAAGGGAATACCCCGGGCCTGGATCGAGCTGATGAAACGATCCCTGCAAACCATCCCGCCCTTTTTTAACACAGAACGGATGGTTAAAGAATACTGCCAGCAGTTTTATGTGCCGGCCATCGAGCGGAACCTGCACCTCAGCCGCAATAACTACGAACCCGCACGGCATTTAGCCGCCTTTAAAGAAAGGCTCAAGGAAAACTGGCCCCAGGTGGCCATTACATCCGTGAAGGCCGGGGACACTCAGACCATGGGGGTAGGGGAACCGCTGCCCATCGAAGCCGTGGTGCAGCTGGGCTCCCTTTCACCGGAAGACGTTACCGTGGAGATAGTCTACGGCAGGCTGGACGAAAAATGTTTCGACAGCTTTGAGCACATGCCCGGCGCTTTTTGTTTAATAAATGCCAACGGGCAGTTATGTAACATAAATAAAACAGCCATGACCATGACGGGACAAACACCCGAAGGGACATACCTTTACAGGGGCAATCTCATCCTGCCCCAGGGCACCGTGGGCTACACCGTCAGGGTCCGCCCTGCAAACGGCGATTTTGCCCACATCTTTGAGTTGCCCCTGGTCGCCTGGGCCCCGCATTTTTAAAAAAGCAGGAAAACGCAAAAGAAAGGTGAAGTTTATAATATGGTCTGATCACTAGAAGAGAGGAGGTATTGCTGTTATGAACTGGAAAGAGCTGCGGGAGGCGGCCCGGGAAAAACTGAAAGGGTATTGCCGGGTTTGCCCGAGCTGTGATGGCCGGGCCTGTGCCGGGGAAGTCCCGGGCATGGGCGGAACCGGTACGGGAGCATCCTTTAAGGCGAACATAGAAGCCCTGGCCCGTTACCGCTTAAATCTGCGCACGCTTCACGGGGCCAAAAATCCGGATACCAGCCTGACCCTTTTTGGCAAAGAACTGACCACCCCCATTCTTGCCGCACCCATGACCGGAGTTACCTATAACATGGGGGGTGCCCTCACCGAGCGGGAGTTCATCGGCATGATCATGGCCGGGGCCCGCCAGGCCGGCACCCTGGGCATGTCGGGAGACGGCGGCGACCCGGAATATTACAACTCCGGCCTGGAAGCCATTGCTACAGAAGGGGGGCACGGTATCCCGGTGATTAAGCCCCGGGAGCAACAGGCCGTCATTGAGCGCATACGCCGGGCGGAAGAAGCCGGTGCCCCGGCAGTGGGCGTGGACGTGGACGGCGCGGGTCTGGTGACCATGGCCCTGTTCGGACAACCCGTGGGACCCAAGACAGCTGACGAACTCAAGGAGTTGGTCAATGCCACCCGCCTGCCCTTTATCGTCAAGGGTATTATGACCGTGGATGAAGCTGAACTGGCGGCCGGTGCGGGAGCGGCGGCCATTGTGGTCTCCAACCACGGCGGGCGCATTCTGGACCATACTCCCGGGGCGGCCGAGGTATTGCCGGCCATTGCCCGGGCCGTAAAAGGCCGGGTGACCATTCTGGCCGACGGCGGCGTTCGCTCGGGAGCTGACGTGTTGAAACTGCTGGCCCTGGGGGCTGACGCGGTGCTGGTGGGCCGGCCCCTGGTGATCGGAGCCTTTGGCGGCGGCGCCGAAGGGGTAAAGTTTGTCCTGGAGAAGCTCACCGGCGAGCTGAAACAGGCCATGATTCTCACCGGATGTGCCTCATTAAGCGACATCGACGAGAGAGTGCTCCGTCCCTATCCGGGAATGGAGTGCTAATCGAAAAAGAGTGTGCGCTGGTTCCCCCTCACTGCAGTGCTGCACCTGAGCCTCCCCGGGACCAGCGCACCGTCGTTTCCGACCGTTTTATGCGTTTAGGCCTTTTTCCCGGCCAGAGCTTCTTTGAGCTTGCGGTAGGTCGTGTCCAGGGCTTCGGAAATAACCCGCACATCCCCCAGGACGGGCATGAAGTTGGTGTCTCCGGCCCAGCGGGGCACCACGTGAATATGAAAGTGGCCCGGCACCCCGGCGCCGGCAATCGTGCCCAGGTTGACCCCAATGTTGAAGCCGTCGGGGTTAAAGGCCGCCCTCAAAAGGGAAACCACCCGCTGGGTCATTTTGCCCAGCTCCAGCAATTCACCTTCCGTAAGTTCCGTCAATTCCCCCACGTGCCTGCTGGGAGCAATCAGCAGGTGACCGTTGGTATAGGGATAGAGATTGAGCAAAACAAAGGTCTCCTGCCCCCGCAGGAGCACGTAATTGGCCTCATCTTCCGTAGAATGTAACTTCTCACAAAAGATACAACCTTCTTCTTTATGCTTGCCGATGTATACCGTTCGCCACGGTGCCCAGATCCGCTCCAAGGCCTTGACTCCTCCCCTTCAGTAGAATCTTACCTTATCCCCACTTTTCAACTGGCCTGCCTGAAGCATCTGCCTGCCGTTTGCATGCTCTCTCCGGTGAGCCTCGCAAGCCAGAACAGGTGAAAAATGGGGATACTTCAGTAGCAGAAATTCTCCCTTTTTGATTATGTAGTTTTTCGGTTTTTCGCTACTCAATTCCTTCCTGGACTGCAATTCCCCTTGTTTTCATTTATCCCCTGGAGTAATATGTAATAAAAATTTTGATCTTAAGGTGTTCGACCATGCCTGTATCCCTCCTGGCCAAAAAGCGCGCGGGCGTGGATGTATATCAAACCCTCGCAGGCCACACGGAAGATGCCCTGATTGTTTTGTCCCGCTACCTGCGGGAACACCGCCCGGCAGTGCAGAGGTTGGTTGACGAGCAGAACCTGCCTTTTACACATTATTGCCAGATCCTTTTTTTCGCCCTGTTTTTACACGATATCGGCAAGGCCACCCGGGAATTTCAAGAACGGCTGGTTAAAGAAGAACTGAGCCGGGAGCTTTCCCATACCTTTTTCAGCCTGCCCCTGGTGGAAACGGATCTGCCGCCGGAGTACAATCTCCTGGTAAGGATACTGGTACTTACCCACCACACCCAGCCTTTCGACCACCTTTATTACAGCTTTGAACTGCTTCCCCGGGTAAACTACCTGACTGAGCAGATAAAAGATTACCTGCAAAGCTGCCAGGACCTGCATGCCCGTTACTTTAAGGATATCTTTCCCCTTTCCGCCCGGCCGGTTTTCCGTCCTCCTGCTTACATCGCCGAAACCGGCTTGAGAGAAAGGCTGCAGGGGGAAGTAGCCCGGCTTCAGCAAGGAGTAAGCCTGTGGGGCAATGCCGCGCGAACCAAAGCCCTGTATTGTTTTGCCATTACCCTTTTAAAGTATTGTGACAGCCAGGCCAGCCGGGCTTTCCACCAGGCCGCCCTGACCGGCGGAACGGTTTGCGGATCGCTATTAAGGAACGTGGTTAATGCACAGGACAGGAGTTCAGGACCTTATCACCTTGAGTCAGCCTTCGACCGCCCGGCCCTTAACCGGCCGCCTTTTGCCGCTGCGACGGTTAAAGCAACCGGTACGGCGGCCGGTGGCGCTTTTTTGCTGCTCCTGGCACCCCCCGGCTCCGGAAGGATGACGCTGGCCCTGGCCCGGGCCGTGTCCCTGGGCCGGGAAAGATGCCGGAAAAAACTGGTATGGATCTGCCCCGGACAAATCGCCTCCGGCTTTACCCGCCACCAGGTAACCCGTTTCTGGGGTGCGGAACAGGTAGCCCTGGTGCATGCTGCGAGCTACTACGGGAATGACCCTTACCTCTGGGGGTTGCCGCAAAACAATTACGGCCGCCCCAACGGTACGGCCACTAATTCCAGGGAAAGCATTTTTGCCTGCCCGGTAACGGTAGCCACCATGGACCATCTGGTTTTCTCCCTGGTCCACGGTCTGCGCCAGGCCGATTACATCCTGGGCAACCTGATGCAGGCGGTGGTGATCATAGACGGGCTTCCGGAACCGTCGAGCCCGGCCTTTCATTATACCCTGGACGCCCTGGCCCTGCTGCGGAAAATGGAGATCCCCCATATAATTCTAGAAACGGCACTGGCTCCGGCATTAAAAAAATACCTGGCGGATGCGGGTTATGTGGTGGAAGATCACGTTGCCGGGCACAACAAGCCTCTCTTTGAGTTGATCCGCTGCCAGGGCAGGCAGCCGGATCTGATCCGGGAATACTACCGTCTGGGTCTCAGGCAGGTGGTCTACACCCCGTCCGCCCGGGAGGCAAGGCAAATCACCCGCGAACTCAAACCGGCTCTGCCCGGATGCCCGGTTTTTCTTTATCACTCCCTGTTCATCCACGGGGACCGGGACAGGCTGGAAAGAGAAATGCTGTCACTGGGGGAAAAACCCGGCCCCTGGCTGTTAATAATTGGTGGGGACATCGATCCAGCGGGACCTCCCGAATGCGATGTCGTGCATACGGGGAGTGCCGGACCCACCATTCTGTTACGGCACAGTTATCCCCTCTGGCGCACGGACACTGGCCCGCAATGTCTTGAGGACAAGAACAACGGCTGCCGTGGGCCGGGGGTACTGGTGCTTCACTCTTCCTCCAGCAGAAATGAACCAGAAAGCCATAGCTTTAACCCGGCTCTCACTCAACCCCTTTCCGTCACTCCGGGCTACCTGGAAGCCATCCTGGAAGAGGAATATTCGCGGAATAAACACATTCCCACCAATCTGGAGGAAATATTCCGCGCCTGTACGCTGTTCGGCTATTCACCCCGGGAGGTGCGCTACGCCGCATCTCCCCTGGTAAACCTGTGGCAGCCCGGGAAGCGGTTAATAGACGTAATCCCGGCTGAATTGTGGCAGGAGGAACTTCTTGCCATACCGGCTGCCATAGGGGAGCGAAAAGTGAAGGTACCCGCAGAATGGTACTCCCGCCATCCCCAATTATTTTCTACCCTGGACAGCCCCCGGGATAAGATCATCCTTTGTCACCTTGCATATGACCCGGAACGCGGGCTGGAATTGCCGGAAAACGGATGATTATGGAGGTGCAGCATATGATTCTGGTTACCGGAGCTACAGGGCTGGTGGGCCGGCACATTGTTCCGGCACTGTTGCAGGCAGGTCACCGGGTGCGTTGCCTGGTGAGGGACAGGGAAAAGGCCCGCTCCCTGCTGGGTAACGAGCCCGAGTTTTACACTGGAGACGTTACCGGCCCGGCTTCCCTGGATGATGCCTGCCGCGGCGCTGAGGCAGTGGTCCATCTGGTGGCGGTAATCCGGGAAAAGGGACCGGTTACTTTTGAGAGCGTCAATGTCCGGGGCACGCGCAACATGGTTGCCGCCGCCGAAAGGGCCGGCTGCCGGCGTTTCGTCCATATGAGTGCCCTGGGTGTGCGCCCGGACCCGGCCTACCGCTACGCCTATTCCAAGTGGCTGGGTGAAGAAGCCGTGCGCCGGAGCAGCCTGGCCTGGACCATCTTTCGTCCTTCAGTGCTCTACGGCAGGGGTTTCGGCTTTTTTGACCGCATGGACCAGTCCTTAAGGATGAGCCCTCCCCCCTTTGCTCCGGTCCCCGCCGCATCCTCCCGCTTTCAACCCCTGGCTGCCGAAGACCTGGCCTGCTGCGTCGTCCTTGCTCTAAACAACCCGGCGTCTATAGGACAAACCTACGAAATCGGGGGGCCGGAGCACCTGACCTACGGCCAGATGCTGGAGATCTGGCTGGCCAGCCGGGGCCGGCGGCGGGTCAAACTGCCCGTCCCCCTGACCCTGATGCGCCTCGTGGTCCCGGTGATGGAGCGCCTGCTGTCCGATCCGCCGGTAACTTCCGTGGAATTAAAGCAAATGGAGCTGGATAATGTGACCGACCTGGATGCAGTAGAAAAACATTTCGGGTTTAAACCCAGGACCCTGGCGCAGGGGTTGGCGGAGCTGAAATAGCCCATGTATTTCTCACCCAGCCTAACTTTTTCTCCGGCGTTTGGCGGCCAGGAGCCTGGCGGCGGTGTCTTGTGGTGAATCTGGTTGGACAGGTCCGGCACCCCGGCCGGCTCTTTGTTCTTGAAGCGAACCGGTTTCCTCCCCACCGCCTGCCCTGCCCGCCACCGGGTGTGTTTCTGCCGCTTCACTTCCTGCCTTTCCGCCACCGTCTGTTTGACTACCGGTAACCGCGTTATTCCCCCGCCTGCCGGACCGGAAACCAAGCTTTTCTACGGTAGCCAGGGTGCGGCCGGTCCAGGCGGGAGCAGGTTCCGTGGCGTCCCCGCCACGCCGGGTCAGCCGCTGCCATGCCGTTGACCAGGCCCGGCGCAAGGCCGCCCGTTCCTCGGCACCGATGACCAGACGGCGGCCGGCCACGTCCAGCAACCAGAGCACGGCAGCCAGGGCCAGCAGCGGGGAGGAGAGATCCCGGCCGGCCCGTACCGGGGGTAGATCGGGGGCAAAGGCCTCGACCGGGGAGGCCAGCACCCTTCCGCCGCCGGCCCGGGCAATTTCCTCCAGCCGGCCCAAATCCACCCCCGTTTCCCGGTATTCGGCCGGATAGGATACCACCAGGCCCGTTTGAGCTACCAGCGCAGGGCTGCCGCCATTTGCGGCAGTAACACTCACCAGGTACGCACCGGGACCGGCAACCGTTGTTTGCCCGGTATACCTTCCGGGACCGGCAGGATGTAAATCGAAGGTTCTGGTCTCCCCATCAGGCCCGGTCAATATGGCCGTAAATTGGCGCACCATTTGCCAGTGCCCGGGATCATCCACGTTAACGCGGACGACAGAATCACCCGGGGCACCGGCCTGCGGGGCACTCCCGGCAACTGCCGCAGGCTCTTCGCCTTGTATAGCTGCCGCTGCTTCCGTTCCGCCGACCGCTTCCGCCTGCACCTGCACCGGACTGGTATCCACCGCCGGCAGGATCCACGACAGGACATTCCCCCACAACCTGGGAAAAACCTGGCTTTCCGCCCACGCGGCGCTCCAGCGGCCGGCTATATCGGGAGTCCAGGCCACAGCCCGCCCCAACCCGTACTGCCAGGACACCAGCACCGGATCTCCCCGGTGGGAGACGAGCACTGTTTCCGCCCGGTCTTTGGCCGTAACGGTAATGTAACCTTCCAGGACGGGCACTTTTTCCAAACCCTGGAGCAGGGGACTGGTTGCGGCAGCCCGGGGAAAGAAACGTTCGTTCACGGCAAAACTGCGGGTAGCCATAACCGTTTCCTTGGTAAATATGGCCGGAATGGTTCCGGCATCGGCAGTGGCGTAAAAACGCCCCCGGCCCAGTTCCGCCAGGGCCTTTAACATCCCCGCATCTGCCCCGGGGCCCACGGCCACACAGGTGAGGGTGATGCCCTTTTCCCGCATCGCCCTTGCCAGTTCCTGATAAGACCCCCCGCTGGCCGAGATACCATCGGTCAACAGGATGATGTGCTTGAGCCGGGTTGGGGCATCCTTTAAAATCTCGTAAGCGCTGGCCAGAGCCGGAAAAATTTCCGTGCCTCCACCGGCATAAATGCTCCCGATTTCCTGGCGCAGCCGCTCACTGTCATCCACCGGCGTCAGGGGAACTACCAGCCAGGGCTGGCTGTCAAAGGCAATCACCCCCACCCGGTCCTTTTTGGTCAGAATGGAAATGCTGCGCGCAGCCGCCTCCTTGGCCAGGCTCATTTTATCCGCCCCACCGGCTTCCCCGCTCATGCTTCCCGATTTATCAATAACCAGCATCAAACCCAGGGACGGCATTTCACCCCGGCCGGAAATGCGCATTTCCACGGGCAGCGCCCGTTCCACCGGGGTGCCGGCGTAACCGCCGGGACCATAGGAGTCGGGTCCGCCCACCATAACCAGGCCGCCACCCCCGTCCCGCACGTAGGTTTCAATCTCCTGCATGGTTTTTTCTCCCAGACTGAAAGCAGGCACGTTAACCAGAAACACCGCCTGGTAACGGGCCCAGGCGGCCAACCCCCCGGGCACACCTTCCGGGGTTACCACCGTGACCTCTACTTTTCCGGCGCTGCGCAGCGAGCGGACCAGAGGAACAGCTTCTTTTATATCGGGGCTCACCACCAGGACGTGGGGCGGCCCGCTTACCCGCTGCACGCCGCCGGCCCGGTTATTGGCCGTAAAAACATCCCGGGCGGTATCGGCGGCCACCAGGCGGGCCTGGTAGCTGTGCAGGCCGGCACTGCCCGCATCAACGGAGATGCTGATGCGGTTTTCCCCCGCCCGCAGCTGTACCTCCCGGGAGGCCACCACCATCCCGTCCCGGTCTATATAAAGGGTGGCCCGGGTGTCCCTGGTGGCAGTAACCACCACTTCCAGGGTAGTCCTTTCGCCCACCCGGGCCAGGGGAGGGACTTTTAAAGCTTCCACACGCACGTCCGGACCGGCGGGGCCTCCCAGGGGCACCACATCCACCCGCACCCCTTCTTCCCGTAGTTGCCGGGCCGCCGCCACGGCGTCACCCCCGGTATCCCGCCCGTCGGACAACAATACCACCCGCCGCCGGGCATCCCCGGGGAAAAGGGCCCCCGCCAGGCGCAGGGCTTCCCCCACCCGGCTGCCCGCCATACCGGGATCGGTTCCCAGTTGGTGAAACACCGGCCGGAGCCCCGGAGGTTCTTCCACCACTGCCCGCTGGCCGAAGGCAACCACGCCGGCCAGGGCGGCGGCCGGCTTGGCCTTCAGCGCCTCCCGGATCCACTGTTCTCCCCGACTTCTGGCCGGCCCCACGCTGGCCGAAGCGTCCAGGGCCAGAACAACCGCCTGCCGCTGCACCGGCATAATCAGGTGCGGCCCCGCCAGCACGGTCACAAGGAGGATGAGAATGGCAAAACGAAAAGCGACCCGGGAAATTTCCCGCCGCCAGGGCCCCCGACCGGCCAGCCGGGCCATCTGCAGCCAGGGCAGGCGCAGGTACCAGGCGGCGGCAAGGATCACCGGCAGGGCCAGCCACCATAAAGGCTCGGTAAAACTAATGCCCACGGCTGGCCACCCCCCACTCCACCAGCACCGCCGCCAGGGCCAGGGCACTCAACAAGCCCGCCAGGGATTGGGGCCGGGGCCGCGGGGCGGTGGAGGTTACCTCCTCCCCCTGCTGGGAACGGGGGTCCCGCACGCGCAGATCCGATTCCCGGGGATGGTATCCGTTTACGGCCACCAGGCAGCTGATCTGGTTGCCGGGATAATCCCCATCCCCGCAGCTTTCCACGATGCGGTACAGGCCCGGCGCAGGGGGAATCCAGGGGGCAGGCGGGAAGGGCGGGGCAAGCACCACCGGAGCACCAGGCTTGCCATCATCTAAATTGTTTCCATTGGGAACACTGGAAAGGGAAGTTCCCCGGAAAAAAACGGCTTCCGGTGAAACCGGCTCCACCTCTATACCCCGGGTCAGAGGTAAAGCGGCCACCTTTACCTCCTGACCCGGGTAAACCTGTGCCGGCAACTCCAGGTCAGGAGGTGCCAGCCAGGCCATCGTGTTATGCAGGAGAACGGGAAAGGCCGGACGCAGGGGGAGATCGGAATCATGCAAATCAAATCCCCAGACCACCAGGCGTTTTCCCTGCCCCTGACCGTGGGCCAGCACCGTTTTCCCGGCCGCCTTTACGTCGGCGGCCCAACCGCTACCCGGTTCCAGGTCGCGGGCAGAGGCAATATGCACCTGGGAAAGATCCACATAGCGGAGGATGGCACTTCCTTCCATTCCCGCCAGAGCCGGAGGATGAAATTTGCCACCCACTTTTAATCCGGCCACCTCCCCCGCCGGGGGATTTACGAAAAGCGCCGCCCCCGGCGGCAAGGGGGAATTAAGGCCGTCCAGCACGGTAATCTCGTAGTTATAAGCTCCGCCCAAAAGGGATGTGTATTCTTGAGGAGTGCATTTATATACTTCAACGCCCGGCAATACACCCAGCGCCCGTTCCAGGAAGATATTTCCCCGGCTGACCAGCAAAACCCGCACGCGGTGTTTGTTTTCGGGCACCGCCCAGGCCTGGTTGTCCAGGGCCAGGTAATCCATCCCGGCATTATCTACGGCCAGGCGCGCCGCCACCGGTACCCCGGCAGGCAAATGGGGCCACAGGAGGTGGGTGCTTTCTCCCGGCTCCAGGCGCCATTTCCGGGCCTGCATTTCCTGGCGGCCGGCACTCAGGTAAACCCGGCCGGAAGCCGCCCGCCCGCCATGGTTAACAACCGTTACCTGGGCCGCCTGGCCCTCTCCGGCCGGGCGCAACTGCAAACCGGCCAGGGCCACATTGGCCGCCCCATCCTTACCCACGGTGACCAGTTCCAGATCCCCGGCATTGTCCACCGGAGCCAGACCGCCGTCACTCACCAGGACTATCCGGGGCCGGTCCTGCTGGCGGCCCAGTGCCCGGGCCAGGGAAAGGGCCGGCCCCAGCTCCCCCGGATAACAGGACGGCTTGAGCCCCTGCAGCGCCCGGTGCACCTGCCGGGAATCGGCAGCCTCGCGCACCACCACCCGGGGCTGCCGGTCAAAGGCAATGACCGTCATGGTAGCCCCCTTCTCCAGGCTATCGGCCAGGGCCTCCACTTCCCGCAATGCCCGGGAAAAGCGGGTCTGCCCTAAATCGGTAGCGTTCATACTGGCCGAGGCATCAAGAAGTACTATGACGCTTTTGGAAGGTGAACCCCAGTACCACACCGGCGCTGCAGCCCCCAGGGTCAGGAATGCGGCCGCCAGCAGCTGCAGCCACAATAACAACCGGGGTTTCAGCCGCTCCCAGGGGCGGCTGGCCTCTATACTGGACGGCGCTGTCTGCCAGAAAAGGGTGCTGGGAACAATCATTTCCCGGCGCCGGGGCCGCAATATGTACAGGGCCACTATAGCCGGTAAAGTTAGACCGAGCCACAGGAAAAGGGGGTGAAAAAAGCTCAAACAAATCGCCTCCGGTTTCAACCGTCTGCAGAAAATATCCCGGATAACCCAAAAGCTCCGGCAGGGAGTAGATAAACATGTCCGATCCGCCAACCAAAGTTAGTACATTGCTTGCTACGGGCAGTCATTCCCTACTGTTTGATTTTATCGCGGGTGCAATACCCCCGCCCGGGGCAAGGTAATGAAGAAGGTGCTGGCCGGCCTCTCACCGCTGTCCACCATCACCCGCCGGGCTCCCCAGCGCCGGCACAGGTCGTCCAGTTGCTCCATAAAGTTTTCCAGGCGCCGCCGGTAAGCCAGGAGCAACGCGGGGGTTACGGATACCTCCACCCGGGCCCCGCTCTCGGCATCTACCAGCGCCCATTCCCCTTCCAAAACTGGCTGCCGCTCCTGGGGAGCCATGATATGCAGGAGCGTCGTTTCCAAACCGTAACCCGCGGCCAGGCGCAGGGTTTTTTCCACCTTCTCCAGATCCAGCAGGTCGGAAAAGACGTACAGGCTGCCCGTACGGGGTGCCATGGCTAAAGCGGCACGCAGGTCCCCGGCCAGGTCGGAAACGCCTCCAAAAGTCAATCCCTCCAGAAACTGCAGCAGGCGAAAAATACTCCCCCGCCCTCCCAGAGGGGCTAAGAGGGCCGTTTGGCTCCCGCTGGCCGCGGCGGCCAAACGGTCATTGCCCGCCAGGGTGCATACCCCCAGCCCTGCGGCCACCCGCAGGGCGCAGCGCCCTTTGTGGGCCTCCCCGCCGTAATCCATGGAGGCGCTGGTATCCACCAGTAACAGGACGCAGTCCTGCCGCTCATCAAGAAACTCCTTAACATATAACCGCCCCAACCGGGCATAGGCCTTCCAGTCCACCCGGCGGGGTTCGTCTCCGGGCGTATACTGGCGGTAGTCGGCAAATTCCACCGCACCCCCCTTACGGCGGGAACGCCGGCCCCCGCCGGGTTCACCGCCGGCGGGGCGGTAACGCACCAGGCGGTAGCCTTCCAGGCGGGCCGCCAGGCCGGGCTCTAGCAAGTACCTGCCGGAAGCCGGGTCAGGGTTCTGAGAAGGATTTTGGAATTTCATAAATCCTCCGCCATTATAACGTCATGATATCGCCGGCACCGTAGCCAGTATCTCGACAACCAGGTCATCGGCCGTAACTCCTTCCGCGGCCGCTTCGAAGCCCAGGATCAAGCGGTGGCGCAGGGCGGCCGGTGCCACCCGCTGTACATCCCGGTAAACCACCTGGGGGCGGCCGTCCCGCAGGGCCTCGGCCCGGGCTCCCAGGATCAAGGCCTGCAACCCCCGGGGACTGGAACCGTACCGGACAAAACGGCGCACCCGCTCGGGGGCGTGGGGGTTTTCGGGTTGGGTTGCCAGCACCAGTCGCACCGCGTAGTTCATTATGTCTTCAACCACCACCACGTGCCGTACCAGCCCCAGCCACTCCAGGAGCTCGTGGGGCTCAAGCAGCGCCGGTACCGGGGGCTCCACCGCACCGGTGGTCCGGGCGGCAATGACCGCCAGCTCTTCGGCCGTGGGGTAGGGTACGTTAACTTTAAATAAAAACCGGTCCAGCTGGGCTTCAGGGAGGGGATAGGTTCCCTCCATCTCCAGCGGGTTCTGGGTGGCCAGTACAAAAAAAGGATTGGGCAGGGGATAGCTCGTCCCCCCCACGGTTACCGTGCGTTCCTGCATGGCTTCCAGTAACGCGCTCTGGGTTTTGGGGGTGGCCCGGTTTATTTCATCGGCCAGTACGATATTGGCGAAGACGGGACCGGGCACAAAACGAAAGGCGCCGCCGCTCCCCCGCTCATCGAAAACCTGAGTGCCGGTGATGTCCGCCGGCATCAGGTCGGGAGTGAACTGGATGCGCCGGAAGGTAAGGCCCGTTACCTGGCCGATGGTCCGCACCAGCACCGTCTTACCCAGACCTGGTATGCCTTCCAGGAGCACGTGCCCCCCGGCCAGAAGGGCAATCAATACCTGGTGGACCACCTCCTGCTGCCCCACAATCACCCGCCCGATGGCTTCCTGTACTTCACCCAGCCGGCGGGTAACCTCATGTAAACGGCGGGTAATCTCCGCGCCTTCCGGTGCCGGAAGGCCAACGCCCCCTGTACCTGCCGGTCCATAGTCCCTTTCTTTATCGCTTACGGCCATAAAATCATCCTTTACTTTGAGATGCTTTCTTCCTTACCTTAATATGACGACGGGCAGGCCCATTTGGTTCCCACCAGGGGTTATTTTTTTGTTTTTGGGGAACTTTTTGCAGGGTCAATTCGTCCTGATATAGAGGGATGAAGTCCAAAAACCCGCACAAAGAAAAAATACGGGGTGGCGAGAAAGGTGTCCGGTTTCAGGATCCTGGTGGTGGAAGACGAGGAACCTATCCGGGGCTTTATCAGGATAAACCTGGAGCGCAACGGCTTTGAGGTACGGGAGGCAGCCAGTGGAGAAGAGGCTCTCAATCTGATGCTGGAAACGTTGCCCCACCTGGTGGTGCTGGACTTGAAATTGCCGGGGATGGACGGTCTGGAGGTATGCCGTATCCTGCGCCAGAAATACCCCCAGGTGGCCGTACTGATGCTCACTGCCCGCGGCCAGGATATGGACCGGGTAAAAGGCCTGGAAATGGGTGCCGACGACTACGTGGTCAAGCCCTTCAATCCCCTGGAACTGGTGGCCAGGATAAAGGCAATCCTGCGCCGTGTTTTCCCGGCTGCCGACGGTGAGATTTGTTATGGGGACCTGAGCATCTTTCCGGCTGCACGGCAGGTAAAAAAAGGGGGTAAACTCTTAGAGCTCACCCACCGCGAATTTGACCTGCTCCTCTTTTTAGCCCGGAATCCCGGGCGGGTTTTCAACCGGGACGAATTGCTGGACCACGTCTGGGGCGAGAATTATTTCGGCGACCCCAAAACGGTGGACGTGTACATCCGCCGGCTGCGGGCCAAGCTGGAAAACGGACGGGCCAACCCGGGTTTCATTGAAACAGTCTGGGGCGTGGGATACCGCTGGCGGGCAGAATAGACGGGGTACCACCTGAATGAGTGATGACCTCCAGGATACCGTTATGCTTCTTTGCACTTAAGTTCGCCGGCCAACCTGTTGCGGCCCCTGTTCAGACGTGATTTGACGGTACCTACGGGAATCTCCATAATTGCCCCGATTTGTTCCAGAGACAGATCGTAAAAATACCGGAGCAACAATACCCGCCTCATTCCTTGAGGCATTTTTTCCACCTGCTGCCATATGGCCCTGATCTTTTCCTTCCTCAGCAGCTCGTTTTCCGGTGAATCCTGGCCTGCGGCAACATAAAGAAGGTCCGGATCGCTAACGCAAAAACTTCTGGCGTTTCGTCGCATGTAATCACGGGCGGTGTTGGCGGCAATCCGCTGCAACCAGGCTTTCAACTGGCTTTTATCCCTGAGCTGGTTTAAATTTTTCAGCGCCTTCAAAAACGTTTCCTGAGTAATATCTTCGGCCATATGCAAGTCCCGCGTGTACAGGTAAACGGTATGGAATATGGGATGATATAAATGCGCGAGGATCTCCCGCTGATGATTGATGTTTTCCGCCGGCAAATAGCTTCACTCTCCCTCCATAAACGTTCCCCAACAAATATAGTAAACGACCGGAATTGAAAAATAGTTACAAAACGGTTACAAATATCATCGCCGGAAGGTTTATTTACTGGCGGGCCCGAATTATTCCCAAAGCACAGGATACTCCCCGGGCAGCAGTTGTCCCTCTTAAGGACCCCCTGCCGCCCGGTCCGCCTCCGGTTTGCCGGGACACCCATGAGCATGCTGCACGGACCAACCCGGAGAACGGTGGGGAAAAGCATGTTTCAGAGCATCAGAAGCAGACTTGTGGGAACTTATTTTTTACTGGCCTTGTTAACGGTGGGTCTGGTAGAAACCCTTTTCCTGGTTGGGGTAAGGCAGTACTACCTGGCCAACATCCGCGAAATTCTAGAGCAGCAGGCTAAACTGGCCGGCAGCTTTTACGAACAATACCTGGGCCAGGAACAAATTGAACGGAGCGCCTCCGCCCTCCTGGAGGGGTTTGCCGGGATCACTGCCGCCCGCATGCAGGTCATCACCCCCGAGGGTACCGTGCTGGCGGATTCGCTGGGTGATCTTTCCCCACTGGTTATGCCGGATGACCATTGGCGCAGGGCGGTGGCCGGGGAAGTAGCCGCCTGGCAGGGCAAACTTGAAAAAGAACCGGTGCTGGTAGTTTCCGCACCCCTAAAAACCAACGGCGCGGTGGTAGGGGTAGTCCGCTACATGACCTCCCTGGAGCCCCTGGAAGAGATGATCAGGGGCCTGTTATTCCGGCTCCTGCTGGCCGGAACGGCTATCGTGCTGCTGGCGGCCCTGGCCGGTTTACTGCTGGCCAACACCATCGCGCGCCCCGTGGAAGTAATTACCAGGGCCGCGGCCAGAATTGCCGGCGGGGACCTCAATGTACGCATCCCAAAACGCTACAACGACGAGGTGGGACGCCTGGCAGACACCCTGAACCACATGGCCTCGGAGCTGGGCCGGCTCGATCGTCTGAAAAACGAATTCGTCAGCTCCATCTCCCATGAACTGCGCACCCCTTTAACCTCCATCAAAGGATGGGTCGTCACCCTGCTGCAGGGTCCCCCATCCCCCGGGGAGTGGCGCCAGGGTTTGAGGATAATTGATCAGGAAACCGACCGTCTAACGGAAATGGTGGAAGAATTGCTGGACTTCAGCCGCCTGCAGGCCGGGTCCATAACTTTGCGCAGGAAGGAAACTGAACTGGCCGGGCTTCTGGAAAACGTGGTCAGCCAGATGCTTCCCCGGGCCCGGCGGCTCGGCCTGAAGCTAACCCTCAAACCGGTGGCGGGGCTAACCGTTTTTGCCGACCCGGACAGGCTAAAGCAGGTACTGATCAACCTGCTTGACAACTCCTTCAAGTTTACCCCGGCCGGCGGAAAGGTGGAAGTAAGAACAACGGCGGGGAAAGGGCAGGTCACCATTGCCGTCGCCGATGAAGGCTGCGGTATTCCACCGGATGAACTGCCCCTGGTGGGCATACGTTTTTTCCAGGGCCGGGCGGCCAAAAGCGGCAGCGGTATCGGCCTGGCCCTCTGCCGGGAAATTGTCCAGCTGCACGAGGGGCACTTGAAAATAGAGAGTTCTCCGGGTGTCGGAACAACGGTTTACGTTTCCCTGCCTTTAGAAAAACCGCATATAACAGGTTAGTTCTGTAACCTTTTTGTAACCACTCCGGTTTAAAGATCTGATAAACTTGCGCTAAAAGGCCCTTTTTTTTACAACAGCGGCAAAAGGATGGTGGCCATGCGCAAAAAACTTATGTCCGTGCTCATTGCGGGAAGCATAATCCTCAGCGCCTGCGCCCAGTTCCCCACGCCCGGAGCATTGATTAAGCCCCCGGGAACAGGCGCCAGCACTGCCGCCGGAAGAAAGGCGGGTAATCAGAACGAGCTGCTAAAGATTGTGCAGACCTTCTTACCTGCCGGTGCACACCTTTTAGCCCCGGAACCGGCGGGAGAGGTGGCCCAAAGCACCCGGGAATTAATTCAAACCGGCGACTTAAACCATGACGGACAACCGGAAATTATTGCCGGTTACCGCACGAGCCAGGGCAGTGCAGGTGTCCTGGTTCTGGAGGAAATAAAGAACGGTAAGTGGACAAAGTTGTGGCAGGAGGAAGGCGGATATAGTTTGGAACGGCTGCAACTGGCCGACATTACCGGCGACGGGCGGGATGAATTGCTTATCGGCTGGACCATCGGCGCCTCGGCGGGCAATGGCCTGGACATCCTGGCCTGGCAGGATGGAAATCTGAAAAAAATTGCCGGCACAGGTTACCACCGCCTGGAAGTGGAGGACCTGGCCGGTGAAAAAGGTAAAGACGGCCGGCAGGAACTGGCCGTCTGGGTCAAGGACACCGGTGACGCCATGGCCGTAGATGTACTGCGCTGGGATGGGAAAAATTTGATCCCCGCTGAAGACGTTTACACCGCCTATTTCCCAAGGGTGGTGGAGTACTACCGGAAAAGGGTGCGGGAACACCCGCAGTCCAGCTTTTACTGGTACTACCTGGCAGACGCCCTGGTTAAGGTAAGGGAATACCGGCAGGCCCTGGAAGCAGCCGAAAAAGGGATGGCTGCAGACAAGGTAATCTACCCTTCTATATATGGTTTTCAACTGATTAAAGCGCGGGCGTTAACCGGCCTTGAACGCTATCATGAGGCCGCCGCCATCTACCAGGACATCATCGCCGCAGGGGAGAAAAAGCTTCCCCACCCGCAAAAACCCGCCAGTATGGGTTCTGCTATCCGAAGTCTTTTAACTGCCGATCTTTCCCCCCGCATGATGGGCGAAGCCTGTTACGAAGCAGGCGAGATCTACACCAGGTTGGGACAGAACCAAAGGGCCGCTGAATATTTCCAGAAAGCCCTGCTCTACCTGCCCGGCTGGGACAAACCCCGGCAAGCCCTGGAAGACCTCAAATTAATCAAAAATTAATTTCAACCTGAAGTCTTCTTTCCCTAAACAAAACCTTTCCTGGCGCCGTCAGATAAATAGATATAAGTTAAAGAGGATAACCAAAGGAGATTACCGGGATGGATATTAAGAAAACCTACAAACACTTGGCCACCTGCCTGCTCCTGGGGGCGGCGCTGGTAACCGGGGCGGCGGGCTGCGGACCGAAGGCGGGGCCGGGGCAGGCGCCCAGGCGCAACAGGAGCAGGAAGGGCAGCAGCCGCGGCCGGAAAAGGTGGCGGACGGCGGCCGAAAGTTCGCTGTCCGGCCCGCGTATTTCAAGATTAATTATCTGACTCAGAGGGGTTTTCATCTCTTCGATTCTCGATCGTTTCCGGCAGCAATTTATTTATAGTGCTTTCGATTGTTGCCATGAATTGTTTTGCTGCCTCGAGCTGACTGTATGCTTCTTCTTTGCTGACCAGGTAAAAATCGGTATAGTCCGATGATTCACGTTTTATCCGGGCTTTACTTAAGTTTCTCCCCGCAGAGCGTTCGACGAGTCCTGTTTTAACGAAATGCTGATTGAAAAGGGAGATTATGCCAGCATGCTTCTTGCTGTCCAGTTGCTTTAGGGCAAGAAGGGCTCTGGCGGCGGCAAACATGGCGTAATACGAACGCCCCAGGGAGTCGCTGTACATCCCTGAATTCAAAAGTATCTCAGCCGATTTCAAATGCTCGCGCGCTCTCTGTAGTCGGTAGTTGGCCAGGTCAACGCAGTTGTCGGTCACAGCGTTACCCCGTCCCTGGCTATTTCGTGGTAAAACAGAGTTTGATATTCAGCGTTTTTTATAAATTCACTGGTGGAGAGAACCACGGGAGAAATTTTGGAATTGTATTTTAATTCCACGTCCAGGAGGATGTCGCTGATGGTATCAAAGACTTCTTCGTTTCTTTGGTTGACGATAATAAGCACGTCAAGGTCTGATTCGTCGTGGAATCTCCCTGTAGATTTCGAACCAAAAAATTTAACCTCCCGTAAATTACCGGCAAGGGCGGCCTTGATCCGCGAAGAAAATTCCCGAAGCGCCTTTTCCTCGACCGGAGTTAAAAATAACACAGATGCCTTCACCCCCCTCGGGGGAATTTCTTTAAAGAATTATACCATATCCTGTTAGCGTAAACAATGCGGCAGGTGAAAGACTAACCGGAAGGGAGGCTTTACCGGCAGATGAGCCGGTGGAAAATCCAGCGCTGCTTCAGATGGATTTCCCCTACGGGGCCGCCCTGAAAAGTACCGATATACACGAACCTTCCGTTATAGTCAAAATTTTCACCAGGAAAGAAGTTGCTTATAATATCGCTACCAGGGCCATGAACACCGGTTTAACCTATGCCGTCAAGACTTGCTGCCTAAAGAGCGCAAGTGCCACTTGTATCTTGATGCACAAATCAACTAATTACAACTTTTAGGACATAAAACGTGTACCCATGTAGTTTTGACTGGCTAGGCAGCTTTATAATCCATAAACCCGCATGATTATTGGCTCTTAAACTTAAACCGGGTTAGATTAGCAGGCTTAAGAAGCAACTCTTTTAGTTTCATTTCCTCTTCTACCAATATATTCAAAAGAATGTCATGGCCAAAATCTCCAGAATATAAAACTATATTATATATATCGTTCAGTAGCTCTATATGAAACCATGAAGTAATCTGGTTATGAATATTACTTTGGCTATTGTTAATTTGTAAAATAATATGTTTTGTCTCAGCATTCACAGGGCAAACCATTTCCTCCATATTGCACTCTATTTTTAAGGTTCTTATTGAATACTTTCTTAAAGAGTCAATCCCAAAGGTGGTTGCGAGATAGTCTTTATTTTGCAGAGAAAGTATAGTATCATCAGGCCAATATTTTACCCGTATAAACCTGGCTTTATCTAGCATGAACTTAGTAATAGTTATCCAGTCTTTTTGAAGGGTAAGGTCATCTGTGTTACATATTTTATATTGATGAGAATACATTAAATCTTTAACCTCCTCGTGTGAACCTCCCCCAGGACAAGCCCGGGGGCTTCGTCCCGGAGGTTTCTCATGTCATCGGAATGCTGCCTGCTAAAGCGCAGGTCTTACGCTTTCCTCGTGAGCTACATCCCGGCATTTGCCGGGAAGGCCCGGTCCATAGGCGTCTACTACTCATCGTAGATACGTTTTAAAAACGGCTCTTTTCGGCGCCAATACCTGCGGCCGCAGGTATTCCACTTTCCCGGGCAACCTGCGGCCCCTGGTGAAACTCCCGTGCAAAGCTTTGTCCAGGATGCCGCTGGCTCCCAGCACGTCCCGGTGAATCCCGGTAAACCCGCAGGAAACATCGCCGCACCGGTATACGCGCCCGGTTTGTCTGGTGTACTCCCCGCATACCGGGCAGGTGCCGGAGGTGCCACGCTCATCCACCTGTATTAGTTCAGTACCGTGACGCTTGAGCTTGTATGCCAGCAAATCACTCAGCTTGCCGAAGGCCCACTGGCCCATGCGCTGGTTGTAGTGTCTGCCGCAGTCCCTTTCGCGCACTCCTTCCGGGTTGCCGATGTAAACCGTTCTAACGCTCCTTCCCAGGCACCAGCGGACGGCGTTGGCGGATATGGCGTGCAGGATATGTTCTATCCGCCGTTCGATCCAGTTGAGGAAACGGTACTTTTTAGCCAGGAGTTTCCTGCGCTTCCTGGAACCTTCCTTCGTTTTGGAAATGGCCCGTTGCAACTGCCGCAGCACCTTGTTTCTCAAGCGGTTGAGCGACCGGAGCAGCCTGCCGCTGATCACTAAAGCATCATTGCCGTCGGTGATGGTCAGGGCATGCACTTCGCCCGGGTCGATGGCTGCACAAACGTCGCCCTGAACTTTCAACAGGGCCGGTTTCTCCACCGTTACGTGCAGCCAGTACTGGTTCCGGTGCCAGACCAGTTGCGCCTGCAGGATTGCGGCGTTGGTAAGCCTTTTCGGGAGCTTTACCATCAGCGGTTCTCTGCCCCAACCGTTGGAAAGTTTCAATATACGCCCTTTATGGGTAATGGCGGCTTTTTTCCAGGTAACAGTGAAAAACCTTTTCCGGCGGTAAGGGTATTTCCATTCAGTGTGACCCTGCAGGTGCAGTTCCCTGGTGCGCTCGCAGCACTCGAAGTAGGTTTCCACCACGGCCTGCACCGATTGGGAGTGAAGGCCGTATTTGCCTTTGAGCAGCGCTTTAATTGCACCTTCGCTCAGCCAGTAACCATACCTGCCGTATATGGTGCGGTGGATGTTGCAGGCGGCGTTCCAGACTTTGGCCGCTTCCATTTGCAGGTTGCGGGCTAAAAGAGTTTGCTCCGGATTAAGGTGCAGGGGAAACTTTTCCACCAGGATGTCTGCGGCTTGCCCCGGGGAATGAGCTTTCAGTTTCTTGACCGCATTGTTTTTGCACCGGCTCACCCGGTTTCACCTCCTTCCGGAATGATTTTTGAGCTTCGATGTATTTGCGGATAGTTTCGGCGCTTACATTACCGGCTGTACCGATATAGTAACCTCTGCTCCACATGCCGCTGCCCCAGAAGTATTTTTTCTTAAGGCCGGGAAAGGCAGAGAATATTTTGTTGGCGGTGATGCTTTTGAGTTTCCGTACAATACCGGTAGGGGCCACCGTGGGCGGAGCCGATAGGAAAATGTGCAGGTGATCCGGCATGGTTTCCATCTGGATAAGTGTGTATCCGTAAGTGTTGCAGATTTCTTGAATTGTCAGTTTTACGGTGTCTTCTTCCACCCTGCCGGTAATTACCTTATGCCGGTATTTTGGGCAAAACACGATATGGTAATTGATGTTGTAGACGCAGTGGTTCGTTTTTCCATTCATACCATGATTATAGCACTAGAACGGGTGTTTGTGAATACACTTGTCGCCCTAACGGGCGACGCCCCTTTCATCCCACGGGACAAGCCCGTGGGTTTTCAGGGGCGGATTTCTATAAAAACCAGACAAGGGAGATGACCGGGGTGGCTGTTAAAAAGGCTTACAAACACTTAGCCGCCTGCCTGCTCCTGGGGGCGGCGCTGGTGATCGGGGCGGCGGGCTGCGGACCGAAGGCGGGGCCGGGGCAGGCGCCGCAGGCGCAACAGGAGCAGGAAGGGCAGCCGCCCCAGCCGCTGCCGGAAAAGACGGCGGAAATTCACGGGATAAAAGTAACCACCGGCGGCGGTACGGTCAGGGGCGGTGCGATCCACCTGGCCTCCTTTGCCATGGAGCGAGGCGCGCTTGATTATACGCCGGCCGCGGTCATGTTTTCGCCGGACGGCCGGTGGATTGCCTTTCAGGGCAGGCAGGAACAGCCGGACGGCCGGACGGCCGGACTGTGGGTGATGGCCCTGGACGGCTCCGGGGGAAGGCTCCTGGCCCGGACCGGGGAAAACGAATTGACCGGCGGTACGCTGGTTCTGCAACTGCTGGGCTGGACCAGGGACAACCAGGTGGTCTTCGCCCGCCAGGGAACCCAGCCCGACGGAGCCCACCAGGGGCAGCGGGGGATTTCCCTGCGGGCGGCCGCGCCGGATCAAGGAGAGGCCCGGGAGGCGGCCTGGCTACCCGTGCCGGAGGGCATGGTGCGCCAGGTGCAGTTGCTCCCCGGCATTGATGGCGTTTTTGTGCAGGCTTCCCGCGCCCTGTGGCGGCTGGATCTTGCCGACGGCAAAAAAACGCTTTTAAAGGATAATATTCCTTCCTACGACGGCCTTTTTTATCCCCTGCTTTCTCCTGCCGGCGACAGCTGCGTTTACGAACTGTGGGAGCCGGACCAAAAAGGGATTTTCCTCTTGAACCTGAAAAGCGGCCGGGAAAAAGCCCTGGCGCTAAACGGCGAGAACTGGAACTTCCTCCCCCGGTATTCCCCGGACGGCAGTCACCTGGCCTATTACGCGGCGCCGTTGAAGCCCGGTCAAAAGGCCGGCCGGTACGCCAACGACTACGACCTCGTGCCAGGGGAAAACGGCCCCGCGCCGGTAGCCGCGGCGGTGGAAATAATTACTTCGGGCGGGCAAAAGGTTGCCCGTTTAACTGTCCCCGGGGCGAAGGTGGCGAATTTCCGCTGGGGGGCGGACGGCAACCACCTGGCTTTTGCCGCCGGGAAAATCAAGAGCAGCCCCGCCGGCCAGGACGGACCCTGGGGGGAGGCCGCGATGGAATGGCAGTTCCTGTGGGTGGCCGACCTCCAGGGAAAAATGACGAAAGTGGCCGATTTACCCCCTGACGCCGCCTACATTACACCCTTAAACGTCAGCCCGGACGGCAGGCAGGTGCATTACCTGGTGAGCAGGCAGGATAAACGCTCCCTGTGGGTTGCCCGGGAAGGGGAAAAGCCGGTGGAAGTCGCCTCCGTCGTTAATTTCTGGGATGACCTCTTCCCCGCGTCCGGCTGCGCGGACGGCTTCTTCCTCACCGGGGGCGCAGGGGGCGAGGAGGAGATTTTTTGGGTGCAGGGTGACCGCGCAACGCAAATCACCGCCGAAGGCGGCCAAAAGATGGTCCTGGGAGCAAACGGCAAGCGGCTGGTCTATATCCGGGACGACCGGTCCGGCGAGGAGAGCAGGCTGGTGGTATTATCCTGCGAATGAGAAGCGCCGCTATTTCTGGCGAATATTCAATCTCCGGGAAAAGGAGGCTTTTTCACGGCCCCGTGACGATCTGCCGGGCCTGTTCCGGAGTCCGGGCGTCCAGCAGGTTGCTGAAATAGATTAACCAGGCTTTTAAAGGGTCCCTTGGCCAACGGCCGAGGTTCCTGATTTTCTCGATCGCTTTACCGCGTTGCTCTTTCCAGGTAAATGGGCATATGTATTTATTGCACCGCCTTTCTGGCCTTGTAGTTTTTTGTGCCGGTGTCAATTGCCTGGACCAGTGTTTCTGGTTGCTGTGAACCAATCAGTAGAATTTCGCCGCTGGCAAGTTCCAGCTCAACACCCCGGTTGCCCCTTACGGTATACGCCCAGCCGTTTTTGTGCCAGTGAATCCCCCAGCCCGCGTGCTCGAAAATTGCGTTGTAGGTGTAAACCCTGTAATTTTTTAGATTTTCAAATGGTACTGTTCGCCGAAGGAATGGAAAGTAACGGATATGAATTCCTTCGGGGTCGACCACGGTTACTAACTTAGCTGTATAAAAAAGGACAGGAAGGCCGATTACGATCAGAAGGATAAGGGGACCAAAAATTGCCAGTCCAATGTCCGACATTGGTCTATCGCCCCAGGGAACACCCAGAACGAGCTGCTGGAACATTCCGTAACTAAAAAGGATGGCCACCAACAGGGAAACCGGCAGGAGGATGATCCAGAGCCAGATTTGCCGGAACTGCTGTACCTCCCGGTAAATTACGTCTGAGTGAAGGGTTTTCTCAATCATGCGCTCATCGCGGCTGTTTATTTTCTATCCCTGGTTCTGGTATAGACAATCCTTTTGCCTTCATTAACGAGTATTATACCATGGTTGCCGATAACATTGCTACAGCTACAACGATCCGCCACCCGTTAAAAGCCGTGGAAAGTCGTTGCTGAAATAGATCGACCAGGCTTCTGGGGGGTCTTTGAACTGTGCCTGCGACCCTTGATTTTCAATCTCCAGAATTGGACCAGGGGAATTGCCCCGGCATTGCTCCCGGAACAGGGTTTCCCCGGTCGACAATTTTCCTTGTTGCCTGCGGGCAAAGCGGTTATGCCTCGAAATTTTTTTTACCCCGGGAACCTCTCCGGAACCTTTCTCGTCTATACTTAATAAGAAGAAATGCCCCTTTGGAGGCAGGGTCTTATTCTTGTGTTTGGCCTTGCCGGGTTTGTGCTTTACCAGCGGAATAAAATGAGGAAGGACGATGAAGGTGATGACTAAACCCAAAATCGCGGCCTTGATTTTTGGTGTTGTGCTGGTGCTCCTCCTGGGCGCCGGTTGTGAGAGCAAAAGTCTCCGGCCGCTAGGGGCCGCTGCCGGCCAGAACCACCCTGACGCAAGCAATGCGGGAGCAAAAGCAGGAAAAGAAACCCTATCCACCTTAAAGGAAAAATTGTGGCAGGCCGCCGAGGCCAAAGAAAGAAACCAGGTCATTGCTTCTTTCCAGAGCCTGCCGGGCCCGGATGCCGAAGCCGCGCAGGTTCTGCTGGATTATTTAAGGGAAAAGGAGCGCACCGACGCCTGGAACATCCGCGACGCGCTGGTGAAACTGATGACCGCGGAACAGGTGGCGCAGCTGGCCGAAGATCTCACCGCTTACGGAGAAGCCAACGCCGCCAGGTATCTGGTTCCGGTGCTGGCGGAGCGCTTAACCGACGCCCGGACGTTAACCGCGGCCGTCCTTTCTATACAGGAACTGCGGGGGTCCTCTTATCAACTGGTGAAGGCAGCCGGGCAGAGAATCTTTCCCGCTCCCGGCGATCTGACCCGGTGGCTCACTGACGTTTACGCCCGGTTAACTGCACCTGCGGCGAAAGAAGACCTGGTTCTTGCCGCCCTCAATATGGCCCGCGAGGAGCCTCCCGGCGCCAGACGTTCGGCGCTCCTCACCTGGCTGTGGGAGGCACAGGAAAAAGAGCAGGATGCCGCCGCCCGTTCCCGGCAGCTTTTCAACCTGTATAAACTGGGCGAAGAAAGGGCGCTGGCGGCCGTCGACGAACTTTACCACCGCCTTGCTTCGGAAAAAGAAAAAGCGCACCTGATTCAGGAGGCCGGCAACGCCGCCCGCTGGGAGTTAAAAGGCGCCGCCAGGGATGCTGTCGTCCAGTGGCTGTGGAAAACGGCCGAAACGGACACTGCGCCTTTTAGCCGCCAGGAGTGCCTTTACACCCTCTATGAGCTGGGGGAAAAGGAGGCGCTGGACAAACTTGTGAAGGACATCGATAAAAACGGGATGGCTGCTTTGCCGGGCGAAGACGGCGACGCGGGTTTTAGCCGCCCGGACTGGCAGTTCTTGAAAGAGGCGGCCGGGAAATACCCGCAAAGCTACCTGGCGCGGGGCATCAAGGCTTACGAAGAGGTGCGGGGCGAACCTTACTTTGAGCTGGCGCGCCGGGAAAAATACCAGCAGGACTGGGGCGTGTATTTTTACGGTGATGAACAATACGATCCGGAGCGGGAGATCCCCGGCTGGGAAAAGTTTTTGCAGGAATTCTCCCGCCACCCGGCCGCCGACGACGCCGCCTACCGCCTGGCCCGCTGCTACGAAATCGAGGGGCGCTGGGCCGAGGCCCTGAACATGCTGCAAAAAGCCCGCACCTTGCCCGACGGGGACATGCGCTACCACGCCTCCGGCCGCCTGGTCTACGTCCTGGACGTGCGGATGACTGACGAGCAGTTAAAGGAACTGCCGGTGTCGGCGCTGGACCCGGCCTTGCCCCCGATGGTCTCCTATTCCCTGGCCGTCAAGCAAATCCGCCGGGATGACTACCGCCAGGCTGCCGGCGCGCTGGAAGAGATCGTGGGAAAATATAAAGAGGCCGGCAAACTTTCCAACCGGGATCTCTTGCCCCTCGGTTATTTACCCGCCGCCTCCCGATACGATTTCTGGGGCTCTGTAGAAAAGCAACTGACCCAGGTGAAAAAGCTGGCTGATCTCAAAGAACAGTGGGAAAAAACTCAAGATCCCGCCCGCCTGTACGACCTGGCGGCGGCCATCTACCACGACCAGTTCCTTTACTACAACCACCTCTGGGCGGGACAGCGGCAGTGGTACAACTGGCTCGGCTATATCAACGCCACCGCCTCCGGCCGGGCGCCGGCGGAGATGGCGGCCTTTGCCCGGGAAATGATCAACTACAGCCACAGCCTCCCGTATTTCCAACAGGTTTACAGCCATCCCGCCGCTTCCCCCGAACTAAAGGCCAGGGCGCTTTACTCCCTGGGTCTGTGCTGCATCGGCCTGGACCAGTGGGGTCAGGACGCCTGGTTTGCCTTTACCCCCTCGGAAGTGAGACAAAAGATAATCTCCACCTACCGGCAATTCGTGAATGAATATCCGGAGAACTCCATGGCCGACGACGCGCTCCTGGTCCTGGGCGCCTACACCGGCGACGCCGGTTACCTGGAAAAAATCATTCGAGAATATCCTCAGGGCGACGCGGCTGAAAAGGCGCAAAGGCTCCTGGAGGAGATGAAATTACCTCTTTACGTAAATATCCGCCCTTATGGGTCGGCCGTGCCCTATAAGGTGCTGGTTTCCGGGGATGCCGGGGATTTATGGCGCGAACTGGAAACCACCGCTCCCGTCCCCGAAGAAGTAAAAAAGTGGGTGGCGGCCAACAGCCGGCAGCCCTTTGCGGGCTCCTTTACTTCCGGGCAGTGGCGCTACATCTTCATCGCGGCCGGCGAAAAACCCACCGCCGGCTATAGGGTGGAGATTACCGGCATCCACGATGACGGCCGGGGCAAACTAACGGTGCATTACCGGGTTGCCGGCCCGCCGCCCGGCGGGGTGGTAGCGCAGGTAATCACCCACCCTTGCGTGCTGGCCCGCATCCCGGCAGGCGGCGCGGCACCGGAGTTTCGGGAGGTGAGGTGACAAGCGCCCGAACGCCGGGCGAACTGACTTAAGTCAGGGCACCCACCCTTTTTGAAGATTTTTTAATTGAAGCGGAAAGACTCTATGGTTGAGTTCAAATAATTTTCATGAGGTGTCAGGTATTAAAGATTAGCTTATTGCGGCCAGAAAGAAGCCCCCTGTTAAAGTTGGAACAGGGGCGATTTTTTTAGGGGAAAAATTGTGGATAGGGGGTGGTGATGTTATTCCTTTTTTATTCGCCCCCCTTTTTTTGTTGTAAAATCACCTGTAACCTTTTCTGGTTTTCCACCGTCTTTATAGAATGAAAAAGAATTCTTTTTCATCCAACCCGCGCCGGATGCCATCAGGCCGGCCGGCAAAAAGTTCCTGAAGGAGAGGGGGCCCTTGTGGCAGGAATTGTACCGGTTGACTTACCGCTACTTCAGCGGCCTGGGGCTGACCCGGGAAGATGCCGAGGACCTGGCCCAGGAGACGCTGGTGGCGGCCTACCTCCACCTGGACGGGGTGCGGCCGGGAAAGTTAAGGGCCTGGCTTTTCACTGTCGCCCGCCACAAGTACATTGACTGGCTGCGCCGCTCCCCCAAGGGGGTGGTGCTGGTGAATTTTCCTGCGGAAGAGCTGACGGACGGGGTACGGGGTCCGGAGGAAGCCGCGCTCGCCGGGGCGGTCCGGGAGACGGTAGCGGCTGCGCTGAACCGCTTAAGCCCCCCGGAGCGGACCCTGCTGGCGCTGAAGTATAACCTGGGCCTGAACACGCAGGAAATAGCCTCCGTCCTGAAAATAAAACCCGGAACCGTCAAGGTAAGGCTTTTCCGGGCCAGGCAAAAGTTCAAAGAGGAATTCATCAAGCTCTGGGAGGGCTGATCATGACCGAAAAAAATTTTAACATGAGCGAAAAAGAAAGTGAAACTTCAGGAGCACCGGCCGGGAATACGGAAGGACAATCTTTATGGGATGAGCGGCGCTTTTTGCGCCGGGTGCGGTGGCGCAGTGCCCTGCGCACGATACTGATTGCCCTGGGAGTGATGGGAGTAAGTTTCGCGCTCCTGTTCATATGGACCAGGCACCTCCTGAACGTACAGGGGAACCGCATCGACAGTTATTACCCCGACCTGGTCCGGTACAGCACACCCAATACCATCGCCATCCGCGGCTCCTGGCAGGATGTGGGCTGGCTGGGGCAGCAAAGGGAATACTACCTGGTCCGGATGGTGGGCAACCGCCCCGTTTACGTAGGCACCACCAGGGTGGAATACCAGGTTTGGGGCGGGGAAATGTTCTGGGAACCCGACCACACCGTACTGCAGGTGGGCGTCCGGGAATACCTGCTGCCCGGCGCAGTCCCGCGGCTCAGGTTTTTCCATCCGGCGGTAACCCACGACCAGCTTCCCCGCCAGTTTGACCGCCTGAAAGACATACCCGCCGGTAAAACGGTAGAAATGGCCCTGTCCTTCAGCCGCCTGCTCACCAGGGAAGAGATGACCGCCTTGCTTCCCGCGGGGGTGGAGCCGCTCTGGGGCGCCATTTCCGCCTACAGCAACGAGGAAATTGCGGAGGCGGGCAAGAAAAGCCCCTTTGCGGCATACAGCCTGGCACACCGGCTGGTGGGCCTTCCCCTGGGCGGCTTCCGGGACGGGGAGGACGCGGAGCCAAGGTTTACCGAAGAAAAATTTCCCGAAGAATTGCGGCGTTTAAGCGGGATTCCCAGTTACTCTTCTGAATTGCTCAAGCGCACGGCCGATTATTTACAGCAGAACGGCATTCGCTACTACGGCCTGGTGGTTTGCGGCAAACCGGCCGACCTTTTAAAATTGCGGGATAACCCGGTGGTTTCCGCAGCCGTTGTAGGAGCGGTCGCCGGGAGGGAGTAGCGGGGGCACAGGGGATGAGCCGGCTTTATTCTTCCGGTTTTACCCCCTCGAAATACTGCCAGACCAGGGACTGCAGGGCCGGCGGCAGGGGCGCCCGGGACAATGACTCCCGGGCTTCGGCCTTATACGCGGCGTAAACCTCCCGGTAGGGACGTATGGCCCCCAGGGTGGTGGGGGACTGGTGCAGGCCCACCTGTTCACCGGCTTCACCGGGACGCACCTGCCCGGCCACCCGGGATTCCTCCCCTTTGCCTCCCAGTAAGAAGGGGGCATAGATTGTCTCCATTCCTCCGCCGGAATGACCGGCTCCCTGGCCGCCCGTCCCGTTGCCGCCGCCACCCCTGCCGCTGCCATTACCACCCCGCCCACCGGAAGCGGTATTCTCTCCACCGCCGTTACCGCCACCGGTCCGATCTCCGGTGCCCTGGCCCTGACCGGTGCCCCCGGCCCCGCTCCCACCGGCGCCGTCACCGGAACCACCACTTCCGGCAGCGCCGGTACCGGCTACACTCCCACCTGCCGCCCCCGGCGCACCAGTGCCTGCACCTGCCGGATTTGCGGCTCCACCGGGGTAACCGCCGGCCCCGGCTATTTCGGCCCCCGGACCGGTGGGATAACCGGCGTTTCCGGCCACAGCCAGGGCAGATGCCGGAGCCCCCGCAGCCAGTTGCCGGGCCAGGCCGTTAAAGACGGAGGATGCCGCGGCCAGCCGGGAAGCAGCCAGGGCTGTTTCCGCCAGTTCACCCAGCGCAGAGGCCAGGGCTTCACCGGCACTGTCAGAATGATTACCCTTACCGCCTCCTACTCCCCGGGAAGTGCCCGCCGGATCACCCTCCAGCACGGCCCGGGCCGCATCCCGCAGGCTCTGGCGAAGGGCAGGGGTTTTCACCGTTTCCGCTCCCTGGAACAGGGCCAGGGCCCGCTCTTCCCTTTCTTTCCCGTCAGTTGCCCCGAAGAGCTGGCGGGCCAGCTCCCGGGCTTTCGTAGCGTCTCCGTTTTTTAAAGCGGCTGCCAGGCCCATTAAAACCCGGTCATTTTTCCGCTCCCAGAGGGCCGCCAGTTCCCGGACATCCCGGCGGGCGCCGGGGTTAAGGCCGGCCAGCAGGTCATCCAGCTTCCGGCCCGACCGCTCCAGGCGGGTGGCCGCTTCCACCCGGTTGGGGGCCCGGCTCACCGCCCGGGGAAGAGCTGTCAGCTCACGGCGCAGCTCCTCAGGAAGCAGCCCCTGCGCCCCTATCTTTAACTGCTGCACCTTTTCCACCGCCAGCCTGGATTGCCTGGCCGCCTCCGCCAGGGCCGCCCGTTCTTCACGCCGGGCGTCCCAGTGGGAAGCAAGGGGATTGGGCAGCAGGGAAAGGACGAGCAGCACCGCCGCCATCAGGCCGGCGTGCCCCCAGGGCCCGGCGGCGGGTATGACCGGGTAAATACGTTCCACCCTGGTACCCAGCTCACGGCAGGCAGCCAGGGATTCCCCTACCGCCGCCTGTGCCCAGGGATCCGGTAGCGGCTGCCCGGCCAGGAGGCGATAGGCGGTAACGGCACGCCCGTCCAGGCCAAGGGAATCGGCCACCCGCACCACATCCAGGGCATCGGGACGCCGCCAGGTACGCCAAGCTGTCACCAGCGCAGCCGTAATCCCCCCGGTAAGGGCAGACCATAAGCCGGACAACCCCACCGGCAAAAGCCGCAGCAACACCAGTGAGGCAGCAGCCAGGGCCATCCCCCACAAAAGGGCCAGCCGCAGGCTTTCCAGCAGGTAGCGGGTGTGCACCCGCCTCCCCAGCGGCGACAGGGCGTCCGCCAGGCCGGCATGAGGCCAGCCATAGCGTTTCTTTTGAAAAGACAATAATATTACGCGAATGTTATTGCTCATAACGGAATCCCTTCCTGCCCCATGGCCCTGGCCCGCCGGGAGGCCAGCCACACCGACCAGGGCTTGCGGGGGGCAATGACCAGAACCGATACTACCAGGGAGATCACCGCCAGTATTCCCTGGCAGAGGGCAAAACGGGCCCACGACGGTAACCCGGCCCTTCCCGGGGCCCCGGGATATACGCCCGGGTAGCCCGGCCCGTAAGCATACCCGTAAATATAGGTTCCAGCTTCCGGACCCATCCGGAACTGGCGCAGGATTTCGTTAAGCAGCGTTCCCACCAGGGGGATGCGCCCGCTCATGGCCAGCCCTTCATTTTCCATACCGGGCAAAACCGGGGACAGAGCCGCCAGGGGGCTCAGATAAATATACCAGGGTGGGCCGGAGACGGACTCCCACGACTCACCAGCCCGCAAGATCACATCCCCAGCCGGCTGCCTGCCGGCACTGGCCACTCCTGCCACCACCAGGGAACCAAAAACCAGCATAAAGACCAGGACCAGGGAAACAATGGTGGCCGCCTGGCTGCGGCGCAAAATTGCCGACAGGGCTAAGCCCAGGGCGCCGTAGCCCAAACCGGTGGTTAAGGCCACCACCAGGGCCATGCCCATGTTGGCCAGGGGTACCCCGCCGAAAAGAAAGACCACCGCCAGCACCGGCAGGGCAGCCAGCACCAGGAAGAGGAGGTAGGCCACCGAGGCCAGCCACTTGCCCAGGACAATTCCCGTTAAAGAAGCCTTTGTTACCAGCAGGAGATCATAGGTGCGTCTCTCCCGCTCGCCACTGATAGCTCCCGCAGCTACGGCCGGGGCAATAAAGGCCAGGAGCAAGATCATGCCCAGGGCCAGAAGGCTGTACAGGTTTAAGCCCACCTGAGGCATTATGTGGCTGGTGCGCTCCAGAATAAGCCACAGAAAGGCCACCGTACCGGCACTCATCAGCCCCAGGAAAAAGCTGAGCAGCAAAGGGGAACGCAGTCCCCGGGTACGGCCGCGCATTTCCTTGCCCAGCATGGGAACCAGGCCGTTGCGCAGTCCTTCCCACTGGTTCCGGAGGAATGTTTTCATGCTTTATCCCCCTCCCTGGCCAGCTGCAAAAAGGTATCCTCAAGGCTCTGCTGTGTTTCGGCAAAATGAGTTACCGCCGCCCCGGCGGAGATCATCTCCTTCAACAGGGCCGCCGCCTGGGCCGGACCGTCGGACAGACGGAATTCAACCTGTTCCTCCGTGGTGTTGATTATTTCCACTCCCGGCCACTCCTCCAGTACGGCCATCGCCGGGGCCAGGGAACCGTAACAGCGCACGATGAAATTCCGCCGGTGAGCGGCGGCCAGCACTTCGTGCAATAGCCCCTGGCGTACGATGCGGCCGGACGTAACCATGCCGATATGGGTACAGAGATCCGCCAGCTCCGACAGGATATGACTGCTGATGATGATGGTTTTGCCCAGGCGACACAATTCCTTTAAAATTTCCCTCATTTCCACCCGGGCCAGGGGATCCAGGCCGCTGGCCGGCTCATCCAGGAGCAGCACCTGGGGATCGTGGATCAGGGAGCGGGCCAGGCAAAGGCGCTGCTGCATCCCGCGGGACAGGGTATCAACAAAGGCATCCCGCTTATCCCCCAGTTCCACCAGCTCCAGGAGGTCATCCCGCAACCTGGCCGCTCTCTGGCCCCGGATGCCGTAGGCAGCCGCGTAAAACAAAAGGTACTCCCCCACCCTCAAATCGTCATACACCCCAAAGAAATCGGGCATGTAACCCACAATGCCCCGCACCGCCCGGGGGTGACGCACCACATCATAGCCTCCTATTTCGGCCACACCACCGTCGGGCAGCAAAAGTCCGGCCAGGATGCGCAGGGTGGTGGTCTTACCGGCCCCGTTTTGCCCGATGAACCCGTAGATGGCCCCTTGAGGCACCGCCATATCCAGCCCCTGCAATGCCATGATCCGCCCGTAATACTTAACCAGACCGCTGGTACGGATCATTTCATCACCCCCCTGTAGGCCACCGTGGGCGGCAGGAAGTAGAATCCTCTCCCGGAGGAAAAGCTCTCGCCATTTACCCGCAGCAGTACTTCCCCGTCCGGCTTGACATATTCTCCAGGCAGGGTAAAACTTTTGGCCCCTGCCAGCGGCTCCCAGCGCCCCCGTCCGGGGTGGTATATTTCCAGGGCGCCGGGCGCCACATCCCCGGCCTGGGAAGAAGGCGGTCCCACGGCCCCCCTGGGCATACCGGGAGTGGACCGGGCGGGAAAGAAAGGCAGTTCCACCGTAATTTCCTCCACCTTTGCCCCGGCGGGCAAACACGGCCGGAAGGCATAGGTTATGGAACCGCCATCCAGGCCAATCAGGTTATTATGGCCGGAGATGCCCCGCACCTGCATATCCACCGGTTGAGGCACAACCAGGCCCGGGGGTAAGTCAAAAGCACCTCTGGGGATCGCCAGTTCCGGGCGCAGGAAAATCATGCTGAGGTAGTGGGTTTTGGCCCGCAGGTTTTTCACTTCCACGTCCTGCAGCGGGTCGTGGGTCCAGGCCACCAGGGTCAGGGGCTGACTCACATTCTCCACCGGCCCGTAGCGGTACATGCCCAGCCACTGTTCCAGCATCATTGCCCGGCGCTGCTCCTCAACAGTCAGCGGCCGGGGCGGAGGCTGGTAGTCCGGCGGGTAAGGCCCCCTCGGCAGAGCCCCAGCTTTACTCTTATCACTGCGACCACCCGGTTGCAGGAAAATCTGCCAGATGGGCAGATGGGAGCGCGGTGTGCCCTGGGGGTTGTAGGTAACCGGCCCGGGGATGGGCATATTCACGGCCACCTCCTTACCCGGCGCCAGGTCCCCCAGTCCCCGGTAATCATCGCCCAGCAGCAGGGTAACGTGATCCAGGTGCAGGGCGGTACCGTTTTTCACCGTGCCGATCAGCCGGGACCCCTCCACCCGCAGTTTTGCCGTCAGCCCGGCAACAGCCTCCGCCATGTCCTGGCGAAAAGCAAGGGTGCGCATGGTCCACTGGGATGCATCGCTGAAACGCACCTCCAGGTCGTTGCCGCGGATTACGGTATAAGGCGGTTCTGCGGGCGGGCCATAGATCTCCCAGGACCGGCCCCCAAAGGTTTGCACCTGTACCGAACGGTCACCCCCGGCCAGGGTGGCGGTAAAGGTGGGCCGGGTGGGAGCAAAAAAGCCCACCGCCGTATATCCTTTAACCCGGTCCCCGGTGGCGGCATCGGCCACCTGTACCGTGTTGACCAGTACGCTGGTGCCCGCCCGGAGCATGTAAAGGTAAAGGCTGCCGGTAAAAATCACGGCCAGCAGGGGTACGGCCAGCCAGGTAAACTCGGGCCGCTGCAACTTCCGCAAGACCAGATAAACCAGTGGCCCCGCCATCAAAATATAGGCCAGCAAACAGATCCCCACTACCCACCAGCGTGGAAAGGCCGTCCGGGGCAGGTTGTTGGGCAGGTGGGACATACTCTCCAACCGGACCATGGGGAATGCGGGGTTAAACTTGTATTCCTCTTGATTTCTTGTCATGAGAAGCTCTTTCCACAAGGCCTGCCCAAGGGAACCCCGACTGAAGGGGGCTTGATTGGGATCGAAGGTAAGCACGGTAATTTTACCGTAGCTGTAATCTTCCTGCAATCCCAGCGGGCTCTCCGCCGGCCCCCACCAGGTTCCCTTCCCGGCCAGACGGGCTGCGGGGGCGCCGGTTACCTCTGAGGAGGGCTGTTTCAACCAGGCGGCCGCCGGTTGCCAGTTGCCCCGGTCAGTTATGCCCTCGCTTTTAATGGTAGTAGTTCCGGCGGGCAGGACGGCCAGGGTATCGCTAATCTCAAGCCCTCCAGCCAGGACCAGGTGACCTCCGAACTCCACCCAACCGGCCAGGGCCCGCCGCTGTTCTTCCGTCAGGGTACCCGCCCCGGACCCGGTTACCAGGATGGTGTCAAAGGCATTTAAGTCTTCACTACGCCGGGGAAAAAGATCGGCGCTCAGGGAAATTATCCGGGGAGCCCGGGGAACACCGTCGGGCATGGTCAAACGCACCTTCTCCAGCGCCGGGGGCACCTGCCCAAGCACCCCCACCGCCCCGGCCATGGGACCGTGTATTACGCCGGCGGTGCCCGGTACATTCACTTCTATGCTTTCCAGGACTTTTTGCCCCTCCAGAAAACGGAAGATCATCTTGTCCCCGGGACCATGCCAGGGAAACCACAGCACCACACGCTTTTCCGCACCGGCAGGCAGGGAAATTTTCTCGCCAAAGGCCGAAGCGGGAATAAAAATGGGCGGCCCCGGTTTGGTACCGGGTGGAGAACCGGGAGGCGGAGGTGGTTGGTGCTTATAGTGGTTGATTACTTCCACCACACCGCTGATGTCCCGCCCGCTGTTATTTCTCAGAGTTACCACCGCCGGGCCGGGTTTTCCCGGCACCACCTCCCCCTGCCAGCCGGGCTCAACATTAATTTTTACGGGACCGGACTGACTTTCTGGATCAGGGGCGGCAAAAACAGCCGGCAAAAAACAAAAGATCAATACAACTGCCAGTGCGGCGGTGGACCATCGCCGCAACGGCAGCCACCACAAGAGTTGAGCGATCACACCGGGCGGGTAGTAACACTTCCCTGACTGAAAAGGCAGAAACCGGCCCGGGTAAGCATAACAACCTGCACTTCCGGCCAAGGTTTTAGTTAACCATCTCATCAATTTTGGACACATCGAACTTCCAGGCACGCCCCTTTCACTTCAAATCAACATATACTCTATCCATACCCCTACATCATAAGACGAACCGGAAGGCCCTCCGGTTCCATGGCCGGGAAAATTTTTTTAAATTTTTCTTTATGGTCATAATGTCCGGAATCCTGTCTACCGGGTTCATTGCAACTTTATGTCGAAGGGAAAAGAGGGGGCAGGTTTCTTCTTTTTGCGGCAGGTAGCAGGATTTTCTTGTTTTATGAAGAAAAAAACAAGGGGCTGGTTATTCCTACCTGGAGAGACTTATAACATGTTTGGAGAGACATTAGCTCAGGCTTTACTGGCCCTGCCCGTACAGGACCTGCCTGAAAGCATAACCATGGCCATGGCCGTTTTTGCCCTTCTGGGCCTGCCGCTGGAATGGAAAAAGATTGCAGCGGTAGCCCTTTTACAGACAGCCACCAACCTGGTCCGTTTACTGCCCATTGCCTTTGGGATGCACACGGTGATCTTGACCATTTCCCTGGCAGTTTACACCAGGCTGGTCACTGGTGCGAGGCTCAGCAGGGGTTTTTTTGCAGTTCTCGTCTGCTTTATTGTAATATCTCTAGTCGAATTGATTAGCGTTAAGCCATTGATGGCCTTAAGCAATCTTTCATATGAACAGGCAGTTAAAAACCCTCTGTTAAGGGGCCTTTTCAGCCTTCCCTATGAGATTGCTTTATTAATGCTGGCCCTGGGGAAAAATTATTTCAACCAGCGGAATCGCAAACAAGCATCCAGGTGATGCCTCGATGGTTCGCTTCAATCCCTCCCGGGAATTAGCCGGTTACCTGCGCAAAACCCTGGCGCTGACAGAAGAGCAGGAAGAGGTCGCGGCCTATAGTCTCCTGATCCTCTTTCAAACCGTCATCTCCCTGCTGGGCATATCGCTGGTGGCATGGCTGGCAGGATGCCTGCCGGCCGCCCTGGCAACACTTTTTACAAGCGCCTTTCTGCGCTCTTTTTCCGGCGGCGCCCATTGTACATCGCCCGCACGGTGTACTATTTTAAGTATCCTGACTGTCCCCTTGTTTGGAACGCTGGCAACCAATCTTACACCATTTTTCTCACGCCCTTTACTGGCCCTGGTGGTTCTGGCCGGCGGGGTACTGGCTTTTGCGGTTGTCTGGCGGCTGGCGCCGGTGGATTCCCCGGCCAAGCCCATTACCTCATCACGGGAACGGCAACGTTTTCGCTGGCTCTCATCAGCAGCAGTGTTAGGTATTGTTACGCTTCAACTCGCTCTTCTAGTACTCTCCAGCCCCAACATGGCAATCCTAATCCTGGCTGCCGAAATGGGTATGCTGTGGCAGGTTTTTTCCCTGACCCGTACCGGTCACCGCTTTGTAGCCAGGATAGACAAACTGTTAGAATTCATCTGAGTGGGGAGGTGATCCTGGCAAATGAAGAGGCTATATTTCAGTGCTCTGTCTGCTCTTTTCAGTGTCCTGGCCTTTGTTGCCACGGTCAGTATAAAACCGGCATGCTTCACATGGTTCTACCAACCAGAAATACCTCGCGCCTTAAAAAAGTAACATTTTGTGTATTTAGGAGAGGCTTTTATACCTCTCCTAATACCTTTTGTACAACGGGGAAATGTTATGGTTACATGGAAGGATAAAAGACAAAGAAATATTACAGAGCATATTACCTGTACCCATATCGTATGCATCCTGTTAGCATTATTGGTATTACCGGCTCTATATAATTTTACACCGTGGGAAGCTTACCGTAATTTTTTTTACTTCTCAGTAGTCCTTTCGGCAACAATCGCTTTAATTATCACTTTGTATTTAATCAAAAAATTAACCCTCAAAAGTGAGCCTTACCTGCCTTATGTAGGTGAACTATTTATAATTTGCATTTTACTACCCCTCACCCTTTCCCTGGCCGTAGCCTTTCCGGCAACTAAATTCCTTCTCCTTATACCGGTAATTATCGCCGCTACCACCTGGGGTAAAAAGGTTGGGGTGGCAGTAGCCGCCTTTTCCAGCTGCGTGGTGCTTATCAGCGATTTATTCCCCATCCTGCATCCTTTTTCACCCCGGGCTTTCCAGATAGATCTGGTCAATGCCGGTGTAATCGTCCTGACGGGGTGGTTTATCGGCGGGCTTACGGATATCGAAACCGAAACCAGGAACAGCCTGATCCACCTGGCCAATACCGACGGCCTGACCGGGCTTTACAATCACCGGTACTTCCAGGAAGAACTGCGCCGCCGCCTGACAGAAGCCGAAAAAACCGGCAGGCCTTTAAGCCTGATCATGATGGACATAGACTACTTCAAGTTTTATAACGATGCCTTCGGTCACCAGAAGGGTGATCAAGTCCTGGCCACCATCGGCCGTATACTGGCCCGGCTGGTAAAGGAGCCTTCTTTTGCGGCCCGTTATGGAGGGGAAGAATTTGTAGTAGTTATGCCCGGGGCAACCCGGGAGGCAGCCCGGGAACTGGACGAGCAGATCAAGCGGGAGGTGGCCGGCTTTCCCTTTGAAGGTGCCGAAAACCTGCCGGCAGGCAGGATGACCATCTCCTCGGGCATAGCCTGCTACCCCGGGGACGGTACCACCGCGCGGGAACTGATCCGGGTGGCGGATGACGCCCTTTACCGGGCCAAATACGGCCGGAAAACCCACCTGTACTTCTCCGTGGTGGACGAACTGCGCGCCTTTAGCCACTCGGAAAAAGAGCTCTTTAATTCATTAAAAACCCTTCTTACCATTATCAACGCCAGGGATCGTTATACCTTTGGGCATTCCGAACGGGTGGCCGGTTACGCCGTTGCCCTGGCGGAGAGGATGGGGCTCCCCCCGGATCATGTCAGCCTGCTCCAGTGCGGCGCGTACCTGCATGACATAGGAAAGGTTGAAATACCACCGGAAATACTCAATAAGCCTGATAAACTGGATCCAAAAGAATGGGAGATAGTTAAAAACCACCCCGAGTGGGGTGGCAACATTGTGCAGCCCCTTACCCTGCTCTCGGCCATTGTCCCGCTGATCCGCCACCATCATGAAAACTACGACGGCAGCGGTTATCCCGATGGCCTGGCCGGAGAAGAGATCCCCCTTTTTGCCCGTATTTTGCGGATTGTCGATAGCTTTGACGCCATGACCACAGACCGCCCCTATAAAGAGGCTAAAACCCCTGTAGAAGCATGCATGGTCTTAAAAGAAGAGGCAGGGAAAATGTTTGACCCCCACCTGGTCGAATTATTCACGAAGTTTATCCTGGAGCAGGAGGAAAGAAAGAATTCTATTTCACCTCAATCCCGCCGAAAACCGGCGGCGGGTTAAGATAATATACATTCCACCCGTGATATAGCCGCCGGCAGTAATTCCAGAATATCGCCCGCCAGCAAGCCCCGCATGCCTTTTTCCCGGGCGGCCATGTCCCCGGCCAGGCCGTGCAGGTATGCACCCGCCGCCGCGGCCCGGGGAGCACTCATCCCCTGGGCCAAAAGCCCGGCAATTATCCCGGTAAGGACATCACCGCTGCCTCCAGTGGCCATACCGGGATTGCCGGTGGGATTGATGTAAGTAGTACCGTCGGGGCAGGCGACCAGAGTAGCGGCCCCTTTCAGCAGGGTCACCACGCCCCAGGCCGCCGCCGCTTCCTCCGCCACTGCCAGGCGCCGGGAGCGGACTTCCTCCAGGGGACGCCCCAGCAGGCGGGCCATCTCCCCTTCGTGGGGCGTAACCACCGCGGGCATGGAAATACGGTTCAACAACTGTACATCGCCGGCCAGGGCGTTCAGACCATCGGCATCGATCACGCAGGGCACCCGTAACGCCGGCAACAACTCCCGCACCAGGGCCACTGTTTCCAGGTGCCGGGAAAGACCCGGGCCGATGGCCAGCACATCGGCCCTTTCCAGCAGGGCCAGAATTTCGCTCCGGGCGCTGCGGGCCAGGGTTCCTTCCTGGGTTCCGGACAGTCCGACCGTCATGACTTCCGTCAGCTTTACCGCCATCACATCCTGCAGCTCTGCGGGCACGGCCAGGGTCACCAGCCCCGACCCGGCCCGGGCGGCACCCAGGGCTGCCAGGCAGGCTGCCCCGGTCATACCCCGGGAACCGGCCACCACCAGCACCCGGCCGCAGGACCCCTTGTGAGCCCAGGCGGGCCGGGGAGGCAGCCATTCCCGGACCATTTTTTCAGTGATCAGATAGCGACCGGGTGCACCCTCTTCCAGCAAAAAAGAAGGAATGGAAATATCGGCCACATGCAGTTCCCCAACGTGGCTGCGCCCGGGTTCCTGCACCAGGCCCAGCTTGGGCAGGGCAAAAGTTACGGTGTGGGTGGCCCGCACACAGGGTCCATGCACCTGCCCGGTATCGGCCTCCACCCCGGAGGGTATGTCCACGGCCACCACCGGCTTGCCGCTGGCATTGATGGCCTCAATCACTCCCGCCGCCGGCTCCCGGGCCGCACCTTTAAATCCGGTGCCAAAGATGGCATCTACCACGGCGTGGGCACCTACGAGGAACAGGCGCACCGCATTCAAGTCCTCGCCCCTGGCCACGGGATACACCGGTTGGCCCATCTTCTGCCAGATAGCTAAATTCACTGCCGCATCTCCGGTAATTTCCTCCGGCTTAGCCAGGAGCAAAACCTTGACCTCCGCCCCGGCGTTAAACAGGTGACGGGCCACCACCAGTCCGTCTCCCCCGTTATTACCTTTACCGGCAAAAACGGCCACCCGTTTGCCCGCCACTTCACCCAGCACCTGCTGGACGACCCGTACCACCGCCAGACCGGCATTTTCCATCAACACCAACCCCGGTATGCCGTAATCTTCCATGGCAGTGCGGTCCAGCTCGCGCATCTGCCCTCCGGTAACCACCCGCATGGGAAACACCTCGCTCAATCAGTTAAATCACCAAGGGCCACAGCAAAAGCTACGGCATACGAATCGTCGTGGGAAAGAGTGATCAGAAACTTTTTAATCCCCCGCTCCCGGGCAAGCAGGGCGGCCCGACCGTACAACTGCACCTGCGGGACACCTTGCCTGCCGGGAACTATTTCCACGTTCCGCCAGCTGCAACCCGCAGTTAATCCGGTGCCCAGGGCCTTTAAAACCGCTTCCTTGGCGGCAAAACGGGCTGCGTAACAGGGGTAGGGATCCCGGCGGGCAGCGCAATACCGGCGCTCCTGCCCGGTAAAAACTCTGGTTATAAAGCGTTCCCCAAATTTCACTATCACTTCCCTGATCCTGCCCACGGAAACCAGATCCGAACCAATGCTGCAGATGTTACCTCGCGTATCGCGTTCCATTTTCCCCTTCAAGTCTCCTTCAGTAAATTCCACTCCTTGCTTCTAAATAGTTCTCCTTTAAATGGCAAAACCCTGCCTTTAAAGCCCTTCGCCGTTGTTGCTGAAGGTCCCCCGGAGCTTAAAGTTCACCCATTCGGGGAAAGGAATCCCCGACCGGGCAAAGAACTCGCTCTCTGCAGCCCGCTCATCATCCTTTTCTTTGAGAAATTCCCGCACCGCCCGCCGGGTGAGGGCGTAAAGCTCCTCATCCAGCAGGCCCTGCTCCACTAGCAAAACGCGCAGGGCGAGATTCTCCTCTTCTAAAACCTTAACCCGGCTGAAAAGCTCAATGAACATTAAACGAATTATGTCTCCATCCAGGGGGCGTTGCACGTCGCCCAACAGGTTCCAGATCTTCTGGTCGCTTAACATCTCCCAGACGGCCTGCATCTACATCACCATCCATGCCAGGTTTCCACTCGAGAACAACTTCCTGCCAGTAGTCCTTCAGCATAGTTTTCACAAAAGGACACTTGTTTATACGCCCCACGACCTGCAGGCAGTTGGCTGAGTTATCCCCACTTTCCAACTATCCTGTTTTGGCTCCCGCTCGCTCCGCTGAGCTTCGCGGGCCAAACTAATGCTCGGTTCAAAGCTCCGGCAGGCTTCCCGGCAAATTCGGCATCCTGCCTCAGTTGCCGGCCTCGGGCATCCATGCCCTCGGGCCTGCCTTCGCTTTTCACCTCGCTAAGTTTGGCCGGCCGCTCAGCTCAAGTCGCTCGCTACAGAGCCAAAACAGGGGCTTTAACAAACTAGGGATATTTCAGGGCAGCTGAACACAAAAAAAACGGCATGACCGTGTATAGCCATGCCGTTTTCTCCGATTGCCTGGTATACAGCCTGTTCAAAAACCCAAGATCTTGCGCAACTTCTTTGCCTGGGCCCGGCTCACCGGCACCTCGCGTTTTCCTTGTCATCCACCACCAGGTTGTAAGTGCCGTTAAAGAAGGGCACGATTTCTTTTACCTTGTGGAGGTTTACTATATAGCAGCGGTGGGTGCGGAAAAACATGTTGGGGTTTAAGCGAGCCTCCAATTCCTTTAAGGTGAAACGGGTAAAAAACTTATCGGCGTAAGTTTTAATGTAAATATAATCCTGCTCCGTGAAGGCGTACACAATATCCGACTCGGCAACCAGCACCGTTTTGCCCTGCTTTTCCGCGGGGATACGGTCGATTTTAAATTGACCCGCCCCGTTGCCACCCCGGACGGCCGGCGTAACCAGGTCCTCCTCCGAAGCCGCAGCTTCGGCCGGAGTGATCTCCTGGTATTTTTTCAGCACTTTGTCCACGGCCTTTTTTAACCGGGCCTGATCTACCGGCTTCAAAAGGTAATCCACCGCATTGACCTCAAAGGCCCGCACTGCATATTCATCGTAAGCGGTCACGAAAATCACCTGGGGTTGCCTGGGCAGTTCCTGGATAACCGCTCCCAGCTCAAGACCGCTCATCCCGGGCATGGAAATGTCTAAAAAAAGAACCTGGTAGTCCAGAGCCTTAATCAGAGTCATGGCCTCCTGGGCATTGGTGGCCTCTCCCACAATCTCGATATTTTCAAAGCTGCTCAAGGCGTAACGCAATTCCTGCCGGGCCGGATATTCATCATCTACTATGAGCGCCTTTAACTTCACCTAAATTCCCCTCCCCTTGCCCCAGTTTGCACAATAATGGTACCCGCACATAAACCGACGTTCCGGCATTGGGTGCACTGATAATGCGCAGGCCATAATCTTTGCCAAAAAGGCTCTTTAACCGCTCATGCACATTACTGAGGCCAACACCGTTGCCCGAGCCAACGCCGGGCCGAAGCACCTCGGACAATCTTTCCGGGGGTATACCCACCCCGTCATCTCTAATCACAATCAGCATATCCTCATCCAACCGCTGGGCCGTAATCTGCACCGTACCCTGTCCCGGCTTGGGGAGAATCCCGTGTTTAATGGCATTTTCCACTAAAGGCTGGATGGTAAGTACCGGCACCTGGTAGTCCAGCAGTTCCCGGTCAATATTCCTGATTACCCGCAACTTCTCACGAAACCGCGCTTTTTCCAGAATAAGGTAAGTGTTCAGGTATTCTATTTCTTCCCTTAAAGTGTTGAAATGGCCGTGGCGCTTTAAAGCGTGGCGGAAAAAGGAGGCCAGGCGGATAAGCAGGCGCCGCGCCGTTTCCGGGTTTGTACGGCTGAACATAATGATCGTGTTAAGGGTATTGAATAGAAAATGCGGGTTTATCTGGGCATGAAGGGCGTCCAGCTCCGCTTTGGTCACCAGCTGGGCCTGCCGGTCCAACTCCGCCAGCTCCATCTGCATGCCCAGCAGCTGGGCCAGACCTTCGGCCAGCTTAACCAGGTTCTGGGGGATTTCCCCCGGCTGGGTCCGGTAAAGCTTAATGGTTCCCACAATTTCCTCTTTACACTTAAGAGGGGAAATCACCGCCGACTCCAAAGGACAGTGAGGCACGGGACACTGCAGATCCCGGCCGCTGCGGACCACTTTTAGCTCGCCCGTGGCCAGCACCTCCCGGGTGGCGTCAGTCATGATGGCACCCCCGGGCTGGTGGTGGTCGGACCCGGCACCGATGTAAGCCAGGACTTTCTCCCGGTCAGTGATGGCCACGGCCGCCACGTCGCTGATTTTTTGAATGATCTCCGCGGTTTTTGCCGCCGTCTCCTCGTTTAATCCCCGGCGCAAATAGGGCAGTGTTTCGCTGGCAATCTGGAGGGTGGAATCCAGAGGATGCTGTTCGGTCTTTAAGTTAATTATCTTTTGTTTTTGGATGTAGTCACTGACCACAAAGGCAGCCACGGCATTGACACAGACCATGGCCAGCACCAGCTTCCACGCCAGGGGGTCCCATAAAAGCACAAAACCGGTGGCTAAAAAATTGATCGGCAACCAGCGGGCAATTACCCCCAGGGCCAGTCTCCTCTGCACTACCCTCCCCTCCCTATCATGTTTTTTAACAATTCACAACATTTTTAAGATAAAAAATTTATTAACCGGTTAACTTTATTATATAAATTCCACACTAAAATGTCTATTCCTTCATAAAGAAAAAAACCGGCCGGCAGGCCGGAAAAAAGCGGGCGCCGCCAGTGCCCGCTGTTTACTGCTATCGCAAAAAATAAATGGACCCGCCGGACGGCGGGCGGAGGTAATGCCCAAGTATTCACTTAAACCGCCCCCGCAGGCGGAAGCGCTGGCATAACCGCCGCCCGGCAGGCCCAAATTACATTTAGCTTTCCTGTGATTCGTACTGTTCCTTAATTTGTGCCACCACCGAGGGATCTGCCAGGGTGGTGGTATCTCCCAGCACCCGGCCCTCGGCGATATCCCGCAGCAGGCGCCGCATGATCTTACCACTGCGGGTCTTGGGCAGTTCAGCGGTGAAGAATATATCCTCCGGCCGGGCCAGGGCGCCGATCTTCTTAACCACGTGGGCTTTTAATTCATCAATCAGTTGAGGTGTTCCCTGGATTCCTTCCTTCAGAGTAACGAAGGCGCTTACGGCCTGACCTTTTACCTCGTGGGCTTTACCGATAACAGCAGCCTCGGCCACTGCCGGGTGATCCACCAGGGCGCTCTCAATTTCCATGGTCCCCAGGCGGTGCCCGCTGACGTTAATCACGTCATCCACCCGGCCCATGATCCAGAAGTAGCCGTCCTCATCCCACCTGGCCCCGTCACCGGTGAAGTACATATTCTCGAACCGGCTCCAGTACTGGGCCACGTAACGGTCGGGATCGCCGTAAATGGTACGCAGCATGGCCGGCCAGGGGGACTTGAGGACCAGGTAGCCGCCGCTGCCCAGGGGTACATCCTTGCCGGTATTATCCACCACGGCGGCCTCTACACCCGGGAAGGGTATGGTAGCGGAACCGGGCTTTAAGGTGGTAACACCCGGCAGCGGTGAAATCAGAATCATGCCGGTTTCCGTCTGCCACCAGGTATCCACAATGGGGCAGCGCTCGTTGCCGATGTACTTGTAGTACCACATCCAGGCCTCGGGGTTAATGGGCTCACCCACCGTACCCAGCAGGCGCAGGCTGGAGAGGTCGCGCCTGGCGGGCCACTCGGTACCCCACTTCATGAACGCCCGGATGGCCGTGGGAGCAGTGTACAGGATGTTGATGCGATACTTTTCCACAATGGCCCAGAAGCGGTCCCTTTCCGGCCAGTCGGGGCTGCCCTCGTACATTACCGTGGTACAGCCGTTGGCCAGGGGACCGTAAACAATGTAGGAGTGTCCGGTCACCCAGCCGATGTCGGCGGTGCACCAGTAAATGTCATCGTCCTTAATATCAAAGATCATCCGGTGGGTGGTGGAAACTCCAACCAGGTAGCCGCCGGTGGTATGCACTACGCCCTTGGGCTTGCCGGTGGTACCGCTGGTATAAAGAATGTACAGCATATCCTCGGCGTCCATGTGCTCCGGCTCGCAGCCGATAGGCGCACTGGCCATCATTTCATGCCACCAGTAATCGCGCCCCTGTACGAAGTTAACGTCCTGGCCGGTGCGTTTAACCATGAGCACCTTTTCCACAGTGGGGCATTCGGCCAGCGCATCGTCACAGTTCTTCTTCAAGGGTACAATGCCGCCCCGGCGCCAGCCGCCGTCGGCGGTAATGACCAGCTTGGCCTGGCAGTCGTTAATGCGGTCCCGCAAGGATTCGGCGCTGAAACCGCCAAACACAACACTGTGGGGGGCACCGATGCGGGCGCAGGCCAGCATGGCAATGGGCAACTCGGGAATCATGGGCAGGTAAATGGTCACCCGGTCCCCCCGCCGGACGCCCAGCTCTTTAAGCACATTGGCGCATTTGGTTACTTCCCGGTACAGGTCCTGGTAGGTTAACACGCGGTCGTCCCCGGGCTCCCCTTCCCAGATGATGGCCGCCTTGGTCTTCCGCCAGGTGTTCAGGTGGCGGTCGATGCAGTTATAAGAAACGTTCAATTTGCCGTTTACAAACCACTTGAAGAAGGGAGCGTTGCTGGTATCCAGTACTTTGTCCCACTTCTGGAACCAGTCCAGGTTTTCGGCCTGTTTGGCCCAGAAAGCCTCGCGATCTATCTTCGCCTCTTCATATGGGGAGGTATCTTTTACCAACGCCTTCTCGACAAAATATGCCGGCGGCGGGAATGTCCGCTCTTCCTTTAACAACGCCTCAAGGACCTTATCTTCATTGGCCATAAAAACAAGACCTCCTTTTTCTTTTTCTGATAATGTTAATTCTCCCCAACTGGAACCAAGATCCCAGCATCACCCCCGTCTTAAGCCAGCGCCAGTGTTTTCTTCTCTGCAAAAGATTTTACACTACAACTGAACAAATTTTAAGAATTTTAAGTCCAATTGCCCAAATTATAGCTCCAGCGTGTTTTTAAATAATGTAAATGGCAAAAAGTGAACCCCCGGGTGCAGCGTTCGCCGTTGGCGGGCAAAAATAAACACTCTGCCCCGGACCCCAGGACAGAGTGGAAAAATGTTTTCAGCGTGCCGGTTTCCCAACCAATGAACAAACATTCACCGTGCTCTTCCATCCGTTCGGCGGCCCATACTGCAGGCTAAAAGCGCGTCTTCCGCCAATGCCTGCCTGGATGACGGCGTTAGCGCCTGAAAAGGCCGCCTAATTCAGACGGTGATTTAGCGAGCACACTTCTCAGGCCATATCCTCCAGGATCTCGCCAATGAGCCAGAACAGGTCAATAGTCCGCACAACACCACACAAGTTATCCCCGGCCATTACCGGTATAGAATTGACTTTTTTTTCAACATTACCAGCGCGGCTTCCCATAGAGCCGCATTCTCATTGACGCAGGCTACTTCCACAGGCCTCATTACTTCTTTAACCGTGACAAATTGCTGCTTCCAGCAAGCGGGCAGGAAAAAAAGACCTGCCGGATCGCCTTTTAACAGGTCATCCAGGAGAGCCTGGAAGTGCAGGGCCCTCAAGAGCCCCCGCACGGTAAGGATGCCTACCGCCTTCTTCTGGCGATTGTAAACCAGGGCAGATTCAAAGCCGATCCAGGTGCCGTCTTTACCGCGAAAATAATCGCGCAGCAATTTAAAGGCGGACAAAGCGTCGGCATCTTCGTGCAAGACCGGAAATTCTTCTGCGGGAACCATAATTTCACGCACCCTCAAACGAAGGGGCATGGCGTCCGCACCTCTCCCCCGGGGAGCTCTGCTCCAGGTTACCCTGTTTTTGCCGCCTGGATTTTTCGAATATAATCGCTGGTCACCAGGATAAATTCTGTCAGCACCCCGGCAATTTCCTCGATGGTTGATAAATCCACCTTCTCCTTGTCCACGGGAAAACACATTTTAAACCGGTACCTGCCCGTTTGTTCCATACTTGGAGACTCCCGTTCCAACCGGAAGCCCAGGCGGCGCTCCATTTCGGACTGGTAGTTAAGAAGCGGCAGGTAAAGGCTGTGTTTATGGCCATCCAGTACAACTTCACCCATAAGGATTTTACGCCCGGAATAAATTCCTGTCCGCGGCTGAGTACGGCACAGGCGGTAGAAAACATCCTGCAGGCCGGGCATCACCAGGCACAGGGCCGAACTTCTCGCTTTCCCCCAGCGGGCCGCAGAAACGCATTTAACCGCTATTCCCCGTTGCAAAAGATTTTGTTCTATCCGCCGGCAAATTTCATTCAAAAGAACTCCCCAGTCCTGATTGGCGTGCAGAGAAGTTCCCTCCCTCTCCTCCAGGTAATGCAGGAGGGGAGTGTTACCTCCCCCCAGTCCTGGCCTTCATCAATAAAGATCTTAAACAATGCTCAGCACAAACAGCAGGCAGGTTGACAGAGCGGCTCCAAGTACAATAACCGGCCACAAACTGCCTTTTTCTTCGTCATGGTCCCCGGCACGATATAACTCGATCCGGGCAAAAGATTCCTCCAGATACTCTAAAAGAGAAGGGTCGTAATCCGGGGTCGGTTTGCTCTGGCGCGACGGCAAAGCTTCCTCACCAAGGTATTCCTCCCGCGAAAGACAACCGGCCCTGCCGTCCTGCATACTAAATCCTCCCTTCACCAACCGCTACAACGGTTTCCTCTTCAATTTTGAGTTTTCTCCTGCTCTGCCACATGTTGCCTAAAATAATCACTCCGCCTGTGGCCAGGGCTATACACATAATGACGAAACTTGTACTTGTCAGCATTTTCACAGTATCTTCGCCCAGCTTTAAAACACCCAGCTGGTGCAGGTAGGTGGGAACGGCTATGGCCCTGCTGATGGAAACAATCAGCATTATGGTGGCCATGACCAATTTGATCATATATTCCTTGACGTAAGTCGTACCCACAGCTCCCAACTGCACTCCAATTAAGGAACCGGCTAGAATGAGAAGGGTCATCCTGATATCTACAAAGCCACCCAATGCCCAGGTTAAGGTACCTGTTAACCCCATGACGAAGGCAACCACCAGCTCAGTAGCGCTGGCCACAATGGGCGGTACGCCCAGCAAGTAAATCATGCCCGGAACACCGATAAAACCACCTACGGCTATTGTTGCCGCCAGCATACCGGTACCCAGGCCCAGAGGGACGATGACCCAGAAAGAAACTCTGGTGTTGGCCACATTGAAGTTTATTACCGGCGGGAGCGAGAACTTCTTAATTTTTTCCGCAAGCCCGGAAGTCGTATCCTCCCTCTTTATATGCATTGCTTTTCTGGCATCATAAAGCATATACAAACCTAAAAGAGTAAGAACGGACACAAACGCCAGGCTTACGTAAAGGTTTGAACCGGCCGCACCCCATTTGGCAAAAATTAATTTTTGAATGCGTATCCCTATTTGCACGCCAATTACCGCCGAAATGGCCATAATCAGACCCAGCTTGATATCCACCTGACCATACTTGTAACGCTTGTAGGCTCCCACCATAGCCTTGGGAAACTTGTGACACATATTGCTGGCCACGGCGATGGCCGCCGGCGCACCCAAACTCATCATGCCGGGAGTCAGCACAAAGGCTCCTCCGGACCCAATAAAGCCGCTGATCAGCCCCCCCAGAAAGCCCAGGACTATCAGGTAAAGCATCCCAAAGGCGTCAAGCCGGACAAACTGCTTAACCACATCGCCCGAGCCAAGCACTTCCCCGGCTGCTTCACCCACAGAGGGAATGGAAAGCAAAAACAATGCCCCGAGGGCTGCCAGGCTCCAGCGCATTATTCTTTTACGGCGCTCCATCTTAATGCACCCCTTTCTTTAAAGGCTTGATATCAAACATTTCCAGGAGATAATTCGCAAAAGAACCGTGAATGATGGAAAAAGTTATAGCTGTTATGATAACGCCTGCGGCAGCCAGGCCCCCTCCCCGGGAAAAGTAACTGGTCACGGTATGTTCGTTTAGAAAAACTAAAAGATACGCCGCTAAAGTAATAATCCCCCAGGTAATTACATGCCTGACAGTTTTCCCCTGATTATTTTTTTTCATAAGTTATCTACCTCCCCCTCCGGGAAATGCTTTCATTTGGAACAGCAAATGAGCTACTCGATTTTGCCCCTCACCTCCTTAAAAACCGAAACTTTTTTGTGATCAATGGTGCAAAGCCTGTGCCTTTAGGCACAAAAAAAAGGCCCGTAATTTCAAGGCCCCACAGAGTTGTCTTAATTTTCCGACTGATTAAATCATGGTCAGCTGTTGAACTCTTCAACATAAAACTTTTCAACCGGGATTTCATGCCCCAACGCCGGACTTCTCCCACCCGCCGGCCGGACCGCCGTCCTTTCGTAATGTTGATTTTTTCAACAAGCTGCTTGAGAATGTGTGTGCAATATCATGTTCAGGAAAGTGGTGGGATAAAAATTTTTCATGCTTTTTTACTGCTGATAGTAATCACTCAACACTTTAAACACATCTACGATACGTACAACACCCAGCAGGCGCCCCCGGTCCAAAACGGGCAGGGAATTAACACTGTACTTTAAAAAAGCGCGAACCACGTCCAAAAGATCATCATCAGCCTGTACCGTAGCCACCTTATAAGGTCGCATTATATCCCGGACCCGCATGCGAGAACCCTCTTTCAATTTTTGTAAAAAATACCAGCTCCATGACTCTGATTTAAACAGGGGATCTTTAAGTAGTTCATACAATCCGACTGCCGTCAGAATACCGCGCAGAGTTAAAATACCGCTTAGATTCCCGTTTTGGTCCAGTACAACCAGAATACGGCTACCGTGCCACGGCCTTCCTTCAAGGTGGAGGGATTGCCTCAAAGCCTGAATGCCCTCGTGAAGGGTGGCATCCTCGGTAATAGTGGTAAACTGCTCAATCGGAATCATAATTTCCCGGGCTTTTCGCGGAAGCATGGGTAGTCCCCCCTGGTAAATCAAGGAAGCAAACAGGATCTTAATCGATAATACCCAGTTCTTTCATTTTTAAATAAAGCGAACTCCGGTTCATCTTCAGCGCCTGGGCGGCCGCGGAACGGTTCCAGTTATGCTCCTCCAGGGCCTGCAGAATGATCTCCCGCTCCACTTCGGCGATCATTTCTTTAAAGGAATCCCCGCTCAAACCCTTTAACCAGTGCAGGCGCCGGGAACTTTTGCGGATGTTGCGGGGCAGGTCCTCCACCGTTAGCAGGGGACCGGTGGACATCAATACGGCCCGCTCGCAAACATTTTTCAATTCCCGCACGTTGCCCGGCCAGTCATATTCCAGCAGCAGTTTCATGGCCTGGTCCGTAAACCCGGTCACCTGTTTTTTGTACTCGGCGTTGCAGAGTTTAATCATATGTTCAACCAGCACGGGAATGTCATCCTTGCGCTCCCTCAAAGGCGGCAGGTAGATATCCACCACGTTCAGGCGGTAAAACAGGTCCTCCCGGAAAGTACCTTCGGCAATGCAATTTTCCAGGTCCTTATTGGTGGCGGCAATAATGCGTACGTCCACCTTGATGGTTTCGGTGCCTCCCAGGCGCTCAAATTCCCGCTCCTGGATGACGCGGAGCAGCTTGGCCTGGAGGCTCAAGGACATCTCCCCGATTTCATCGAAAAAAATAGTTCCCCGCTGAGCCAGCTCAAATTTGCCCGGCTTTGATGTTATCGCGCCGGTAAAGGCGCCCTTTTCATAACCGAACATTTCACTCTCCAGGAGATTCTCGGGTATGGAGGCACAGTTGATTTTAATAAAAGGCTTATCGCGCCGGTCGCTGTTGTAATGTATCGCCCTGGCCACAAGTTCTTTACCGGTACCGCTTTCGCCGCGGATAAGCACCGTGGCATTGGAATTGGCCACCCTTCCGATAGCCTTGTACACTTTTTGCATCTCCGGGGATAACCCAATCATGACATCAGCCCGCTCAATAACATCCCGGGCGGTCAAGGAGGGGGTTTTTCGCATCAGCCTCTTAACCTCTGTGGCTTTTTTAACCGTTTCAATAAGTTCATTAACCTGAAGAGGTTTTAAAAGGTAGTCGAAAGCACCCATCTTCATGGCTTCGATGGTACTTTGGGTGGAACCGTAAGCCGTGATGAGAATAATGGGAGTATCCTGCCCCTTTAAGCGCACCAGTTCCAGGACCTTGATCCCGTCTACTTCCGGCATGCGGATATCCATTATTACCGTTGCCGGATCAAGCGTGGTTATTTTTTCTAACCCCTCCCGGCCGTCCCGTGCCGTCTCCACACGATAACCGTAGTCGGTAAGAATGTCTTTAAGGCTTTGCCGTACGCTCTCTTCATCGTCGACAATTAAAATCAAATCTTCCATCACTTTCACCTCTAAGCAAACACAATCCTGCTATGCCCTGAGATAGACGGTAAACCTGGTTCCCTTGCCCACTTCGCTCTCCACTTCTATCTGCCCGCCATGGGCCTGTACGATCTCGTAGGCAATGGCCAGCCCCAGGCCGGTCCCCTTCGGCCTGGTGGAATAAAATGGGTCAAAAAGGTGGGCCAGGTTCTCTTTGGGTATGCCGCACCCGGTATCGGCAATAGTCATCGCCACCTGGTGCCGGTCGGGCAGGTAAGCGGTGGTTATGGATATGGTGCCACCTTCGGGCATAGCCTGGATGGCGTTAAAGATTATATTGACCACTACCCTTTCCATTTGTTCTGCGTCCATCCAGACCGGCGGCAGGTCGGTACTCAGATCGAGCAGAAGGTTATATTTGCCGTGATGCATCTCCCGGAAGAATTCAGTCAATTCGCGAATCAGGACATTTAGATCGCGCTGTACCAGCCGGGCCTCTGCAGGTTTGGTAAAGTACAACAGCTGCTCCACAATGTAGTCCAGGCGGGCAATTTCACGCTGAATGGTAGCCAGCGCCTGAGCATTTGGCTGATTATTTTGCAGCCAGTGCTGGATATAGCAACTAATGGAAGTCAACGGGTTGCGGATCTCATGGGCAACACCGGTAACCAGCTTCCCTAAGGCGGCAAGACGTTCCTGGCGCCGCACTTTCTCCTCCAGGCGCATACGTTCGGTCAGGTCCCGACAATTGATCACGGCCCCCAGGAGCTGACCGGAAGCAGTTTTTAAAGGCAAAATGCTCAACAGCAATTGACGGGAATTTTTTTGACCGTTGCTCCAGTTCAGCATCAAATCGCGAAACGCTTTTTCTTCTTTTAATGTCCGTTGCAGGTAATCCATCAGGGGTGAGTTCTTGGGAAAAAGCTCGTTAATCATACGGCCTTTAATCCCTTCCGGCAGGGCGAAAAGTTCCCGGGCCAGGTTATTGGCCAGTACCACCTTACCCCCGGCATTGACTACCACGATGGCTTCGTCAATCACGGCCAGCATGGTCTCGGTGTACAGGTTCAACTCGGCAATGCGACGGGCAAAACCGTTAATCCCCTCTACAATCTCGCCAAGCTCACCGTGGGCTTCAGGCATTGTTTTGGTAAGATCTTCTTCCAGGGTTTTCAATCCCTGCCTGATGAACCGCACCTGCATTACCAGGTCACGGAATATATATATGGCCCCTCCAAAACCCGTAAGCACCACAACGGCAATTGCCGAATAGGCAATCATTTCGATATGGCGCCGTTTGCCGTAGTAACCCACTTCCGAAAGGTATTCGGCCGAACGGATCACACCTTCCACTTTCCCGTTGCGGGTGAATGGACGGTAAATTTCAATAATCCCACCTTCTTCAGGACCTAAATTTTGCACCATGCTTTTCCTGTGGGCCATGGTATCCTCAAAGGCCTTTTTACGCCGCAGGGAAAAATTTTCATCGAAACGACTGGTACCATCAAAAAAAACATGAAGTGGTGCATAATACAATCCGATATGCACTTCAGGATACTCACGCCTAACACTGTTAATCTTTTCATTAACAAAATTACCCAGGGCTATTATTTTTTCCTGTCGAGACTTATCTACCAGACCCTTGTTGACCAGATAATCATCCAGGCTGACAGTCAAGTTCTGGTCAAGCAAATAAGCCGCCTGGTTCAGCTTCGCCTTCTGGTGTTCCAGAAGGGAGAGCTCGCTGTTTTTGATAATATGCATCATGTAGACGGTAAGAAAAACGGGCAGTACCAGCAGCAGGGTTACCAGAAACAATATACGGTTGCCGTAAAAAAATCTGTGCAATGATCCCACCTCTAATAACGGGAATGGGTTTTAACTTAATTGTAATACCGGATAATCCACTTTTGGAAGTGAAAAACTTCCCACTAAAAGACGTAAATAAAGGAGAAAATCCATGTATCAACTAAAAGTGCCATTCTCCGAGAGTAAGCTTCTGCAGGCGGGGGATAATATTGGCGTACTGAGGGCCCTCGAGGCCGCCTTGCGTACCTGGCTTATAGGTGCCCCTTGCGGCTGAACCGCGGGATCGTTGAACGTGAAGGAACGGTGAACCGGATGGAACCAAACGCCAGCTCTTCTCAACCCCTGGGGGCCACTTACCTGGGGGGTGGCCGTTGCTATTTCAGGGTGTGGGCCCCCCGGGTAAAGAGCCTGGCCGTGCACATATTGGGACCCCGGGAAAGGCTCGTCCCTTTACCTAAAGGGAGACGTGACTATTTTTGCGGCACGGTGGAAGAAGTGGAACCCGGAAGCCTCTACTGCTACCTCCTGGATGGGGAAATAGAACGGCCCGACCCGGCCTCGCGCCACCAACCGGAAGGAGTGCACGGGCCCTCCCAGGTGGTGGACCTGAAATCCTTTGCCTGGAGCGACCAGTGCTGGTTTGGCCCGGCCAGGGAAAACCTGGTTTTTTACGAGCTTCACATAGGAACCTTCACCCGGGAGGGAACCTTTGAGGCCATCATACCTCACCTGGAGGAGTTAAAGGAACTGGGTATCACCGCTATCCAGCTCATGCCCGTGGCCCAGTTCCCGGGAAGCCGCAACTGGGGCTACGATGGGGTCTACCCCTTTGCCGTGCAAAATTCCTACGGCGGGCCCAACGGGCTGCAGCGCCTGGTGGACGCCTGTCACCAAAAGGGGCTGGCCGTATTTCTTGACGTGGTCTACAACCACCTGGGCCCGGAGGGCAATTACCTGGGTGACTACGCCCCCTATTTTACAGAACGTTATCGCACCCCGTGGGGACCGGCAGTTAACTTTGACGGGCCGGGTAGCGATGAGGTGCGCCGCTACTTTATTGAAAACGCCCTGTACTGGGTGCGGGACTTCCACCTGGACGGCTTGCGCCTGGACGCAGTGCACGCCATTATGGACATGTCGGCCATCCACTTTCTGGAGGAACTGGCGGAAGAGGTGCACCGGGAGGCGGAACGCCTGGGCCGACGGGTGTACGTGGTGGCGGAAAGCGATCTCAATGACGCCCGCCTCATCCGGCCCCGGGCGGTGGGCGGTTACGGCCTGGACGCCCAGTGGTGCGACGACTTCCATCACGCCCTGCACGCCCTCCTGACGGGCGAAAGGCTGGGGTACTACCGGGATTTCGGAGAGCTTTTTCACTTGACCAAAGCCTTTCGGAAGGGCTACGTGTATACGGGCCAGTACTCGGAATACCGGCAGCGCAGGCATGGCGGCCCCACGGATTTATGTCAACCATACCGCTTTGTGGTTTTTACCCAAAACCACGATCAGGTAGGCAACCGGGCCGGGGGCGAAAGGCTCAGCAGCCTGGCCTCCTTTGAGGATCTTAAGCTGGCGGCGGCAGCAGCTATCCTCTCCCCATACATACCCCTGCTCTTCATGGGAGAGGAGTACGGCGAAACAGCCCCTTTTCTCTACTTCACCAGCCACACTGACCCCAACCTGGCCGAGGCGGTGCAAAAGGGGCGCCAGGAGGAATTTTCCGCCTTTGCCTGGCAGGAGGTACCGGACCCGCAGGACGAGCAGACCTTCCTGCGTTCCCGCCTTAACCGGGACCTCCGCCGGCAGGGCCACCACCGGGTGCTCTACGGGTTTTACCGGGAGTTGCTGTGGCTGCGCCGGCAGGTACCGGCCCTTCAAGACCCCAAGTGGGAAAACATGGAGGTTAATTCTTATCCCGAAGAGCTGGTCCTTGTGGTACAGCGATGGAACAACGGGGCCAGGGCTTGCCTTATTCTCTCTTTCAAAGATATCCCGGTTTTCTTGAACCTGCCCCTGGAGCCGGGACGCTGGCAAAAGCTTTTGGATACCGCGGAAGAGCGCTGGCTGGGCAATGGCAGCACTGTACCGCCGGTACTGTCGTCTTTGGGAAGAATAGAGCTTGCCCTGCCGCCTAAGACGTGTATCTTACTGGAGCATTTGGAGGAGGGCTGATACCGGTGGAACGTTACATCTGTATTCACGGCCACTTCTACCAGCCGCCCCGGGAAAACCCCTGGCTGGAAGACGTGGAACTTCAGGACTCGGCCTACCCCTACCACGACTGGAACGAGAGGATTACCGCCGAGTGCTACGAACCGAACACCGCCTCGCGCATTTTAGACGCCGACGGCTGGATCAGAAAAATCGTTAACAACTACAGCAAGATCAGCTTTAATTTTGGCCCCACCCTGCTTTCCTGGATGGAAAATCACGAACCGGAAGTCCACCGGGCCATCATTGAGGCCGACCGTATAAGCCGGGAAAGATTTTCCGGGCACGGCTCCGCCCTGGCCCAGGCCTACAACCACATGATCATGCCCTTGGCCAACCGGCGGGATAAATACACCCAGGTGTTCTGGGGTATTAAGGACTTCGAGCACCGCTTCGGGCGCCGCCCGGAGGGCATGTGGCTGCCGGAAACGGCGGTAGACCTGGAAACGCTGGAAATAATGGCTGAGCAGGGCATCTGTTTTACCATCCTGGCACCCTACCAGGCCCGGCGGTTCCGCAGGACCGGCACCGGCACCTGGCAGGATGTGGGACCGGGGGGTATCGACCCCTCCGTGCCCTACCTGATAAACCTGCCCGGATCCGGCCGCACCATCAGCGTTTTCTTTTACAACGCCGACATTTCCCGGGCGGTGGCCTTTGAGGGTTTGCTTTTAAACGGGGAGCACTTTGCCAAGAGATTGATCAGCGCCTTTGACGCGGGCCGTCCCACGGCCCAACTGGTCCACATTGCCACCGACGGGGAAACTTACGGCCACCACCACCCGCACGGAGACATGGCCCTGGCTTATGCCATTCACTACATCGAATCCAGCAAGGCGGCCCGCATCACCAATTACGGCGAGTTTTTGGAAAAACATCCGCCTACCTTTGAGGTGGAAATCAAAGAAAACACCGCCTGGAGCTGTGCCCACGGAGTGGAGCGCTGGCGCAACAACTGCGGGTGCAATTCCGGCCTGCACCCGGGCTGGAGCCAGGCCTGGCGGGCGCCCCTGCGCAACGCCCTCAACTGGTTGCGCAACACCGTGGCCCCCATGTATGAGGAGGAAGCCCGCCGGTTCTTAAAAGATCCCTGGGCGGCCCGCAATGATTACATTGAAGTGATCCTGGACCGCTCAACCGAAAATCTAAACCGCTTCCTGGACAAGCACGCCGTCCGTCCCTTGGAAGGGGATGAGCAGGTGCGGGTTCTCAAGCTTCTGGAAATGCAGCGCCACGCCATGCTCATGTTTACCAGCTGCGGCTGGTTCTTTGATGAGATCTCCGGTATTGAGACGGTGCAGGTACTGCAGTACGCCGGGCGGGTCATCCAGCTGGCCCAGGAATTATTCGGCAATTCCCTGGAGCACTCCTTTTTAGAGATACTCTCCCAGGCAAAGAGCAATATTCCCGAACATAAGGACGGCGCCCACATTTACGAGAAGTTTGCTAAGCCGGCCATGGTGGATTTGGTGAAGGTGGGTGCCCACTACGCCATTTCCTCGCTGTTCGAATCTTACGACGAGCAGTCCCGCATCTTCTCCTACACCGTTTTGCGGGAGGACAGCGTCAACCGGCTGGCCGGTGCGGCCAAGTTGACCCTGGGCAAAGCCCGGGTCACTTCGGAAATTACCCGGGAAGGGGTAACCATTGTCTACGGCGTGGTTAACTTTGGCTACCCCAGCATCAACGGCGGGGTGCAGGTGTACCGGGACGAGGAAAGCTACCGCAAGATGGTGGAGGAAGTGACCGGAGCTTTTGACCGGGTGGATTTCCCGGAGGTCATTCGCCTTCTGGATCAGTACTTTGATGGAACCACTTTCTCTTTAAAACATCTCTTCCGGGACAAACAGCGGGAGATTTTGGATATCATCCTGGATTCCACCCTGGAAGAGGTGGCCGGCGACTACCGGCGCATATACGAGCGTCACGCTCCTTTGATGCGGCTTTTACAGGAGCTAAACATTCCCCAGCCCAAGGTTTTACGCGCCGCCGCCGAATTTGTGCTAAACACCAGTTTGCGCCAGGCTTTCTCGGAAAAAGTTCTGGATTTAGAGCATATTAAAGCCCTCCTGGATGAGGCCCGGATGGCCAGCGTTTCTTTAGATGGAGCCTCCCTGGGCTACGCCCTTAAGAAAACATTGGAAAGGATGGGTGAGGAACTCCGCAAGCACCCCACGGACCTCTCCCTGCTCGAGCACCTGGAGGCAATCTGCAACCTGGTCCGCTCCCTGCCCTTTGAGGTGGATATGTGGAAGGTACAAAACATTTATTACGGCCTTCTGCAATCCATTTACCAGGACCTGCACAAGCGGGCCGACCAGGGAGATGAAAAGGCCCCGGCCTGGGTGGAACGCTTTGGCTCCCTGGGAGATTGCTTGAGGATAAGGAGGAACAAGTGAGGGGGAAAGAGTGAAATGCCGCTTGCCCGCATCCCCGTCTCCACCTATCGCCTGCAATTCAACAGAGAGTTTGGCTTTGAAAAGGCCCGGGAGCTGGTACCCTACCTGCACGCCCTGGGTATCACGGATATTTACGCTTCTCCCCTGCTGGCTGCCCGGCGGGGCAGCCCCCACGGCTACGATGTGGTTGACCCCACCCGCATCAACCCGGAACTGGGAGGGGAGGAAGGAATGTACTCCCTGGCAACTTCCCTGCAGGAACACGGGATGGGCCTTTTGTTGGACGTGGTGCCAAACCACATGGCTGCCAGCCCCGAAAACCCCTGGTGGTTTGACCTCCTGCGCTTGGGGCCGGACTCACCCTTCGCCGGATACTTTGACCTGGAATGGCAACCGGCAAGGCCCTCTTTGGCCGGAAAAGTGCTCCTCCCCATCTTAGGTTCCCCTTATAGCGAGGCCCTGGAAAACGGGGAACTCACCCTCACCTTGACCGAAAAGGGGTTTGGGGTGGCCTACTACCAATGGTGGCTCCCCCTAAAACCAGCATCCCACGGGCAGATCCTGGAGTACGTGGGGGCGGCGGGCGAGCTAAAAAGGCTCGCGGGCATTTTTGCGCGCCCCCCTGGCCGGGAAGAGTTTTTAAAGGCGGTGAAGGAACTATGGCGGCTGTACGCCCAAAGCCCCGAAGCAAGGACCTTTTTAGACGAAAGCCTGCGGGTCACCAACGGTCAAAAAGGAAAGCCCCAAAGCTTTGCCTTTTTAGATGAGCTCCTCAGCCGGCAGCATTACCGGCTGGCCTTCTGGCGCCTGGCTAAAGAAGAGATTAACTACCGGCGCTTTTTTGACGTAGCCGAGCTGGTTTCCCTGCGCATGGAGGACGAAAAGGTGTTTGAAGCCACCCATTCCCTGGTTCTAAGTCTGGCCCACCAGGGGCTGATAACAGGCTTCCGCATCGACCACGTGGACGGCCTGCGCGACCCCCAGGCCTATCTTGAGCGGCTACAGCGGCGCCTCCTGCCCCTTAACAGTGATGGCAGCGGGATCGCTAACGCCAGCCCGCCAGCCGCAAATATCTTTTACGTGGTGGTGGAAAAGATCCTCACCGGGGACGAGGAACTGCCCCCGGATTGGCCGGTGTACGGCACCACGGGATACGATTTCTTAAACGTTCTAAACACCCTTTTCGTAAATGGGGAAGGTCTGGCAGCCCTGGACGAGATTTACCACCGGGCAAGCGGAAAAGAGCCTGATTTTAAGGCAGAGGTCTATGCATGTAAAAAGAAGGTGTTGCGGGAGCTGTTTGCCGGGGAGATGCGGGTGTTGGTCTACCAGCTGGACCCTCTGGCAGCCTCTGATCGCTATGGTAAGGACCTCTCCCTAAGGGAACTGGAGGCGGCCCTGGTGATTCTTACGACCTGCCTGCCGGTTTACCGGACCTACATCCGGGAACAGGTTGTTTCAACCAGGGACAGGAATCTCATTGTGCAGGCAGTGGAGCAGGCCCGCAAGCTACACCCGGAGCTGGAGAGAGCTTTAGATTTTTTACGGCGAGTGCTTTTGCTCGAAGTGCAGGACCGTTCAGCTGCCTTAAGCTTTGCCATGCGCTGGCAGCAATTTACCGGACCTGCCATGGCCAAAGGCTTTGAGGATACGGCCCTTTACATCTATAACCGCCTGATTTCGTTAAACGAGGTGGGCGGAAACCCCGAAAGTTCGGGAATATCTGTGGAGGAGTTTCACCGCCGCAATCAAAAGAGGCAGGAACGCCAGCCCCATACTCTTAACGCCACCTCCACTCACGACACCAAGCGCAGCGAGGATGTGCGGGCACGGGTGAATGTCCTTTCGGAAATTCCCCACCTTTTTGCAGAACACCTGGAGCGCTGGCAGAAGATAAACCAGAATAAAAAGCCAACAGTGAAGGGCCAACCAGTACCCGGGGGAAACATGGAACTGCTCATCTACCAGACCCTGCTGGGTGCCTGGCCCTTGGAGGAAGGGGAAGTAACCACTTTTAAGAAACGGCTGCGGGGCTACCTGATTAAAGCGGCCCGGGAGGCCAAGACCAGGAGCAGCTGGCTTAACCCAAACCCTGCCTATGAAGAGGCCTTGCTAAAATTTGTAGAGACCATTCTGGAGCCGAAAAAAGAAAACCGCTTCCTGCAGGACTTTCTGGAGTTTCAGAAAATCATTGCCTTTTACGGGGCCCTTTCCTCCCTGGCCCAGGTGCTGCTGAAGATAACCTCACCGGGTGTCCCGGACTTTTACCAGGGCACAGAACTCTGGAATTTCAATCTGGTGGACCCCGATAACCGCCGACCGGTGGATTTTACCCGCAGGATGCGTCTCCTGGCTGAACTGCAGGAAAAGGAAAAACAACACGGCCCGCTGGCCCTGGCCGGAGAACTTTTATCTACCTGGCCGGATGGCCGCATAAAGCTCTACCTCACTTACAAGGCCCTGCACTTTCGCCGGGCTCACCGGGAGCTTTTTCAAGCTGGTGAGTACATTCCTTTAGAGGCCACGGGCCCGTTGTGCCGGCACGTATGCGCATTTGCCCGCCGCGCGGGAGATGCCTGGGTCCTGGTGGCCGTGCCCCGCCTGATGGCCAGCCTGAACCGCCGGCGGGCCCAACTTGAACCGCCGCTGGGAGAAAAAGTGTGGGGGGAAACCGCCCTGGTCCTGCCCGGTCAGGCTCCAGCCCGGTGGATTAATGTTTTCACCGGGGAGAGGATGCGGGTGCCTGAAGAAAGCACCCTGCCCCTGGCGGAAGTGTTTGGTCACTTCCCGGTAGCCCTGCTAAACAGAGCTACCTGAAGATTTACCGGCGGTGTGTGTAAATGTTGGGTGATCCGGCTATGGTTCCGCGTTGTCACGCGCTGACAGCACCGCGGCCGGCAACCCGGTACCTGCCCGTGGCAGCGGTTTTACTGAAACAGTTACCGGCCGGTTTGAAAAATTTGGGCTGGTACTACGGACCAGCCCGTTTTCTGAGTTAATCTTTACATGTCCCGGTAGTCAAAAACCCTTTTGCTTTTCTTCTCGCTTCTGGGTAAGGTGCCCGGCGCGACCACTTCCACGTCGGCAGTGATGCCAATCCAGGATTTCATGTTACGCTTGAACTCCCCGGCGATTCTCTGGGGGTCTTTTCCTTCTTCTCCTTCTATTTTGATCAGCATGTGATCCTTGCCTTCGATCCTGGTCAGGATTATTTGATACTCACTGCCGGCCCCTTCCGTCACCTTGAGGACATGGTCAACCTGGCCCGGGTAGATATTCACCCCCTTAATCTTGATCATGTCGTCAGTCCGGCCGAGAATCCGGTCGATCATGGGATACTCGCTTCCACAAGGACACCTGTGGGGCAGTAGCCGGGTGATGTCATGGGTGCGGTACCTGAGCAGGGGCATACCTTCCTTGGTCAAGGTGGTGATGACCAGTTCTCCCTCTTCCCCGGGGGGAAGCTGCCTGCCCGATACGGGGTCAATGATTTCAAAAAGGAGGTGGTCGGACCAGTAATGGAGACCGCTGTGGCAGGGACAATCAATGGCAATCCCCGGGCCGTAGATCTCGGTCAGTCCATAGATGTCAAAGGTCTCAATATTGAAGATTTCTTCGATGCGGCGGCGCATTTTATCGCCCCAGCGTTCCGAACCGAAGATGCCCAGGCGGAGTTTGATTTGATCCAGGATTCCCCTTTTTTTCGCCTCTTCAGCCAGCAGGAGGCCGTAAGAGGAGGTGCCGATCAAAACAGTGGTCTTCAGGTCGATCATCATTTCCATTTGCTTTTCCGTATTCCCGGGACCGGTGGGTATGGCCATGGCACCCAGCCGTTCAACGCCGGCCTGAAAACCGATGCCCGCCGTCCACAGACCGTAGCCCGGAGTGATCTGCACCCTGTCCCGGTTGTTGACCCCTGTCATGGCCAGGGAGCGGGCCATCATTTCGGCCCAGATATCCACGTCTTTTTTGGTGTAAGGCACAATAACCGGCTTGCCTGTGGTGCCGGAGGAGGAATGAATGCGGACCACCTGTTTCTCAGGGACGGCCATCAGTCCCAGGGGATAGGCGTCGCGCAGTTCGTGCTTGCCGGTGAAAGGTACCCGCGCAAGATCGGCAACAGTTTTGACGGACCCGGGGTCCACCCCTGCTTCGTCCAGCTTTTTGCGATAGAAAGGGGAGTTCTGGTAGACCCGCTGGACTATTTCCCGGAGCATTGATCCCTGCATCTCATACAAGCTTTCGAAATCGAACTGACCCCTGGCAAGATCTGCAGCTTCTAAAGCCATTCAACACACCCCCATGGCCCGGCGGCCCATTTCAAAAGCCTTCCGGTTAATCTCTCTGAACTGTGACGGCACAGTCTTCAGTACCGCTTCCAGCAACCCCTCCGGGCTGAAGGGAAGGCCGGGGAGAGTCGAGAGCGCCCCCAGCATCACCACATTGGCGGTTTTACTATTTCCCGCCTCCCTGGCCACCTCCGAAGCCCTGAGAAAGCACACTCCCGGGAGTTCCTTCTCCAGGTACTCCCGGATATCTTGAACCCGGTACCGGGACAAACCCGCTGATACCGACGTTGGCACAATGACGTCTTCATTAACAATGGCCTTACCACCGGCCTTGAGCTTGGCCAGAGCCCTGGCCGCCTCCGCCAGTTCAAAACCCAGTAAGACATCGGCCCTGCCGTCCGGGATCAGGGCGCCTGCGAGATTTTCCCCTACCCGGACATGGCTCACCACGCAGCCTTCCCGCTGGGCCATCCCAATGGTTTCGGAAGTCCTGACCTGCCACCCGGCGTCCATGGCAGCCCTGGCAACGATCCGGGAGGCCAGGACTGTTCCCTGCCCACCTACTCCGGTAATAACCAGGTCAAACTTCATGCCGGCTCACCTCCTCGATGGCACCGGCCGGGCAAACCTGAGCGCAAACGCCGCATCCGGTGCACTTTTCGGAGATGACCACCTTTTCTTCCCTGCATAAAGCCGGGCAGCCAAGGTTTTCCACGCACAACATGCACTCGATGCAGGCGCCGGTATTTACCCGGTAGCGCACCCCGGGCCTGACCAGGGCTACACATTCCCGCCTGGCGATAACCACGGAAGGGCCTTCGTACTCCACGGCTTCCCTGGCGGCCTGCATAACCTCCTGGAGGTTGTAAGCGTCAACCTCGCGGATGTAATCCACGCCGCACCCCTTGACCAGCCCGGCAATGTCTATTCTCCGGGCCGGGTCGCCGGTGGCATTCCTCCCAATTCCCGGGTGGGGCTGGTGACCTGTCATGGCGGTGGTGCCGTTGTCCAGGATCACCAGGGTGATGCCGGCGCGGTTGTAAACCGCGTTAATCAGGCCCGCCACCCCTGTGTGGAAAAAGGTGGAGTCTCCCAAAAAGGCCACGTGCTTGCGCCCCTGTTCCACGCGGGAAAGGCCGGAAGCGATGGTGACGCTCGCCCCCATGCAAAGGCAGGTATCGAGGGCGTTGAGGGGCGGAATAACCCCCAGGGTATAACACCCAATATCTCCGGTAAAAACCGGGTCGTAATCCTTTAAGGCCTCCTTAAAACCATAGAAAACCGCCCGGTGGGGACATCCCGCACAAAGGACGGGGGTCCTCAAAGGCAAATCAGGAGCGCGGCGCACCGTATTACCTGCAGCAGCCTGCTCCATCCCCACAAAACCGAAATACTTATAGAGGATGGCAGTTACCTTGTCAACATCCAGTTCCCCTTCCCGGGGCACCAGCCCGTTGTGTTTGCCCGCCACACCGACCGGCAGGCTGTGCCGCCAGGCCAGGTGGATCACCTGGTCTTCCACCACGGGTTCCTGTTCTTCAACCACCAGCACCCGTTCCACCCGGGACAGGAATTCTAAAACCAGGTCTTCAGGGAGGGGATAGGGAGTCCCTATTTTAAGGAGGGATGCCTCCCAGCCCTGCATTTCCAGTGCTTCCACCACGTAGTTGTAGCTCACGCCGGAAGTAATAATCCCGGCTTTGCCTTTAATTTCGGCCCTGTTAAAAGGCATGCTGCTGAACAGCCGGCTTATCTCCTTTTGCTTCTGGTTGAGCCAGATATGCTTTTTGTAGGCGAGGCCGGGAAGGATTACCCATCCCGGGTTCTTGTCAAACCTGCATTCATTCCTGGTTGCCGGCAGAGGGCCGAGGGTGACATCCTGGCAGACGTGGCAGGTCCTGGTGGTGGGCCGGAGGATCACAGGCAGGCCCAGTTGTTCGGAGAGTTCAAAGGCCGCCACCGTCATATCCTTGGCTTCCTGGGGAGTGGACGGATCAAGGACGGGCAGTTTGGCGAACTGGGCAAATTTTCTGGTATCCTGCTCGTTCTGGGAGCTGTGGGGCCCCGGGTCATCCGCCACTACCAGGACCAGGCCGCCTTTGACACCGATATAGGCCAGCGTCATCAGGGGGTCCGCCGCCACATTGAGGCCAACCTGTTTCATGGTTACCAGAGCCCGGGCCCCGGCATAGGCCGCCCCGGCCGCCACTTCCAGGGCCACCTTTTCGTTGACGGACCACTCGGCGTAATAACCGTATTCTTTGGCGAAATGAGCCAGCGTCCCAAAAACCTCCGAGGAAGGGGTGCCGGGGTAACCGGTAACCACCTGCACCCCCGCTTCCACCGCTCCCCTGGCAATAGCCTCATTACCCATCAGGAGCATTTTTTCAGCGACTGCCATGAACAGGCCTCCTTCAGTAGCGTAACTGATTGAGCAATTTTTTATCTAACCACGGAGGTAATAATCTGTGGGAAAGCCACCAACAAAGAGAGCAGGACGGCGTAACTGATGAGGAAAACAGATGCCCGTTGAAAAATTGACATCAGTGATACTTCCGGTGACAATCCTTTCACCACAAATACCGTTACGCCTACCGGCGGCGTAATGGCCCCGGCGCTGGTCACAATGCAGAGCACCACCGCAAACCAGATGGGATCGTAGCCTAAAGAAATTACCGTCGGGTAAAAAATGGGGATGGATATGATCAAAAACCCCAGCGCATCCATTAAGGCCCCACCGGCGAGATACACCAGCAGGATCGCCACGAGAATCAATACCGGCGGCACCTGCAGGGAACTGGCCCAATCGGCTACCTCGTAGGGGAGCCGGGTGATGGCCAGAAAACGGCCGAAAACCATCGCCCCGATTACCAGCGTGATCACCATGGTGGACGATTTCAAGGTGCCGAAAAGTGCTGCTTTCAGGTTATCCGCATTCAGCTTACGCATGGCGAGGGAAATCAGCATGGCGCCAAAAGCCCCGAAGGCCCCGGATTCCGTAGGGGTGAACCAGCCGAGAAAAAGCCCGCCAATCACAAAGGCAAACAGGAGAAGCGAAGGAACAAACCCGGGTAAAGAGGACAATTTTTCTTTCAGGCTCACCCGGGGCCCGTCCGGGCCAAGTTCGGGATTTCTCTGGCAAAGGAAGAATACCGTTCCCAGAAACAAGAGCGTCAAAAGCAGACCGGGAATCACGCTGGCCACGAACAACTGCCGTACGGACTGTTCGGTTTGCAAAGCAATGACAATCAGCACCGTACTGGGAGGAATAATTACGCCTAGGGTTCCTCCGGCCGCCACCGTGGCTGCGCTGAAGGTCTGATCGTACCTGTATTTTTTCAGTTCAGGCAAAGCCATGGTCCCCATGGCGGCGGCGGTGGCCGAATTGGAACCACAGATGGCCGCAAATCCGGTGCTGGCCAGGACAACGGTGGCCGCCATGCCGCCTTTGAGCCGTCCCAGCCATTTGTAAGCGGCATTAAAAAGGCTCTCGTTCACCCCGGTACGGAAAACAATTTCCCCCATCAGGATGTACAAAGGGATCACGCTCATGGTATAGCTGGAGAATTGATTCCAAAGATCCGCCGTTAAAACGTTGAAGGCTGCCTTGGGTGACGCCACCACCAGCAACCCCAGGAATCCCACTATTAACATGGAGAAACTGATCGGCATCCGGAGGAACATCAATAAAAACAATACAGCCAGACCGATGAGGGCCAGAGTGACAGGACTCACCTGGTGGCACCCCCGTTGAACTCCTTGAGAAAATCAACTAATATGGCCAGGGTCAATCCCACAAAACCCAGCGAAACCAGGAATATCAGGGGGTAATAGGGTATCCCCATGGTTTCCGACAGGTTGCCGTTTTCAGCCACATTCAAGCCGTAAACGGTGATCTGCCATGCAACCAGGGCAAAAAAGATCATGCTGATGAAAAGCATGAGACGCTTGATGGCCTTCTGCAAACCAGGAGAAAACCGCTCAACCAGGGCATCCAGCTCGACGTAGCCCCGGTTAACCTGGGTATAACCCAGCCCGAAAGCCCCAGTAACGGCCGCCAGCCAGCCGACAATTTCCGTGGTACCGGGAAACGGCGCATAAACCACGCGCAGGATGGCATTACCGACGACCACCAGCACCATCAACAGTAAACTGCCGCCGGCCACCCAGGCCAGCCCTTGATTGAGCACGAGGCTTAGACTGTTTAAACGGTCAAGGGCCTCCACCTTACGGGGCAGGCCGGCTACCGCCCTTTTCTGCATCACCTGTTTTTCCAGCAACCCCAAAGCGTTCACCTCACCAAGCCCGCATGTAAATGTTCAGCGAACCCGATTGGATGCGGCCCAGCACTCACCCAAATATTACTTTGCTCCCGGACAAATCCGGTTTTGGGAAGAGCCGGTATCCCGGTGAGTGCTGGGGCTTCGCTCACTCCAGTGCTTCGCGCCGACAATACCACATCCACGTCACTGCGGTTTTGCTGAACACGAATTACTGCTTGCTGTACTTCTCCTTCAATTCATAAAGCCTCTTTCTGTATTCCTCGGCAGGCAGGCCCTTTGCCTTCAATTCCTCAACGTATTTATCCTGGATGGGTTTGAGGATTTTGTCCCAGGCCGCCTTCTCCTCCGGAGAAAGGGTGATTATTTGCAGGCCGTGTTCCTTTTTACTCCACTCCAGGGCTTCCTTGACGTGGTTATCCATGTACTCGCCGGTCCAAATGGCCATTTCGAGGCTCAAGTCATCAATCACTTTTTGCACGTCAGGGGGAAGGGAGTTCCAGACATCTTTATTCATCACCGCCACAAAGCTGGTGATGGTCAGGGGGTAATCGGTCGTGTACTTGAGTTTCTCCGCCAGTTTCAAATCCATCAGGATTTCCCGCGAAGTCACCAGCCCCTTAATAATACCTGTTTGGAGGGCTTCCGGGACCTCCGACATGGGCATCCCCACGGGGGAAGCGCCCAATTCCTTTAAGACCGGGGTAAGAGCCCCGGATATTCTAATTTGTTTCCCTTTCAGGTCCTGCAGGCTGGTGACCGGCTCCGTGACCATCAGGTGGGCAGGTTCAGTGGCAAAAGCAGTGATAATCTTAAAATCCTTAAAGGCGTCGGGCGGAAACTCCTTAATCAAATCGAAGACCACCCGGCTGGCTACCCTGGAGTTGGGGAAACCGGAAGGCAAATCTGAAATGGCCAGCAACGGGAAGCGGCCAGGTTCGTAGGTCGGACAGGACAAGCCAATGTCCGCCACCCCGTTTTTTACCCCGTCATACATGTTCTGAGCAGTCAGCAGGGTTCCCCCGGGGAACAACTCGACCTTGACCTTGTTATTGGTCCGCTTCTCCAGTTCTTCCTTCCACTTCTCCATTTGCCTGGCGGGAAAAGTATTGGCAGGAGCAAAGAAAGCATATTTCAAGACGATAGGTTTTGCAGCCCCGGATTCTTCTTCCTTTTTACCCTCTTTTGCAGCACCCCCGCTGCAGCCCGTAACTGCCAGGCCAGCCAGCAATAAAACCGCGATCACGCCTAACAAACTCTTCCTCAACATCTAAACCTCCTCAGCTAAGCTCTTTTTATTTGGCCTTTTACTACCACAGGTACTTCCCCGCCTTATAAACTAACCGTCACCCCAATTACCCCTCGGGAAAATTAAAAACCAACACTCACATGATGAGTGTTGGTTTCATCAACCCAACCCACTCATCTCAGCTCACCTCAGCTCAACTCTATTCTATTAGCTTATTAAACCTCGAGGCACCCTACGGCTCCCTGTCTGGCAAAATACTATCACGCCAGGAAAGAACATGTCAAGAAGACTTTTATGCCCGGGGTTTGTACGAGGCCACCACCCGGGCTGTTTTACCAGTTCTTCCCTGGACAAGCGGGGTGTTTGCTCCGGGAGGGTGCATTCCCGGAATTTACTCCGAAAAGCACATTTCGCAGCGCGGAAATTGGGCGTCAAACGGCTGCTGTCCTGCCGGGTTTAATTCCCGCAGATTTTTTATTTCTTCTTCCGATAATTCACGATACTCTCCGGGCTTCAACCGTTCATCGAGGATTAAGGGTCCCATGGCAATCCGTTTCAGATAGGTTACTTTCTTGCCCACAGATTGAAACATGCGCTTTACCTGATGATATTTTCCTTCATAAATGGTAAGTTCAACCTCCGATTCCGGTCCGGAGCGAAGAATCTTCAACTCGCCGGGCATGGTACGGCAGCCATCTTTTAAGATTACCCCATGACGAAATGCTTCCACATCTGTTTCTGTAACCATTCCGCATACCACGGCAAAATACGTTTTTGGCACACGTTTTTTTGGTGACAGGAGTTGATGGGCCAGTTTGCCGTCATTGGTAAGTAAAAGCAATCCCTCTGCATCTTTGTCCAGCCGCCCTACAGGGAACGGATGAAATGCACGATACTCAGGAGGAAGCAGGTCAACTACTACTTGCGCAAATCTATCTTCGGTGGCGGATAGAAAGCCTTGCGGCTTATTCAGCATTAAATAGATGTGCTGCCTATATTCTACAGGTTCGCCGTCCACCTCAATTTGATCACGGCCGGGCAAAACGTGTAATCCCGGGTCATTGGCCAATTCCCCGTTAACCCTAATTCTTTTTTCTTTGACCAGCTTTTTAATCTCTTTACGGGTACCAAACCCCATGTGTGCCAGCACTTTATCCAGGCGCTGCCGCCCTTTTTCCACCATTTTTCTCACCTCACCGCTGTTCTTTACCTCTGCCAGCCGGGCATATCATCCCGGCTATTACAGGGGTAATTATCATTGTTCAAGGCATGGTCAGCCTCTTGATGAGCATTGTCCCGTAGCTCCCCCGCGGCAGCTTAAAGAAAAGGCGGATTTTCTGCCTGCCGGGGTAAAGGTCATCGGGTTCCGCCGGCTCCAAACGAAAATCGCCGGGAAAAACTACGGCACTCCTGGGAGTGGACTTAAAAAAGGCCTGCCGCACCTTGCGGAGGTTGAAACTGCTGCGCTTGATGCCTCTTTCCTCCAGGATGGCCGCAAAGAGTTGTTCGGTGCGGGCATCGGGAAACTCCATGCGGCTGGCAGCCAGCGGCAGGGCAAGAGACTTCAAATAGGCAAGTTCTTTTCTTTCCAGGCGCCGGTAAAAAAGATAGGGTCCGGCCACTCCCGGAACAGCCGCAAGATCAAGCCCGAGATCCTGCAAAATCCTTCTTAAAAGCTCGTTAAAGAGAAAACTCTGGTAGGCCGAAAAAAGAAGCGAAAGCTCTTCCCTGGGGATCATCTGTAACGCCTCTATGTAAGCCTTTGGTTTCTCTGCGAGCAGGGAAAATATTCTACTTTCCATGGTAGTTTTGGCACGGGAAAGGCAGATCGCCCAATCCCCCCAGTGTTCGCGGAAAAAGCGCTTTCGTTCCTTGGCCTCTTTTTTTTCTTCCGGGTAAATACCGGTAAGGTAGATCTGCAGGCTGCCGTTATAGTGCTTTTTCAGCAATCTCTCGGCCATGAAGCCCATCTGGCGGTCCATGCTGCCAAAACGCTGGTCATCATAGTAATTAGGGTAGCCGAAACCCCTGACCTCATCAACCCGGCGGGTGATGCGGGATACCTCTTCTGCACTGAGGGCGCGGATGGTGATGGCAAACTCGTTTCCTTCCAGAAGATCGGGCCCCATGGGCCTGTCCATATAGCCAATGCTCTGGAAGTGAAAGTTTTTGTCCCCGGTGGTTAAATTAGCGGGATGCTTAACCGTGACGTATTGGAAGGTATGAGCATGCCTGTCCTTTAATCCCCCGTAAGCAAAAAGGCGGTAGGGAAGGCCATGCGCCTTTGCAAGCTGGAGCAAAAGATCGATGGTATTCCATCCCCTCTTTTCTAAAAGGTACAGCCGGTAGGGTCCTTTTTCCCGGAGAGGCAGGCGGGCCAATTCCCTGACCACGAAATCCCCGGGGATTACCTTTAATTTCATTGTCTTTACTCCTCGTATCATAGTAGTAGAACCACCGGACAACCCCTGGTCCGCCGTCCTTTTCTAACCGCTGGATGTACCCCGGCTGTCTGGCGATGGGATTCGCAGCTGCCCATTCATGCACCCGCCAGCGCCGGTTGAGTACTGATTACGAGGGTGCCGGAAGGACCGGTTTAGGATTGCAAGTTAATTTAGGTCATTCTACCGCCAAAGCGAACTGCTTATAATAACTTCCTTTCGGTTTACCAAATTCCAACAAGTAATCAATGCACCAGTGGAGTTTTTTGTCTTGATATAGGGGCCGTCTAACTCTACGTCTTAATCCTCCCATGACCAAACCGACATATACATACCGCCAGGTACACACTGCCGTCGGCCAAGCGACCTGTAGGCGCCGTGGAAAAGATGGCCTGGGAATGAAATACAAAAGCCCCACATTGTTACGGGGCTTTTGTTTATCTCCCCAGAGGTAGAGCCAACTATCGTCGGGTTATTACAAGATACCTCTCTGGCGGTATACAGCGTCCAACTGTTGATGGATAGCATCATGATCCTCTACTTTTACCAGTATCATGTTGTCCGGGCTATCTGCTCCACCAGCATATAGGGGTACAATATGGTGCACCTCGTATCCTTCCGGCACCTTGTCCAATCCATGTTGATGTAAAAACTCCTCCACCGCCGCCGGGTTGCGCGGCGGGTCATCCACGGGGTAAGCATCGTCCACCAAACCGGCCTCAACTAACTCATCAACAGTCCCCGGATCGGCAAAACCATCGCCGTCAGTGTCATATTCCGTGCTTGGCAGGTCAGGGTAAAGCGTCCCCTGCCCTTCAGTTAACACCTGGGTATGTACATCTCCGTGCGCATCGTCAGGAGCTATCACTTCTCCAGGCATACCACCGTGAACCGGACCTGCTTCCGGCGACTCCGCCGCCTCAGCCTCTCCCGGTATAATATCCACCACGCCCATCGTCTCTAACGGAGTAATGGCTATCGCGGCAATTGCTGCCGCCTCAACCAGGTTAACCCCGGTACGTTTTGCCTTCCCTAGATAGTATGCATAACCCTCGTAATCACCTTTACGCTTACACTCCGCCATCTTGGTCAAACTGTCTACTGCTTCAGCCACCTGGTTGCCAAGATATTTGTAGGAGTTGACCGCACCCCGGCCTATCTCTTTTAGCTTGTCCTTAACCACAAACTTGCCATAGTCAACATCCGCCTGGTTGTCTGTTGCTATGCCTTTGGCGACATTGTACATCCCATATCCAATCATCGCCATCTTCCCAGCTGTGATCGTCGTAGCCTTAACGGCCTTATAAAGCGTCCTGCCGCCAAAGCGGGCCAAGTCCCGCCACATATTCTGCCTCCCTTCTCTACCACGGTTACCAATTAATACCCATTTTTCGATAATGATCCGCTAAATTCATCCCTACCCCTGGGAGAACCTCGGGGATAAAAGTGTGCAGACATCCTCCAGAGAGAGCCGTTTACTTCGCCCGGGGGAAGGATTACGAAAAAAGCCTGTGCCACTGAAAAAACCGCATTACTTGTTCGGAACCGTGGAGGGAAAGTTCCCGCTCGATTTCAGCCACTGTTTTTTCCCGGACAATGGCATTTCTGTTTTTGGAGAAAAACTTATCGGCATAGCAAATGATCTGCTCATCGAGGGTAATCGGCACCATGTCTCTAGGCGGCAAGGGGAGGCAACGCTCTTTAATTTCATCTTTCGTAATTCCTGCTCCCACGTGCCGTTCGCAAACGAGGGCATGCATCGGTAAACCCTCTTTTTCTAAAAGTTCGCGTCCAAGGTAACCGTGGCAGACATACGGTTTTTCGCCCCGACAACCAATCTGGGGAAGATAAGTCAAAAAAATGCCTATATCGTGAAGCATGGCGGCTTCACCTTACCGCCCACGGCCAGGACCACGGCAACCTTATTCATGATCAGGGTGACCGTGCCTGCGGAAGGCTCCAGGTGATTTTGTCTTCCGGTACTCTCAAAGCCAGGGCAAGGTAACGTACCGGGACGTAGGTCCTGCCCTGTTCGACGAATGCGGCGGCGTCCATCTGTTTCGCCTGGCCGTCCGCAGTGTACCCCTTCTGACCGACAACGAAAACGGCTTTATTATCCGGTGCGGCCAGAACGGGGAAAGCGAAAGCCAGGATTAACATCAGAAAGGCCAGCAAGGTGGCTGCTTTTCGCATTCCAAAACACTCCCGTATCCATATATTTACCTGATTTTTTCTACTTCCCGGCGCAGAATCCTGCCCTGAAATGGAGAATGTTGCCTTTTTACTGCCGACCCCGCCGCCCTTGGGCCGAGCTTAGGCTGGTAGTACTCTAAGTCCAGCTCATCCACCTTCCAGCTGGCCGCCAGTATCTTATTTCTATCGTTTGGGAAGGATTTGGGCATCTTAACGGCTAAACTTAATTGCATAACTTCAAAAGAAAGCAGGTGTTTATGGTGCCGTTAATTTGGCTTATATTCCTTATCCTATTGTTTCCTTTTTTAATTTTTGTTCTTTTTTTCCAGGTAGCAACCTTTTCTTTTGCCAAGCTGGGCCTGTCTCCACAAGGAGCCGTTCTGCTCTTCAGCCTGTCTATCATAGGCGGGATTATTAACATACCTATATCCCGCCGGAGATTTGTGATCGAAGAAGAACGGTTCTTCTTCCCCTTTCTCTTTTACTATCCACCGAGAGTACGTGAGCAAATAATCGCCGTCAACGTAGGGGGTGCTGTAATTCCCGTTCTCTTCAGCCTGTACCTTCTGGAACGCACGCCTCTCTGGCCTGCATTGACGGCCGTAGCCATCGTGACGATAGTGGCCAAGGCTTTGGCCCGCCCTGTACCGGGGGTGGGCATTTCCCTGCCCGCCTTTATCCCCCCTCTGGTGGCCGCAGCAGCAGCCATTCTTTTGGCCGGCAAGGACGCCGCTCCGGTAGCTTACATTGCCGGCGTTTGGGGTACTCTCATCGGAGCCGACCTGTTGAACCTGTATCGGCTCAGGGAATTGGGTGCACACGTTTTAAGCATTGGAGGAGCAGGGGTGTTCGACGGCATCTTCCTGGTGGGAGTAGTGGCTGCCTTGCTGGCTTAGCGATCATGACCTCCCGGAATGATTTGCCGGGAAAGCGTATTTTCCTTCGGAAAAGCACAGAAGCTTCCGCAGTATCTCACCACTGGACCCTGCCCCGACTTTGCCAAACTGGACGGGCACCCACCGCAATCAGCCCCATTCCGTCAAGTTATCCCGCCCAGATTAAACCACTGTCAGGGGAAGGAAAAATAAACCTGCCTGACGAATGGGTCTTAAAAGGCAGTTAATGCTAATAAAAGGAGGCGGTCAATTAAGACATGGGTGCCAAAAAAATTCTGATGCTTGTCGGCGATTACGTTGAGGATTACGAAGCAATGGTGCCGTTTCAGGCGCTGCAGATGGTCGGGCACACCGTTCACGCGGCCTGCCCCGGGAAGAAGGCCGGGGAGAAAGTACGCACAGCCGTGCACGACTTCGAGGGGGATCAAACCTACAGCGAAAAGCCCGGTCACAACTTCACCCTGAATGCTTCTTTTGACGAAGTGAAGGCAGAAAATTACGACGCCCTGGTGATACCCGGCGGGCGTGCGCCGGAGTATATCCGACTGAATCCCGCGGTGCTGGAAATAGTCCGGCACTTTGCCGGAGCCAACAAGCCCATCGCCGCCATTTGCCACGGCATACAGGTACTGGCGGCGGCAGGTGTGCTCCGTGGGAAAACCTGCACGGCCTACCCGGCGGTAAAACCCGAGGTGGAAAATGCAGGAGGTAAATGGGTGGATGTAGAGGTAAGCGGGGCTTACGTTGAAAGCAACCTGGTTACCGCACCAGCCTGGCCCGCCCACCCCGAGTGGCTTGCGAAATTCCTCAAGCTTCTGGGAACAAAGATCGAACCGTGAGAAGCCCAAGGATGAGAGGAGCCCGGCCTGCAAAGGGACTCCTCTTTTTGTTACGGCCCGGGAAGGGTTTTTAAAACCTTTGCAGAAAATCTCCTTGTCTGGTTGCCGGACTGGAGAAGAGAGGAGTCCTGTGCGCATGAAGGTGGGTGTGGGGTACAGTTTACATCCGGACTCCCGGGAAGCCGCAAGGAAGGCGGCACGGTTCGCCGCGGCCCGATCGGGACCGCCCGCCCTCACATTTCTGTTTACCACCGAAGGGTACAATCAGGAAGAGATCCTCGAAACAGTGATGGCCGAAACGGGGACCCCAAAACTGGTCGGCGCGTCCGGAGCGGGAATCATCACGGCAGAAGGGATCAAAAAGCACGGTGTGGAAGTGGTGACGCTCGCCGGTGAAGGGATTACGGCCAGGACGGCCCTGGTGGAAATGCTGAGCGAACGGGCCGACGAAACGGGCAGGGAACTGGCCGAAAAGCTCTTAAGCGGGCAGACTCCGGGCGAAGGTACTGTATTTGTGTTTCCCGACGGCCTGGCGGGCAACATTGCACGGATGCTGCGCGGTATTTACGACGTGCTGGGCTCCCGGTTTACATATGCAGGCGGGGGAACCGGAGATAACATGCACTTTTTCAGGACATACCAGATGACCGAAACCGGCGTTGCCAGCGGCGCGGTAGCTGCGGCCCTGGTTGCCGGGTGTTCCTTTGCCACCGGGATGGGTCACGGCTGGGAACCTTTCGGCCCTCCGCTGCTCATCACCAGGACAAGGGGCAAGGTTGTCTTCGAAATTGATGAGCAACCGGCCTTTCAGGTCTATTCGCGCCGGCTCGGGGGGATAACGAGCGAAGAGTTTCCTGACTGCGCCGTCCGCTACCCGCTGGGGGTACCGGACCTCACCGGAAGATTCATTATCCGCGATCCTTTCAAACTGGGTGCAGACGATTCGATTGAATTTGTCACAGAAGTCCCTTACCGTGCCGTGGCCCACCTCATGCGCTACACCAGTCCCGAAAGCCTTACCCGGGCGGCCCTTGAGGCAACCGTGCAGGCCAGGAAGTCTGTGAACTTTCCCCGCTTCGCCCTGATCTTCGACTGCGTGTCCCGCTTTCTGTTAATGGGAGAACATGCAGACCGGGAACTGGAAGCGATCCGGAATACACTGGGCGGGGTGCCGGTGGCGGGTTTTCTGACTTTTGGGGAAGTTGGCAGTTGCGCCAGCGGCCCCCCCCTCTTTTACAACAAAACTTTTCTCATCGCCATGGGAGGGACGTCTTTGTGATGAACCCCGGCGCGCTGGAGCTGGCCTTTCTGTACGAGGTTTCCTCGCTTGCCTGGCCCGGTTCAGAAGCAGACCTTTTTGATGAAGTAGTAGAAAAAGCGGTGCGGCTTTTCGGGGTCCAGCGGGCAGCCCTCGTCCTCCACGACGACACAGGGCAGTCCACCTGCCATACCTGGGGCTTCGGGCGGAACAAAGTAAACGTTCTCAAGGAACAGCCCTGGCAGAACCGGGGTCCAGGGAGGGTCTATCTTAAGGAACTGGGGAGCCCTCCTCTCGGGAATCTTTACCTTGAAAGAAACGAAGACTTCCTGGAGAACGAACGCCGCCTGCTGGACGTGTTTTCCGGGCGGCTGGCAAATATCCTGCAGCTCCACATCTGGGAGAGGAAAACCAGAAAGCTGAGAGAGCGCTTCCGGCTGGTTTTCGAAAACATGCCCATGGTGGGTGCCCTATCCTTTGACCGGGAGGGAAGGATTTTACACTACAACCGGGAAGTGCAGAAAATCCTCGGCCAGGATGCGCTGCTAAAGGACGGGGACTGGCTCACCCGGATAAGGCCGGCGGCCGATTTTCAAAAGCTCCTGACCCGGACATGGGAAACCGGTCAGGTTGTCGAACCCGGGGAATGGCAGATTCAAACGCCGGAGGGAGACCTGCGGTGGGCGCTTTTAACCCTGGTCCCCGTGAAGCAGGACGAAAAAGTGGAAGAGGTTTTCTGCATGATCATAGACATAACCGGGCGAAAGCAAATGGAGGAAGAACTCAGGCGCCTGAGCGTTTTTGACAGCCTGACCGGCCTTTACAACCGCAATTACTTCGAGCAGAAAATCCGCCAGCTGGATGAAGAGGGCGTGCGGCCGGTAAGCGTCATTGTGTGTGACGTAGACGGGTTGAAGCCGGTCAACGACTGCCTGGGTCACAGGCAGGGGGACGAGTTGCTTCAAAAGGCTGCCGCCCTGATCCGCGAAGTGTTCCCCGGAGAAGAAGCCTTCCGGGTAGGCGGCGACGAGTTTGCCGTCATCCTGCCGGCAAGGGATAGGGAAGCTGCACAGAAAGCCTGCTCGATTTTAGTGGAAACCCGGGAGAAGTTCAACAGGGGTCACACTGTCATCCCGCTCAGCATTTCCGCCGGGGTGGGTGTCACGGAGAACCCCCGCAGGTCCGTTTACGACGCTTACAAGCAGGCAGACGATGAAATGTACCGTGACAAGTTACAGCGCTGTGCTGCAGAGAGGTACGATGTAGGCCGTTCCCTCCTGGCAGCGCTTTTCAGGAATTACCCCCACATTGATAAGCATGCCAGGCGGGTTAAGGAACTGGCGTGGCTACTGGGGAAGGCAGCAGGCCTTTCCACGGGGGAGATGGACAACCTGCTTCTGCTGGCCGAGGTGCACGACATTGGAAAGGTGGGCCTCCCGGATCACATCCTGCGTAAAAATGAACCACTCACAAAAGAAGAAGAGGAAGAAATGAAACGCCACTGCGAAGTAGGATACCGGATTGCAAGGTGCTCACCCGAACTGACCCCGGTGGCTGAGCTAATCCTGCAGCACCACGAGTGGTGGGACGGGCGGGGGTACCCGCAGGGTTTAAAAGGGGAAGAAATCCACCTCTTAAGCCGCATTCTTGCCATAGCTGACGCCTACGAGGCCATGACTGCCGGCCGGCCCGGCAAAAAAGTCATGCCCGGGGAGGAAGCCATGACAGAACTCAAGCAGCGGGCAGGAACCCGGTTCGACCCTCACCTGGTGGAAATTTTCCTTAAACTGCTGCAGGAAGAAAACGGTGAGATTCTCCCCTCAGAGGTTTTTCATCCGGAGCGCGCCGCGGCCGTCACCGCACCTGTTTGAACAAAAAGAGAATTTCTCCTAAAATAGCCAGAAGAGTTGCTACGTCAATATTTACCATTTCGTCCCCGGGGATTCGCAGGAATGCCTCCACTACCCGGGGGTCAAACTGACTGCCCGCGCACCGCTTCAGTTCATTGAACGCCTGGTCCGGGGTAAGTGCTTTCCTGTAGGGCCTGGCGGAGGTCATGGCGTCGTATGCGTCGGCCACGCGGATTATGCGCGCCAGGAGCGGAATTTCTTCTCCTGAAAGCCCGTCCGGGTAGCCCCCGCCGCCGTAGTCTTCGTGGTGGTGCCGCACGGCTGCCGTAACTCCGCCGGGGAACCCGGCCGGTTCCAGAATCCTGGCCCCCACCTCGGGGTGACCCTGCATTTCTTTCCTTTCTTCCGGAGTGAGGGGACCCGGCTTGAGAAGAATATTCTCGCGGACGCCAATTTTGCCGATGTCGTGCAGGAGCCCGGCCATATACACCTGCTCCTGTTCTCCGGCACCGAGTCCCAGGAAGCGGGCGCACAAACGCGCCAGCTTTGCAACCCTCAAGGAGTGACCCCTGGTGTAAGCGTCCCTGGCCTCCAGGGCAGCCGCCAGTGCCTGCACGACATTCAGGTAATATTTCTGCAGCGAGGAATACAGGCGGGCATTTTCCAGCGCCAGGCCCAGTTGAGAGGCAATGATGACCAGATATTCGACTTCCTCTTCTGACCAGCGCCGCGGCTCGGGAGAATAGATCTTTAAAGTGCCCAGGGTCTTTCCGCCCGCTTTCACCGGCACGACAACCAGCGCCCGCACCTCGGGCACGGAGTAGGGGAGGCGCGCGCTTGTCACAGTGCTGGCCAGGTCCTCCACTTCCTGGCGTAGAATCCTTCTCTGAAACGAAAAAGTTACTTTCCTGTCGCAAATTTTGTTGCCCTGGGGCCATGCTTCACCCGGTAATACTCCAGCACCAGCTTATCCACCTTCCGGCTGGCTGCCAGGAGCTTTTCTTTGTCGCCTGGATCGGTAGCCAGCAGCTTTCTCCTGGCTTTCTCCAGTCGCAGGATCGTCCTATCGAGTTCCAATAAAAATTTCCCCCTTTCACCAAATTACACCAAATTCAATGAAACCACTTCCAGGAAAATGCGTCAAGAAAAAACCCTGTCGAACGGTGTCGGATCGACAGGGTTTTCCTCATTAATAAAAATCGCATAAAGCATGAAATTTTTCGGCTTTACAGCCAATTAATTATGGTAGAAGAAAAAAGCGAGGGATTATTGTGCAAAAACAACAATCCTTTGTACCTGAAAAAACAGAAAAGTTTCTCACGGAAAACGGGTGGGAGATAGTCTACGACAGACCCCCCGATGGCCATCAGACGTGGCAGAAATATCATCAGGGCTTCTGGGAGTTGCTTATCTACCTTATGGAAGATGGGCGGCACCACTGCGAACTCTGGTGCGGCAGCCACGCTATAAAACCTGAAGTCGTCTTCTCACTGCGTTCCATCAAGGCTGTCTTACGGCGGCGAGGACTGGCGACGTAACCTGCCCGTGTAGCTAAATTGCCAACTGTACTTTACAGAATTGGGGGTAAAATTGCAAAGTAGCCCTGACAGAATTGCAAAACGGTGGCCAGGATTGCCCAACCAGCTCGAACCCACCACCCACACCTCGCTGTCCGGGTCCCAATAGCCGTATATTCGCTCGAATGCCTCCCGGTACGCCTTCACTGACGGGTAGCCTTCCCTTCGGACGTCCTCCTTCGTAATGTCGCCCAACCGCTCACGCCGAACGGCGGTAACCCGCACTCGGGCGAACGGTTTCCCGCGGCAAGCACGCCACTGGTAGACGGATCTAACCTTTCACAAAGAACAAAAGGCCGGGCGTCTTTAGAAAAGGACGTCCGGCTTTCCGAATGCTACTTCCCCACTGGCTGACTACTGATCCTCCAATACCTGCTTCGGGTTAGCATACGCCAAGAGCATATATCTTACCACCCCGCCGGGTAAAGGAGCCGTGCTACCGGCGAAGGAAGCTGGTGATGTTTCGTTGCACCGTTCACATAAATCGTTGCTTCTCCGGTCTCCAGCCTTACAGCCATTTTCCCCAGGAGCCGCCCTTCTTTGAAAGCGAGCAGCCATTCGGTCTCGTCTCCCCGGCCCTGCGCCCCACCGGTGAAAGTGCTAACCAGCAAAAGGCCCTGGTAGGCTCCGAAACTGGGACGGACCTGCCCTTCGGTCGGTGCATTATCCGCCATAACTGCCTTCAGTTCCCGTGTGAGGCCCTCTTCGCTTACCAGCCGCGGCTTTTCCTCATCCAGGGATAAGCTCTGAATCTCTTCCCCGCAGGGGGATTCCAGATAAAGGCGCTGACCGCAAAGGCCCACCTTAACCCCGGCACCGGCGATAAAGGAACATTGCGGTTCGCCTTTTCTCGCTACCGGAACCCAGGTCGCCTTGCCCGCCGCGTCGATCCCAACCAGGAAGAGTTCCTCTGCAGCGGTAGGCCTGTTCAGCACCGCCAGCACCACCAACCGGTCTTCCCTCTTAGCCAGGAAGAGCGGTACCACCTCGCCTGTTGCTTCCGGAGCGGAAAAGAGTTGCTTTTTCACCCCGCCTGGCTCCATTTCCACTATGCCCAGCTTATTTCCTACTCCGTAACCAACATATTGGCGGTCATTGCTGGCATAAAAAACTGGCGCCACTGCTTCGGGCGGAAGCCCGGTGTGCTGCACCACGGAAGCCTGCGGGGTAGGACCGTGGCTTGTGACCGCCGCTTTCCCTCCGTGTTCTGTAAAGAGATAAATTCGTGACCCACCGTCCCAGTAGAGCGGCGGGATATCCGTTTCTCCCGCACCTTTCAGGGTAAAAGAAGGATTTGCATCTACTTCGAGGGTGCCAGCTTGCGGCGTCCACGTTGCCCGAAAGGCCAACAGGCCCTCCGGGGTTCCTTGCAGCACGACGAGTGGTACCTCCGCCTTCGCCACATCCGGGCGACTCTTTTGACAGCCGCTCAAAACAAGTGTTGGAAAGAGAAAGAAAAGTACCAAGCCAATACAGAATCGGCTTCTCATATCTCCATCTCACCGTCCCTTTATAGGTTTAAAAAGAGATCGGAACGGGAAGAGATCCCCGTTCCTGTTTCGCGTTTAGTAGATAAACCTTTCTTTTCGGTCGCTGGTGTGAGCGCTGTAAAGCTGACGCTGCCCATCATTATTATCCTGGATGAGGTGGGGTACCTGACCCTGGACAAGACGGCTTCCGACCATCTCTTTCAGTTGATCACCAGGGCCTATGAAAACGTAGCCCTGATCATTACCTGGTTGAATAGTTACAACCTGCGATTAGGACTATTGGTGATCCAGGTAGAAAAAGGAGACTAATCGTGGTGTAAGTGAAAATCCCTAAAAGTGTACATACCGAAGCTAAGATCCCCGAAATTGCTATAACCCTTGGATATCGGTACAATGCTCCGATAGCCGCTACAAGAAAAAAGAAGGTGTATACAGCAACATATCCTATGTCAAACCAACGGAAACCGTGAAACCGAAAAGAAACATACGCCGCGTAACAACAAGCGACCAACCCCAGAGTGCTACCGTTGAGTCCCGTTTTCCATCCCATAAGGTCACCCTTCCTACATTATCGTGGTACAATGTAATCTTTCCTAGTAGTTGTGCTACCGTTTGGAATAGTTCCGTTGAGATAGGTCTTGCTTTTCCATGTCTCCCAAATTTTTCGGGAGGAATCGTAGGCTAAAATCATGTTTTTTATTGTACCGAAACTATTTCCGCTGTACATCTTTACTCGATGTGACGGCATACCAATCCACATCGTATAATTCATTTGTGTTCGGTTAAGCCCTGGATATACCAATAACAGCCAGAGATAGGGCTTTGTCCCTGGAAAATAAATAGCGGGAATTGTTCTTTGAAAAGAAGGAGTATGCCCCTCCCTTTGTGGAATTCTCCTCCAAATAATGTTCGCGAGGAGGTTCTACGCGTACGGTATAGCGGATCTGGCCAGCCACGCCAGCCTTACGCTTTCAGATAAACTAAAGGGATTCAAGGACCTGATGGTGGCAGACGGCACCATTATCAGGTTGCACGATAAATTGGCCGAACAGTTTCCCGGGGCGAGGGGCAAGGCCGAGCTCAAGATACATACCGTCATCGGGGTCACCGGCAACACGAAGAGCATTACCATCTATCCCGGCAAGACCGCTGAGATCAAAACCATGCGCGTCGGCTCCTGGGTTAAGGATAACATCCTCCTGTTTGATCTCGGCTATTTCAAGTACGAGCTGTTCAGCAGGATTAGAAGAAATAAAGGCTATTTCGTAAGCAGGCTCAAGCAATCGGCCAACCCGACCATCGTCTCAGTGCTACGTGCCTACCGGGGTAATCCGGTCGACATTGCCGGCAAAAAGCTCAAGGAGGTACTACCCCGGCTTAAAGGGGAGGTAATCGACGTTGAGGTGGAGGTCTCCATCAAAGGCAAAGTCAAGAAAACCGAGAAAGACGGGGCGTTCGAGATCTATCGTCCCACGTGCGGCACACCGAAGGTTAAAGAAACCTTCCGCCTGGTGGGAGTGCTCGATGAGGAAAGCAAGACGTATCATTTCTACCTCACCAACATCACGCCGGAACAGCTTTCAGCAGAGGATGTAGCGCTCCTTTACCGGGCGCGCTGGAGTATCGAACTGGTTTTCAAGGAACTAAAGCGTCTCTATCAGTTGGATGTGATCTCCAGTGGGGCACCTGCCGTGGTAGAATCTCTGGTTCTGGTGACCATGCTGACCCTGGTTGTAAGCCACCGGCTGCTTAACCACATGCGGTTGCTGGCTCCGGAGAAAAGCGCTCGCTTTACTCCTTTGCGCTGGGCCGAGTCGTTTTACTCTATTGCGCCGGTTATAATGACTCGTGTACTCAAGTTCATCGGAATTGACGAAGATCCTCTCCTGCTCATAATTTACTTCATGGCTGAGGGCGTTGATCCCAATGTCAACAGAGAACGCCTGTTGTCACCCTGGGTAAAAGCAGTCAATTCCCAGGTATTAGATGGAAATAAGTAACATATCTGGTAAACCGATCACGCATGAGAGATGGAGATAAGGCCGCCGCCCCTTTCTGTGCGCCGCGGCACCCACTCAAATCCGCGGCCACCGCAACAGAGCAGAGAAAGGCAAGGCCAAAGAAAATGAGCAACAATCTTCTAGGCAATAAACAGCTCATCTCACAATTCCTCCCCGAAAATGGAACGAAGGGAGGGGAAGCCCCTCCTGAGCAAGCTGCCGCCACGGATTTCAACGATCTGCTGCAACTACCTACCAGCGTCTAAAATAACCCAAGGCGACTCCGGCTTTTCTTTGACCAGGATGTAGTCGACGTTGCTTTCGTTACGCCAGACTTCCTTTGAGTTTTCGTAGGCCAGGACCAGCAGTCGATCGACATTTAGTATGGCAACCTTATACCAGGTCTTGCCGGATAGCCGGGAAATTCCTGCTCCCTGCAAGCTTTCTAAGCTAAACCACCTGGGATTCTCGTTGATCCGGTAGACTTTAGCCTCTTTTATCCGCAAAATTTGAGGGTCGTCGGGTCCCGTTTTGACGCCGGTGGGATTGTACATCGTAGAATCGAGCAACTCAACATCATGCTTCTTCAGAGCCTCGAAATGTTTTTCAATGACTCGCTTGCACTCAGCGATATCCTCTGCCGTCAGGCGCTTCTCGAGAATCTTAAAATTTTCGTGCTCCCCGCTTTTTGCTACTGGCGCAAGCTCGCTCCCACCTTGCGCTGCCGGCGGGTTCTTCCCGGATTCGTTGGTCGCGTTTTTCACACATCCTAATGCCAGGGCCACTGCCGTAAATATAACTAACAGCAGTGCCGCTTTCGTTTTCACAGAATCACTCCTTTCAAATTACTTTTGAAATTGAGCCGAGGAGAAGTGTACACCTCTAATGTAGCACGTATTCGGACCGCCCCAGCCATTTATTAAATTCTCCAATGGCCTGTCTTTGATCTCACTGCTATGCTGGCAAACAAAAATAAGGATGCCATCTAGCCCCACTTCTGGGAAGGAAAAACAACCGGAACCTCTTGACTCACTCTGTATTTGTATTCCTCTTGCTAAAACATCCATATTATGCTTTCCTGTATAAATAAAGCCCTTCTACATTGGCCATTTCTTTTACCAGTTCTATTACATCCGGCTTGTTAACATAGATAGGCCATGCCAACCCTCCTCCTGACCAACAAACGATTTCCATGTCTTCGAAAACCAAGATGCTGTCTACTATATCTCTTGTTCCTAACCGAACTAGCAACTCTAGCTCTCCTACATCTGTTATCAACCTCGTTTTATCTTCGCTTTCCTTTATCCAGCGCAAAGTTTCCGCATCCTTATGTATCAGATTGAGAAGTGCTTCTTCAGAACGGTCAGATTCGTACACATATGCCTTCGTCTTATTGTACAACCACACCTTCTTAAAAAGACTCACAAACTTGTCTTCTTCGGCCAGAAACACTTTTTGTTTCGCGGGCTCTTCTACTATGTACTCCCACACCAACTCAAACTGACTGTACTTTTCTGGATCCTGAACGGTCATGGGCAGTATGTCTATGAGATAGTATCTGTCTTCTTGGATTATCTCTTCTAGTTGTTCCAGAAAGGCTTCTATGTTCTTACCGTCTCCAAACACCTCATTTATGCTCACTGACAACCCCCCTTATTTCCTTAAAATTTTCCCCTTTTCGTCAAGAGAAGCAACTCTCTCTCCATTGGGTTTCTTTAATTTCCATTTACTTCCTCCATGCCCGGCTGTGTCTTTTTCGATATACCACCCACCGTCCTCTTTGTAAGCTTGTTTACCTCTAATCTTCTTATTAAACTTGCTTAAATCTACCGTATTACCATTTTTCATCAGCCTTTTTGGTATATGAAACCCAATAATATATGGCATAATTTTGTTATACATCCACGATCCGGCGTAATACGTAATGCCTCCAACAACAATTGCTCCCGTTGCTAAAAGAGCTACTTCTCCTATTCCTGGAATAAAATATACTGCTACCACCGCCGGTGCAGCTGCTGTGCATACGTATCCTGCTCCTCTTTCGTTTCTTAAGGTCTCATGCACATTTTCCCGTTCTTTTAAAAACCTTTGTATTTCCATTTTATCCTGTTCACTAATTTCTAATATATTGTTATAAAAACCAGGAGACAGTATATGTTCGTTGCTTGCATTACTCAGTTCAGTCGGAACAACAGAATTATTTGCTTCAGCAGCAAGCGCACTCATGCCTGGCAACAGCATATTTACTAATAAGACGAGCACGAGCAAAAGGCTCAATTTTTTCTTAACCGACTTCATCTGAATACCTCCTCGTTCACTTTAGTTCTTTAATTCACCAAGTCTTGCCATAAACGGATGCCGCCTGAATTTTGAAATTTCCCCTTCCCTCATTTTTCCCTTCTCAACCCAACCGGTCAACCAAATACCCGCAAATCTATCGCCCCGCCTTAGCCCGTGCCACCTCCCCGCCTTCCTTTTCTTCCGCTACCTGCCAATTCCTCCTGTAAAGTAACATATAGCAAAAAAAAACGCAACGGGTACTTTTTGTAGATTTTTGTCGAACTGTCCAGCAAACAGAGTCAAAATTTTTGACCAGACACAGTAGCCGCTCCCGCCGGACAGCAGTCACCTCACATAAGTGAATGGTTACTTCCGGTAATTTAACCCTCACTGGTGGACGGAGTTGGCATTCCACGAAGAATAAAAGGCCGGGTATCCTCGAAAAGGACATCCGGCCCTCAAATACCTCCCCCACCGACTTCGGGTCAGGACACGCCAAGAGTACGTGCCTTCACCACCCCGCCGGGTAAAGGAGCCGTGCTACCGGCGAAGGAAGCTGGTGATGTTTTGTAGCGCCGTTCGCATAAACCGTTGCTTCTCCGGTCCCAAGCCTTAAAGCCATTTTCCCCAAGAGCCGCCCTTCTTTAAAAGCGAGCAGCCATTCGGTCTCGTCTCCCCGGCCCTGCGCTCCGCCGGTCAGGGTGCTGACCAGCAAAAGGCCCTGGTAGGCTCCGAAACTGGGACGGACCTGCCCTTCGGTCGGTGCATTATCCGCCATAACTGCCTTCAGTTCCCGTGTGAGGCCCTCTTCGCTTACCAGCCGCGGCTTTTCCTCATCCAGGGATAAGCTCTGAATCTCTTCCCCGCAGGGGGATTCCAGGTAAAGGCGTGACCCGTAAAGACCTGCCTTAACCCCGGCACCGGCGATAAAAGAACATTGCGGGTCGCCTTTTCTCGCTACCGGAACCCAGGCCGCTTGCCCCACTGCGTCAATCCTGACCAGGAAAGCTCTTCTGACGCGGTAGGCCTGTTCAGCACTGCCAGCACCACCAACCGGCCTTCCCGCTCGGCCAGGAAAAGCGGTACCAGCTCGCCATTGCCCAGAGACGGCAAATTTTTCATTCCTTTTTCGGGCAGGGAGTCTGGATCTGGCGGTTGTGGACCCTTCGGGTCTGGGGTGACGATGTCAACAAGCAGCCCGGTTTTGGGGTCGGTAAACACGCCTGCTTTAGAGTTTGGATTCTGGGATTTGTTGGGAGAGGCCTCCTGAGCGGAGAAGAGCCACTTTTTTGTGCCGTTTGGCCCGGTTTCTACTATGCCCAGGTTATTCCTCAGCCCGTAGGCGACATACCGGCGGTCACCGCTGGCATAAAAAACCGGCGCCACTGCCTCGGGCGGAAGCCCAGTATGCCGCACCACGGAAGCCTGCAGGGTAGGGCCGTGGTTTATGACCGCCGCTTTCCCTTCGTGTTCTGCAAAGAGATAAATTTGTGGCCCGCCGTCCCAGTAAAGCGGCGAGATATCCGTTCCTTCCGCACCTTTCAGGGCAAAAGAAGGATTTGCATCTACTTCGAGGGTGCCAGCTTCCGGATTCCATACTCCTCGAAAAGCTGCCTGTCCTTCCGGTACCTGCTGAAATATAAGCAAAGGTATCTCTGTTTTCGCCACGCTTGGTTGGCCCCTCTGACAGCCACCCAAGAGAACGGCCAGAACAATAAAAAGAAGAATGATGAGACAGGTTCGGCCACGCATTCTCTTTCCTCCATTTTTTGAGAGGGCTTTGTCTATTCTATAAGCTGTGGCTCACTTTCCACAATTTTATATTTATATTCTTCAACTATAGTTCCATCTTCCTTTGTCTTCCTAAAAATTACAAGGTCGTAACCATCACTAGTTTTACTTTGGGAAGTCTCATAAATATATCTAACACCATTTTCAATCCGTTCTCTTGTTCCAATCCAGAACGGATATTCATTCAGAAAAGGAAATTCTGTTCCGCCAAATAATCTGTTGGACGCCTGTACAATTTATATTTACAAGCTTCTTTTCTACATAAGCTCCACTTACCTTTGCCGCTCTCCCAATGCTTTTTAAATACTCTGCTGCTTCTGCTTCCTCCTGCCTTACAAGGTCTGGATAATATTTATCAGCAGAAAGCACTGTATCGTAAAGCTTTTTAGGAAACATCTTCTTTAGTGAGTCTATATAAAGCGCTCCATCCATCGGCTCCTTATATTCAAGCAAAGAATACTCACCTTTTTCGTTTTTGGAAAAGGTTATAACCGTTGGAATAGCCCCACTTCCGCTGATCTTAGTAAATATACCATTTTCAAAACCAAAATATCCAAAACTTGCTATTGTATACACCTTAATAATTCCATCATTTTCCTCCACATCAAGGATGATGTGTCCCTCTGTGGCAATTTCTCCTTTATAATACGCATCCAGGTTCTGTGTTTTAATTGCAAAGCTTACGGCTTCATCAATTGATTTCGGATTCCGGGTTTGAGGCTGTATGCTTTCGTCAATAACAACGTCGTGCGGTTGTATTATATTCAACCGCACCCGCATACTCATTGGTCCCCTAATCCTCAAAGCGTTGCGCCACCAGTTACCATCGTGAATAACTGTATATATTCGACCGTCTAAATCAAAATCAAAGGCAAAATCTCCATAAAGAGCAAGACTACTATGACCCTCTTCGTAATTAGGCCTTCCCATAGGTATATCTTCAGCAGCAATGCCCTTCCGATATGCCAGGTACTCTCTGGCTATTCTTTCCTGCCTTCCTTCAAACCGGTCCATATCACCGATAATAAAACTCACTATGAAATCGCGGTGGACTGCCACGACAAGACACACAAAAATAATTATGATGGCCAATAATTTCTTCATTTTTCAGTCCTCTTCCTTGCCGTTTCTCAACGTCCGATCATATTCAGCCTTAAGGCTCCGTATAATAGACCTTTATACCAATCATAGGAGGGGCCATGTGGGCCAAGGGAAAAAGTAAACGCTAACTTTAACCGTGGCTTTCAAAGTCTCGACGGGATCGTATTTCTGGCACCCGGCAGCGCTCTGCACCCGAATATCACCTGGCTCCTGCTCCGGCTCCCTTTTCGGTGACCCTTATCGCCTAGTCTTAACCCGTGCCACCTCCCCGTCTTCCTTATTCTTCCGCTACCCGCCGATTCCTCCTGTAAAGTAACATATGGCAAAAAAAGCAACGGGTACTTTTTGCAGATTTTTGTCGAACTGTCCGACAAACAGGGTCAAAAAATTTGCCCGGACACGGACGTTTGAAATACTAACCGTAAGCCTTACACCCAACTCAAACTCCAGCACCACGCTTCGGCGTCCGTGTCCCAGAACCCGTATATCCTCTCGAACGCCTCCCGGTACGCCTCCACTGACGGGTAGCCTTCCTTCCAAGCGTCCTCCTCCGTAATGTCGCCCAAGCGCTCCTGCCGGACGCCGGTCACCCTCACATAACATCGATGTGCATGCACAGTTTGCCATCGCCGAAACACTATTTCAGTCTTAACGATATTCTAAATAAACTCACCAATGCTCGAAAATTGTGATGTATTTCCCGCTCCACTGCGGGTAAAACCCCGGCAGCCTTTCCCGTAGAACATCTGGCCACGCCCCGGCAATCTGGTCCTTGTATGGGTCACGATAAACAACTACACATTGAGCAAAGAGATGCGGATTAGCGACAGCCGCATCAAACTCATAATTGTAAGGTAATATAAAGCGAGAAGGATCGCCGTCTAACACCACCAGAGGGTACAGTTGACTGTCGTCCAGGAGAATTTTCCCTTTTGTCTCCCTCAGCACAACGGCAGCCTCGCGGTATTCCTCGTTGGAGGAAACAAAGCTACTTCCAATGAGAAATTGCCCGAAGGCCCTTTCTTCCGCAGCAGGGCTGTTATGGATAACAAACCAGCCCCAAATCAGCGCCGCTATGACAATGCATGGGAGCAATTTCAGCGCTCTCTGGTGTTGAACCCTATCGACAAAGAGCGCAGCCGAAAAACCGAGCAAAGAATACTTGTATATGGCGGGGGCCAAAAGCCCGAAATATCCTTCAGCTGCAAGCAACAAAACCGGGGCAATGTAGACAAGAAAATAAGGACTAAAAAAAACCGCCCGTGCTCTTTTTTCTAAAAAAGGCAGCATGAAGTAATAGAATCCCACAAGCGGGAATGACCACACCACTGTATGGACAAGCGAAGCAGCCGGTCGCCCGGAAATGGCGATCAGGTCAGGAGTAACTTCACGATAGGCTTGAAAGTAGGAATAAGGGCTGTGCAGAAAGTGCCACCCGTCTCCCGTAAACAGCCAATTCAGGTAAACCCAGGCCCCGAGGGAAAAAAACAATGGCAAAAAAGATACCAAAAGCAGGGAGAAAAACCTGCCAGGTTCCTTCAAGCGCACAAAATAGATCAGCAGTAGCAGGTAGTAAGGCAAAAGCACGATACTTTCGTAAGCCGTCAGGAAGCAAAGGCCGTAAATTAGGCCAAAGATAAAAATGTTGAATGTGTGGCCAGTTTCTAAATAGCGCAATAAAAAGTAATTGCTTGTCGTAAACAGGGTATAGAACACTGCAGTACCTGGTTTCTGGCTGAACAGGAACATAATGGAGGGAAGTAAAAGTAAAAACGCATAGATACTTACCTTCGTTCCCAAACCCACATGTTTACCTGCCAAACGCGTTCCCAAAAGGGTAACCATGGTTGCGCCTGAAACACCTGCTGCCGTAAGAGGGCCTCCAAGTATGAGGGTCAAGAAAAAAGGAAGAGGTGGATAAACCAGGCCAATATTTTCAAGACGCGGTGGATTGCCTTTGACGGCTAAAAGGGCCTTTTCTGCGTAAAAAAAATTCTCCAGCGAGAAGAAGCCTGCACGACCCGCCTGCAGCCCTATTCCGACATAAAGGCTAAGTGTCAGCAGAAACAGAAACGCTGCCGGGAAAACCTTTTTCGCCAACCGAAGACACCCCCTGTTTGGTCAGCCCGTGAGCCGTTTTTTCCCAATAAAAGGGTTTGGTGAATAGCTGCCATATCGCCTTCCACGCTGCGAGAGCGTGAAGAACCCAATAAGCGGGATTGGCCAGGGCGTAAGGGGTAAGGTGATAGTACCGGCGTTTGAAGACGGCCAGCATGTTTAAATAGATAGCCAAGAAATTGCCTACCAGTAGATTGAACAAACCTATATAGAGAAGTGGCCCCGGGAAAAGCGGTTCAATTGCCACACTTCTGGTAACCAGCCAGTAGAAGAACATCAGCCAGAAAAAAGGAGCCACGGCGTTGCTAGCAACGCTTCCGCCGATGAAAACTTGTAGCGTCAGCCAACCCTTCAAGCCCACCTTCCGCACGAAGGCGAACGGCCGCCGATTGTGGACGAGAAAAGTCTGCAGATATCCTTTCTGCCAGCGCGAGCGCTGCCTGATCCAGTTTTGCACGCGGTTGTTAGCTTCCTCGTAAGTGGTGGAATTCAGTACCCCCACCCGGTATCCTCTCCCGTAAGCCCGGATTCCCAGGTCGGCGTCCTCCGTGACATTGAAAGGGTCCCAACCACCAAGTTCCCGCAGTTTCTCTGTACGGAAGTGGTTGGAAGTGCCGCCGAGCGGTATGGGTAGACCCAATCGATCAAGTCCCGGTAAAATATAATCGTACCAGTATGAGTACTCCAGGGTAAACATCCTGGTAAGGAAATTTTCATCCCGGTTAAAGAAGTTTAGAGCCGCTTGAAAGCAAATATAGCTGTCCGGATATTTACGGAAAGCCGCAACTGCTTTTTTCAGTTGGTCCGGTTCGGGAATATCTTCGGCGTCGTAGATGGTCAGATATTCTCCGCGGGCTAAAGCCAACCCGAAGTTGCATGCCTTGGGCTTGGTTTGTGGAAAACTCTTAGGCACAACAATAAAACGCCAGTTAGCTGGAGGACGGGCATCTTTGGCCGCCTGCAGGGTTTCCCTGTCCTCTTCTTCAAAAAGAAAAATCACGTCCAGCCTGTCCTGCGGATAATCGAGGTTCCGCAAAGCATCTACCAAGGTTTTCATTACCTCCGGCTCTCTAAAAACGGGAACCATCACCGTGTAAACCGGCAGGCCCTTATTTTCCAGGGCACGCACGTCCTCTTCGGTTACCGTACCTCTCAATTCGTATCTGGCGCCGACCAGGCTTAATATAAACTTGAAAACGACAGAGGCCAGAAAAAGCACGTTTAAACTCCCGATCAGGAAGACAAGCGCTCCGAGGGGATCAACAGTCAACCAGTAAAGGTAAGCAGCAATAATAACATACCCGCCCATTACCTGCCAGGGCACAAAAACCCTCATCGCCGACTCCTCGGGAACTCGGTAAAATAAGCCGGTTATTGCTTCTCCCAGTATTTTTTCTTTGAAACATTGCTCAACTAACCAGGAAATATCCCGCTCGCTGGCCAGAAGTTTTTCAACCCTTGTCGTTCCTATTTTCTCGCTAACGAGACGATCCACGCGAGGATCACGCGGGTCACAGGTGAGGACAATTATATTCTCCCCTTCCCGTCGTATAGGGAAAAAGAGGTGCTTAAGCAACACCTCTGGCTGGAAGTGCCGCGCCAGGGTCCATTCAGCCGTAACGGCCAGTGCCTCCAATTCTTTGCTGGCGTAGGAAATATTTAACTGGTCGGCTAGGACTTCGTATAGCTGCAGGTTGTTGATATACCCCTGAGCCACCAGAATTTGACCAAGGAGCCCACCGGAGTCCTTCTGTAAAGAAAGGGCATGTTCAAGCTGTTCAGGTGTGATAATTCCCCGGTCAAGAAGTAGCTGACCCAAAAGGTGGCGTTCATGAGACATAATGACCACCTCTCAGCGGTTAGCAGGATAACGGGCCAGCCGGATGTAAACAATGTAGGCCAGAATACTGAGGATAGCCAGCAGACCTACAAAAATAGGAACCCGGTATCGATGGTAGTAATACCACAGATCTTTCTCGCCTTCAACCCGTGCCCGCATTTTCTTTCCCACATCGAATCCAACCAGCTGGTCATTACGAAAAAGAGCAATATTCCCGCGCAAGCGCCTCAGGTTGTCTGGATTAGCCAACCGATGAGCAAGCGCCTGCATTTCAGAAATACCCTGACCATGGAAACTCAGAGCAATAGCAGGTGTCTGATCGGACACATAATAAACCTGGGCAATACCGAGAGCTTCATCAGTAGTTACTTCGAAAAACTGTTCCTTGGTCAGCGGGTTGTAAATGATAATCCTATTACCACTTATATCCACAGGGGGGCGAAACTGCTTTAACATCTCCGGCGGGAGGATAAGCAGCAACCACCCTTTCCCTGACAGTTCGCGTTGATTTTCATTGCCCGGAGTAAAAACGACCTGCACCTGTATAGGTGCGCGATCCATTTGTCTTACAGCGGCAAGCAAGTCACCGGCGGCCAGAAGGTAAGATAGCGTATCTTTCTCCGGCAGCACCACGTATCCCGCTCCTGTAAAACTGGCTGGAATACTGGAAAAAGAAAGATAATCGTCTTTGCGGTGCCCGCTCAGCTCTAAATAAGAGCGATTACAGAATAGCCCTTCGAAAGGCATGGTTCCTTCTACACAGTCGCCTACTTCACGATAGTAGGCGTAAATCAATTCTAGGGTGTTTTCCTGTCTTAATGAGTAGTCCGGTATGGATACACTTAAGCCGTTTATCTCGCCCTTCCCGTCCAGAGGAAGAGCTTTAAGCAAGAGACCATTGAGGTAAACTTTTAAATACAGCATATCCTTACTATTTTTTTCGACAAGGGGGGTATACCGCCCGAAAAGTACCAGCCGCATGCTGGTAGGCCAGCCACCCAGATCGGATATGGTGAAGGTATAGGCGGCCTTAAGATCGCCAACCCCACGAACAGTAACCGGACTATAACCTAGATCCTCCAAAAGAATTTTAACCGGTACCTCATCCGGTGTAGATGTTCGCGCTGTGGTTACTTCAACCCTACGCCCCAGGAACAGTGCCCTCAGGGATGAGATAAATGCGTCCACCGCTCCTGGACCCAATCGAAGATTACGGTTTTCGTCTAGAATCAAGTTGCTACCTGAATCTTCAATTATAATGTGCGGGCTGGCAGTATCGGCAGGTGGCTGGCCGGGCAGCAGCGTTTCGACAACCACGCCTCTGTCGCGGAATAGACGTCGCAGAAAAGCATAAGTCTTTAAGTAACAGGTAGCTGTTTCCGGTGAAACCGTTTTCGGCAGCATGATATACACACGTTTAAAGGAACCGTTCAGAAAATCCGCGACACTTTGCGGCTGGTAAGTGGCACCTGAAAGGATAACATGACTGTCGTTGTGCAATACTGCCCAAAGGTTACCGGTGGCGAGGTCCTGACAGATGTTTCTGGTTATATAGAGGTGAAAACGAACTTCAACCTTGAGCATATCAGATGCTGCGGGAAGTGTAACACCAGCCAGCGGCACCTTTATAGATACTTCCTGTCCAGTGCCAAGCAAATCCCTAAGCAATACGGTATAAACCGGATTATCAGCGACAAACACCTTAACTGATGAGCCGGGATTTAAAACCGGCGAAAAAGTAAGGTGTAGATTGAAAACACTTTTTGAAAAGTCTACTCCTGGGACTACCGGCACATAAAAGACGAACGTGGGGTCGCTACCCTCTAATCGGATATCGTTTGGGTAACCCAACCGTGTCAGGGTAAAAGCCTGTACATTTTTCTCAGGTTGTTGGGCAGTAACCTCTGATGAGAACAAAAGATTTAACGGCACCAAACAGAAAACAAGAAAGATAACAGCTGCTGTCAAAACAATTACCGCTCGCAAATATATCATCCTCCCTGGTTTTGGAACCGATAGTTAGGTCACTGTGACCTCCTCCCCTCAAACGAATTGGGGGGCATCCACGGAGAGAACAGCGTCCGGGATGCCGGAGTCCGTGATTAGGTGCCCCGGAGGTTTCTGCAGGCAACGCGATGCGCTGCTTGCAGCACACCAGTACAGCCTTGCAGCTGCACCATGGCCCGGCCACAAAGGCAAGGGGTCGTTATCTTTCGACCCCGTATATATACCTGGATACCGGCCGGCGCATCAACATGGGCCGGACAAAATAGCGGTATCCGGTATTATTGTAGTAAATAGACCATATGTTTACAAAACGTCCTTTCGGGCTTGCGCCCGGCGAGGGGGTCCGTGTATCTTCCCACTAAAGTAAGGGGGATTACAGCCCCCTCGCACTCCCCCGTTTTTCTAAAAATGCAAAAGGAAACCATGCTGATTTTAGATGGCATGGTAGTAACCCGCCTCTTTGAGGGCAGTCACTACCTGCTTTATCTCCTGCGCTCGCTCTTTCGCACAGACCAAAAACCGCCCGTTCTCCTCCACTATTATAAGATCTCTCACACCCAGCGTTGCCACCAAATGCCGCGAGGCATACACAACGCACCCTTCCGTGTCCACCAGGACTCCGTGCCCATCCACCACATTTCCATTCTCGTCTGACTGCCTGTAGCGTGCCAAGGCCGGCCAGGTCCCCACGTCATCCCACCCTGCATCTAGTGGTACCACTGCTACATTCCCTACCCGTGCCATCAGTCCATACTCTATGGTGATTTGAGGCAGCACAGGGTAGATTTCCTCCAAAACGGCGTCCTGTCGCTCCGTACCAATCGCTTCGCCAATTATATCGAGACCCCTGGCCAATTCCGGCAGGTATCTTTTAATCATCTCCAGAATCAGATCCGCCCGCCATACGTACATCCCACTGTTCCAGAGGTGATCGCCTTGCGCCAAAAACATGCATGCCTGTTCGTATCCGGGCTTCTCGATAAAGCAAATTGCTCGATACACTGCTCGTCCTCTCACCTCGCCGATCTGCTCGCCGCACCGAATGTACCCGTACCCGATTTCGGGGCGTGTTGGTGCTACCCCCAGTGTCACAAGCCACCGCCCGGAGGCTGCAAGTTCCCCGGCAGCCAACAGAGCTTCCTTAAACTTTTTGACGTCGGCAATGTAATGGTCCGCCGGGAGAACTACCATTACCGCCTGCGGCTCCAACGTCGCCAAGAAGCGCGCTGCCAAGCCTACAGCTGCCGCTGTGCCGCACCCGCACGGTTCCTCTAAAACATTACCCTCAGGTATTCCCGTTAAATGTTCCTTAACCATACTACCATACTTGCGGGGTGTAATAATGTACACGTTTTCAGCGCTTACCAGCCCACTTACACGATGCACTGTTTCCTGCAACATTATTTTTTCACCAAACAGCCGCAAAAACTGCTTCGGCCTTTTACTCGAACTCAAAGGCCAGAGCCGTTCACCACCTCCGCCAGCAAGAATTACGACACGCAGGCTGTTGGAGCTTTTATCACACTTGGGTCTCATACGGACGACCGTCCTCATCTTTCTCCCTATTTCTATATTAAAGTAGTAGTTATTATGTAACCTGGCATTTCTCGGTTAAGTTTTAAAATTTTTCACCGCAGCCTTCCCTCTCTCCCGCCAGCAACCTCATAAAAATCTCCACCAGCTGCGGGTCAAACTGGCTCCCTGCATACTTCTTCAGTTCCTCCAGAGCCTCTTCGTGCGACATTGCACCGCGGTAGGGGCGATCCGATGTCATCGCGTCGTAGGCGTCGACTACGGCCAGGATACGGCTCAAGAGGTGGATCTGCTCCCCCTTCAGTCCCAGGGGATAGCCCCGCCCGTCCCACCGCTCGTGATGCTGGAGAATGTAAGGGGCCACCGGGGCCAGCTCGCCGGAGGAGAGAGCAATGCGGTACCCCACCTCGGAATGGCGCTGGATCTGCTTTCTTTCTTCCTCCGTCAGAGGACCGGGCTTAAAAAGAATGTGGTCCGGCACTCCCAGCTTGCCGATGTCGTGCATCTCCACCAGGAGTCGCAGGCCGTCCATTTCTTCACGCGAGAGCCCTACTGCTTCCCCCAGCATGCAGGCAATCTCTTTCATGCGCTCCGTGTTGTGGAAATCCTTCTCCGCCAGGGCTGCCTTGAGGGCACGGATCACCGCCGCCCGCGGATCTTTCCCGCTGGCAAGCTTGTTCACGTACATCGCGTCGTCTGCTTCCTTGTAGACTTCCCACAGCCGGCGCGAAGCATTTTCTGCCGTCGCCACACCCACGGAGATGCTCAAAGGGAGATCCGGATGCTGCATGTTGTCCTTTTCAACGGCCTCATTTATGCGCTCTGCCACTTCTTCCGCCGTCTTCCGGTCTGTTTGGGGCAGGATTACAGCAAACTCGTCCCCGCCGACCCGGGCCACCACGTCGGAACCCCGGACGCAGCTCGCAATTACTCTGGCCGCACGGCGCAATAACTCGTCACCCTGCTCGTGCCCCAGCATGTCGTTGACCACTTTCAAGCCGTCCAGATCGCATAAAATGAGGCTGACAGGAAAAGAGCGTCCCCTGTCCAGCCGGCGCAGCTCTTCCTCGAAGAAAGCACGGTTGTACAGCCCGGTGAGGGCATCGCGGGTGCTGCAGCGCCTAAGTTCATCCTCCATCTTTTTGCGCTCACCGATATCGCGGATACACTGGACTGCCCCTAAGAGGTTCCCCTTGTCGTCGTAAATTGGGGCCACGAGCGTCCAGAAGTAAAGCCCCCTGCCGCCGCAGGCGAAAGGAGCGAAACCTTCGCCGACAAGAATATGGCCCTTTAATTCGATTTTATCGTACTGCTGTCCCCACTGTGTACCATTGCCGAGCAGGATGTTGGCGAGGATGGGTCTTTTCTCCCCGTAAAACGGGACTGCGTAAGCGTATTCTCCCCTGCCCAGTATTTCTTCTCTCTTAACCCCCGTCATTTCTTCCATGGCCCGGTTCCACACGAGCACCTTTCCTTTGCGGTCAACGGCAAGGGTGGCATCCGGGAGGGAATCAATGATTCTTTCGAAGAGGTCCAGCCTTTCCACCAATTTTTCCGGCAGGAGTTTACTGCTGGCGCCGAGCAGGAGTTCAAGAAACTTCTTCGCCGCTTCGGCTTTTTCCTCTGGCAGAGCGTCCACCAGCCGGTAAAGTTCGTCTTTTCCTCGACCCGGGTTCACGCAATCCACCGCTCCTTTTGAACACTTTTCTCCGGATGTTTTTTTATTTTTCGGGGAACAAAATCCTGCCCCGGAATAGAGAAGAAACAGACGGTTATTCCCCGCCGCGGCCTCCGATGCCCATGGGCCGAGCTTTAGCCTGGTAGTACTCTAAGATCAGCTTATCCACCTTCCGGCTGGCCGCCAGGAGTTTCTCTTTGTCGCCGGGATCGACGGCCACCAATTCTCTCCTGGCTTTTTCCAGCCGCAGGATCGCCCTGCCGAGATCCAGCAAAAACTTCCCCCTTTCGCCAACTTGCACCAGATTCAATTGGACCACTTCCTGGAAAGAGCGTCAAGGGGAACACTGTCGAACGATGTCGGATCGACAAGGTTTTTCCTCATCAAGGTTCCCTCTGGCTCAGACAAAAAAGCCCGCTCCAGTTTCAGAGCGGGTGTATAAGATAGGGGGAAGTAGAAGGGATATCAGAAGCCCCCATTTCATCAAAAATTACGGACCCGGCGTCTAGATCCCCAGGGACGTCCTTCTTTGCTGGATAACCTGTTCCAGCTGCTCCGCCGCTTTCCCGGTTTCCCCTTCTACAATCACCCTGCCGCCGGTGAGCTTTTCCATCTCTTCCGTAAGCACCCGGGTGACCAGCTTGCTGCCGGTAATGAAGGGCGGCTGGGCCAGGTGCAGGGGCAGTCCCAGGGCGAGGCCGAAGGCGCCGTCGGCCAGGGCCGCAGATCTGGGCCACCATATACTGGCGGCAGACCTCCTCAATACCCGGCAGGGTGCAGTTAAATTCGCTGATCACCAGGTCTATGCCGCCGGTGGCCAGCAGCGCCTCACTGGTGAAGTTGTTGCCCGCATGGCCGGCGAACACCTCACCGCCCCGGGACTGGATGTCCTGACCCACACAGGTGCAGCCTACAATTTTAAAACCTCTGGCCCCGACCTGGCGGGCCAGTTCCATCGCCCAGGGCCGGGTCAGGCCTTCCTGGACCGGGCCGATCAGGGTATGCTGGTGACCGGTGACCATGATGTTGATGTAATCCGGGTCCACCACGCCAAAACCCACCGGCTGGGAGGACAGCTGTGGTTCCCCCAGCAGAATATCATATTCCCTGCAGGCCGAAACTGCATTTCGATTGCTGCCCGGACAGGCGGTGAAAGGCCGTTTCCACACCGTCCCGGCTGGAGATGAATTGAAAGAGGACTTCATCGGCAGAAGGGCAGATTTTTTTCACGGTAGTAATCCCTCCAAAAAATATTTTTATTTTCAGGCTGGATGGCCAGCCAGTCAGGCAGGGTTTTGGTGGTGCAAAGAGTGCAAAATATACTATAACGGTAGATATTATGGGTAAATGGTTTCTCTTATGGATACAAGAATGATGAAGAAGAGCAGGGTTCCAGAAAATCAGTACCATTCGGGTATAGTTTTAATCCTGTAAACAGCCCGCCTTGAAGCGGGCGTCGGCTGCCCGTGGTTGGCAGGGGTTCTTTTTAACCGTCCGGGCAACCTTTTACAAGCCCATTATTAGGAGTGGTAAAGTCCCTTCTATTGCCCTAATAACTCTAAACTTTATCTGGTTCACTTTCAAGCATGTTTTAGCTTGCTTACTTTCGCCTGTAAAGGGCTTTAACCTATTTTTGACATGCAGGGCAGAGGCCGTAAAAATCAACGGTAAAGGTTTCAACCCAGAAGCCTTCTATGTTTCTGGGGGGCGTTAGAGCTGGCAACTCGACTGGTAAATCGTAAACCCTGCCGCAGCTGCGGCAAAGAAAATGATTGTGAGGTTTAGGATCCGGATCAAAACGCTTCCGCTCAGAGTCGATAGTAAGCTCCTGGATTTCCCCCTCCCGTCGAAGCACTTCTAAAGTTCCGTAAACCGTAGCCAGGGAGAGAGAGGGCAGGCGCGGCTTAAGCTCCCGGAAAATCTCCTCCGCCGAAGGATGAGAAGTATTTCCTTCCAAAAAAGCCAAAATGGCCAGACGCTGCGGGGTAGCACGCAAGCCGAAGCGCTTGAGCCTTTCGGCCAGGGCTGGTATGTATTCCTTTTTTTCCTTAGAGCTGCCTCGTTCCACAGCCCTCGTCCCTCCCGAGTACAAGTATTGGTAAGGAATATCCTGGCGTTTGACCCCGGGGCTTCTTGTTAAAACTTTTTAAAAGCGATGCAACTGCCCGCTTAACTTAATTTCCGGTAGCAGAACCACCAATCGTAGCAAGTGTACGTCTTCTGCCTTTCCCTGGCCGTCTGCTCGTCGGTGGGAGGCGGTATGATGACTGCATCCCCGATGAGCTCGTTCTGCGGCCAGTCCGCCGGCATGGCCGCCCCGTTGGCATCAGAGGTCTGCAAGGCCCTGACGATCCGCAAAATTTCGCCAATGTTGCGACCGACCTCCTGTGGATAATAGAGAATGACCCGGATGATCCCCTTGTCGTCTACCACGAAGACCGACCGCACTGTATTAGTCCCCTTGGCCGGGTGGATCATGCCGAGTTCAGCCGCGATCTGCCCGGTATCGGCAATTATGGGAAATGGAATTTCCACGCCCAGATTATCCTTGATCCACTCTGCCCACTTGATATGGGAAAACACCTGGTCTACGGAAAGGCCAATCAATTCGCAGTTGAGTTCCTTAAACTCCTGATGTTTCCTGGCGAAGGCCACAAACTCTGTGGTGCACACTGGAGTGAAATCGGCTGGATGGCTGAAGAGGATAAACCAGCGCCCTGCGTAGTCATGCGGCAGCGTCCGCTTTCCATGGGTGCTCTGAACTGTTAGCTCCGGAAAAGGCTCACCTATAAGAGGGGAGTATCGTTCCACTTTGTCCTGTAATTTTGCCACTGTCAAAACCTCCTTGTAATGATTTCAAATTTATATTTATTACAAATTATAATATTAACTCTTTCTCTTGTCAAGCTCATTTTCTGCAATGATTCGCATCAAACTCCGGGAACCGGCTAAAGAAAATTTGCCGTACTATAGAAAGCCCGGACTATTGAAACATTATCCCTTACCAGGAACAATGAAAAAAACAGTTCTTCCCTTTTATACCCAGCGTCCGGCCCACCGCTTCGGCGTACACCGCCGTGGCGATGGCGTGGTAGTACAGCGTTTCCTGCCAGGCCAGCATTTGAATGGCCAGTTGTTACAAAAAGAAAAAGCCGGATGCCCCGGAAAAGGGGCACCCGGCCCACGGAAAAATACCTGCCCACCGGCTTAACCACCGGATCTTTTGGCACCGGCTTGAGTACCGGCCCCGGAGCAGGCTGCGGCCCCGGTACGATTACCGTTCCTTCGGAGACTCCAGCTTCTGCCCGGGTACAAATTTCGAGGCTCTGGTGGCTTCAGCGGCTTGTACCCAGGCTTCTTCGGAAGTTCGGGCAGAAAAACACGATGCTACCCCCAAAAAAGAAGCCCGACATAAAGCCGGGTTGAAAAGGAAAGAAGGTGTTTTTAAAACTGGCTTATCCGTCCGCGCCCGCGTCTTCATTTAAGTACCGGCATTGCGCCCGGCCCCGCCGAAACGGTTTGGCCCTACCGTCGTACGGTTGACATTTGCCCTTATTCGCTCAGCCATGATCTGCTTGCACTGGTCGGCCTGCGCTTGTGTAATCCTGCCATCCTTAAGCAGTTGGTCGATTTGAGAGCTTCGCTGGCTGACTATAAAGTTGATCAGCTGTTCCTCACTTATACCTTTTTCGGCTGCAATCTCAACCAACGACTTGCCGGAGTGACGTGCAGTAATTAACGCAGATACATCCATTCCCAGGAACTGCGCCACCGACGTATTCATCGAGCCCGCTGCCCGCCCCAGAGCCGCACCAGCCATTATGCCTGCACCGGTGGTATTTGGTCCGGCTGCTTGCACATTATACTTACCTGCCCATGCTGGCGGACCGCCCGCAGCCATTGCTTTCCCGGCAGGTAACCCCGCCAAAAGCATTCCACTGAACAACCCTGCTGCACTTACCATTGTTATCCATTTTTTAATTTTCATGATTGGTCCCCCTTTCAGGTTAGCTTTACCAGAAATTATACCTGGCAGGATTTAAGAATTTGTGACTAAAATGTTACAAATTCGTTACAAAATTGAGCACTCGGTACACCCTTTTTCTGCCACACCTGTTCTTCCAACTTTAGGCCCCCTGGCTTTGCGCCCCCGGCTTTCGCCGGGTTTGCCTTTGGTGGGGACTCCTTTTAAATTTAGAATACGGCATGTGAAAAATATTGCGCGGGCTGGGCACAAGACACGGACTAGCGGGAAACCACCCGGGGCGAATGGAACCCACCGGATTTCCGTCTCGCGTAGACCACCCGGACCACGTGGCCGTAACAACTGTCCGCACCCATTACCCCAACATGGAAAACCATGACGCTGTTCGCTCCCAGCTCCCGGATGGCCTTAATATGGTGGTACACCTTGCCGTCCACGAAGGGGGAAGTGTGATACTCAACACATGATGCAAGCCCGGATGGTTGTTTCATTTCCCAGTTAATCCCAATGTATCAACCCATATCCAACTTAGCACAGTTTATGCAAAACGCCTTTTTCGCATTAGGCAAACCCAGGCTCTAGGCGGGTTTGGGCGGTTAGATCCAAAATGACTTGAAACGAGTGAAAGGATTTCGAAGTAGGGCTCTACAGAGTTAACAATATCTCTGGCAGTCCGCTGTGGTGGACCTGGGCCATCACGTTGCTCATCGGCGTTGCCAACAATACTCAACCATAAACCATCTTTTTCTAAATGAGCAGCTACATTTTCAGCAAAGCTCTTCCGCTCTTCATCCGAATTTAATGAATGAAAACAACCTCTATCAAACACAAAGCCAAATGGCGCCCCTTCAATTTTGTTCATAAGGAAGTCAATCACAATAAAGGTACATTTGACATTAGCTTTTGAAGCTTTCTCTATAGCCTTCTGTATTGCAATTTCCGAAGTATCAATACCTATCACATCGAAGTTTTTTTGGGAAAGCCATATGGAGTTATCGCCAGTTCCGCATCCAATATCCAGTGCTTTACAGGGTTTTATGGCCATCGCAGTCACAGTCTGAATAAGGTTGAAATCGGGTTTGCCAATATCCCAAGGAGTATCGCCTGTTTCATATCTTTTCTTGTAACGTTCCTCTATCGTCATTCTGTCTTCACCTCCTCCCTTCTGGTACCTGCTTAAATTTTACACGGCCTCAGCCAAAATTCCAATATTAACATCTCCCCCAAAGGCATTCCCTTTAAAGTTTTATCTAAATATTCAGCAGGAAACTTACATAAATTTAGTAGTTAGCACTTCAACAAGGAACCCCGAAAAACCTCTCCATTTATAGATTTTTTAAAGTTGAGAAACACCGGCAGCCACATCTTTCGCCTTTCTACACCTCGATTTTCCGGTAAAGTTCCGGAGCCATGCGGACAAGGAGGCGGCACAAAAACGCCTCCACCGCCAGGATGACTCCCAGAACCGCCAGAGAACCCGCCCACCAGGGCAGGTGAAAGGATAAAAACCGTCAAGGCGGTACCTGCCGCCAGGAGAACGCTTGCGCTCAACATGAAAAACAGTACGTTTAAGTTCCCCTGTATCGCTATCTGAGGAATTTCCCAGCCCAGGCTGGGCCGGATTAAATCAATCAGCAACCCGCCGGTGTTAATGACGTCCATTTCGGCAACGCTGAGCTAGCAAAAAAGCAACGGGTACTTTTTGTGGATTTTTGTCGAATTGTCCGGCAAACAGGGTCAAAAAAATTTGACCAGACACGGACGTTTGAAATACTAACCGTAAGCCTTACACCAGCTCAAACTCCACCATCCAAACATCAACATCCGGGTTCCAGAACCCGTATATCCGTTCGAACGCCTCCCGGTACCCCTCCACTGACGGGTAGCTTTCCTTCCAGGCGTCATCCTCCGTGATCTCGCCCAGCCGCTCCCGCCGGACGGCGGTCACCCTCACGTAAGTGAACGGTACCACCCGGTGATTTAACCTGCACTGGTAGACGGAGCCGGCATTCCACGAAGAACAAAAGGCCGGGTTTCCCCGAAAAGGACATCCGGCCCTCAAATACCGCCTCCCCACTGGCTGACTGCTGATCCTCCAATATCGGCTCCGGGTTAGGATACGCCAAGAGTACATATCTTCACCACTCCGTCGGATAAAGGAGCCGTGCTACCGGCGAAGTAAGCCGGTGATTTTCTGTAGTGCCGTTCGCATAAGTCGCTAAAACTGTGAGTAAAGAAGCACTAATTGTCCAATCTTAGGGGGTCAGCCCGCCCGTTCGCTGAGCATCATGCGGGCGATCCTTTATTTTCTTGCTCCTCAAGAGGGAAAACCTCCAGGAATTTGGCGCGGAGTGGATTTTGGGAACGTATCCAAACTTCAATCCAGACTCCATCATGACCCCGAACAATCACCGGATCAATGCAGTGGTCTACCCTTCGGGCTCAAAGCACCAAGTAAAGTTCGAATTCTCTTCGCCAGCCGCATCTGGAGTAATTCAACACAAACCCATTTTCATCCTCTGATGGTGTCACCCGTCAAGGGTGACATGAGGGGTCTTGCAATGCAAGGTTTTGAATGTTATAATGTCCCTGGCTATCTTGCAAAACAAGACATTTTGGTCAGGCAAAGAGGCGTAAATATATGGAAAAAAGAGGTTCACAACTGCTGAAAGGGGTACTTGATATGTGCCTCCTGGCTCTCATAAACGAAGAATCTTGTTATGGTTATGAAATGGTGCGCAAGATGCAACAACGGGGACTGGAACTGGTCAGCGAGGGTAGCATCTATCCCCTGTTAAGCCGGTTGGAAAAGGCCGGGTACATCGAGGGCTACCTGGTTTCCTCCCGGGAAGGCCCCAAACGAAAGTATTACCGGATACTTCCCGCCGGCCAGGAAAAGCTGCGGGTTTGGGCCGCCGAATGGCATTCTTTCGCGGGCGGAGTCGAGAAAGTACTGCGGGCCACCGGCCTTGAAAGGGGGAGCGAATTGTGAAAAATGATGAATATAATGATCGGCCGGACACCGTGAAGGAAGTCGTTGAAAGCTGTCAGGCATACTGGGTGTTGAGCGGGTTACCCCGCCAGCGCGTGAACGAGATGAAACTGGAACTGGAACAGCATCTGCGGGAGGCGCTTGCCGACGGAAAAACAGTCGAAGTCGTGGTGGGCGCAGATGTAAACGCCTTTGCTGCCGCCTGGATGAAAGAGGTACGCACATCAAAAACCTTGGGGGAACATATACTGGACTGGAGTTTCCTCCTCCTGCTCGCCGCCATGGTGGTCCTGCCGTGGCAGCATCTGGTATTCCGGACAACATCCTTTCCAGTTTACTGGGGTACGCTTGCTGCTATCGGTCTCATTATCCTGGGAACCAGGGTGTTATTAAAGCCCGGCCTTCTGTCCGGCGCTTTGTTTCGCAGTCCCCAGCAGTGGCGGAAAATCCTGGCGATCAGCATCTTTTGGGTCTTTATAACAGCCATTTCAGTTTTCATCTGGTTCCATATGCTTTCCGGCCGGCAGCCGGTCCTTTTTTACTGGCCCTGGCCGGCGACGGTAGTGCTGGTACTGCTGGCCGGCATCGTCTCCTGGATCGCTTTCCGGCGGGACCCGACACGCCCCCTGCCGTTTGAAGAAGAAGAAAATGAGATCGCTGCGCAAGAGACAACTTCGTCCTTTTCCGGGAAATGCAAGCGCATCTGGATCAGTGTCGGCCCCTACGTCATGGTGTGGGGTGTAATCGCCGACATGTACCTTATTGGCAGGGAGTTTAGTAGAGAGATAGATATGCTTGTACTATTATTCTGGCTGATTGTCGTTCCGGCCAGCCTTCGTTCGGGCAATTTGACCCGAAAGCTGACCCTGCCTATACTGCCCTTTATCGGGTTTGCCGTTACATACCACCTATCCGGCATAATCCCTTGGGACAACCGGGGTGAACTCCTCGATATTCTTATAATACCTTTACTTATATTGTTGACGGCTGGAACATATTGGTTTCTTCGCAGGAAAATGCGGCTGCTTTTCTGGACCTATCTTATTATAACTATTTTCTCTATGGCCGCTGCTATTTTAGGATGGCTGGGAATTGTGCCGTGGTTGATATCAATTTAACAGGAATTCGGCAAGTAAAACCAAAGAATCCAGTAATGGCGGGCCTTGCAGCCGAGATTTAGTGAAAGAAATGGAAGAGGTCCGGCGTTGGTACAACAAGCGCGCCAATGTGGAGAACAAGATCGACGAGCTGACCCACCTTCGGTGGGTGCCCCCCGGTCTTGGCCTTGACCAGAACAGCCAGCACGCTATGGTAAAGAATAAGGTTTTCATGTGGATCAAGGTCCTGGCCTGCAACCTGGTGAACTGGTTCCGGCAGGCACTGTTGCCGGAAAACACGGCCCGGACCGAGGTATCCACCATCAGGAGACGCATCATCAACATACCGGCTAACATTGTGGGCAGCGGCCGATACCGGCATATCAGGCTGGCACCCAATCGCTGATTGGAACAGGTTATCTGCTTCGGGATAGCAAAGTCAAGAAAGTCCGCAAGAGATTTACTCCATCAATAATTTGGTATGATGTCTCTCTAATTTTCCCATGACGTCCGCTTATAGTTCTGAAGCTGCCGGAATGCCCCTTTGATGGTCGCGGTCGCGTCCGCCGGGTTCTTAAGCTCGATTACCCCCAGCGGCAGGCCGTTTACGAAAACTACGATGTCCGCCCGCCGGTTGTATTCGCCAGTCACCACCGTAACTGGTTTACTGCCAACCAGTCGTTATTCTCCGGGTCCGCAAAATCAAAAAGCCGGGCAAAATCGCCCTGCCGCTCCCCTCCGGGCCGACCACCCCCACCTTCACCCCGTCCCACAGCATCCGGTGAAAGCGCCGGTTGTTCTCGGCCAAATTGGGCGAATCAGCTCCTGCCGCAGCGCATCTTCCATCGCTTCGTCCGACAGGTGCGGGTTGAGCCGCGCCAGCGCCTCCCGCAAGCGCCCCACCAGCACCACGTCCCGGAACGAACCCCGCTCCGGCCGTTCCCCGCCCGGGCTGATCTCCGGCCTAAACGCCGTCTCGTAGCCGAGCTCAGCTAACCACTGGAGCGCCGCCTGTTCGATGAGGGACTCGTTGATTGTAGGAATCACCGTGAAACTCAGCCTCCCCTTAGTAGGAGCAAGTTTAATTTAACAAGACAAGAATTTGTAAAAAACTATTTTTTTCACAAACTCCGAATTTAATAATAGTAGCTCATCTGCCAAGCGTAGAAGGAGTAACAGTGCCGCCCGGCGGGACGGCATCAGCCTTTCAGGCTGCTTTCATACTCCGCCTGCAGCTTTTTACTGGTCGCCCCCATAAAAATTAGATAATAGTACGCTTTTCCTCTTCCGGCGTGCCATTCGCCGCGTTGATGAGCGCGGCGTCCGTAAAGCCCGGCCAGTAGGCGAAAAGCTCGTCCCAGGCCACGGCGCCGTGATCACCGAAGGTAAAGTCCTCGGTCAGGGGCCCAATGCTCTCCACCACCTGATCAAGGCCGCTGCCGTCAGGCCGCACCAGCCACAGGCTGGCCTTGTTTTCACCGTCCAGGCGTGCAAAAAGAATGTACCGACCGGTGATTTCGGATCGACCTACCTCACGTTTTCCTTTCGAATATAAATTCACAATGTACATCTTAGTGTTTGGTTTACGCAGCCAAAAATAAGGCTCTCTTTGAAAGAATTATAGTTATTGTACCTCCTCCACAGGTCAAATCCAAATTTGAGTGCTAAAAACTGGGGCTGTCCCTTTCCTGCTTTCCGCAGTTGTTACAGCTGCGCCAGATACTGCGCGACGATGATCCTTATTCGCCCGTCGCGGTCCGGAAAGTAAAGATTTTCGTACCCGAGCTTCGCCACCAACTCCTTCAGCCACCCCTGTCCAGTGACCAGCCCCACAAAGAAAAAACGCCCCCTAAAACAAGGCTGAGCCCACCCGCCATGTCAATCACCCGGCTCCACCTCCCAAAACATAAAGAACGCCTTTAACCTCCAGGTGCAACTCGCCCCGTTCGCCGTTTTCCGCCCGCGACATGTTCCCCGCTCCCTCCGCGCCCGCGCCAACCTCAGGCAATGACCCCGGTGGGGCAGACCAGCCGGCATTCCATACACAGAATACATTCTGTGTCCCGGACTTTCTTTCCCTGGCTAATGACGCTAATGACAATGATGAACACAATAAAAGGCCCATACAACTCACCTGCCGGTCATTCCTCCTGAAGCTGCGGCATTTCCCTGGCCTGCAGGGCTGCGGGCGGCACTTTTTCATAATCAGCCCTGGACCTGCGGTCTTTTACGTAAACGCTACCCGGCAGGGACTTGGCGTAGCGTTTGAGCTGAGCCGCCTTCTCCGCAATTTTTTTCGGGTCGTACAGGCAATCGCGGTCTTCGAGGCAGCCTGAAAGCCGCTCACCTGCTCCACCTCGTGGAATTTCACCAGGTCAAAATAAAGGAGCACCACCGGCCTTGACTTCTGGAGGTTTTCCCGAACCTTTCCGGCCAGGCCGGGGTCCTTCAGGCTGTGGTTCCGGAATATGGTCCCTCTTTTAAAGCCGGGAAAAGCAATCAAGGAGGCCAAACCGGGCAGGTTAAATTATGTTGTTGGTCCGATGATTAGCAAGCGGGCTCATATCGGCTGGACTACCAACGGCCACACCGGCGAAGATGTGGTTCTGTACGTGTACTCGCCGACCGGCGACCGGCCCACGGGTGTGATAGAAAACACGGATATAGCTAAGTACATGGAGAGAATACTGGGCCTTAACTTACAGGAAACCACCAAAAAGCTCTTCGTGCCGGCAGAAGCCGCTTTCCCGGCCAGGGGCGCCAGGGTGAAATGGAATCATACGAATGGGTTCCCAAAGCACCTGATTTTGTCAATATTAAAATACCATGACAAAGGTAACAGCTCTGCACTTCCTTCAATGCTGAACGGAATACCCGCAAAAGGGATTTTTCATCTGCCCGCCTGATCCGGGAAATTATGCCGGACGACTTGATTTATCACGCAAATAAGTGATACACTCAGTCACGTGAAGGTGGAGCATGTGGAGTACCAGAATGTTACCCTTTCGCTACCTAAGGAAGTGCTGCGCCGGGCGAAACATATCGCTATTGAGCGGGAGACCTCGCTCTCCGGTCTTCTCACCCAGTTACTCGAGGACCTCACGCGCAGGGAAGACGAATACCGAAGGGTAAAGGAGTACCACCTGGCCATGATGGACGAGTTTGACCTGGCGACAAAGGGAAACGCCACGTGGACCAGGGGTGATCTCCATGACCGGTAAAAATGGCGACCGGCAGGTAGACGGATGGCTGTAAAGACACAGCATAACCTGGCAGCTTTTGCGGGCCTATCCCCCAAAAGGGGGATTTTTACCCGCAGGCCTCTTGAGGGTGTTAATGGCAAGTGTGGCCGGTTTTTCGGCCACCGCTGGCGGGATACGGGGTGGTTCTGGCGGCAGATCTTCATTTAGAAGATGCTTTACAAGTTAGAGGTTTTGCTTTACAATACACAAAAAGTAAACTTTTTGTCTCATGGAGGTAAAGTTTAGTGTTCGCTAAGATTTCAAAAAAAGGCCAGATTACCTTGCCTGCCGAGGTCAGGAAACTTTTGAACCTCCGTCCCGGGGCGCGCGTCCGGTTCGTGGTCGAGAAGGATGCCGCGCGGATTCTCCCAGCCGAAGGGGGAATCGAGACACTCAAAGGCGCCGTTAAGGTTTCAGCGCCGCAGGATTTCAAAGCCGCCCGCCATAAAGCAATGGAGGAACGCAGCCGTGAGAAAAGTGCGCGCACTCGACGCTAACGTTATCCTCCGCTTTCTGACTAATGATGTTCCGGAGCAGGCAAACCGTTGCGCTGAGCTATTGAAGCGGATTGAAGCCGGTACCGAAGAAGTCTGGTTGCCCGACCTTGTCCTGGCAGATATCATCTGGACCCTGGAAAAATTTTATAAACAGCCTAAGAAACAGATCCGTGAGCTGCTCATCCCCATTCTCAACCTGCGTAGCTTGCGCTTTTCGAGCAAGAAAACGGCTCAAAAGGCCCTCCAACTTTATGTAGAAAAGAACCTCGATTGGACCGATGCTGTTATCGCCGCGCAGATGCTTGCCCGCAAGCAGAGCGAGATTTATTCGTATGACAGAGACTTCGACAAACTGGAAGGTGTTACCCGGCTGGAACCTTGAGAGGTCTCTCTGGTGTGCTTTCTTCCTGCACTTGCGGCAGCGTTACCTCCGGCGCGTTTGCCGCCTCCGGCGGTAAAACCACCCTATCACAGCCTCAGCACCTCCCCACTCCGGCAGCCTTCAACTGCGGCCCGTACCCCCGGACGCGCCAGGCAGCACCACTAACCCGCAGTGCCGTTAAGCCGGGTCCGCAGCGCACCGCAAAACCTCTGCGGTTCCGCCGGAGAAAGAAAGTACGGTTCCCGGTCGGTCTCCAGCACAACCATCTCGTTCTGCCAAGACGTGGCGTAGACCCTGATCCACCCCAGGCACTCCACCTTGAACCGGCCGAAATAGCCGAAGAGCCCCCACGGCGGGTAGGAGCCCAACCGTACGATGGCGAAAGGCGGCCCGGCAAAACGCTGCGTCGCAACGTTCTTCACTTGCGTGTAAGGCACGAACACCGGGCGAACCAGACGCCTGGTGATCCTTATTCCCTGGGCGCGTAAAGGCAAAGAAAACCGCCATCAGCAACACTGTCATCAGCACTATGCCGCACAGAACGACTAAGAAACCCGGCAGTTCCGCCGGGTCGGATACGCCGACTGCTACGCCCACCAGGGAAAGGACACCAGGGGGAATAATCAGCAGCAACAGGGCGTTTCTGGTCTCCGGGTCGGCAGGCGCCAGGGCGAATTTCTCCTCTGCCGGGTGCAGCTTGGCCACAAGCATCTCTCCCTTTATCCTACACATTCTTTTCCGTGCAGCTTTCCCTCTCTCCCGCCAGCAACCTCATAAAAATCTCCACCAGCTGCGGGTCAAACTGGCTCCCTGCACACTTCTTCAGTTCCTCCAGAGCCTCTTCGTGCGACATTGCACCGCGGTAGGGGCGATCCGATGTCATCGCGTCGTAGGCGTCGACTACGGCCAGGATACGGCTCAAGAGGTGGATCTGCTCCCCCTTCAGTCCCAGGGGATAGCCCCGCCCGTCCCACCGCTCGTGATGCTGGAGAATGTAAGGGGCCACCGGGGCCAGCTCGCCGGAGGAGAGAGCAATGCGGTACCCCACCTCGGAATGGCGCTGGATCTGCTTTCTTTCTTCCTCCGTCAGAGGACCGGGCTTAAAAAGAATGTGGTCCGGCACTCCCAGCTTGCCGATGTCGTGCATCTCCACCAGGAGTCGCAGGCCGTCCATTTCTTCACGCGAGAGCCCTACTGCTTCCCCCAGCATGCAGGCAATCTCTTTCATGCGCTCCGTGTTGTGGAAATCCTTCTCCGCCAGGGCTGCCTTGAGGGCACGGATCACCGCCGCCCGCGGATCTTTCCCGCTGGCAAGCTTGTTCACGTACATCGCGTCGTCTGCTTCCTTGTAGACTTCCCACAGCCGGCGCGAAGCATTTTCTGCCGTCGCCACACCCACGGAGATGCTCAAAGGGAGATCCGGATGCTGCATGTTGTCCTTTTCAACGGCCTCATTTATGCGCTTGCCACTTCTTCCGCCGTCTTCCGGTCTGTTTGGGGCAGGATTACAGCAAACTCGTCCCCGCCGACCCGGGCCACCACGTCGGAACCCCGGACGCAGCTCGCAATTACTCTGGCCGCACGGCGCAATAACTCGTCACCCTGCTCGTGCCCCAGCATGTCGTTGACCACTTTCAAGCCGTCCAGATCGCATAAAATGAGGCTGACAGGAAAAGAGCGTCCCCTGTCCAGCCGGCGCAGCTCTTCCTCGAAGAAAGCACGGTTGTACAGCCCGGTGAGGGCATCGCGGGTGCTGCAGCGCCTAAGTTCATCCTCCATCTTTTTGCGCTCACCGATATCGCGGATACACTGGACTGCCCCTAAGAGGTTCCCCTTGTCGTCGTAAATTGGGGCCACGAGCGTCCAGAAGTAAAGCCCCCTGCCGCCGCAGGCGAAAGGAGCGAAACCTTCGCCGACAAGAATATGGCCCTTTAATTCGATTTTATCGTACTGCTGTCCCCACTGTGTACCATTGCCGAGCAGGATGTTGGCGAGGATGGGTCTTTTCTCCCCGTAAAACGGGACTGCGTAAGCGTATTCTCCCCTGCCCAGTATTTCTTCTCTCTTAACCCCCGTCATTTCTTCCATGGCCCGGTTCCACACGAGCACCTTTCCTTTCGCGGTCAACGGCAAGGGTGGCATCCGGGAGGGAATCAATGATTCTTTCGAAGAGGTCCAGCCTTTCCACCAATTTTTCCGGCAGGAGTTTACTGCTGGCGCCGAGCAGGAGTTCAAGAAACTTCTTCGCCGCTTCGGCTTTTTCCTCTGGCAGAGCGTCCACCAGCCGGTAAAGTTCGTCTTTTCCTCGACCCGGGTTCACGCAATCCACCGCTCCTTTTGAACACTTTTCTCCGGATGTTTTTTTATTTTTCGGGGAACAAAATCCTGCCCCGGAATAGAGAAGAAACAGACGGTTATTCCCCGCCGCGGCCTCCGATGCCCATGGGCCGAGCTTTAGCCTGGTAGTACTCTAAGATCAGCTTATCCACCTTCCGGCTGGCCGCCAGGAGTTTCTCTTTGTCGCCGGGATCGACGGCCACCAATTCTCTCCTGGCTTTTTCCAGCCGCAGGATCGCCCTGCCGAGATCCAGCAAAAACTTCCCCCTTTCGCCAACTTGCACCAGATTCAATTGGACCACTTCCTGGAAAGAGCGTCAAGGGGAACACTGTCGAACGGTGTCGGCAGGGTCAAACTTTTCCCTGTGTGCGTCAAGCCAGCTCGAACTCCACCACCCATACCCCGGCGTCCGGATCCCAGAAGCCGTATATCTTCTCGAACGCCTTCCGGCATGCTCCCATCGATGAGCAGCCCTCCCTGTGGGCATCCTCCTTTGTAATGCTATCCAGCCGCTCCCGCCGGACGGCGGTAATTCTCACGTAAGCGAACGGTGCTACCCAGTAGCTTAGCCTGCATTGGTATAAAAAGCCGTTTTGCCACCGCTCCTCGCCCGGCCGCCAGGCCTGGACACATTTATCTTTTTCTGTCAGCGCCCTGCCCACAAATTCCTCAAAAGACGGGTTACAGAAACCGCAGCGAAGCGGCGAAATCCCGGATGTGTTTTGCGTCCCCGTACAGGATAAAGTAGTGGTATTTCTCACCCGTGATCGCCACGGGCCACGGGTAAAGCACCACGCAGCAGGCCCCGGCCCCCATGCCCAGCTCCGGCGACGGGAAGACGAAATACCCCTCCCTGCCGTTGACCGTGGTTTTTTCCAACCGCGGCCTTTCGCCATAGGGCTTCAGCTTGTGGGAAGCCTCGTTTCGCGCCACCTCCTCGGGCGTCAAGCCCTCCCCGTTCATCGCACCCAGCGAGAAAAAGCCGTCGTTGCCGCCGCAGCTTGCCGGGATGCCTGCAACGTCGCCGTAACCCGGGCGCGGCCGCCAGTGACGCGGGAATTCAAGGTACACTCCGTATGCCGGGTTCAGATAAGGCACTTTTGTCCCAAAAACCGTTTCCTCGTCCAGGTGGCGCAAAATCTCCGTCCTGATCACCCTGCCGTTTAAGTCAAGGAACCGGTCGGCAGGGATGTTAGTTGCCGGTTCGATGAAAACCCGCAACCTGAGGTAGAACCCGGGCTTATCATCACTTTCAAGCTTATCCACCCGGAAATCCACCGCCGACTTCCCGCTCCGGTCAACGATGATCTTTGCCCAGGGGTACTTCGCCAGGAGCTTCTTCGCTTCCGGCGTGCTCTTCGCGGCATTGATGAGCGCGGTGTCGGCAACGCCCGGCCAGTAGGCGAAAAGCTCGTTCCAGGTCACGGCACCGTAATAGCCGAAGGTAAAGTCCCCGGTCAGGAGCCCGATACTCTCCACCACCTGCTCAAGGCCGCTACCGTCGGGTTGCACCAGCCACAGGCTGGCCTTGTTTTCACCGTCGAGCCGCACGAAAAGTATGTACCGGCCGTCGGCCGAGAAAAACGGCCGCTCGTCGCGGTAGGCCGGGTCGTTCGTAAGCCGGCGCGGCTTCCCGCCGTCGGTGCCCACCACCCAGAGCCTGCGCGACGCCAGACCTTGACGCAACGTCTGCTCGTACCCGCCCGCATCCTTGACTTCCGGCCCCGCGCTGTAAACCAGGAGCTTTCCGTCCGGGGAAAAGGCGGGATCAACCGCCGCCTGGCCGGTACCGGTCGGGTAGGCAAGCCTGCCGGACCTGAAATCGTAGACGGTGAGACGCTTGTTTACCCATGTCTCTCGCCCCGCGCCGACAATGATCGCCAGCTTCCCCGGCGCGGTGACCAGAAAGCTGGGCCGCACGAGGACGGCGCTCTCCCAGTCCCAATCCTTCCCTATGAGGGGGACGGGTTCCTCGCAACCGTCCGCCGGAGCCAGGCCGAGAGGGAGGCCGTCGGCCTCGATGGAAGCCGCACAGGGTCCGCGCCACAAGATGACCATCTCCCCGTCGGGCGACCAGCCCACCAGCCGCGGCACCTCACCCACCACGCCCCTTTCCCGGTCGAAGCGCAGGCGGGAGATGTACACCCGTGCCACGGCGCCCGAAGCGGCGTCTACCTTCCAGATGCCTGCCTGGCCCGCCTCACTCTGACCCACCTTCAACCGCTCAAAAGCCACCCAATTGCCGTCCGGCGACCAGGCGATGCGCCCGAGGTCAAAACCGGCCTCCCGCTTCACTAGGACGCGGGGCCTCTCCTTCGCCGGCTCGCCCAAGCAAAGTTCCCCGCCTGCGGTGCAGGCAAAGACGTCCGCCACCGGGGACCAGGCGAACTCGTCCACCCTTTGCGCCACGCGGCGGGCCTCACCCCTACCGACCCCGACCAGCCACAGGTCTTCGCCACGGCGGAAAAGCAGCCACCTGCCCGTCGGCGACCAGGCAGGGCGGGAAATATTCTCCCCGGCGGCCAGCTGTCTCGCCTTTCCGTTGGGCAAATCTTTAACCCAGAGCTTTCCTTCGGCCACCCAGGCCACCCTGCCGGCAGTGGGCGGCTTGCCGCCTGAACTGAGGTCGGAAATCCTCCACCGAACCGCCAGGATGCCGAGCACCGATGCTGCAACGACCAAAAACAAAACCGCCAGAAAACCTGGTTTTTTCCAGATACCGCGCACAGTTTCCCTCTCCCCCAACTACAAAACGCTCCTTCCCGGGCAACCGGCCGGTCGCAGGCCCGGACGGCGGCCCATTTCTCATCCTCTCCGTTACCCTTCCCGCAACTCCGGTTGGGTCAGAATCATCCTGTTTACCGCTTCCACGAAGGCTTCCGGCTCCGCCGGGGACAGGAGATAAGGGTCTCCTCCGGTGGTCTGAACCCGCACCATCCGGTCCCAGCGGGTGGCGTAGACTTTCGCCGTGCTGCCGTCGACCAGGGCAAAGACACCGGCATAACCGAAAAGCCCGGCCAGCCACGTCAACCCGACCCCGGGTTTCACATCTTCGACTATCTCAACACGCTTAATCTTGCTTTTGGGTATGACGTATGACGTCACCAGGGCGCGGATAGTTATCCCCTCCGGCGACACCAGATAGCCGCGCGGCGCAAACAGAAACGACAGGACTGCCCACCACACGCCGGTAAACAGGTACAAGGTCGTAGTCAACTTCCCCGTCCTGTCGAAAGGCGCGACCTTGAATTTTTTGCGCGTCATAGTGAACCTCTCCGCTCCCCGCTGAAAAGCCGGCATAGCAGATCCCTCGCCTCCGCCACCTTTTCGTCCGGCAACGCTTCGATCATGTTGTGAAGCTCCTCTCTCACTCCCAGGGCGGAACCGGATTCTTCACCGCCCTTACCGATAAGAAACGCCACCGCGAGAAGTAGCCCGAAGACCAGTCCCGCCAGGGGAGCCAGCACCAGCGTCACAAGAGCAAGCCCGCATTTTGCTGCCGCCTTTTTCACCAGAGAAAGCGGCACCGGTTCTCCTCCTTCCGCCCGGCACGTTGGGAGAGACACCACCGCCGGGGTACTATGCCGGATATGCCGGAAAAATCTCACCCGCCTCAGTTCCCACTTCCTGAGCGCAGCGTCAGCAAGGTCACCTCCGGCGGGCAGAAGAGGCGCAGCGGCAGGACGGTTGTGCCCAGCCCGCGATTGGTATAGACCAGAGTACGGCTTCCCGGTACCTGGCGCAGGCCGAGGGGGTATTCGCGCCCGAGGGGTGGGCAGTACATGGCCCCAACCCCCGGCAGCCGGACCTGCCCGCCGTGGCTGTGACCGGAAAGCTGAAGTTGAATGCCTGCACTGGCTGCATGGGGCGCGAAGTCAGGGGTATGAACCAGGAGAATTTTGAAGTCCCCGGGCGGTACGGAGGCCACCGCCCTCCCCAGGTCGGGGTCGCCGGTCAGGGGGTCGTCCAGGCCGATGAGCCAGAAATGCCGGCCACCCTTCTCGACGCGGACGCTCCGGTTAACCAGCACTTCCACCCCAAAGTCAGCAAGGGAGCGGGCTATCTTTTCTTTGCCGAAGTGGTGGTCGTGGTTGCCCATGACGGCATACACGCCCAGGGGCGCCTTAAGTCCTTGCAGCGGCAGGGTGCCCACCAGGGCCGGGTCCGCCGCACGGTCCAGAAGGTCGCCGGTAAAAACGATGAGGTCGGGCTGAAGGGAGGAGATGAGCCTCGTTATCTGTGCCACGGACTCCTCGCTGCGGAACCGGCCGAAGCCATAGTGCAGGTCGCTGAAATGAACTACGGTCAGCCCGTTGAGCTCCGCCGGGAGCCCCGGCAGCGGTAACTCCACTCTTTCCACGACCACGCAGCCGGATCTCGCTGCCAGGCCGTAAAGCAGGAGCAGAACCAGGCCGAAAATGACAATTTTCAGAGCGCGCCGCGGAAAAAGACGGCGGATAGCGTTTTCGCGCATCGTCACCTCTCCCAAAGAATCCTCGTACGCCGGCGTAAGTCTCCCGGGCCTACGGCCCCGAACCAATGGCCACAATCCGCCACTCCCCAGGCGTCGGTGGGTCGGGCGGTGCCAGCATGACGAAATAGATATTGCGACCGCTCGACCGGGGATACGGCTGGCGGGTGAAAAGCCCCGGTAGCGGGCCCAGGCCTCAACCTCATACTCGACGAAGATCACCCGGCCAGCCCTCCGCACACCATAAAACCCGGTCAAAAGCAGGCGCAGGCTGCGCAATTCCCGCTCCCGCATGGCCGTGAAGTCGTGCCACGCGGGGTGAACCCACCTGACCGCGCCGGCGAAGTCCCGCCGTTCCAGGGCACTGAAGTACCCGCGCACCGCCGCCTCGGCGTCCCTGCGCCACGCCGGAACTATGGAACCGGCGGTCCTGCACTACAAACCAGAAAGGGCGCCCCAGCCGCACTGCGCGTAGCTCCTCAGTCCCCGTGCCCACCGCCACCGGCAGGAAGAGCGTCGCCAGCACGATTCCGGCTGCGGCCAGCGGCAAACTCATCCCCGGGATCAGCATCGGAGACAAAAACCGCGATCGCACCCAGTGCCTGACCCTGGCGCGGTTGCTAAGAGGACACATCTTACTTTTATGGGCCTGGATCGTCGAGAGGAAAAAGCTCCAGGAACTTTCCGTGCAGCGGGTTGTCAGGACGAACCCAGAATTCCACCCAGTTCCCATCAGGGCCACGGATGACCACCGGGTCTATGAAATAAACAACAGAAAACAATCCTTTTTCAAAACTTCCAGGACCGCCACTAGTTTGGCGCAACAGGCAGTCGGCGACCTGGCGATGATAATTGGAAATGAAGAACAGGTAGATAGAGAGCCCAAAACCCCAAAAAACGGGTAGTGCAGTGAAAAACTTGCTCGTACTTAAGTTTAAGCCGATCCAGTCTGAGGCAGGGTGATCTGTATATGCATCTTCGATTCCTAGGGAGACGACCTTCTCCCGATATAAATACAGAGCGTTTTCCCTGATCTCCCAAGCGCAGTCGCAGTCGCCATTTAACAATGGTCTATCGCGATAAACAAAAACCGCCAAGCCTTCAGGGAAAAGTGTCAGCAGGCGTCGAAACAACGCCTCCCCGACCGTAACTTTATGGGGGATATCAATACTGTAAACCGGGTCAGCGGGGTTTCTTCCCAACACAGGCCTGCCGCAGGATTTTTCCAGTTCCGCAAGAAATAGCTCTGCTTGCGATATACCACTGAACCATCTAAACCATAAATCGCTTACTCGTTCTACAGAGTACCTAAACACTTCCCATTGTCCAGTCACGTTATACGCCCCCTTGCTTCATAAATAATAACACTACCACAATAATAACCCTTCTCGTAACGACCGTAGGGAGCAATGGTCGGCCCACGCTGCCCCCAAAGCGTTTCCCATTCGCAAGTTTCGTGCCCTTTATGGCTACGGTATGTCAGAGTGTCCACTAGGTTGCACGCATCTCAATATTGGATAGGTAGGATACAAAGTCGCTGGCGCAGAAACTGCCGATTGCCGATAGGAGCGATACCGAGAAGGACAAGAATAAATGGGGAAAGCGAAACCCTCTTCTCCACGACCTTCACTCCCTGGCTAGCTGCGATCCACTCCGCAAGCCTGCCAGCCTCTCCGTTGACCAACTGAGTCTTCTGTTCCGGTGCCTGAATCTCTGACCTGCCGGAATCCGAGTCTTTCTTGAGAGCGTGGTAAAAGGCATCGACAACGCAAAGAAACGCCGAAAAGGGCGGCGAAACCGTGGCTGCCCGGGGCGGCAGCAGGAACTCCCAGGTGCCGGTAACGCCCGCGGCTAGGGCGCCCAGCTCCAGGTGCAGCATGGCGATGCCGCAGTCCAGGCGCTTGGGAATATTGTAGGTGTCGTGCAGGTTGTCCACGGCCACCGTAATAGTGTTTTTCCCCACCTCGAACCGCCAGGGTTGCCCCCTCGTTTAAATTGCTAATTTACCTTTCCGGATAAACGGCGCCGGCAGTCAGGGTGCCGGAGATGACCACCGCCTCGATGCCCGCCCCCGGGAAAACGCCGGCGCCGGCCAGGTAGAGCCGCTCCACGGGGCTTTTGGCCGGCGGCCGCCACTGACCGGCGGCGGGGCCGTAGATGGCGCCGCCCGTCGTCCAGGCATAGCGGGCGAACGTGGCCGGGCTGGCCTCCTCTTGGAAGACGATGTGCTCCCGCAGGCTGGGCAGCACCCGTTCGGCCAGGGCGACCAGCTCGTCGCCGAAATCTCTTTTGCGCCGGGCATAGTCGGGCGTCCGGCGATCCCAGGTTGTTGCCTCCGCCCGGGAGACCAGGGTCACCAGGGTGATGGCGGCGTGTCCGGGCGGCGCCAGGCCAGGGTCCACCCTGGAAGGAATCATTATGCCCAGCCCCCGGCCGTCTTCGCTGTGAACCAGGGTGACCGGCTCCAGGTCCGGCACGAAGTCGACGCCCAAGAAGACCGCGAAGGCCGAGGTGGAATATTCCAGGCCTTCAATGCGTCGCACAAAGTCAGGCGGCAGGTGTTCCCGCCCCACCAGTTCCAGGAAGGTCCTGCGGACATCGGCATTAGAGATGACGGCCCCGGCACGGTGGTTCCGGCCGTCGGCCAGGATTACTCCCGTGGCTCGGCCTCCTTCGAGGAGGATGCGCTCTACAGGCGCGCGCAGGAGCACCCGGCCGCCGTGCGCCTCGATCACTTCCGCCAGCGCGTCAGCAAGGGCCTGGGAGCCGCCCACAGGGTAGTAGCCGCCGTCGAAATAGTAGCCGAAAAGGGGGGCCATCTGGGCAACGGTGAGCGTTTCCGGCCGGTCGCTCAGGTAGCCCGTCAGGAGGAGCAGGAGCCGTTTCAGAGATGTATCCTGGAAAAACCGCTCCAGCATGACCGTGTAGGGGATGTCCATCCAGCGGAAGGCATACGGGTGGGTGCGCGGGTAGGCTAGCATCTCCTCCGGCGTGCGCGGCGGGCACGGCACGCCGCCGGTGCGCTCCACGCCGGCGTAGAGGTCGCGGTAGATGCCCTCCATCTCGGCGAAAAAGGCAGCTATAGCCTCCCGCTCCGCGGGAAAGCGCGCCTGCAGAGCCCTGACCAGTTCCTCCGCCGTACCGGGCACCTTGAGCCGGAAGCCGGGCAGCACGTATTCGTGGCCCATCCGCCGCCATTCCAGCCGGTCGCCGATTTCCAGCCGGCGTAAAAGATTGGTCACCGGGCCGCGCGGACCCAGCCCGCTGACGTCGTGTACCCCCGCATCGAAGACGTAGCGCAGCCGCTCGCCGTCCCGCCGTACGTGCCGCTCCCATGAGGTGCAGAAGCCGCCCGGCCGGTGGTGCTGCTCCGCCACCAGCACTTTCAGGCCCCGCCGCGCCAGAAGGGCCGCCGCCGTAAGGCCGCCGATGCCTGCACCCACGACGATGACGTCGTGTTCGGCTTCACCGGCCGGCCGCGCAGGGCCGAAGACCGGGTCCGGCCACCGGTACGGCTCGCGGGCAGCTATCTCCTGCGCCAGAATGCGCCTGGGGTACCAGCTGGGGAAGAAAAGGGAAAAAGCGATGCCAGCCCCGATGGCAGCGTTGGGGACGGCCACGGTGAGCCAGAGGCGGGCCTCCGGCCAGGCAAGCGCCAGCGCCCCCAGCACGGCATTGAGGGTAAAAATCGCGCCCCAGACCGCCGTAATCAGGGCGTTGGTGCGGTAAAAGAGGGGATGGCGCCAGTATTCGCGCGGCCAGTCCTCGCGGGCGTACTGGTAGGTGAAGGGACTGCCGGCCAGGAGCGTCCCCCAGGCCATCAGCGCCAGGGCAGCGCCGGCCAGCACGGCACTGCAGGTCTTAAAAAGTGGGGAACCAAGGACGACAGTCACCGCAAAATGGGCGGCAAAGAAAGCAAGCGTCACCAGCTCCATCGTCTTGACCTGCCGCTGCCGGAGGCGGTAGGCGTTTAAGACCAGCACGGCGGCCAGGCCGGCCGTCACCGCCTCCGTCCAGAGGCCGTATCCCGAGAGCGCCCAGTACAGGATCCAGGGGACAAAGCCGATGAAAATCCAGACCGTGCCGGGTATTTTTTTAGCCATGGGCCTTGTCCTCCTGCATAACCGCGGCCAGCGCGGTGTCGCACCAATCGACGACCATCTGGGCGAAGCGGCGGCCGAATTCCAGAGTAAGGGACCAGTAGCGGGCGTCTTCGCAGGCTCCGGTAAGGGCCGCGTAGTGATGGATCAGCGGGGCAATGTCTTCTTCATAGCGCCGCAGGAGGCCGGCGTAGTGCGCGCGCCACATTCTCAAGTGGGCGGCCAGCACCGCCGGGTCCACCTGGCGGCCGAAAAAGACCTTGACCAGCAGGGGATCGCGCAGCTGCGGTATCTCCGGCGACGCAGCCAGCCAGCGCCGGAGTTCCTCCCGCCCGGCCTCGGTAACGCGGTACACCTTGCGGCTCGGTCTGCCTTCCTGGTGCTCGACGGTCACCGCAACCCAGCCGCGTTCCCGCATCTGGTTCAGGATGCGGTAAATCTGGGGCAGGGTGGCGTTCCAGAAAAAATGGATCGATTGCTCGAAGGCGGCCTTGAGTTCGTACCCGGTAGCCGGGCGGTAGCTGAGGAGACCCAAAAGGGCGTGGGGTAAAGACATGGCCTTAACTCCTTATCAAAGAGGTTATATATATAACTGTACACATATCATATCACGCAGGTATTCGCTGTCAAGTGCGAGGTGCACTGCGTAGATAATGCGGTCACTTGTCATTCCGGATAATCACTTATAGAATGGAAAAAGGGAACATGAGTTTTTACAACGGAATATCAGGTGCACCTCAAGTGGTTACGGATCTCCGGGTCTGGCGGCCGTAATGAAGGGTGCAGACGGGGCCAAAGGCACTACGATCAGAGATATTCAAAGCCTGAGTGCTTGGGGGGGCATTAATGTTCCTGCGGGCTATTCAGTTTACCGGAAAGCGGGGTGCAGCCGGGAAAGGTTATCCTTTCAACATCCCGGCCTTCCGGAATGTAAAGACTATTTCCATCACCCGTCCGGTTACATTTTTCATCGGCGAAAACGGCACCGGTAAATCCACCCTTCTGGAGGCAGTGGCTGCCCTCTGCGGTTTTCACGCCGGCGGTGGCAGCCGGAGCCATTCGTTTTCTTACCAGGCCACCGAATCGGAGCTAAAAGAACACATCCGCCTGTCCTGGCGGCCGAAAGTTACTGATGGTTTCTTCCTGCGGGCAGAGACGTTTTACCATTTTGCCTCCTATATAGATGAACTGGCAAAAGAGGAGCCACTTATCCTAAAATATTACGGTGGCCGCTCCCTACATGAGCAGTCCCACGGCGAGGCCTTCTTTGCCCTCTTCCAGCACCGGTTTGACCGCCGTGGAATCTACCTCCTCGACGAGCCCGAGGCGGCCCTGTCTCCAGCCCGGCAAATAGCCTTCCTGCGGCTCCTATGGCAGATGGAGCAAACCGGTAACGCCCAGTTCCTCATGGCCACCCACTCGCCTATCCTGCTGGCCTACCCCGGGGCAACGATTTACAGCCTGGATTATTCCCCGCTGCGATCTGTGGAATATGAGGACACCGAACACTACCGTCTTACCCGCGACTTTTTGAACAACCGGGCAAGTTTTTTCCGCCACCTGTTTGAAGGGTAAAAAAGTTAGGTGCCATGTATTTCAAGAACAGCTGGCTCCGGTCGGCAGTAAACGTGCCAGGGCAGACGCATCCATCCGGCTTTGCCGGTGGCCGGGTCGGTCATTTTCATGTACATTTTTCCGCCCACCAGGTACTGCTCCATTTCCAGCTCCGGCAGCTGCCTGCCCTTTGCGGCGGAACCTCCGGTGGCCTCAAACTGCCACCGGGAAACCTGGTGCATGGTTGCCGGAAGCACCATTTCTATGGTCATTTCCCCTGAGCCGCCCAAAATGGGCACCTGTCCGGCCATCCCGGCGCGGGGCCGCATGACCATACCCATGTGGGTCTGACAACAGCTTATCTCCTCCTCTTCTTCACCCTTCCCGCAACTTTGCTTCAGCCAGAACCGTCCTATGTACCGCTTCCACGAAGGCTTCGGGTTCCGCCGGTGAAAGAAAGTAAATTTCCCAGGAGGCATTGATCCGCACCATCCGGTCCCAGCGGGTGGCGAAGACTTTCGCCGTGCTGCCGTCGGCCAGGGCAAAGACACCGGCATAACCGAAAAGCCCGGCCAGCCACGTCAACCCGACTCCGGGTTTTACACCTTCGACTATTTCGACACGCTTAATCTTGCTTTTGGGTATAACGTATGACGTCACTAGGGCGCGGATAGTTATCCCCTCCGGCGACACCCGGTAGCCGCGAGGCGCAAACGGAAACGGCAAGACCCACCACAGGAGGCCGGCAAACAGAAACAGAAATCCGGTCAACGGGTTAGATAATAACTTCCCCGTCCTGTCGAAAGGGGCGACCTTGAACTCGTGGCGTGTCACAATGAACACCCCCGTTCCCCGTTGAAAAACCGGCGCAGCAGATCCCTCGCTTCCGCCACCTTTTCGTCTGGCAGTGCTTCGATCATATCGTGAAGCTCCTCTCTCCCTCCCACGGCAGAACCGGATTCTGCACCGCCCTTACCGAAAAGAAACGCCACCGCAAGAAGCAGCCCGAAGACCAGCCCCGCCAGGGGAACCAGCACCAGCGTCACAAGAGCAAGTCCACATCTTGCTGCCGCCTTTTTCACTAAAAAAAGTGGCACCGGTTCTTCTCCTTCCGCCCGACACGTTGAGAGGAGCACTGCCGCCGGGGTATGATGCCGGATATGCCGGAAAAATCGCAACCGCCTCAGTTCCCGGTTTCGGAGCGCAGCGTCAGCAAGGTCACCTCCGGCGGGCAGAAGAGGCGCAGCGGCAGGACGGTAGTACCCAGACCGCGATTGATATAGACCAGAGTATGGCTTCCCGGCACCTCGCGCAAGCCGAGGGGATATTCGCGCCCGAGGGGCGGGCAGTACAGAGCACCAACCCCCGGCAACCGGATTAGCACGCGGCGCCGCGGAAAAAAAGGCCGAATAATCTTTGCAAACATCTGCACGGTCAGCGCACGCAGGCCTCCCTCCGCTCGATTTCCCTTCCGCCAAGCACGACCCCCACGACAAAGGCGAGCGCGCCAATGATCATAAGCCAGAGCAACCCCAGCGCCCGCACCAGGACGCGCCAGCCGGTCCACGCGCCCGCTGCCACAAAGAACACGCCCACAGCCAGGGAAGCCGCATAAAGCAAAGAAACAACCCAGAAGAAAAGGTACGCCGCTCCACCCACCCTCTGGCGAACGTTCTGCGCGTTAAAGTCCGGTGACAGAGTACCACACCAGGCACCCAGAGCGGCCAGTCCGGGCGTTACCAGCAATACAAAGGATGCTACAATAATTAGCCGGAAGTCACGCAGGCCCAGAAGCAGGCTTGCCGCAAGTGTTACCGCCATAAGCGGCGCCAGTACGGGGGCTACCACGCCCATAATTTTACCCTTCAGAATTTGTTCCCCGGTTATTGGTGTACTGCGCAAAAGCGGCCAACTGCGCCCTTCCCGTGCCACGCAACCCAGAGCCAAAGGTCCCACCAGAGCCCAGGAAATTGCTCCGGCCACACCCAAACAAACATAGAGAAGCAGTTCTGGAGGCAAAAGAGTGGATCCTCCTCTTCTCAGCGCGGGAGCTATGGTTACCACTACCATCATCACCAGCATGTACATGGCTTCCATCCACTCCCGCAGGTCGCGGCAGATCATGCGCATTTCTTTCCCGGCCAGGGCCCAGAGGGGACCTCTAAGGGATAGAAGGCTTTTTCTCCTGTTGGCCACCAAAACTGCAGAAAGCGGTCGGCGTCGAAGCCGCAGGTGTGTTTCGGCTGCCCCAACCCAATGAGTATAAAACGCTTCCTGCACGAGCAAAAAAGAAAGGACCAGTGCGAAAAGGGAAACCACAGCAGTGAGCCCGCCCCAAAAGAGAAAGTCGGAAAGACTCCCCCGGGAAGCTGCCACTGTTGCTTGCGCCAGCCAGTGTGCCGGTGAGACCTTTGGTTTGGCAAAAGAGAGGCGGTCCGTAAGGGAAATGACTTCCTGTGGCCCCCAACCAGCAAAGTAGCTGGAACCGAGGTAAAAGAAAGCATACATTACGATTCCCAGTAGCGTTCCTAGAGCTGCGCCCAGTTCCCGCACGCGGTAGGGCGGTATTACCCGCACCACCAGCGCCTCCGCCAGCACCGCCAGCGCGGTGGGCAGAAAAAGAAAGAGCAAACTCAGGAGCAAAGCTGCCGGGTAAAAGGACCACCTCGCACCCACCCCTGCCCCGTAGCCACACGCCGCCGGTAATACTACCACCAGGACTACCGGCAGCTGGCTGGCAGCCAACTCGCAAAACTTTAAAGCGAAAATCTGGCGCACGGTAAAAGGGGCGGCAAGTAGCAGGGGCAAGTCGGAGGAGGCATGGAGGGCAAAAAAGGCTGCGGCGAACCCGCTTACCAGGAGGATCAGCAGGCCAATAACGTAAAGAGCACTGAGCAGTACCAGCTCTCCTTCAGGGGCGACTGGCACAGGTGTGGCTCCCGTCAAGACCGGCTGAACCGCTTTGAAAAGAAAACGGCAGGCTCCAAAGACCATAACAGCCAGGGCGCCGGCCATCAGTACCAGCACGGCAGTTCCCACCCGTGCCTGGGGAGAGCGCAAGTAATTCCAGCAAGCTATCCTGGCTTTCCAGAGCAATAGTTGCCTCACGGCAAAACCCCTTCTTCCAGGGAACGAACCACTTCGGCATACGCTGTGCCGCCCGTAAGCTGTAAAAAGAGATCCTCTAGAGAGGCCATATCTTTTTGAGATAGCACTTTCAGCTCATCGATGGTGCCGCAGGCAATAAGGCGGCCCCTGTCGATGATCCCTACCCGGTTGCATATACGTTCCGCAATTTCCATAATGTGAGTGGACATAAAAATCGTCACCCCGCGCCCGGCCAGCATGCGGAGGGTGTCCTTTAAAATCCTGGCGCTTCGAGGGTCCAGCCCCGTCAAGGGTTCATCAAGAATAAGTACGCTGGGGTCGTGAACCAGCGCTGCTGCTACCGCCAATTTTTGCCGCATGCCTCGCGAGTAGGATTGAACAAGTTCATCAGCCCGCTCTTCCAAACCGAACAGATGTAATAATTCGGCAACACGGTCTATTCTCCGTTTTTCGTCCACCCTGTAGAGGTCGGCCATAAAGGATAGGAATTCCCGTCCGGTGAGCTTTTCGTAAAGGAAGGGTTCGTCGGGGACATAGCCCAAAATGGCCTTGGCCCGGAGCGGCTCTGCATGAATGTCGTAGCCACCAATAAAAGCGCGCCCGGCAGTGGGACGCAGCAGTCCGGTCAGCATGCGGATGGTGGTGGTTTTGCCCGCCCCGTTAGGGCCGAGAAAGCCGAAAATTTCCCCGGGTACCACCTCCAGATCCAAACCGTCTACGGCGGTAAAACGGCCAAAACGCTTGGTAAGCCTTTCGGTTTTAATCATCCGCGTCTCCCTCTTTTCATCTCCCGGTACGCACCTTCCGTGTAAGGCGGGCAGCCGCGGCCAGCAAAAGGCCCAGGCCGCCCGCCGCCACCGCCACCGCCGTCGCAAAACGCCACCATACCACCGCAAAGGGGCACTCCCACGGGGAGAGCAAGCGGGTGGTCCACACGTCACCCGGCGGGCTGTAGCGGCTCTGGTCCTGCACCACGAACCAGAAAGGCCATCCCAGCCGCACTGCGCGCAGTTCCTCAGTCCCCGTCCCCGCCGCCACCGGCAGGAAGAGCGTCGCCAGGATGATTCCGGATGCGGTCACCAGTAAACTTAATACCAGCACCACCTTTTTCCCCCACAGCCTCAGCACCTCCCCACTCCGGCAGCCTTCAACTGCGGCCCGTACCCCCGGACGCGCCGGGCAGTACCGCTAAGCCGCAGTGCCGTTAAGCCGGGTCCGCAGCGCACCGCAAAACCTCTGCGGTTCCGCCGGAGAAAGAAAGTACGGTTCCCGGTCGGTCTCCAGCACAACCATCTCGTTCTGCCAAGACGTGGCGTAGACCCTGATCCACCCCAGGCACTCCACCTTGAACCGGCCGAAATAGCCGAAGAGCCCCCACGGCGGGTAGGAGCCCAACCGTACGATGGCGAAAGGCGGCCCGGCAAAACGCTGCGTCGCAACGTTCTTCACTTGCGTGTAAGGCACGAACACCGGGCGAACCAGACGCCTGGTGATCCTTATTCCCTGGGCGCGTAAAGGCAAAGAAAACCGCCATCAGCAACACTGTCATCAGCACTATGCCGCACAGAACGACTAAGAAACCCGGCAGTTCCGCCGGGTCGGATACGCCGACTGCTACGCCCACCAGGGAAAGGACACCAGGGGGAATAATCAGCAGCAACAGGGCGTTTCTGGTCTCCGGGTCGGCAGGCGCCAGGGCGAATTTCTCCTCTGCCGGGTGCAGCTTGGCCACAAGCATCTCTCCCTTTATCCTACACATTCTTTTCCGTGCAGCTTTCCCTCTCTCCCGCCAGCAACCTCATAAAAATCTCCACCAACTGCGGGTCAAACTGGCTCCCTGCACACTTCTTGTAGCTTCTCTCGCAAAACGGGAAAATTTCTCACAGCAAAATGAAACAAAATAATTTTTATATTTATGCAATCCTAGCGTAGGAAATTACGCTGGAGCCTATTTTGGTTACCCTAAATAAAAGCCGCCCTTGGCGGCTTTTTCTAGAAGTTTTCAATGTTCTTCATTTTGTCCCGCACAAAGGCAAGGGCTTCAAAGAGCTTCTGCCTAAAGCGGTAAGTATCCGCGTGTTTTGCATGGCCTAACCAGCTCTGTACTGTAGCATTAATCCGCTCAAAGCTAATCTTGCCCTGGCTATACAGCTTTTGGAAATGCTTTAAGGCTCGTTTGATCCGTTTTGTACTTCTTTTTCTCAACAACCTGTGGTCTGGCCAAATGCGGTATCCTAGAAAATCTACTCCCTGAGATATAGGAAAAATCCCCGACTTACCATTCAAGCGCAAACCCAGCTTATCAGCCAGAAAGGTTTCAATCTCCTTTTTTACCTGCCACAGCTCGGCCTTGTTGCCGCCAATAATTACGAAGTCGTCCATGTACCGGACGTAGAACTTGACCCGAAGGACTTCCTTGATAAAGTGGTCAAGCTGGTCCAGGTAGATGTTGGCCCACAACTGGCTTGTCAGGTTACCTATAGGCAGCCCCCTTGGGTCAGGGTCGGTGGTATCGACCCAACTAGAGAGGATTTCCTGGATCAGCCACATGGTATCTTCGCAGGTAATAGTCCTCCTGATAATCGCCAGCAGTGTGCTGTGCCGGATAGAAGGAAAATATTGGCTTATATCGCACTTTAGGCAGTAAGGCTTTGGCCATAACCTGGTAGCCCGCCTGAGAAATTCCGTTACCCGGTCCGCGCCGGCGTGAGTTCCCTTGCCTTTCCGGCAGGCATAGCTGTCATAGATAAACTTGCGCTCAAAAAGCGGCTCAATGATGTTGCATAAGGCGTGCTGCAGCACCCGGTCCCGAAAAGGAAGAGCGGCCACCAGCCTGGTTTTAGGGTCGTTGACGTAGAACCGCCGATAAGAGCCTGTCTTATAAGTCTTCCAGATTAGTTCATTCTGTAACTGGATCAGTTCGCTTTCCAGGTTGTTGGTGAAGATGAGGACTTCCGGCTGGTACCTGTGGCCCCGCCTCGCCTTGATATAGGCCTCATATAGGTTTTGAAAATCATAGACTTGCGGGTATAGGTTCTTATAAGTCCTCATCTTCATCCTCCTACCTGGCCTGGCTCCGGCTTTCGTTTCCTACTGGCCGGGACAGGCATTTTTTGTTTTTTGCCGGCCAGACAAGCTGGCGCGACAAGGAACCGGGTTCCTTTGCCTGCGCACTGGACGAAACCCCGTAGGGTTTCGACTTCTGGCTTGCCAGGCAGAGCGGCGCGGAAGCCGATGTTGATGTTCGCGTTCGACGGCGGATTGTTCAGGTTGAGGGCGAAGCCCGACCGAGCGTTCGAGCCATTGTTCCAGTTCCCACCACGGAGAGCCGCGCGTTACAACCCGGCCCCTGCAAAAAGCTCTAGCGCATGGATTTCATCCATCCGCCAAGCATTTTGCCTATCTCGTTAAGCATTGCAGCCCAGTTTTCGTATTTCTTGAACGGTAGAAAGCCGAGCTGCATGGCTAACCGTATAAGCGAGCGCAGGTAATCGAGCTCCACATCCATTTCCTGAAACGTGGTCTTTTTGTAATACTTCTTGTTGGCAGCGATAATGAGGTTGAGGAGCCTATACATCGACTTTTTAATGTCAGCCGCCAACGTGTAACGCTCACTTTTAGGGAACTGGCGAAGAGCGGTATAGCCGTAAGCAATCATGTCTTCGCACTTTTGTCTTATCTTTAACTCCTGCATTTCTCCTACCTCTAATTTCGGATTGGGGGCTTCGCTATCGCTCCGCCCCCAGATTACCAGAATTTCAGATTTCAGATTTCAGATTATAAACTTAAAGCGGCGCGGAAGCCGATGCCGATGTTCGCGTACGACGGCGGATTGTACAGGTTGAGGGCGAAGCCCGACCGAGCGTTCGAGCCATCGGGCCAGTACCCACCACGGAGAGCCGCGCGTTGTTTATAGTTGCGCAACCAGAAGCCGTCTTTCCACTCTTCACTTCCACCAGAGGACACAGCGGCTGGCAGCGCCAGGGCAGCAAGTTCAGCTTCGGCCCTCATGGTCACAAATTTGCCGAACTGCGAAGCTCCATAATCCCCAGTAGCCGCTGGGCTATCGTTACTCATCTGTGGAGAAATCCTCGCAACGCCGGTACCCTGAGCATGGGCTGCTATGGCGGAACCATTAGCTCCGCGGTTTACGGTGATACTCGTTCCGCTCACGGCGACGACCGTAAGCTGCTCGTTCTCGCACTGGAGGACGTCTCCGACCGCCGGGCCGGAACTTCCGGGCCCTAGGACGAGGTCCGAGATAGTAAAGGTGGCCGGGTTGGTGGTGTTATTGAGGCCGGAATCTGCTATTTTGGCCGTCCAACCGCCGGGGATTACGCAATAGTCAGTAATCTGCTGTACTACGGCGCCGTTTGAGTGGGTACTGGGGGCCGTCCCCTTCTGGCCGCGCTGGCAGCCGGTCAGGGTATATGTGCCGTTGCCGTTGTTTACCATGGAGCTGTAGATTACGTATTCATCGGTGTTGGTGCCCTCTGCCTTGATTAGAATTAGGCCATTGCTTGCCGGCCAGAGTTCGGGACTCTCCACGTTGCCGATTACTATAGCCGTATCAGTTGCCGTAATTCCATCCGAATCACTTATGACCGCGGACTTTATAGCCTGGTACCTCCCGCAGTCAATGAGGAAGTCTACCCACTCCCAGAGGTTGCCCACGATGTCGAAGACACCATTGGCCATGCCGTTATGGCTCCAGGAAATGGGGCCAGTGCCAGTGAGGCATCGCGAATAACTTTTACCCTGCTGCTGAGTATAGCTTGCCACTACCGGGTCTGCTATTCCATAGTACTCCCAGGAGTCCGGGTCCCTTATGTCGCGGCCCCAGTTGTTGTTGCCCCGGATGTCGTGCCCTAAAAGTTTAATTAAAAAGCATATAGTGGCCCATTCTTTCATCGTTACCAAATGACAAGAACGTCCGTTTATTTTGCGGTTCTCGCAGGCCTTTTTGGCATTATACCAATCGATGTCTGTCCAAGGCACCACACCTTGTTGAGATACGGCCGCTACCTGGCCGGGGTTATTGGGCGAAGTACTGCCTCTGCTGCTGTTTGTTGCATCGGGCTGGCTACAGGGATATTTATCTATCAGAAAGCCGCCGAGCTTGAGGTCTTGGGGCGGGAAGGTTCCGCTGTCCCATAGGCCAGCGGGAATGCGGAACTTAGGTATATAAATCATCTTGGATACCACCATTGTGCCAGTCCCGTCGGCTTTGGAGTTGTGGATTACGTCCACCTCACGGGTGCCGGCAGCTATACGGTCCCGCAGAGCTGCCAAGGATAGCTTGCTTACGTTTGCCATTTACTCCACCTCCGGTAAAGGGAATAAAATAATCTGGATATCGTTCAGGTTTAGCGGACGTTCTACCATCTCCATAATAGGCTGCCCATTTTCGTCGGCCCTTCCGGTAGGCTGGTTATCAAATTGCTTTTCCGGCAAAACGGCTTCCGCCAGGAGCCAGTAATGGTCCCCGTAAAGCTCGGTGTTTAGGCTGCCATCCTTTTCTAAATAAAGCCTGAACGGACCACCCTGAAACGGTGTTAGGTCTATAGTCCCGCCGGTACACTCACCGCCCGGAAAGCGGAAAGCCGCCACCACCAGGCGATGGGGGGAAGCCTGGTCAATAGATATAACTTCATTAGGCTTATTGGGGTCGTGTTGAATTATCATCTTATTCCTACCTCCTTACGTTATGAGCTGATACCGGAAACTCCCGGTAAAACCGCCCGTGTTGTATACAGTGAAGGCGTTGGCCGCCTTGGAAATGTACACGTCCCCAAGGTCGCCGCCGGTGTCCTGAAGCGGCACAATGTTAACGATATAGTTCGTATGTCCCAGGTTATGGGTAATGGTGCGACCAGCCGTACTATTGAAAGTGCTCTCGCCTTGCAGCGTTTGGGTTTCTAGGGCGTCCAGTCGCGCGTCCAGATTGGCGTAACCACCCCTGGCGGCCGCTACCTCGTTGTTAAGCGCATCGATTTGTCCCTTTAAGTAAACGTCGTTGTTGATCAAGTCTGTATGGATGGGATCCCACGTACTTGGCGCAACAGGGTCGCTCGCCTCATGTTTCCTTACCCTGTCCTTCCAGATGGGCTGCCCTACAATATCTGCCATCTTTATTCCTCCTTCTTAGAACTCTTCATCCCACTCGAAATCCATGCTTACATCTGGCTCCTTCACCTTCGCCCCGAAAGTTTTCCTGGCCACCAGGCGGCCGTTACTGTCTATCAGCCCCGCCTCTGTTAGAGGCATTCCGTTGGCCTGGTCACCTGCCAGAGATACTTTATACCGAACTGTGGTTTCATTTATCCTGGTTCTGCTGGCTATCGGTACCCGGATTACTTCCTGCTCCAGGGCGGTGTCGTTTTCCGATGGGGGAATTGGCTTGGTCACATCGCCAGGCTCATGTCCGCCGGTTCCGAATGCTATATGCGTCACCTGGGGCAGGACAATTTCCCCTGCTCTGGCCCTGGCCATGTCAATGCGTGCCTGCTTTGTCGTTACGGTGTTCACCTATACCACCACCTTTTCAACAAAACGGTTGTTCTTATAAACCGTTATTCTTAGCTCGTGTGACGTGGGGCTCGACCTCATCTGCAGTTGCCCGTCCAGCAAAAGACCGTCTCCACCCATTAGTCGGCGACCGCTCAGGAGATAGACGGTGTCTCCCAGGAAAGCCAGCCACTGCATGCGATTTAGGCCATTAAGGGTAACGCTTCCGTCCATCATGGCCGTTGCGGACATGCATATCCGGCCGTCTAACACATATCGCGGGCCCCCGCCGTCCAGACACCACAGCCCTGTGCCCATATCCGGGCCGTGGCCGAATGAATAAGGGAAGGAAAGCCTAGTAACCACGCGGTGGGCCACCTGGCCATCGAACAGCTGCTCGCGGCCGTCAAGCGTCCTGTCCGGCGCCAGCACCCAGCGTCCGTCCAGGCGCAGGATTCCGTCCAGTTCTCTGTAGTAGGCGCTCAGCCTGCCCGCGGTTCTAAGCGCTCCTGATTTTACCTTATGGCCTACCCGGCCGGAGTGGCCCGGAACGATCGATATGCCTGCTTTCGTTCTTACTGCCACCCTGGCTCCCGTCAGCCTCCGGGCGCCTTTCAAGTCCAGTTTACCGTTCAGCCAGTACCGGCCGTCCATGTTCACCGTCACCACAGGCCAGGAAAAGAACCTGTGGGCCAGGAGCATTCCCTGGCGGTTGCGGCTGTCTTCCATGAACCACGTATCCGGCGGCCGTTCCTTATAGCCGCAGAGTACATACCGGCCGTCCAGCCAACCAGTGCCGTCCAGCAGCAAAGGCAGGGGGTCAGAAGAAAGGGTACGCCGACCATTGAGGAACCGGACGTGGGGGCTGACTTCGCCGCCGAATCGGCCTGACACAACAAGGGAAACCCTGCTTACCAGGGCAAACCACGTCGCCGCAGCTGTCATCAGCTGCAGGGCGTAAAGCTTCCCTTCGCTGGGCTTTACCTTGTTGATCATACTCCTGACAATTTGATACTGGGTTTCCGTAAAGCTTGCGTCTCCAATGTTCAGTTTTACAATGAACTCCGCCCAGCGACCCAGGTATTCCAGCTTGGCATCGGGTTCCGTGGGTTCGAGGGTTATGCTGCCGTCAAGCGGCGTTGTTGTGTTGAGAAAGCGCCACTTGTACTTCTCCTTGTAGAGGGGATATATTTCACTGTTCCTATAGCCCAGCGTTGCCAGGACCATTTCCATCCCTGGCTCCGTGCCGGCCATTGCATATATGTCCATGGCGCTGAGCAACCTCAGCCGGTATTCGTCGTCGGTTTCCCCCCGGTAGCGGGGCATCTTGCGGTCTTTACCGCACATGTCCAGAGCTTTGCCGGTCGCCGTAGCCACCATGGAAATTTCGCGAAGCAAAAACATGGCTTCCTGGAGGTCGTCGAAATTCGGACCCAAAGCACGGGTAAGCTTATAGAGGTCGCTGTCATCGGGCTTGGCCGTACGCTTGAAAATCACGTGGGCCAGGTCATAAAGGTAGTCGGCAAAGCTCATGTGGCCACCCTCTCAACCGTTATGCTTACGGAACCCTTTACCAGCACCTGTCGTATTGTGGGCATCAGGTCGGCGGCCGGCTCGCGAATATCCACTTTTACGATGTGCTCAATGTTGCTTAGCAGGTTGTACTTCACCTGGTCGACCGGCAACCCGAACACTGGCGATACCTTTCTGATCTGCGGGTGCGTTGTATCGCCGTACATGAACATGATGTCGATAATACTTTCCGCCTCACTCCTGGCCGTTTCTTCATCGCCGTAGTCGGGATGCAGGTATAGCGTCAAATCGAAATTGACGTATACCGGCTCCGGCTTCATGACCAGCACGTCCGCAACCAGGGACTTCTTCTTGCGTATATGCTCCTGCACGGCGGAGACCAGGTCATCCGTAGGAATACCCGCCGTGCCGGTAATAATTATATCTACAGTACCCTGCCCCCGGGGATGCTGGCTGTCGACGTGCACCACTACCACACCGGGAATCTCCTGAGCCCAGGATCTATATGCATCATCGTTTCCTCCCTGGGAAAGTTGGTTCCACCTGTCTATCGCCCGCTGCCGCAGGGTTTCGTCGTCCTCGACATCCGCCCCCTCGCGAGTGATCCACCCCTCGTCGTTGCGAACATAATCTATGCCCCGCACAAGGGTGAGAAAGGTTTTTATCTGCCCGGCCCCCACGTTGTACCGGGCGCCTGGAAGTTCAGCCTCTACGGGGACCGCGACTTCCAGGGTGCCGTTTTCCAGTACAACCGGCCCGGTCGTAACGTACTTCAACCGGTCCCCGAACCGGTCAATGTCGGTGGCTACCACAGTCCCCTGGGGGATAATAACACTGTCCCCGGGCTCGAATCTTCCCATAAACACTACCCCCTGGGTCTTTTGCTCCAGCCTCCTGAAGACCCCGTATTCGGCGGCCTTGAGATCGAGCCACACGCCCGTAGCGGTAGCCAGGAACATTTGCGGAGCTATTTTCCGCAGAAGCCCATACAGGTCTTCCACGCCCTGATTACATTTTTCAAGTAAGGTTCTAAACACGCCGCCGGGCTTGAAGTTCGTAACCCTGAAAGACTGGTTGCGCAGTTCCGCGATGGCCGAATCAACCAGCTCTTGAAGTGTTTTCTGCGGTATAAGCTCTTCCGGTCTCATGGCGTGCCTCCGAAAGCTATGCCCTCCTGGGATATCTGAAGCAGGACGACTGCTTCTCCTTCCTGCGGCTCTTCTTCCTCCTCCTCAAAAAAGACGGGGGAGGGGCGAAAGGCCAGCTCCAGCGTTATACGCCGCAGATCCCAGTTCTTGATGTTTACTCGCACGGATTCGGCCTCGATCCGGTCGTCCATGCCCAATCTATCCTTGATAAGCTGTTCCAACTCCAGCCGGTTCAGTTCGTTGTCTTCAGCCTGTATAAATACCTGCAGGCCTACCCCGTATTCCGGATGCGCCCACAGATCTCCCGGGAAGGTCAGTAGCAGGTGCTTCACGTCCTGGAGCAAACATTCGAGGCCCGACACAGTTTCCACATCCCCGTCGGCGGCCACGACGAAATTCCCCTGCGCATCCAGCAATATATCTTCCAAAGGCAACCCTCCTACAGTTTGCCGACCACGATGAACCGTTCCCCTTCTTCGATGGGCAGCGCCACAACCTGATCGCCGTCCTCAAGGGTGGCCCGGTATTCGATGCGCGTAAGCGGGGAGGTGGAGGCCCCCGGCAGCGGGTTCCCCTGGTCGTCCACCGGCGCCGTCATGGTGACCAGCCGGGAGTGTTCCCGGAGGCATTCGACCACCAGCGCGTCCCTGGTACCGTACCCCGGGATTTCTATTTTCCCGCCGGCCCACGTCCCGATTGCGGCCGTGGAAAGCACGCCCACGAACGGTTCTGAGGGGTCGCCGTACATGAACCCCAGCCGCACGATGTTGCCAACCTTCAGGGTGTATGGCAATGTTTCGCACTTGACCGCCGGCGTCTCCGGATCGTCGCTGCCGTCCCTGGTGACAGGTTGCAGCACCAGCCCTCCGGTCAACCCGGTCACCCTGGCTCTGCCGGTCAGATGGTACCTGCCGGCTAGCTCAGGGAAAAGCCTGATAACGATTTTTCTCACGACCTCGATCAACCTGTCCATCCTGGCATCCATGCTAGCCGGCCTCCAGTTCGCGGAAAAATATTTCCGTCCTTAATGATTTTTTGTCGTTCATGAAATGGTGGACCGTTTCCACCAGGTAGCGACTGCCGGCCACTTCAGGCCAGATAATTTCGATTTCCCGGGAGTGCCCCACAAAGGGGGAAGCCACCGTCAGGAGTTTCCCGCTGCCGACTGTACTCCCGATTGAGCGCTGACCGGACGGCTCGCGGTCAGCGTAAAACTCCAGGTCGATGATGTTTTCACCAAAGCGGTAGCTGTACACCGGCCCAGGCTTCGGGGCAGGAGGGTCCCAGTAAAAGCGCCCGTCGCCGTCGAAGTAATGGTCGTAATCCAGGCCCCAGGTAGCATTTACCCGCTTGACCAGATCGGATACGTTCTCCCCCGCGGCTACAAACCGCGGCTTGGCCGGGAACGGCCCTGGCGCCAACACTCCCTCCTGAACCCCCGCCTTTCGCAGCCCGAAACGTATTATATCCTGTGGTGTTGCATTGAGAAAGGTCTGCACGATTCTTGTTTTGAACAGCCTTACCGCCCCGTCCTTGCATAAATAGCGCGGCGGCATGGGCTCCACCACGTATCCTGTGAAAACGCGCCAGGCGTTTTTTTCGTCGTACCCCATCCAGATTTCCACGGCGGTATCTCTAACCAGGCCCAGGTCCGGTATGCCGGGCTTCAAGGTAAACTCCGCCACGTCCGCTGGTTCCTTGCGGGATAGCCAGATGTCTAACTGATCGAAAAGGTTGCGCACCTCGTTGCCGCCAACTACAAGCTTGACGAACGGGGAAAACAGGTCAGACATCCTTAGCACCTCTCAGCCAGGCAAGGATCCGTTTACCCAGTCCCGGTTCGCGGGTATCCTTTGCCGGAGTTGACTCCGTTTTTTGTAAAGCCATTTTCTGGCGCAGGTCACCATATCCCAACCTGGTCTTGGCGACCTTTTCTGCAGGCGTCACCGGTTTTGGTTTTGGCTTTGGTTTTGGCTTTGATTTCGATGTGGACGGTGAAGTTTTCTGAGCAACTTTTACCTGTACCGGCACGTGTTCGATAAACTCCGCTATGACCAGCACCTTGTTGGTTCTATTGTCCTCGAATGTTTTGAGGTCCGAGAAAACTACTTCGCTTATACCCCTTGCGACCGCATGCTTGTTTATAAGCTTGTAGACACCCGGCTTGGCCTGCTGGGGGGACTTCCTGAATATTTTCTGGAACACGGCTATCTGTTGATAACAGTCCCCGCTTTCGTCAGTGGGCACCAGGTTTATGGTCAGCCTGACCCGAGCGTTGTCGTAACCCACGGCCTGGGTAACCTTATCCTGCTTGCCGCGTATCTCCACCATATCCAGCTTTACCGATCCGGTTATCTCCAGGCTTTCAAAAACCCCGGGCAAAACGGTGTCGCCCACTTTCACCTGGCCGATGTCGGTGGTTATAAGCAGCATGGTCAGTCACCGCTCATGGAAAGGTACCTGTAGGCAAGATCGATCAGGTCGCTGAAGTCGTCCCTGGCCCCGCTCCGGCCGCCATCGACCACAATGATCACCGGCCTGCCGGCCTCCCGGACGGTTTCCCGCTCCTTGACGCTCTCCCGGATGATCTCCCGAAGGTTTACGCGGTAACCGCCGTCAGGCATGAGGGAACGGGTGCTCAGTGCCGGCAGCTCCGGTACGGCGCCCAGCACCGGGTCGATTTGCACTGGCAGCGCAAGGGCGTTTGCGGGAGCGGCCAGCGTTATCCCGGCCAGGACGGCGGCCGCTGCTGTTTTCAGCAGGCCCGAGCGGGCCGTGATCCCGCCGGCAAAAGTTTCTACCAGCGCCATGCCGGAGCGGGTGAGGGTGGACAGGGGGCCTTCCTTCGCGTCGGAGAAGGGGAGCAGCCGGCGCAGCCTGGCCAGGCCCGATTTAACCACTTCCGCCGGCGCGTTGATCATGTTGCGGATGCCCTGGGTGAAAGCTTGAATCAGCGCCTGGCCGGAGGCAGTGAACTCCGCCGCCTTGGCGCGGATGGCCGCTATAATCTGGGTGAGCCATTGGGGCAGAAGCTGCACCAGTTGCCCGAAAACCCTGCCCGCCACGTCCTTGATGGTTCCCCAGTGCTGCGCGATTAGAAGGGGTACGCCGATTACCGGCGCCAGCGCCGCCAGAACCAGGGGACCGTACTGCCGGGCGGCGGCTATGATGCCCTGGAACACTCCCGAGAACCACTGGCCGGCGCCGGCGAACTTGTTTTTCAGCGCTTCCCAGGTGCGCCCGAGGAATGCCGTCACGGTGTCCCAGTTTCGCCATAAGGCGTATAGGGCCGCGCCCAGGCCCGCGACGGCCAGGACCACCCAGGTGATGGGGTTGGCTATGAGCACGGCAGTAAACCGCCAGACTGTGGCGATCAGCCGGGGCAGGGCGGACGTTGCCGCAACCATGGCGCTTTTGGCCAGGCCGGCGATGTGCCGGGCGGTCAGGTAGATCGCCCCCGCTGCGGTGAGGGCCGCCCGCTCGGCCAGGAGGATGAGTCGGGATGATAACGCTGAGATCGCTATTCGTAAAAGATGGAGGCCAGTTCTTATTGTTGCTATACTTCTAAAGGCAACGTCTCGCAATGAAATGAACGCCTTTCTGATCTGCGCCAATCCCCATATAAAATACCCGGCCATCATAACTATTCCGGCGCCCACGGTAAGGATGGGGGCGATGACCACCAGCGCGGCGGTGGCGATGGCGGCTATCAGCAGGGCCGTCCTCACCAGGGTGGGATGGCTTCTGGCCAGCCTCTGGAACCCCTCCACCCAGCCCTGCACCGTGGGGATGAAGGCCTTGATCAGCGGGGCCAGCTCGTCGCCGATGGAACCCTTGAGAATGTCGATGTTCTGCCTGAGCAGCTGGAACTGCGCCCCCAGGTCCTGGTTCATGGCCCTGGCCATCTTCTCCGTGAAGGCCGTTCCCTGGCGCATGCTCATCCCCAGCTGGTCTATGTTGCTCCTCAACTGGCCCACTTTTCCGTAGAGCAGGTCGATCAGGGCCACGGCCTCCTCGGTGCCGAAGGCCTTCTGGATCTCCTGCTTCTCGATTGCATCCAGGGTTTCACCGTATTTGCTCCGCAGCTTATCCAGGATGTCGGCCATCCCCAAAAGCTGGTTGTTGCTGTCCACGAAACTCAACCCCAGGCTCTTGCCGGCCTGGGCGGCGGCCTTGATGAACGCCCTGTAGCGTGTCCCCGCTTCGCCCCCGGGCATGGTGGCCTGGAGCATGCCCAGAACGGCCAGTTGCTCCTCGAAAGGCCGCCGGGCCATGGAGGCCGAAGCCCCCAGCGTGGTCAGGGCCTGGGCCATCTGAGAACCCGTCGTTTTAAAGGCCTGCACGCTTGCCGCTATGCCGGCGCTGAACATCTCGCCGAATTCAAAGTCCGAAAGGTTGGCGTACAGGTCCTTGAAAATGCCGTAGCCGGTGGCGAAAAGGCTGGTCATTTCGGCCGTGGTGGCCTTGGTGGCCTTCGCCGTCAGCGCCGCCATGATAGTGAACTGGGCCACGGCTTCATCGCTCAGGGAAGCGATGCCGGACTTGATGTCGTAGGCGGCACTGATGAATTGTGCCGTGGTCGTGCCCGCCCACCTGGAGCTGAACCTCCGGGCGGCTTCAGAGAGGGCGTCGAGGTTTTCTATCCCCAGGGAGGCCAGTTCGCCGAGCGCCCGCTGGTTTTCCACGGTAGGCGTCAGAATGTTGCCCAGGGCGCGCACCATTGTGTCGGCCGCCCCCTGGACCAGCGCCCCGGACACGGCCATCCGCTGGCCGAAGTCGATCATCCCCCTGGCCTTCTGGACCGTTTTCTCGAAGTTCTGGAAAGTCTCGGCCATCTTTTTGACCGGCCCGGTAAGTTTATCCACCACGCTCACGATCACGGACAGGTTGTACAGCGAATCCACCTTGACACCCGCTTTCAGACAGTGTTACCATTAACAAGAAAGGAAAGGGGGGGGTTCCCGCAATGTCCTGGCTTTTAATTTTCCTTTTGCTCTTTGGTTTTGGGTGCGCTATCGGGGCCGCTTACGCATTGATTCGGTACGGTATTCCTACTTTCGTTTGGTGCATCGGTCAAATATGTGCTGGCATTCGCGAAGGTTGGCGCGAAGGCGGCGAAAGAATCAAGCAGATCGAGGCCGCCCGCCAGGCGCGGCAGGCCCGCCGGCAGTGACCGCTGCCGGCTTTTCATTTTTTGAACATCTCCGCCACGGCCATTAAGACCCCGCGTTTTACTGCCAGCACCTGGCGGTCCTCCAGGAAGTAGGCCCGCGCCGCCAGCTCGCAGAATGTCTCGTCGTCAAGGGCCTGGACCTCTTGCGGCGCAAGCCCGAAATGCAGCGATATGAGCGCTTCCGCCTGGTGCAGTCCGTCCTCGCGAAGCTGCTCTACCCGCCTTATAATCTTTTCGACGTAAAATTTTGGTTGCTACCCGCTATTTTTTGCAGCTCTGCGCCCAGGGAAATGACCAGCCCGGGCTTATCGTTCACCAGGCCGGCCACCACCTCGGCGGACGGGTGGATCAGGCAGGCGAAGACCATGTTGTTCAAGGCGTTGTACATATTGCTCATCATTTCTTTCGAGAGCCTGGAGAGTTCTCCCCGCCCCGGCTTCTTAAAGTAAAAGACCGGTAGTTTTTCCTCGTCGTCGCTCACCCTGACCTCGTAAACGTCGCCGTATTTTTCCTTCCACTCCTGCAACTGCTGCTCGCTTACGCTTGCCATCCTAAGATTCCTCCCATAATTCAGTTAATTAATTCGGCGCCAGGCCGTCCCTGTGGATGCCTCCCAGGATCTTCAGCTCGTACTCCACTTTTAGTTCCTTGTCCCCCTGCCCCCCGGACTGGCTGACCTTGACGATCTTGCAGGCTTTGAGCACGTCGGTTTTGGTGGGCTGGTCCTCGTTCGCATACGAAACGGTGATCGTAAAGGGAGGCAGGCGGTACAGGGACTTGCCCTGCTTTTTGGCATACTCCACGAACCTGTCGTGCTCATCCTTGAGCAGGGTCACCTTTCCCTCGGCGGAATAGTTTCCCACCCCGTAACCCTGGGGGTTGGAGCCCTTGCCGTATACCGGGTCGATTTCGAGCCCGTCGGAATACTCGATGTTCTGGAAGCCGATTATCTCCCCGTAGGGCAGGATGACACTGATATCCTCCCAGCTGTACTTTTTGCCGTTAATCACCCTTCGGCACCCCCTTTAAGCCGCGGCCCGGAACGGGTTCTCGAAGCCGATTTCCAGCTCGATCCACCGCATGATGGCCATGGGCACAATGCGCACCTTCACGCGGATCTTGGACGTGGCCAGCACGTCCTGGTCCCGCGGGATGACCACGCGGCCCCGGGCAATCTCTCTGGCCCCCACCATATTGTCCAGGGGCGCGGTGAGCTGCGCCTCCGCAGCCGAGAGGCTCTTTTCCATGTTGGTGGGATCGATTTCTGCGTGTTCAAGGCGCAGTGCTGCGGCGCGCACCTGGGCGCATGCCTTATCCATCACCCTGCGCAGCTCCACGTACTGGAAATCGCTGGTCGGCTCCGCCGCCATCCGGCCGTTGGTGACGTAGAGGCCGGACAGGCCGATGTACTGCCGGAAGGTTACGAAACCCGCCTCGTCCAGGGCGAGTATGTGGCCGTCGTTGATCCCCGGAGGATTCAGGCGCACCACCGCCGGCAGCGGCCCCTCCATGACCTCGCCGGGCGACCGCTGTACCGGTATCGAACTCACCCTGCCCGCGTATATGCCCGCGCCGTTGCGGTCCACGATCCGGCCGGTGCCCATGTCCACCAGTTCGAACCGCCCGGCGCAAATACTTACCCGGGTGCTGGCGAAACCGCTTTTCTCGGCAAGCAGGGCGCTCACCCACTGGTCGACCGTCTCAGTGCTTTCCGGTCCGCGCGCTTCGGAAAGGAAATGGATGTAGCGGTACCTCGTTTCCGCCTCCGCTGCCTTTGCAGCCAGGGCCGCCCACATGGCTGCGTCTGAATCCCCCACTGCGTGGATGAACTCGTACAGGTATTTTGAATTTAAAAGCGTGTCGATGGCCGCGTTTACGCTGTTGACCGAAGGCCGCGGCGCCGTGGTCCTGCACGTGTACCTGTCGCCGGCCAGGAACGAATTGTTCGGGTCGGTTACATACTCTGAGAAATTCAGGGTCAGACCTGTTCCCGGAATCTCGTACGTCAGCGCGGTTGGCACGGTGATCTTGGCGGAGAACGTGTCGCCGCCGTCCAGGCTGTACCTGAACGTGGCCACGTTCTTGGCACCCGGGTCCACTATCTCGACCACCAGTTCGTAGGCGTCCAGGGGGGAGCCTGTAACGTTGAGATCGCCCTGGCCGGTCTTGGTTTTTGTCACCGTCCCGATTTGTCCCGGGATGTCGCCGTTCGCCCGCACCGCGTATACCAGGCGCGCTCCGGCCGCAAAGGAATCGTACAGAGCGTTTGCCAGCGGACCGGTGCCGAATAGATCGGCGATTTTGCCCGGGTCGGTCACGGACACGATCTCGCCGACCGTGCCGGCCGAACTTACGCCGACCTTGGCGTGCAAACCGGACGTACCCGGCGGCAACATACCTAGACCGCCATCCAGAATTTTTACAGTTACATCAGGCAGGGGCACTTACCTCACCTCCTCGACATCGGACCGGAAAGCCACTTGGTTAAGGCCTCCAGGAACTCTTGCTCGCTGACCCGTTTTCCCTGGCCCCAGGCCATCGCCACTTTCAAACCGGCCATGGTCCAGGCCGGCACGCTGTGGCGCGCTGCCAGTTCCTCGATGGTCAATAGCTCTCCTTGGGGAAACTCGACCGCCTGCGTCTCGTCCTTCTTCGGCAAGGTTTACACCTCCTGGCTTATCTCGCCTTCCACCTGCAAAGATGTCTCAAGATCATAGACCTTCACCACCCGGTCCGCATATATCCCGCCCTCGAAAACGACCAGGATGTGCGCCGTTTCCCTGGGCTTGAGCAGGCTCGCCTCTTCCTCGGGTTCCGCCCCCTGGGCGGCGACCAGGATCGCGTTGCCGCCCGTATCGAATATCCGCCGGGTCAGGCCGGAAAGGAACGCTTCGCCCGCGGCGTCGGCCGCCGCCCGGTCGCGGTGGACAATGGTGACCAGAACTTTGACCGTGCGCCTGTACAACCGGCGCCTGAGCGTGCGCTCGTCGGGACCCGGGCCGTCGGCCCTGGCCACAAGCGAGCCGTCCCGCTGCGCGGTCTGCCCGTCTATCATCACCACGGCGTAGGGGAGAGCCTGGTGTTTTGCAGCGTCTTCCGCCCGGGTATACACCCGCATGATACCGAGGCTTTTCAGGTGTTCCTCCAGGTATTCGCGGCAGCTCCCGATCACTTCAAACACTCCTCCAGCCGCTCCCGGATGATTTCGCTGATGGCCACCTGGTCATCATCGCTCAAGCCCAGGAAGGGTCGGGCGGGAATGCGGACCAGTTTTTTTACCGCCCAGCGCCCGCCGACCTGAAACTTCAGCGCTTTGGCGCGACTGGGCCGGATAGTGGCCCCGAACTGGTGCACTGGCGCACGCTTGTCGTTGGTGCCGACCTCCACCCTGTCCGGCCGTGCCGCATAGCTGATCGAGTTGCGCAACCGCCGGGTGTCGGAGAGGGTCTGGCCGCCTTCTTCCCGTGCCCGGATCGACTGCGGCCACTTCGTGCCGTCCGGCGCGGTTTCAGTTTTGAACCGCTCCTGGGTGCTGGAAACCAGGTGTTCGCCGATTTCCTTGTGCAGCCGGGTCCAGTTTACCCGTGCCAGGCGGTGCAGGTTTTCTTCGAGTTTTTTCCAGTCACCTTCCAACCTGACCCCGCTCATCAAAAGGCCTCCAGTTTTTGCCGGGAAAAAACTCGCGTTTGGCCCCGAACTTCCACCTCCGACGAGGAACGGGGCTCGGGGGCGCCCAGGGAAATGAGGCCGCGGGCGATGTTCTCCAGGGTACGCACGGCCGCCCTGTATCGGTCGATGACGGATTTGTCCGCGCTATCCTCGCTGTACCCCCGGCGGGAGAACAGGTTGTATGCCGCTATGTCCACCGCAAGCTTGCGGATGAATCCGGGAACGGGGTCGAAGGGCACCGGGTAGCGCGCCTGGCAGTAACCGTTTATCTCATTGGTGGCATCCGCAATGGCCTCGTTCAGCCGTGCGGTGATCTCCTCCCCGGCCTGGTCCAGGCCGGCTGGTCCGCTGCCCTCGTCGTCGGTTAGTTCGATGAGCACACTTTCCGGGAGCCGGCGTTTCAGGTCTTCGATGGTGCAGTACATTAACTGTCACCCGGTTCCGGCCCGGTCACGCCCTTGCTTTTCTGCTTCCCTGGCTCTTCCCCGGGTATTTCTTCGACAATAAGCATGGGTTCGGATTTCAGCCTTTCAACCTGTTCAGGCGCGAAGGTGCCGTCGGGGTAGATAACCGGCGCGGCGGGATGCGCCACGCCGCACCGCCGGAAACCGTCCTTTTTCGAGATGATTTTAAGCGGCAATGCAATCACTCCCCCCATCAAGCCGTTCCGGTACTACCGTAGGCGAGCTGCCAGAGCCCGTACCCGGCGTTGTCGATGCTGTCGATGCCGTAGAGGAACTTCTTTTTCATGAATACAACTTCGTCCGTAAGGCTTTCAAAGCCTACAAAGTCGACCTGCTTCACGATTTGCAGTATGAAGGGTTTGATCGGCTTGGACAGGTCGAGCAAGAACCACATCGTGGGGTGCGCCGCCAGCTGTGGCAGTAGCAGGGGTTCTGCTGAACCGCGGTTGATGTTTGTGGCGCCGTACTGGTCGCGTTCCGCGGTCAGGATCTCCAGCGCGGTAGCGCGCAGCGCCGGGCCGAACACCAGGTGCGTGGGCGTGATGTTGAGCGGCTTGCCGTTTTCGTCCGTCAGGCTCATCATGGCCGCGTAGGCGGCGTTGTAAGACGTCGCGCTGAGTGGCGCGCTGGTCCTGTTGGAGCCCCCTATGTGATCCTCGTCGAAGAAATACTGGCCGTCGTAACACGTCTGGTTGAACCCGTTCACCAGGAGGTCGATGATAAGGTCCATGTAATGCTCCGCAGCCGCCCGGGCAAGCATCTGTATCCGCGGCCGCACCAGGTTCAGCTTGTCGAAGATGATCTCGTTGCGGTCGACCTCGATGGTTGCTTCCCAGTCCTTATTTTTGATGGTGAACCCGTGGGCGGCCAGCGCATGGATCACCCGGTCGCCGACCCACTCGCGCATCCGGGGCAGGGAAGCCAGCCAGTTGTATGTCTCTTCCGGGGAGGTTGAATTGACCACCATGGCCAGGAGCTCGTACGGCGTCTTCACGCCTTCCAGGCTTTCGAAAAACAGCGCCCGGAACCCCCTGGCTGCGGCTTTCAGGTTTTGAGCGTTCAGAAGCAAGCGGGTTCTCCTCCTTTACCTGATTTCAACCCATACACCGTCCGCCTCTACTCCCAGGACCTTCCCGGCCCGGGAGCGGGTTCCGGTCCCGTCGGTGGCGGCCACCGTTTGATCGTCCACGATGTAGCAGTCCCCCAGCACATGGGCCTGGCCCACCGGGTCCGTACCGCTGTTGGCGAACTTGAACACGCCCCGGCGGACGGTTACCCACCTGGCCCCGTCGGCCCCACCCGTGTTGTCCGCCTGTTCCTCGGCCCGGCCGGCCGCCTTCAGGCCCGTGGTCGTAGATCCCGGAACCGCATAGCCGCCTGTGTTCAGGGCCACCAGCGCCCCCGCGTAGATTTTGGCGTTTGCGGCCACGGGGAGGTGCAACAGTTCCCCGGTGCGTACCGGTGTGTTGCGGTCACTGCCCAGCGGCATCAGGAATCACCCCCGTATTTTTTGTAGGTTTCGTGGGAAATACCCAGTTGCTTGCACACCAGAACGGCCGCATCGTCCAGCGCAGTCTTGTTGTCATCTTTGCCGCCGCCGGAAATGTCCCGGCCTACCGGTACCACCTGGGGGGCATGCTCGATGAAGGCCCGGAAGCCTGCCGGGTCCTTGAGCGCGTACTGCTCGGCCCATTCCTTTTGTGCCGGGGCAATCTTGCCGGCCTTCAGGGCCATTTCCACCAGTTCGTCCCGCTCTTTCAGGGCCAATTTTTCCTTGAGGGCGTTGAACTCTTCGATGCGCACGTAACCGCTCGGGTTTTTGAGCGCCAGGATTTTGCCTTTGACTGTGTTCAGGTCGGCGTTTTCCGGAACTTCGAGCAGTTCCAGGACTTCTTTGGCCGCAATGACTTTCCCGGCGGACTCAAGGCGCGCATTTACGTCCCTTACGCGAGAGAGAACCTCTTCCTGGGTCGCCGTATCCGGTAGGTTCAGCGCACTCCGCAATGCTTTGAGCAGTTCTTCCAAACCCGAACCCTCCTTGTTCACCTGGAAGCATGCGCTTCCTGATTTATTGACCAGCGGCACCATGCCGTCAATCGCCGGCGTATTTGTGAGCGCGAACGAGTGCAGCCGCACCGCACGCCGGTCGCTCCGCCGCACCAGGACCACTGGCGAGAGGTACCGGTATTCTTTGTTCCGCAGGTACTCCGCCGCGCGGGGAGTCCACTCCACCCGGGCCCAGATGCCGTCCGCCCCCCGGTCCTCCAGGCCCTTGACCCATCCGGCCGCAGGGGCCTCCTGGCCGCTCAGGGTCTGGTGTTCATAGTCAATGACCATGTCGTTCTGCCGCGCTTTCCAGTTGTGTAGTATCTCCCGGACGCTTTCCTCATCAACAACGAAATCACCTTTCTCGGAACGGACCTCCCCAAACGGCAGCACCTGGATAAACTCCGGCACCCGGCCCGGACCAGCATCAACGCTCAAAACGATCTGCCGCAGGTCCTTGTTTTCCTGGGCGTACTCGCCGATCTTGAATTTTTTCTTCTTCGCCTCCAGCCGGCGGGAGATAATCTCCCGCTCTTCCTGCGTGTACTGCCTGCGGTTGTCTTCCTGCGCCCAGTAGCGCGCCGCCACCCGTGTCTGCTCCGCATCAGGGCAGGGGTAACGGTAATTGACCGGGTCCAGATAATCCTCGTCGGCTATGTCCGGCCACCGTTCCCGGTGCTCGGAAGGAATGGTTACGTTTCCTCTTTCCTTAATGCCGATTCCGTAACGGCGCGCCCGCTCTTCCTGGCGCCGCCTGGCTTCCTTGTCCGCCACCCGTTACCACCACCTTCAGGGCCGTTACCTTACGTTACTGGCCGCCACACTTTCCTTGATTTTCGGGAGTTTGCGGCCTTTCCGCCGCCTGTTACCCTTCGTTACCCATCGTTACCGCCCGTTACTGTGTTGTTACCTTACCGTTACCTTTCGTTACTTGTTGCTTTACCTGATCGTTACCGGCCCGTTACCTGATCACTTTTTCCCCGTTGGTTTGTTACCGCCGCCCGTTACTTGCTAACTAAAATCATTCCGTTGCCCTGGCCTGGTACGCCTGGCGCAAGGCCGGCGGGTATTTGCTAAGGTCCGGCTCCCACTTCGTTTTCGCCGGGTTGTGAGCAAACCCCGGGTCGGGGAGCAGGGGGCGGGCCGGCTGGCCGGGCGGTTCTATCATCCCGGGCACTTCCGTCTCCACCGTCAACCCGCGCCGCCGGACCTGCTCCTCGCTGAGGCTGATCACCCCGCAGCGACACCGGTACCCGTTGGGGGGATACCAGGTATCCCAGAACGGGTGGTCGTAGCGGTACACCTTCCCGTCCAGCGCCCGGTGTGTTGGCCTGGTGCGCCTGTCGTTAACCGCATTGTACATCCAGTACGGCCGCCGCTCAACGATATCGGGATCCGTCATTCGCCGGTAATGGCCGACCATATAGGCAGTCTGGATGTTGGTACGGAAGATGTTGTCCAGACGGTAGGGGGTGAGACCCTGCCAGCCCCGGCTTTCAAGTATCTCGTTCACCTGCCGCGCGAAATCCTGTTGCGTCAGGCCCTCTTCGATGGCCCTGAGCAGGGCCTCGTAAATGTCCTTGAGCACGTCCAGTGCGGCAATACCGGCCACCGAGAAGGCCAGACTCCTGTACTCGCCCCAGAGCTTCTCGAAGTCGCCGGGCGGGAGCACAACCTTGTCCCGGAAGAACTCCACCGCCTCCTCGAAAGCAAGGGGCTCAAGCCTGATGTCCATCGGCCACCCACCTTCCGAACAGGTCCGCTACGAACATGGCCCGTGCGACCAGTTCTTCCAGCTCCGCCGTGTCCATTTCCGGGTAAACCTCCGGCAGCCGGTCCCGGATCTCCTCCAGGCTCGCCCCGGACTCAATGAGCTGTCGCAGCGGGGCCAGGAGCGTTTCCAATGCGGCCGCAGCCCGCTCGCGCGCCCTGTCGGCCAGGTCGTCGACCGCCGCCTGCGCTTCCTCCTGGGGAGGCGGGGGTACATCTTTCAGCGCCTTCAGCGCCAGCCCCGTGGGCGAGACTGCCGCACCCGGCGGAGTCAGGATCTCTTCTCCCGACTCCGGCTCCGGGATGCCGAACTTTTCGTAAACGTGCTTTTTGGCCACGGGCAGGCCGCAGTCTTTAATCAATATGCTGTAGACCCGGGCCGTTTTTTCCAGGTCCTCCGGCTCGGACAGGTCGAACTTCAACCAGGGTAGGTTCGGGCCGTCCCCAAGGTTGAACCGGACCAGCGGGCGGAAGAGATCCCGCCGCAGGGTTTCGGCCAGGGCCTTGGCATCCGCCCTGGTGAGGTCGCGCCGAACCTCGTTGTGCGTCTGGCTGGCGGCGTAGGAACCACGGTCGCCCACGTCCGCCGTCAGGGTCTGGCCGAGGATGGCCTTGCTCATCTCCTTGTTGCAGAACTCGGCAAGGGTTTCGTAGACGTTGTCCGTCGCCCCCTTGACCGCCTGCACGAACTCGATCTCAGTGCTTTTAGAAATGATGCCTGCGGCGTCGGTACCCAGCTGGACGATGGCCTGGATCAGCTTTTCTTTGTCCTCCGGGCTGGTGGAAGCATCGTACTTGCCGACCCTGAGCGGCATACCGTAGACCTCGGCAAAAGTAACCCAGTCCTTGACCGCATAATTCTTGAACAGGTACATCCAGGCGCAAACCCGGACGATGCCGGCCCGCGACGGGTGGCCGCTCCTGGCCCGGTAGCGGTGGACGACGAACTTGTTCTCCGGGAGCTCGATGCCGCGTACCGGCTCCTGCTCGGTCAACAGGCGGAACTCGTCCTTTCCACCGAAGGTGATCCGCTTGGGGTGGACCCACTTCAAGCGGTCCACCATGGCCATGCCGCCGGCAATTTTCCACATGATCTCGCAGACCGAGAACCCCTTGCCAATGGCGTCCAGGAGGTCGAGCAGTGCGTCCTCCAGGCCCTCGAACTCCAGGGCGTCCTGGACGAGTTGCGCGGCCTTCCTGTCCGCCCGGCTGCTGGAATAGGGGACTATTTCCCAGTCCAGGCCCAGGACGGCCTGCTTGCGCTTCTGCAGCTCGCTAAAAAGGTGGGAGTCCTTCTCCTCCATCTCTTCAAAGAGCTCCATCTGGCGGTAGACGTCACCGGCGTCGGCCTCTTTGAAGATACTGGCCAGCTTTTCTGGCGTTAGCCCCTGGGACGGGTAGGATGACCAGCGGTCGCGCACGGAAACCACCGCGATCTCGTCCAGGAGGGGTCCTTTGCTCTTCTTGATTGGCTTGCCGTCCGGACCGTAAATAACCATCAGTACGCTCCTTTACCGAACCTGGCCCGCCTTGGAACCACCGTAGTGTACTCCACCGGACCTATCTTCAATCCCTTTCCGGTGGCCAGCCACAGGGCAATCCGGGCCGAATTGATTGCCATCCCGTAGTGGTTGGCCACGTTCTTTTTGTAGCGGGCCGGGCTGTCCTCGGACTCTTTCTCTTTTTCCTTGACCAGCTTTTTCAGGTGACTCTCGACCGTACGCAGCACCTGCTCCTCAGCCGGTGTCCGCGGCTTCGGGAGCAGTGCAAGCGGGGGAACGGTGGCGAACAGGTCGGTAGTCTCATCCAGTGATTCGTCGCGGTCCACGGTCACCACGCGCACCGTGCGGTCGCCTTCGCCTTCTGACTTCTCCTTGAGGTCGGAACCTTTGAAGTATTGAATGTATCCCACGGCCCGGGTGAGGCTCCGGACCACCTGCTTGGATGTCGTCTTGTATGGCAATGCGTCTATGACCAGTGCACCGGCGTTGAATGCGTGTTCAAGGTGTTTGACCCGCTCCACCAGGTCCTCGACATCGATCTCCTCGAAGTGCAGAAAGCGGATACCTTCCCCGGCGAAGGGGGCCGCCACCGCGATATGCGCCCGGTCGCCCATATCGATGCCGATACCGGTAATGGTGTCGCCCCAGCGGTCGTGCCAGTAATAATCGCCGGCCTGCCTGACCCTTTGCAGGACCTCGTCCGTTATGGGCTGCATGTCGCCGCCGTCGGGCCTGGCCAGTACGGAGCACCTGAACTTTGCCAGCTTGCTCGGCTTGTTCTGGGCCTTCTGCCACCTGTCCCAGATAAAGGCCAGGTTGAGCCCGGGCATGATCAGCTGCGGCACTCGATAGCTCACGTGGTCACGGGTGCGCTCCGGCTTCTCCGGGATCCAGCGCCCCTCGTTTACGTCCAGGGGGGTGCCGCACTTCACGCACACCAGCATGACCTCTCCCTTATGGCGGATGAAGTTCTGCGGGAATTCGTCCTCCACCACCTGCTCGCGGCGGCATCCCCGGCACCGCACGTGCCAGCGCCGCCGGTCGCCGTCCTGGTACCGCTCATCGATGCCTATGCCGGGGAACATCCCCACCGAGAAAAACCTGAGCAGTGCCAGGTCGGAGGCCGCTATCCGGTCCAGCGACCAGTCTAAGTTTTCCTGGTCGATCAGGTCCACCTCGTCGTACAGGTTGCAATCGCTGGGAATCGAGATGGCCCCCAGGACCGACTGCAGCCCCACGAAATACAGAAAATGCGTGTCGATCTCCTTGAGCCCCGTCTGGTCGGTGCCCCGCAGCCGGCTGCGCAGGTATTCGCTCCGGTTGACGAAGGCATCCATGCGGGTGGTAGAAAACCGGTCGGACATTTTCTGCGTGGGGAGGAAGTAAATTACGTTCCGGCGGGCCTGGTCCAGAAGGTATATGGCAAACCCAAGGAACAGGGTGGAGAAGCCCGTCTGGGCGCCCTTTAGAATGGTCATCTGGCGGTGCTTCATGTTGCCGACGATTTCCACCAGCGCCCTGCGCCGGCTCATGTCCCAGGGTCTCCCGTCATCCAGGCGCACGTTTTTGTGCATCCACTCGGCGAAGTCCAGGCCCGCCTGGCGCTCGCCGATCAGATCCTTGATCAGCATGGCTACTTCCTCAGCGCCTCCGCCTGCCGGTCCACCATCTCCGCCAGCCTCGCCGCCAGTTCCGGGTCGGCGGCCACTTCCGCGCGCAGCGCCTCCTTGATCCTGGACACGGCTGCATCCACGCCCCGGTTGAAGTTGAACTTCAATTGCTCACGGCGCACACCGGAAGCCTCCAGCTTGGCCAGGGCCTTGAGAACTTCCGTTACCTTGGCCTGGGCCAGATCGTCCAGATCCACCTGCATCAGGAACTCCATGATCAGCTGGGTGGCCAGTTGGTTTGCCGCCTCAGCCATCTCCGTGGCGGGGGCGTCGGGGTTGACTTCCACTATCGCCCTGGCCTGTTCTTTTACCACCCGCAGCCGCTCCAGGCGGGAGAGGAAGTCCTTGCCGTACCGCGCCAGGGAACTTTTCCCCACCGGGTGGCCCATCTGGTCGAGCCAGTCGGCGAGCTGCTGGTACGTATAGCCCTCCACCAGCTTGCGGTTGATGGCTTCCACTATTTCCGGGGGGAGGGTCTCGACCTTGAAGTGCTTGCGCCGCTTGCCCACACTACAACACCACGCCGGGGTCAGCCGGGATATTCCCTTCCAGCAGGTCGACACCGGTGGCCGTCAATTTGACCAGGGTGCGGGTTACGCCCAGGATATCGTCCTTTTCCTCCCACCGGGTGATGTAGCCCTTTTCGGCCAGGTATGCCAGGTAGCCGTTCAGAACGGCAGGGGAGGTGGGGCAGGACCGATCGCTAAGGGTGACCTCCAGCAGCTCCACGCTGGCCGGCCCCGGATAAGCCACTTTGAGGATTTGCATTATGTGTCCCCGCACAATACGGGCTTCGTACTTTTCCAGCCCCATCACTTAACGCCCCCAATCAGGCGGTTTAATGCCTTGTTGATTTCGCTCACTTCCTTGCCGATGTTGTCCACCTTGTTGTCCAGCCCGGCAATCGCCCGGATGAAGTCGTCACGTAAGACGTAACGCTGGGGCAGGGTTTCCCTGATGACGTTGAGATCCTTCTGGATGCCGTCGATCTTCTGATCCTGCTCCTGCTGTTTTCTCTTTCACGCTTTGCCTGATGTCGCGCAGGAAATAGGCTATAATTCCCATGGCCACGCACAGAAGGGTGTAGAGCAGCGTGGCCACCGGACGGTACAAATCGGACGGCAGGTCTAGCACGTGCTGCCCGCCTCCTTGCGCACCTCAAGCAGGTCCGCCCACTGGTTGCCGAGCTCGTCCTTGGTGGTTCGCAACGCCCACTCGATCAGGCCCTTGATCTCGTCGTCGGAAAGGGTGATACCCACCCGGGCCGCCTGGGAGGCCAGCCAGGCGGCGGCCGCATTGTACTTCTCCGGACCGCTGGCGCCCTTCCAGGCCTGTTCGACGTACTTCACTGCGATGAGGGCCATGTCTTTCTTTGTTTGCAGTTCCTCCTGGACCCTGCGCAGCTTTTCCACGCCCATCTTGCGCCGTAGCCACTCCAGGCCGGCCGCCACACCCACGGGAATGATGACCGCCAGGGCCGCCCTGCTAACTTCCAAAATCAGTTCGCCCCACAAGCTTTATCCCGCCTTTCGCAGTTCTTCCTGCACGACCTGGCGGACCAGGTCCTTGATCCCGGCCATGATGATGTCCTTGAGCCGCATGCACAGCGCCACACCCTCGGCCCGGGTGAGGCCGTCGTTCGGGCGGAACTTCTCATCCCTGGCAACCAGGCCGCATCCCAGGGCATCCTTGATTATACTTTCCGCCCAGTGTCCCGAGATGTCGGTGAACACTTTTTCCACCTTCCTTCCGATCAGTACCGCCTGCACGTCCTTTTTAAAGCCGCTCCAGGCGGATTCCGCACCGGCAAAACCGTACTGCCGCGCCGTGGCGTCGTTCACGAAAAACCGGGGGCAGTCTTTGCCGGTGACGTCATAATGCCGCCATATGCGGTCCACGCCCCAGCCATAGCGGCGCAGGATGTCGGCCACCAGATCCACCGCGTTCCTGTAAGTCACGGCAAAATCCGCATCGGCATTTACGCAGATCTCAACGCCGATAGTGCAGTCGTTGGGGTAGCGGGACAATTTTTGCAAAGCTTCCGGGCGGTAAACCCGTGCGCCCACGTGGTAGGCCATCTCATCTTCGGGGATGCACAGGATTGCCTCGCGGTCGTCCACAATCCAGTGGGCGGACACTTTATCCTGCGGGTGCGTCTCGAAATAGTCGCGGTTGGCCCGGGCGTTGGCGCCGCGATTGGTGTTGGCCGTCCAGTGCACGACCACCGCCTTGGGCTTGATCTTGCGCCCCGGGCGGTTCGCGGAAGTGAGCAGGAGGGTGCGCTTCTGCATGATTACACCTCCTATATTGTGGGGCGTTGCGGTCCGGGTTCCAGTTCCCCAACCGCCGGCTCGCCAGTTTCCTCCATGACCGGTGCGGGCCGCCGCGCCCCGCTTCTCCGGAGGACTCCCCCGAACCGGGAGGCAACCCGATCGCCGAAATACCCTGCCAGGATGGTGAGTACGGGCCACGAGCACACCGACAGGAAGTCCACGTGCAGGTCGGCCAGCCGGCCCCGCATCAGTGCCGCAAGCATTACGATCACCACCAAAACGTATACCCCTGAAAAAACCAGGGCCAGCGTTTCGGTAATGCTCAACCCGTCGTCGTCGTTGTAAAATCCCCTCATGTTATCGCCCCGGCCGGGTGTTAAAAAATTAACAGTCCCCCAAAAAAGCCGAATGGGGCTGCCGGACGTTCATTCGTCCGGCAACCCCGGTTCCATCGTTGTGATCTGGTTTGTTTGCTTAATTATACCTCACTTACCGGCTGTTGTACAGGGTTTTCTTGCGCCGTTCCACCATTTTCTTAAGGCCTTCGATCACCCGGTACGCACCGGCCGCGTCCAGCCAGCGCAGGTGGGCGACACCGGCCGTACGCCTGACAAAGCCGGCCAGCCGGCGGGGATTGTCGTTCCAGCCCAGCTCCACCGCCAGTTTTTCGATGAGATATATCTGCTGCCTGGATGCGGCGGTGGGGCGGTAGTCCTTGCGGCTGCGGTCCACCAGGTAGTCGATCAGCCTCATGGCGTCCCGCCTGGTGAGCTGCGACAGGCCGTCCACGCCGGCCATGTTGTGCGCCAGCCCGCGCAGGTCTTCGTGGTCCATGCCCAGCTCCCTGGCCAGGCAGAACAGCTTCCGCAGTTGCGGGGCGGTTGCTTTTGCATTGGCGGGCGCGGGCATGTTTTACACCACCTCTCCCGGGGGCTTCCTGCAGACGAGCATCCCGTTTCTCTCGTCCCACACCGCCGGCAGGCGGCAGGGTATGGGCCAGCCCTCGTCACGCAAGAGTTTCCCCAGCTTTGTTGAATTCAGGTAAATTGCCGTGTTCCCTTCCTTTCTCTCTCTCCTCGCCTTTATCCCGTCGGCCGCCTCCCGCAGGGCCAAAAAACCCCTGTTCAAACCCACGGCTATCCGGGCCTCCGGGGCGAACTTGCCTCCCGCCGCATGCGAAAGCCTGATTCCTTTATCCGTAATGGTTAGGCTCAGCTCATCCCTGAAACCGCGCGGCTGGATTTCCGCACCGTACCAGGTGAAGGCGCCGGGGTCCCAGTATGTGACCACCTCGCCGGCATCGTTTTGATCCTGATGATCCTCCGGCGGCGCTGGTTCCGCCTTCAGGCTCTTTAAAACCCTGGGCATTTTATTCCTCCTTCCGGCTAGCTTTTCAATTATTTCTTTGGCTTGTAGTCGACAATTTCTATCCCCACAATGGCATCCTCGAATTCATGCTGGTCGCCGCAATCATTAAGTGTATCTCCTTGCTTATTCGTTAACACTGCTGTATACCAAAAATCGTCGTCAATTTTGAAATTACAATCGGATTTAATTTCAGAGGGATCGCAAAGTGCCAATTCCCAAATAGTATCCGCTATGTCGCTCATCACACTGATCCCCCTGCAATTACCGCCGACCTTTACCCATATGTGGCCACGAAAGTCCCATCTTTGAATGGTTATTTTAATTGTGTGCTCTCCGAAACCATAGGGAGCGTAATTATACATCGTTTTGGTAGCATTGTCGCTCTTTACCGGGCTGGCGGTATCAGGTGCAATCTCTATTCGGTCCAATTTGAAACCCTCCTTGCCGCAACGTATTAAGCGTTTTTCCTCACCGTTTCCAGGCGGAAATCTAGTGAATACTTGAGCTTGCTGAATTCGGCCGCATACTGTTTCCGCAGGGCCTCCAATCCCTTTTCCACTTCCTCCCTGGCCAGCTCCAGCTTCCTTCTTTTAGAGCAGATCTCTTGGAGCCTGGCTTCGACCTCCGCCTTCTCGCTGTCCAGCACCGCCAGCCTGTCGTTAATCGCGCTTATGTGCTGTTGTGCCTGCTCCTGCGCCTCTTCCAGCTTTTTTTTCAGTTCCAGCAGGCGTTCGGTCTGCATCCGGCAGATCACCCGGTTAATGTCTTCGGAAAAACCGAAATCCAGGTTCACCACCGTTACCACGACCTCATCCTTGACGATGAACAATATATTGTCCTTTATGAAATATGCGTTGTCGAGCTCATCATATACCCGGATGGCTTGTTCCAATCCTTTTAGCATTTCGCTCTGTGCCCGCTCGGGGCCCGCATCCGGGTTTACCCTCTCCCGCCAGCGCTTCAGGGCGTGCTTTGATACCTCCACGTTTTCCCTCCTAACTCAGGTACAGGGATTTCAAAAGCGCCCGCCTTCGCTCCCGCTCCTCGTCATCCTGGCGGCGGTTTCTTGCTTGCAGCACGTACCTGGGCCACAGGTCCAGCACCCGGGCCAGGTGGTCCACTTTATCCCCCCAGTACGGGTGCCGGAAAAGCCAGTCGATGCAGGCCTTCCAATCTTCAACCGAAGGCGCGTTTTCCCCGGCGAGCATCGTCCGGGCCACCGCCATCTGCCGCAGGTGCCAGTCCCGGGGGAACTTGTGCACCCCCCGGGACTTGAGCTTCTCCTTCAGGTATTCCGCCAGGTCCTTCTCCTCCGGGGAGAAGGACCGGCCCGCGCGTTTCGCCATCCCTTCCATCACCCTTGCATCCAGTGCCTGGCCACCACCAGGGCCGCCAGGAGGTAGCCCCCCACGAACCCCAGGAAGACCAGCGCAGCTTTTTCCCTGGCATCCATTGTCAGGACACCTCCGCCAGTTTGTCTCTGTTTACTTCGTACCAGAAAACGTCCTCCACCTTCAGCCTGGCACCGACGGATTCTATAACGGTGGGGTCATATTTCTTCAGCTCATCTTTGCTCACCTCTTCCTTAACAATAATGCAATCGGTCATTCCCTTCGCTTTCAGTGCCGCCAGGATGGCTTTCACATTTCGTAAAACCACCTTCGTGGACTGCCTGAACCCCAGCCGGCCGAAGTTGAGCACCTTGGACTTCCGCCCGTCCATGTCCTCCCGGTGCCTTTCGGCAAAGTCTTTCACCAGCAGTTCCAGGTACTCCCGCCGCTCCATCAGCGGCCTGGCCAGCCCGGCCAGTTCCTCCTTCATCGCCATCATCTTTTCGTTGTACCTGGCCTCCAGCCCCTCGATTTCCAGGGTCAGCCGGCCGATTTCCTTGAGCGCATCGTCCACCTCGACCCAATCCTTTAAGCTCCTGATCTTCTCTTCCTCCAGCCGCTTCCTCACGCGCCGCACCTCCTCAGCTCAAATCCGGCCCACCGGTAGTTCTCCCGCCGGCCACGGCGGGCCTTTTCCAGCTCCCGCAGGGTCATCTGTTCAGGCGGATCATTATCCTCCAGCTCAATCAGCAGGTAACGGCCTTTCCCCGGGCATGCCGCCATTACCCGCCCGGCCATCATCGCCCGTCCCGCCACCATCACCCTGTCACCGACAGTAAAGATCTTTTCCACGGCTCATCCCCCCGTTTTTCCTGGCCACCCGCAACAGGTAATTCAACCGCTTCTCCGCCGCCCCCAGCTCCAGCACCGCCGCATCGACCAGGTCCGGGTGGTCGGCGTAATCCAGCCTCTGCCTGGCGGCCTCCACGGCTTCCAGCGCCGCCCGGACCTCATCCCAGGTCACTGCCACCGCCTGCATCTAGATCCCCCCGAATTTGTACATGCTTCTTTAGCGGGCATGTACTTCAACCTGATGCCCGCCACCCGCTTCAGCTTCATACCCAGTTCCCGCGCGATCTCGGCATCGTTCATGCCCCGGGCCGCCAGGACCAGCACCCTGATATGCTCTTCCAGCGTCCCCAGCTGCCTGGACAGCCCGGCCACGCTCCGGGCATCCCGGCCCAGCAGCCGGGCCGCCTGGCGGCAGTCCATCCCGGCGGCCAGCCAGGCCCGCACCCGGAGTTTGTCCTTGATCGTCCACCCGTCGCAGGCCATCATCTCAATCCGCCGGATCTCCTCCGCTGTGAGCAAGCTGTCAGCCGCTTCCACATCCTGCGGGATGGTGGCGGGGCGGGGAGGGGATGTGGCTCCGGCCTGCCCCTCCATCCGCTCAAATTCTTCCGGCGTTATTTCCCTGTATCCACCCGACATCCAGAACTCCTTCAACCGGCAAAAGCCCTCGCCGGTTCGTATGTCCACCCGGCATATGGGGCGGGTGAACCGGTCTACCACGCTTTTCTTGTTCAACATTATCCCTCCTTTCGCGGCCTGCCGCCGGGCACCGGTCCCGGCCCGCCATCGCGGTCGTCAGGTGGGGGAGGCCATCCCCTCCACGAACCCCGGTTTTACCCGGGGTTTTCGGCTATTCCTACAGCGTCATGGCGACGCAAGCTCCAACATATTCGCCATTTTCATATAACAGCTCGATTCCCGCTTTGCCATCGAAAGAACAGTTCCCGTCGCAAAGCGGGTTGTATTAGATGCACTCCCTAATTGTGCAGACTATCGCCATCCGTGCCTGCACCTCCCTCCCGGGGAAATTGGGTCAGGACCCACTCAAGAGTCCTGATTGAAATGTCGTAGCTCTCCCTGTACTGCGGTTTCGCCTTCTCCCTGCAGTCTTTCAGGATCCGGATCCTTTCCGTTATAACCCTCTTTAAATAGTCCTGCTGTTTCATACCCGGCACCTCAGAACTCCAGCCCCAATGTCTTTGGTGACACCAGCATGCCGTCGGCCTCCCTGACGATTTCCGTGGTGATGGTCTCGCCCGGTTCGCACAGGTCCAGGGCGTTCTGCAACAGCCTGGTGAACCGCCGCAAACCCCCGTGGGCCTTGCTGACGGCGGCCGCCACCAGGTAATTCCTGGCCCCTTCCGTCATTCTGTATCCGGAGAGAATTTGCATGGCTTCATCCCTGGTCACGCCTTTCATATAATAGGCCCTGCGCACCCGGCTGTAAAACTGGGCCAGGTTGCTCTGCCCCCCGGGTCCCTTGACCAGGTACTTCGCCAATACGGGCGGACCGGCTAGCACCAGTCCGCTGTGGGCTTCGTCCCATATGCCCCGCAGGACGTCCAGTTTTAAGACCGAGTCCCGGCTGACCAGCACGTCGGCCTCGTCCACGATGATCAGCACCGGGTCCAGGCGCAACTGGTTGACTATCTGACGGGCCATGGCCCGCCGGGAACCGCTCAGGCTCACACCCAGCTTCTGTCCAATTTCGAATAAAAGCTCCTTCGGCGACATGGTCACGTCGGCCTTGATGTACGCCGCCCGCTGCTCCCGCCGGCAGAATTCCTGCAGGGCCGTGGTCTTGCCGCTCCCCGCGGGGCCGATCACTACCCCGATCTCTCCGTCCTCCTGGCACATGGCACACAGGCCGAGCACCTGCCGCAGATCCTCGGTCATGAACAGCCCCGCCGGGAAAGCAGGGTGGGGGAGGATTGTTGTGCTCTCAGCCGCCCGCTCCTGTGTCTCGCCGGCGGCGGCCTGCTCCACCCTGGTCCTGAATTGCTGGAGCTTTGCTATGAGGTTGGCGCTTTTCTTTGTCCCGCTGAGAAACTGGCTGATTAGGGAGTGAGAAACTCCCATCTCACGGGCGATGGTGGTCACCGTCACCCCCCGGTTTTTGATCAGGTCATTCAGCCACGCCCGCAGCTTTTCCGCGTCCTCTTCGATTGCGGGTTGCATTCCGATTACCTCGGCCGGTTCCGCCATGCTCTATCAACCTCCGTAACGTTTTTTCTCATTTCGCCAGCACCCGGTCGCCCCAGGCCAGCAGCAGCCTTTTCGACCGGCTGCCCGCGCCGCTTTTGCCCTTGCCGGGAGCCCGGCTTGCACCTTCCCCGGTGCTCTCCAGCACCTCCCGAACCTGGCGGGCTGCGCTTTCCCCGCCCGTCAGGCGCTGCACGTTTTCATCCACAGCTTTTTCCACAGGTCCGTCCAGGTCGGTGCCCGCGTATGAACGCCTGATGCGCTTGGCCTTCCGCACGATTTCACCAGGTAGGACGTCTTCGATTCCCTCCACGTAGCTGGCCATCTTGAGTTTGAGGGCCTTTTTTACCCGCCGGTTGGCCCGCAGCCTCTCTGCCAGTTCTGCCCGGTCCAGGCCGTGGGCCAGGGCCTCTTCGTTTCTGGCGGTGCCGATGCACTTGCCCCGGTACCAGATCAGCACTTCGCCCACCCGGTGCGGGTCGTACCAGACCTGGACCCATTCGCCCACCAGCATGCCCAGGTCCACGTTGTGCGACCAGTAATCTCTTCCGAGGAGCCTGATATAGCCGGGCTGGACCTTTACGCGCTCCTTGCGCATCATGAGGATGTCCAGGTCACGCTCGTCGACCAGGCCCGGCCGCACGTGCTGCGCTGCCGCGAAGGCGTTTGCCGGCGTGTCTTTAATTTGACTGTGCACCTGGTTGTTGTAAACTTCTACGTACTGCGCCCACCGCCGCACGAAGTCCTCAAACTTCAAGAGCTTGCCCTGCTTGAGCAGCTTTTTCTCGTCGTACCCCGGCGGTCGGTTTTCCGGAGTGTTGCCACAGTAGCCGGGCAGGTAGAGCGTGAACTGGTCGTGCACCGTACGGAACAGGCGCTCGATGGCCTTGCTCCGTGGCGTCCTGGGGATGCAGTTTCTGATACCGATGTCCAGCCGTCGGCACACGTCTTTTATGTATTCGTTGATGTATTCTTTACCCCAGTCGGTGTATAAAGTCCCGGGCAGTCCGTGGGTGATTATGGCGTGCCGCAGGGCCACGGCGATGGTGTCGCTGTTGGCCGGGCCGGCGGTGACGCACCAGCCCACAATCTTCCGGCTGCGCAGGTCCATCCAGGCGCTTAGATTGGGGCGCACCGCCCGGCCGTTGAACTCTAAGAAGATGTCGAACGGGTGCCCGTCTCCTACTATTTCCTCCATGGCCATCAGGTGGCTGTACGTGCGCCGCACCTTGGGCATCATCTTTGACTCGTATTCCTTGTCCCCGCGTGTGGCCAGCACTTCCTCCGCCGGCTTGATGTCCGCGATCACCCGGTATACCGTCGCCCGGGATGGCAGCGGCCAGCCCTTCGCCGCCGCCGCTTTCTTCAGCTCTTCATATACCTTGCTCTTCTTCGGTGGTGGGTACTTCAGGTACATGGCGCGGATGAACTTCTCCACCTCCGGTGTTACCGAGCGCCGGTTCTTGCCTTTTGTGCCCTCGCCCGTCCTGCGGTACCGGTCGTGTACCAGCCCGATCACCCCCTCGTTAAGGTACCGGTCCGCCATCCGGTACAGTGTCGTCTTGCTTACTTTTCGCCGCCTGGCCAGTGCCTCCAGGCGTCTGGCTTTGTCTCCCCAGGGGCCGTTCATCACCTCCAATGCCTCCAGGACAACCGCCTCCCACTTTGCCCTGGCATCGTTGATGATCTTCCGGGCCTTCTCCTCGCCGTACTTGGCAATCAGTTCCGCCAGGGACCCGATTTTTTCCCCTTCATTCGGGTCGTTTTCCGGTTCCGGCGGCGGGGTAGGGGGAGAAGGAGGTGCGGCCGCAACCTCGGCCAGGTAACGCCGCCGGGCTTCCGGGGGGAGGGCATCCAGGGGCACGAGGTATACCTGTCCGCCCAAGCCGCCCCGGCCCGCTTGGACCCGGGCCTGCAGCTCGCCCGCCATGATCTTTTTTCTCACGGCCCGCTCGGTCACCCCCAGGGCGCGCGCCGCCTCGCTTGTGGACAGCCATACCGCCTGCAGCAGCCCAGCTCCCTCCTTTAGCCCATGCAGGGGAAATATGCCAGAAAATATGCCAGAAAAATATGCCACTTTACTTAATCCGCTTCCGGTACCTCTCACGACATTTGTCCTTATATCTTTTGCGTTTTCCAGGCTCGTTCCAACCCCCGGCGTGCCTGCTCTGTTGATAAGTTCCGAGATATCCTTTGAATGCGCTCTTCAGCTCCTCCAGGGTCAGTAATTTCGTCATTTTTAGACCCCCTTGTTTAGCCCGGTTCCGGGCTTAACTCTTCAGCATGACCACCGTATCCCTCACCAGTTCGCCCAGGCACGCGCTGCAGATCAGCTTTCCTCCCGCCGCCGGCCTTAAGTCGCTTATCCTTTCCCATTTGCCCCAGGGGTCCTTCCGCCGCACCCGGGGATGTTTGCCGCACACGCAGCACACTTTTTTCACCGCCCGTACCTCCTTTAGCCGGTAGCCCACATCTTTTCGATCATCTCTCTTACCACTTTTTCCCGCCGGGCCAGGTCCCGCTTTACCTGGTCTATCCGGCCCAGCTCCGCCAGTAGGGCTTCTTTGGATTCAAGGACATAACACTTCAGCATCCGGGCCATCATCCGCAGGGGCTCCAGGTGTCCCGTCACAAGGCAGAACGCCGGGAGGTATTCCGCCGGGAACCGGTGATACTCTTTCGACTCGGCCGTCCACGAATCAAGCTGGCTCTTGGTTATCTCCACCCCCACCAGCTCCGACATCCTGGCCGCCACCTCGTACCGGCTCAGGCTGGACCTTTTCAGCCCCTCGGAAATCGCGTTTCTCAGCCGGCTGGAAATATTGAAGCTGCCCGGCGCCGGTCTCTCCTCCTGCTGCCGCGCCTCGTCTTCCCTGATCACGTCGAAGATCGTGAGCTGCTCGAACCCTCCCCGCGAGGCGGCCACGTTTTTCTTCTTTCTGCCTGTGGCCACCGCGTAATCCCCCCTCAATTCAATAATCCCGCTTCCACAGATTACAAAAATTCTTATAATCCTTCCTTAAACTTGGGGCAGCATCCGGGGGCTGCCTCCGGCCGCCCCCTTTCAGCCGGTGAAGCAGGGCGCGTACCGCATCCAGACCCTGCCTCACCGGCGGTTATATTGTTGACCGGGAGAACCCCCCGGTGTAAAATGGAGTTGCCAGCATCCAAATTACGGAGGTTCTCCCGGTGAATATCACCCGGATTATTCATCCGGAAAGGAGATGAGCTACTATATCAACGATCGCCTCCGACCCCAAGTTTTTAGTCCTGATCCTGGACGCTTTCGTATCAAACTTTCTTCCACCCGCCACTTGCCGCAGATTGGATCTGGTCTACGACAATTGCAAGGATATCGGAGAAGATATCAACATTTATAACCGTTACGACAGCGAGGTAAATGAACATATTGAAAAGCTGGCCAGTATTTTTACCCTCCAGGAGAAGGCCGCCCAATATTTTAAAAAATTACCGCTTCACATACAGATTAACCTTAAAGGTCGTTATGACGCAGCAAGGGAACTGCTTGAAGAAATCAAAAGTGCCACCATCAAAGTCCCTGCCGGTATAGATACCCTCTTTAAATGGTTTTTCATTGAATTTTGGTATAACAGCGATGACTATATTTTTCCGCGGAACTATTAGATATCTTTAAGGAGTTCTTCTAGCTCTTCCTTAAGCTTTAGCACCTTGCAGGCAACTTTAAGCGCAACCTGTTTCGGCAACCTACCATTGCAGAATAGATTTAACATGACATGTGGGACCTCTGAGTACCGCGCAACGAACGCAAACCCTTGTTCTATTATCCACTTCCTGGCTTCACCAATCTTCTCCTCATCATGTGAAACGACCTTGCCCTGCATCTCCATGCCGCTCACTCCTTTCAGCCCGGCCCCTCGCGGGCCTTATCTTTTCACCGGTATACCCCGCCTGTTGGCCGCTCGGGCTAACGCCGCTATTGCCTGACCTCGCACAGGTGGTCCTCCAGCCAGTAGTAATCCATCTTCACGCTGCCGTAAATGCCGTCGACGAACTCCACGAACCGGTACACCCGTCGCCGGCCTGTTCCCGCCCGTATATGATGCCGGTGGGCGTGAACCCCAGGATTAACTTGCACACCTTGGCCGCATCTTCAAAAGGGATCTCAAAAGCGGTTCCCTTTTTCTCGCGCTCCGGCATTTCAAACCCCTCCTTATGGCTTCTCGGTTAAATCACCCCGGGGCCGAAGCCGTCCAGGATGCGGTTCTTGGCGAACCTGGCGATGGAGCTTTTGCCCACGCTGATCCCCTGGGCCTTCAAGACCTCCCCGATCTCCTGATAGCTATATCCCTTGCCCAAAAGCCTTGTCACCAGGTCTGCCACACCCAGCCTCTCTAGCTTGGATACTGACCGCCGACCGCTCTTGGCGCTCTTCTGCCGCTTCACCTGTAGAGTCACCCGCAGGTCCTCACCCGGTCCGGCCTCCGGCACCGGTATGGTGCACCGCGAGGCCGCCGCCCGCTGCAGGAGGGTGACCACCGCCTGCACCACCACCTCCATCTGACCATGCATGGCTGAAAGCAACTGTCCCTGGCCCCGGATCTCCTTCTGTACCGCCTGCATCAGCTGCAGGCTTTGGGCCACCACCTGCCCCTGCTGGACGATCAACTGGGAAAGCTGCTGCACCGGTACCAGGTTGCCCCGCTCCACCGCCTCGTACAGGTCGATTAGGATCTCCTGCACCATCACCGCCCTCGGCTGGTTGGATTTCATACAAACTTTCAAAGCGCCGCGTTTGGTGAAGTATAGAACCGGTTGCTCTCCAGAAGGGGTCGTCAATTTGACGATACCCGCATCCCTGTCAGTGAACGAAGCCTTATTGCGATAGTAAAGATTGTGAAGGTTACGCTCCTGGCTGTACCCCAGCGCCCTGGCCAGGTCCCGCGCCGTCACCACCGGCTGGCCGTCCACCTCCACGATCCGGACCTCGCTCCGCTCTGCCAGCACCGGCAGCACATTTTCCATGACCACACCCGCCTTTCGCCGGAAAATTGACCGTGCCCGGTCCAAAAATTACCGCCTCCTTTCCATTGCCACCCCCTCTTGGTTCTGATAAGATTAAATCGGTGTAAACAAGTTTCCAGTGGAAATGACCGGCGGCCCTTAGCGCGCCGCTCTGCGTTCGACCTCGGGCGGCCAGATCTCGTCTTCCGGCAGGCCCAGGGCCTCGGCGATAACAGGGCGCAGCCGCCGGCCCTTGTAATTGTCTTTGCCGCTAAGCATTCTGGTGACTGCAGGTGGCTTCACCCCGGCCCGGGCCGCTATGTCCACGAGCTTGATGCCCCGTCTCATCAGCTCGATCCTGATTTCCAGGCCGGTCAGGCCCTTTTTTGTGGCCAACACTGAAGCCTCCTTTCCGTAGACATGCCCTTGGAAAATTTTTAACACCCTCTGGACATAATGATAATGTAACTGTGGTGAGTAGTCAATAACAAAAGTTATCTGTGGTGCATTTTATGAGTCTTGCTGAACGGCTGCGAAAAGCCAGGAAAACCCTAAAACTTACGCAAGCTGAATTTGCCAAGCCTCTTGGTATTGATAGGGGTTACGTCTCTTCGCTTGAGCTTGGCTTAAGAGAACCATCTCAGACGTTACTAAGCCTCATTAAACATGAATATGGCATCTCAGATGAATGGCTAAAAACAGGAAAAGGGGAGATGTTTATCTCCCCGGAAGAAACCCTTAAAAACTTGCTTGCCCGCTTTGGAGAGCAGGACTTTCTGAAAGCCGTCAATAGTATAATGAAAGAACGCGGCCTGGCCGTGGCCGCCGGCCGGCCTGCCCACCGCGCCGACACCGGTGACCCCGACCTGGACCGGATGCTGAACGACCTTTACGACCTCTGGTCCGCTGCCGACGACGATATGAAGGGCTGGATTAAAGTTCAATTCCGCCGGGCCTTCCCTGATGATGTCATCGGGGAAGCCCAAAAAAAACAAAAAGAATCCCTGGGGCAGGCCTCCGCTGGCTAACCTTACACTTATTACCAGTTGCCGCCATCTAAATATCTAGTTTACCATAAATTGATGACGGCCCCCACATTTACTTTACCGGTCGGCCCTCCTCGTCCTGGAGATACATCGGCCAGAATTCTTTAATGATACTTTTGTTACCTTAAAGTATTTATGGAATCCGCCAGCAATTGATTTTCCTGCATTCTTACTGCGCCAGGCCTGCGGCAGTTTCAATTTCCCCAGTATTTACAGGACATTCCGCCTTTCGCTGAATATGCATAATTATACAATTCTAATGCATAATTATGCATATTTTGGGACCCTCCCCAGTTCCGCAATCACCCGCCCGCAACTGCACACCCATTGCCCTAAAACCTTGATTTTCAAGGCCTCAGCAGTGGTTCCGCAATCAAAACCGGTTCCGCAATCAAGTTCCGCAATCCAATCCCACGAATTGCCAGTTTTACCATCTGAATTAACCACAAAAATGACCCTCCGGAAGCCCAGCCACCGTATAACACCTTCTCCTCAAAACAATCGTTCACCGACATTGTTACCCTGTATCGATCCTTGTAACTCCCATCATTCCTGGATTCTTGAACACCGGTGCTCCGCAAATCTATGCCCGGTAACGATATAGTAACAGATTATAAATAGCCGGTAACGCACCCACCAGACCACGACTAAATTTCCAGGTAATAATCACCATATTGCCATAAGATTGCAAACACCGGGCCGATCATCTGAATTTTTCTCACACCAAAATGAAAAAAATAAAAGCGGTCCAAACCCGCATCACTCCTGGCTTAACCCGTCTTTTCCCTCCCAAACCCGCCTTATCCCATCTTTTTCATTTTATTTGAGAAATCAC
>NZ_JAAOEF010000001.1:1397500-1689938 GCF_011393055.1 Desulfofundulus sp. TPOSR | reverse complement strand
CATCGCCTCCTTATCGCATATAAAGTATGTCCAAATAAGCGCAAACTATCTACAAGTTTATGCCTACCAGGGCACCCCGGCCCGCACGGCACCGGATTGGCCTGTTGTTTCCTTTTCTTCCGTTGCCGTTTTGCTGGAGGCATCGTACGAGATGTGATTCTCAGAAGGAGTAAAGGTTTCGAGTTCAGCAACAGTTGTATTACAAACATCGGGCTCTTCGAATATAAGCCTGGGATGTTCAGGACTTCCCGCCTCCGATTTGATTCTGTTTAAGCGCTTTAAATCTTTTGCTTCGGGAAAGTTTTCATAATCCAGCACCCGCAGTTTTGCGGGGGGTGTGCCGTCCGGCAGGAAAGCCAGGCAGAACTTCGAACGCATTTTGATTATCTCTTCCGGCCGCATCAGTTCACGACCTGTGGTGCTGCGGGTCTGCCGGTCGTCAAAAAGGCCGGGACCGAAAAGAGGCTTCACCTCACGGGTCGCGCTTTGTGTTTCCACGGTGCACTGCCCCAGCATGCGGCTGAAGTACTGCGCCGTGTAGTCGTCTTTAACACCGATTACCAGGGTGGTGTCGCAGCAGGCCTTGATTTCCTGCCATGTACGCCCGTAAACCCGCTCCAACTGGGGAAGGCTCTGCACTATGACGTGGCACTCTATGCCCCGGGACCTGACGGTGGCAATTTTCTTTTCGAACTCGGGAATGGTTACTATGTTTGCAAACTCGTCCAGGAGGAACTTCACAGGTACCTGCAGGCGGCCGTCGGGCCCGGCGTCGGCCACTTCCACCAGCCGTACGAATTCAAAAGTGAAGAAAAGCGAAGCCAGAAAATCAAAGGCCCCGTGTGTATCCGGGGTGATGAGAAAGTAGGCGCATTTTTCCCTGCCGGGCAGGGCCAGGTCTATATCCGATTCGCCGGTCACCTGCCGGACCAGTTCCTGCTGGAAGACCTGCAGCCTAGTGCCCAGCCCGATAACCACGCCGCCCCTTACGTTCTGGCCGGCCATGGCGTAGACGTTGTAAGGTCCTTTGGCGGGGTGGTTCACCGGCAGCTTTGCGAACATGGCATCCACCTTTTCGGGGTCGCCGGAGGCCAGGATGTCGTACAGGGAACCCATGTGCCTCTCTTCTTCCGGAAGCTCCAGCACCACGTAGAGCGCGAGGGCCTTCAACAGATTCTGCTCCGCACGGTCCCAGAACGAGTCGCCACCCCTTTTGGGACCGGCATCGGTGGTTGCAATCACCACCTGGGCGAACACATCTGCGTCCAGGGGTGTCCGTATTTCCGTCAGCGGGTTCCACCGGTCGGATTCCTCCATGCGAACGAGATTGAGTACCCTGACTGCATATCCTTTCGTCCTCAGCCAGGCAGCCATGTCACGATACAGCTCGCCTTTAGGGTCGGTGACGATAACGCTCTCCCCAGCCCGCACGGCGGCAAATATGTTGGGTCGTACGTAGCCCCGGCTCTTACCCGATCCGGGAGCGCCGACCACCAGCACATGCTTGTTCATCCAGGTTTTCGGCTTCACCGGTATGCGCACCGGCCTGCTCCCGAACGCGCCAAGTATTATTCCGGGGCCGAAGCCGAAGTCGCACACGCGGGCCAGGTCGGCCTTCACAGCCCACCTGGCGCTGCCGTGGGTGGCGTCGCCGGGTTTCATCCTGATCCCACCCCATCCGGTCCCACCGCGGAATCTTCCCCCCAACCACCAACTGAAAGCCGCCAGCGCAGTAAGGCCGTGCAGGACCAACCAGATTTTCCGTGGACCCGGATTGGCCAGTTCCCGTTTTGTGAGCCAGGCCCACGCAGTTTGTAAGGGATGCTGCGCGTACCAGGATACGGCATCGAAAGCATGGGCTGCTACGGCTTTCTCCGCCGGAGTGGCGAATATGGATTGCCCCTTCAGCCAGGTCCCGAGGCCGTGCAGCCAGGCGGCCGCCGTGCCCAGGGTCCATACATCGAGGAGATAGAGGCCACCAAGGGCCAGCGCTGAAGTTCCAGCCATAATTCCCCCTCTAGCCAACGCGGGCATGTGTTTAAAAGCTGAATAAACCTCCTCCTTCACCCGGGATAACGACCATCTCATAAAAACCACCTCTTTTTCAATTGTTCAAAAAAGAAAAAAGGCCCGGATAAATTGGGCCTAAAAAAGAAACAACCCGGATAAACCAGGTATTTTTTAAAGAAACTTACCACTTATTTGTATCTACCCGCTCGCAGGCGTCCTCTATAGCTCTTTTCATCAATTCTCCTTCTTCCGGCGATATAACCCCGGCAAAGCGAAGCAAATCCCTACCGGGCGTTCCTTCATTGAGAGTAAACCTTAATGCCCGGGCGAATTCAAGAACTCGTTTTTGAAAGTGGAAAGGCAGGCGGTTAACCTCCATTAAAATTTCCTGTTGAATTGGCTTAGTGTCCACTTTAACCACCATCCCTGTCTGTTTAAATCCTAACACCGCTACGGAGGTCAGGTGTAAACCTATTTAAGCACTTTTAAAAGCCCATTCACCCTCACCCCAGTTGCCCCAGGCTTTTCCATTTTCTGTAAGGCAAATTCTTTTTTGAATTATCCATTATCCATAGAAAATTATTCCCTCTTGAGTAACGTTGCGGTAAAAGGGATCAACTTTAAATGAGGGAGAATCGAATTCTTGAATATCGCACGCCAGAGCTATCACCGGAATGTCTTCTCTCAGGCTGATTTCAAAGGCTTCATCTACAATCGTATCGCGGATCTTTTTATCAAGCCTTTCCGTCACCACAAGTACGTCAATATCGGATCCCGGAACGCTGGTTCCCCTTGCCTGGGAGCCGAATAAAATTATCTCATGCTACCCCACTGATGTAAAGTCACTACCCTGTATAAACACTGGTCACTTCCGGCCTGCCGTGGCCCAGAAGCTCCGCCACCTCCAGTTTTGCCGCCCTTTCCGGACTTACCCTGTGGAGGCCGTATTTCTCCGGATGCTCCAACCGGCAGGCCAGCTCCTCCCGGGCGTAGGCGTGGCGCAATCCGTGAAAGGTAATCGGCCGGTCGGTGATTTCTTCCCGGTGCCGCTCGATGAATTTCTGGATGCTTTTGATGACCCTGTGCGTCTTTTCACCCGGCGCGATAAAGATCTTCTCCCCCCTGGTCCCCCCGCGCTCTTCCAGGAACCGCTTCAGTTCCGCTCGTAACCCGGGGCGCAGTGGAACCCGGCGTATGCGGCCCCCTTTCCCTTTGACCTCCAGTTCTCCATCCTTCAGGGCGTCCCGACAGTGGCCCACCGTGAGCCGGGTACACTCGTGGATCCTGAGCCCCGCGTGGCGGGCCAGCTTCATGGCCATCACCACGTCCGCACGGCCCAGTTTTTCGGCCTTCTCCAGCATCCGCCGGTATTCTTCTTCCGTCCAGGCCCTATCTTTGCCGCCGGCCGGGGTCTTTTCGAGCCCCAGCGCCCGGTTATCCGGCAGTTCATTGCGCGAACCGGTGAAGCGATGGAAAAACCGCACCGCCGCCAGGTCGTTTTTCAGCGTCTTTTCTGATATGCCTTCCTGGCGGCGGTATTCCACGTATGCCCGCAGGTGCTTTTCGCCGATGTTGGCGATCTTCTGCAAACGAAATTTTTCCGAGCAGAACCAGAGGAAGTTCTTCATGCTGTCACGATAGCGAAAGTGGGATTTCTTGGATTTTGAGTGAGCAGTGGCATCGACGGCCTCTCTCCAGATTTTATCAAATTGTGCCATGAGGTTTTTGTACACGCCCCCTGCCCCTTTTACGCCTGTAGCTGTTTTTGATTTCTTCACAGAACCTTTTGTCATCGAGCCTCGCCTCCAGTTCCAAAAGCACCTTATTCTCGGGCATTTCATACTTTCGCCATGGGATCTGCCGGTGCCACCAGCGAATTACGGAATAATAACGTAGCACAGTCCGTTCACTGCGACCCAATTCTTTAAGGTATTTAGAAAATGCCGCTACATGGCGGGGCTGAATGTTACGAATATCTTCTGGTCCAAAGCGCTCAGCCAGGAAGTGTAGAAATTTTATGTATTTCCGGTACCACTCTATGCGCTTCTCGTACGAGCCGCCCCTGGCGTAACGAGCAACCCTATCCACAAACTGCCGACCCAAGCGGTCGAGGATGGGATTTCCGGTATCTTCCCAGGAAACCCGTAGCATTTTATCCCCCCTGATCTAAATTCCCCTTGGAAGCTTTTTTAGCTTAATTGGAAGGTACTTCCTGCTTTAAAAGAAGACAAAAGTAACCCAGAGGTTTATTTTCCTGAGCTCCCGTCACGTGGGTATATGCCGGAAAAAACCTTTTGCAAATGCCCTTCGGGCCTTGCGCTGCGCGGCTTTTTTGTTGCGGGCTGCGCCCGTCTCAGTGCCCCCTCCGCTTTCGCTCCGGTGGCCTGAGACGGGCTTCCGCCCGTTTTTGCGCTTCGCGGTGCGGGCTTGCGCCCGATTGCGGCTTTGCCGTGCGGGCTTACGCCCGTTGCCTGCCGCTTCGCGGTTCGCCCGGAGGGCTGCGCCCGGGCTTGCACCCCCGGAGCCCTTGCCCCGTCCGCTGCGGGGCAACCGCCCCGGAGGTGGTGCCTGTTTTGTTGTCTGCGTGCTCCCGACGGCCGGCTTTCAAAGCCCGCCTCGCACGCCGTTATGAGCTTGTTAAGCATTCACTGAGGCCCTATTACCCCACTTATGGGGGCGGCAGGTGCCGCCAGGGCCCATGGTGTGGACCCCATACTCCATATGGAGTGGTTAGTCAGCGATCAATCGCGTCATAACCGAGGATCCGGCAACGCCGCTAATTTGCGGCGAGAGAGGAGCCGGCCGCAAGCCGGCGTCCTACCTCCGTTGGTTGATTAAGGTTGGAGCAGGTGCCGACCCTGCGGCCGGCACCCCTCAACCACGTTCTCAGTCCCGGGAGTGTCTGCCTGCACAGCACCATTCAGCGCAATGTGGCAGGCAGACCGGGACCCATTGCGGGCGCCGCCGAACTGCGGCCCCCGTTTACAATCCAGCCCGGGGAGAGGCAGGAAATCATGTTTCTTCCCGCCTCCTCGCCATCCGGAGCTGATCTACATCTACACCGCTTCCGCAACGTTACTCTTCTCACAAACGGCCTCCAGCAGGATCATCATTTGCCATCGTTTGTCCCCCCTGGCCCGCAGGCAGTCGTTGTCGGAATTGCGGAGCCATTGCTGTACCCACCGGTAGGTCTCACAGCTTGCTATATTTACCGCCCTGCCCAGAATCTCAAGGGCCATCCCGGGTTTCTCATAGATGACGTGGTGCGGTATTACCCTGGCAAGGGCATCCGCGTCCTCCGCCTCGATTGCCCTTGCAGCCCGGCGGGCGTAGTGGTCTTTGAGAGCTTCTTCGAGTTGTATCATTCTCATTGCCACTTATACCTCCCGTATGGTTTTTTCCAGGTCGTGCCGGCCACCCCGTTCTCTTGTTTTCGCCCTAAAATCACATTCAGCGCAGCGGCGAGGGTGGCTGCATCCACCGGGTTCTCGATCCCGATGTACTGCTGCACGTCCGCCGCAGACCACTTGTCGGCATCCAGGCAGCCGCACCGGTTGAAGTTGATAACCGCTATTAAATGACTACCTCCGCCGATACCACCGGACGGCCGGACGGCAATCCACATCTCCGTACCCCGCCCCGTAATCACGTAGTTACCTGGTGCTCTGAGCGGGTGTATTTTTACCGGCCATCTGTTATCATGTAAAGATGCCTGTACTTCCATCATTCGTAATTTAACCCCCTTAAACTCCCAGGATTATATCCCCTTCCGTTTCCCCGGTTTCTTCACCCCACTGACTGCGCGGGGCCAGCAGGGTACCGTTCCAGTTGTAATCTTTTCCGCAGCGGTCGCAGGTGTTGGTGAAACCGTCGCAGATGACGGTTTCACCGCAGTCGCACCGCACTTCCACATAGCCCGGAATTCGCCTTTTGATGTACCTGACAGGATCCGGCACTTCCATTGTTCCGCAAATAGGGCACTTTTCGGGAGTGGTCCTTTTCCAGTTACCGGCTCCGCATTTGGGGCATATAACCCCGCCACCGATTTGTTCGGTAACATATTCAGCCGGAACTCTTTTGATGACTCTTGACATTCGACCCATCTCCTTTCTTATGCCCAGACGACCCGCACTTCCATACCGGCCGCCAGGGCATCGTCAATGCCTTTTTTATCGCTCCACACTGCCCGGCTTACCGCCAGGCCGTGCTTTTTCAGTTCTACTTTCAGAGTCAAGTATGCTCGTGCCACTTCCGGGTTACTTTCCACGTCCCGGTCGAAGGCGATTATGACTTCTTTTGCTTCAAGAGCCAGGATAGCCGGTATAGCCGGCCGCCAGGTGGCGGCGCTTAATGCGCCCACCACGACGGCGCCCAGGTACTTGCAGGCGATGTCCGCTTTCAGCGGGCCTTCGGTGATCCATATCCGCCGGTCTTCGACTTTTGCGGGCCTGGTCACGTGAGCAGGGGTGCCGCAGGAGCAACCGCCCCGGCTCTTGTGACCGCTGAACAGCTTATATTTCCCGCCCCGCGCGTCGTCCATGCGGCGCTGCAGGGCCTGGATCCGGCCCTTTTCGTCCCGCACCGGGATGAAGTATCCCGGCTGCCGGTCGAAGGTCCAGTAGGTGCCGCCTCGCGGCCCCCGGACCTTGTAAAAGCCGGGGATGCCGGCCAGGTCATGGCCCATTCGGATCAGGCGCCTGCAGACCGACCATGGGGCTTCGGTTTCGGGGACCGACCGGTAGCCGTTCCTCCTGATCTCCCATTCAGTCAGTCCGCGCCGGAGCAGGTCCTCTCTGTGGCGCGGGTGAAGGTAAAGGAGTCGCAGGAAGTCACGGTACACCCGGTCCCGCACTTCCACCGGCGCGGTTTGCGCCGCGGTTATTGAGTCGTCTTTCATGAGCGCCGGCAGGTTTACCATGCCCGGTTCCAGCCAGTGGAGGTAGGCTACCTGGCCGTTGCTCAGGACCACTTCCTTGAACGAGCCCTCGCGCACCCGCATGCAGCTGGCGATGAAGCTGTTGAAACCGCACCAGTCGCCCTTGCCGCAGATGGGGCAGGGGCGCCAGGGTTTCACCGGAATGAATTTTTCCTCGGGGTAACGGTGTTCCGCCTGCACCCCCGATCCCCCCCCTCTGCTTAAATCAATCCATTTGTTTTCAGGCTTGCAAACTTTCCGTCGCCGATGATGACGTGATCCAGCACCGGGATGCCGACTATTCTCCCGGCCTCGGCCAGGTTTCTTGTGATAGCCATATCCTCATCGGAAGGTTTCGGGTCACCGCTCGGGTGATTGTGAACCAGGATTACGTGGTAACTGTTGGCCAGGATTGCCGCCTTAAAGACTTCCCGGGGGTGGACCTGGACGCTGTTCAGCGTACCTACCGCTATCGTATGGATTGCCGTCGGTTCGTTCTTGGCATTAAGACATATGACCAGGAAGATCTCCCGGTCGGCGTCTTCCAGAAAGTCACGAACCAGATCGGCCACATCCTCCGGTCCGGTTATTCTGCGGGCTGCGTAAAATATGCCCGCTTCCTTGACAAGTTTCACCGAAACGATATTTACCCGTTTCTTCATGCTCCCGGGGCGGCCGCCGGCGCCGCCCCTTTCACCTCCTCTTCGGGTGATTGGGCGGGTCGGGCCGCCTAAAGTTCTAAATCTCGCAGTCCGCCATCCGCCGTGCCCGGTTCCGGTCTTCCGTCTCCGCCACCAGGCGCAGCAGCCGTATCAACCTTTCGCCACGGGCAATCTCCTCGCGCAGGGAAATCTCCCGTATGCTGGACATTGCCACCAGGTAGGTGGTATCTTCACCTGCGTTTCGTGCCTCCCAGTTCCAGTATGTCAAGCCGCACACCCCCTCTCTTCCGGGGTGGCGGCTTCCCAGATCCTTTCCAGCACTTCTTCGACCTCGCAGAGCACTTTCATTACTAGTTTGAGCGCCTGTTTCGGCTCGCCGCCGGCGCAGGCTTTGATGTACTGCCATCCGTGCCAGGCATATCCGGTATAGCCGTAGATCTCGCAGAGGGTACAGGCCACTGTCTCGGCGACCACTTCCTGCACCGGATCCTGGCCTCCCACCAGCGGGCGGATGGTGTTATGCACCGCGTGCGCAAGCTCGTGGAAGTACGTTTTGACGTCGTGAGTGTGCAGGTTGATCCTTTTAAGTCCGGGCTGGAAACTGCCGTAACAGCTGCCATCACCGGGGGCGTATTTGACTTTGATGCCCATCCTGGTCGCTACGTCGAAAAGCGGCGGTAGTTCCGGAGGGGCATAGTCCACTTCCGGCAGCGGTTCGCCTTCCGTATCCTCCAGGCGGAACACCGGTATAAACCGGAAACCCACAATCACAGGGCGTTCTTCTTCCCGCTCCTCGCCCGTCTCGGGGTCCTGTATTTTGACCTTCCTGGTTTTGGTCAGCGGAGCGAGGATGTGGAACGCTTTCGCGCCCTTTTTAACGTGCCGCCCTACTTCTTCCCACTGTCTGAAACCCCTGGCGTCCTCCGTCCCGGCCAGGTACATCAGCAGGCGGTTGCCCAGGCTCCATTTGTCAGACGGCCTTTCATCACCCGCCTGGCGCCGGATCATCGTCCGGGCCACCGCCGGCGGCAGGTTGCCACTTTCAAACATTGACAGCAGCTTTTCAAGCGCTTCGCGCAATATTTCTTCTTTCATGATCCGGGGCGGGCCTTAACCGGCCCGCCCCATTCCCTCCTTTCCGTGGGAATTTTGGCGGGCCGGGTGGCCCGGTTATCCGGTTAACTCGCTCCCGCGCACTGCGGGCAAAGGAAGCCTGTCAGGTTGCCCCGGCTGTCGTAATCACCGTGGACCTCTACGTGCCCGAACCGGTTCTCTTCGACCCACTCCCTGGCCGGGCGCAGGCAGGCTTCGCAGTACCCCTCTTTAAGAAGCCACTGCGCGTCGTCGCCCTGCAGGTACTCGGTTTTAGCCATTTCCCCTTCCCCCTTCCACCTTCACCGGGATGACTTCCTCATTCCGGCAGAAGTGCACCAGGCGGTCAGTTTCGACGGCCCGTGCGTTCCATACGGCAATGGTGCCGCACGCGCTGCAGGGGCCGAGCTCCGGCCACGGCTGGGGGTCCGGGACTTTATAAAACAGGTGTTCCTTGTGCCACGGGGTGCGGAACAGCACCCCCGGCTTGATCCTCTCAAATTTCATTCTTTCCGGGACGGACCTCCATCCGGCCCGCCCCCATTCCTCCTTTCCGTGAGAATAGTTCGGGCCGGGAGAAGCCCTGATGGTCTTAAAAACACAAAAAGAGGACGGTCAGGACATTAATGTCCTGTTTTCCGTCCTCTTTCTGGCCTTGACGGCCGTATTCCAATCTTCTTACCTGCGGTATGCTTTGCTCCGATGGACTACCTCGGCAATATGAACCTCCTGGTTTTCAAACCGATACCGGAAGGTCACACGCCAGTCACCCACCCGAAGCCTAAAGCGATTATCCGCGTATTCCAGCTTAAGAACATCACGTACTTGTCTTTCTAACGACTTGAGTTGCCGAATAGCCTTGGGGGAAAAGATTATATCATACACCGAGTTCCCTCCAGACATCTTCGGCTTTTATGCCTTTACCGGCATCTATTTCGGCAAACGATTCTTCGATTTCAGCCGCTTCTTCCGGTGAAACCTTTTCAGTTGGCCAGGCCATGGAGTTAAGAATAACCCACAATGCCTGCACCTGTTCGTCGCTCAACCGGTCTATAAGGGCCTTGACATACTCCCTCGCAATAGCCATGGTAATCACCCCGAGATCATTATATCTCGGAGAGACCATCTTCACCACTCCTCTTTCATTTATCATCGGCTCTCCCTTACACTCGGCTACCGCAAGGTCACCGCCAGCGTGACGACGATGCCGCCGAATCCCAGCAGCATGGTCACCAGAAGACCGATTGACCAGCGGTAGATACCGTGCAGTTCTCGCCTAACATCACCGATCTCCTGCCGGAATTCGCTCCGCAGGTTGTTCTCCATCCGGTCCATTCTTTCCACCAGGTAGAGAAACCAGTGCGGAGGTAGTTCCGGCGGCTCGGCTGCAGCCGCTGTTTCTTTCATGGTTTCCACGGTTATCACCGCCCCCACCTCCAGTTTAACATTCCGGAGGCTAGCCGGCAATCTCCACGCTCACGGCGAACAGCCTGTCACCGCTTAAGGGGCGGTACTTGACTTTCGCCTGCTTGCCGGCGGCTTCCATCAGGGCCTTGCCGGTGCCATTTTTGGCGCAGATCTTATACTCCGCGTTATCGGCTGTAACCGCAATAGCCCAAATGGTGCTTTCATTCTTGCCGGGTTTGGCTTCCTTGATGGTGAACGTGCCGATCTTCAGCTCTTCCTGATCTTTTGTCTTTTCTTTGTTTTCCTTTTCGGGTTTGCTTTCGGACTTTTGCGCCCGTTCCTGCTTATTTTCTCCCAGCGCCGCCAGCATCGCCTGCGCGTCATCCGCTCTGCCCGCGCCGATGAGCGCCGACAGCAGGTTGATGGTCGCTACGGCGGCCGTCTGGCGGGAACGCAGCCACTCCAGTTCCCGGTCGGTGTGCGCCAGGTTGTCCCTGACGGCCCGGAGGGCTTCTTCGTCCCCGCCTTGGGAAAGTTTCTTTTCCAGGTCCGTCCTGGCGGCCATTATGTCGCGTATTACCGTAGGCATTTCGTTAACTTCCTTAACCAGCTTGACCAGCATTTCTTTCATGCTTCCGGGCTACGGGCCTGCGGCCCGCGCCCAATCACCTCCCTGGAAATGATGATTGGTTTTGCAGGCCGGCGGCCCTTAATTTCTCTTTACACTCGCATCCCTTACTGTACTGCCGACTCGGAAGGAACGCGGAACAGGTTACCAACGTCGATGGTTTCGCCTTTTCCGTTTCCTTCCGTAAACCTCTTTATTGCCCGTTCCACAAAAACTTCGACATCGAGATCGTAAGTTTCCTCTCCGCAGCGCGGGCAGTAGTAATAGGGGATTCTTTTGAGACAAAGCGCTGCGCCATCTTTTACCAGCGTTTTTTCTTTAAACCGAAGTTCGGCGTTCTCGTAGTAGCACCCGGCACAAATGCCGACCAACTCAAGCTTCTCCATGATATCGCATCTCCTTTTATTTCCGGGGCGATTTGAGAGTCCGGTGATCGTCTTCCCAGACATCCGGATCCGGTTCGTAGGCTGTAACCAGTATTACGGTTTTCCCGTGAAGCGCCACGACCAGATGGAGGATCCGACCACCGTTCCCACGACCCATAACCACTCTCACAGGATCCGGATTGCTTCCGTACATTCCCGGCGCATGGCCCTGGATGATCTCTCCGTTCTTTATAACGTTATACACTTCTTCCACCGTTATACCTCTTGCTTTGATCCGCTTCCGGCAATGCCTGGAAAACCGGATACGGGCACGGCGAATGCGGATCATTTCTTCCCGCCATCGTTCTTTGCCGTCATACATTTCCCGGGCTGCCTCCTTTCTCTCGAAATTGAAGCGCCCGGGTTTTTCTCCCGCGGGCGCCCGTTTCCAACGCCCGCGGAGGGCTTGCAAAAAACAGAAAAACACTTTAACAGAGCAAGCAACTGCTTCTTGCTTTCGTCCGCCAAAGTGTCTTTCTTTGCTGCTAATATTCCGTTTCTTGCGCACGCTAATGAGGCGTGCATATCAATGCGCAGCAGTTCCTTTTCAAACCGGCCAAAACCGCTGCCTTCTTCCGTATGCCGACCGGTGGCGTACTTATCTCGCGTACGTCCCAGTATTTGGAACTCCTGGGCCGCTAACGCGACACCGCCCATTGATTTGAGGACGACCACTCCTCACCGCTTGTAGCGCCGCTGGGTCGGGCCTTCCCGGTCTGCGGCGGTTAGCCCATTTCATGTCGAGGTCGGCCATACCTCTCATCCAACTTTCAACGCTAATAGAGGGGGGCAACCTCCGGCCTATAGCGCTTGGGACGTTTCGGTTACAAGGGGTTACTACGGTTGCCTTCGGAAGAGTCCACCTTCCTACCGCTGTGACCTAATGCCACTCACCCCAGGGGCCGGATACAGCTCCGGCCAGGCAAGGTACCCTGCCGCTCATCGCCGTGCAGTTGTACCGTTTTGCCCATTCCTTACGGCTGGGTCCCGCCGCCTACGTCTGCTCATCGCCGTGACGCAGGTCCGGTACGTCTGCTCATCGCCGTGACGCACCTGCCCCGAGAGTACACCCTGCTCATCGCGAGGAATTTTTCCCGGAGCACTTCTTGCCAGTGAATTCGCCCGCTCATCGCTGGCGACCACTCCGGGGCTTCCACCCGTATCAAGAGAAAGGCGTCCTGATAGGCAAGAAGTTTAAAACTTGTGTCTATATCCTTAACCCAAAGGTTAGCAGGTTACCATATGGCTGTCAAGTGGTTTTCTGAAAAATTTTCCGGCGCAGTTCACCCGGCGCAAAGAGCAGTTCGTCCGCGGTGTACATTTTGCCCGGCGGGGTGAGGATTTTTCCTTCCCGGAGGGTCGGGAAAATATATACGTCGGCATTCGGAACAGGGTTTTCCTCCCGGCGGGGAGCGTCAATGATCCATTGAGTTGCATTATCAGCAACGGTAAAACGCATTTCTGCCATAACAACGCTTTTCCCGTTCCTAACCACCTGCCATTTAAAACCGGGCACTTCGTTCCTGGCCAGAGCATAGAAAAGCCCCAGCGCAGCCAGGCGGCAGGCTTCCTGTGCGTCCTTCGGCGGCCTGCCGTCGGCCGGAAGCCAGAGACGGAACTGCCCCTTGAATTGCCCTATTTCGGCAAATACGTTGACCCATCGGACCATTCCAGCCCACCACAGGCTGTTGAACGCCGAACCAGCTACTTTACGGTGACAGGACAACGCGGTGGCCGCCGCGCCGGTAGTCATTGCCGTGGCTTCAGCCAGCATTTCCATTAGTTCGAAGGCTCTACCGGTATAATCTATGGATTCGTTGTCCCCCCGCTTGTATTGAGGCATGCCCAGGGCAATCCCTTTTGCGTAATTAATACCTTTGCTCGGAGGCCCGTTCCCTGCGTTTTCTTGCACGTTGCCGCCTCCTTCCCCGGATTCTTTCTTCGTCCCAGCGCACCAGGTGGAGCACTCTGTTGTCCGGATCGTACCTCTGCACCTGGTATTTCACGGTTTCCCCAATCTTTACCTGTTCGCTCTTAGGGTATGGGGCGATACCGACCAAACCGGGTTTCGTTTGAACGAAGGCGATATTATCTTTAATTTGAATTATTTTCCCGGTTACCATCTCGCCACGGACATATTCTCCGGGTTGCCACGGGTCTATCATTGAAACGTCGATTTTCTTTGCCGCTTTGTCGATTCCGGTCACTTGCACTTTTACGAATTGTCCCGGGGGATACTGTACTTCAACGGGTACTGCCCGGGACAACTTTATTTCTCTCCGGGGTATCCTGACTAATACGCCACCACCGATGTCCACAACAATGCCACTCGGAGAGGACGCCCTGACCAGCGCAAGCAGTTGCTCCGATTCTTCCAACTGTTCAATCATACGGCGCAGATTTTCTTCCACGACCTCTTTTCTGGTAAGGGCGACTATGCTGTTTTTTCGGTCGATTCCCTTGATTTTCGCCGCCACAACTTGATGTTTGAACCAGTTCATTGATGTACCTTCCGGAAGTCCGCTTTCCGATTCGGGAATTAACCCAACGATACCGAACAAGTCTTCCTGCTCTCCAAAGCTGACCTCCCAGGTGTAACCATGGCCGTTAATTGACCTTACGTTGACTATGGTTACGTTCAAGGTTTGTTCCTTGTCCCTTGCCGTGTAAAGAGCGTCCCAGGGATCTATATCCCTGTAATTGGTTCCTTCCGGCGCAAAACGCATGTCCTATCCCTCCTGTCGGTTTTTAAACTCGAATTCTATTTTGCCGCCTTCTCCCAGGACCAGGGCGGCTTCGAAGTCCTTGCCGGCCCTGGACTTAAAGCCCTTGATAACGGCGGTCCTGCCCTTCTGGAGCAGTTCTTTTGCCTGGTTGGCCGCAATCTTTTTCCCGGCGATCTCCTTCCAGATAACGAATTTACAACCCTCCTTCCATCCCGCGCAGCCGTAGCCCTTCTTCCCCTCGATGACATCCTTGCCGCAGAGGGGACATTTGCCCAGGGCCCGGCCTGCATGGTCGGCAAATTCGAAGTTGACTTTGCCGTCTTCCCCCAGGGTCAATATGGCGTCGAAACTCTTGCCGGCTTTGGATTTAAAGCCCTTAATTACGCCGGTTCTGCCTTTTTGGAGTAACTCCTGTGCTTGTTTGGCTGTAATCTTCTTTCCGGCGATTTCCTTCCAGATGGCGAACCCGCAGCCCTCCTTGTACCCGCTGCAACCGTATGATCTGGCAAACTCCAGCACGTCACGGCCGCACAGAGGGCACCTGCCTATCACATCCTTCTGATGTACCGCGCCGTTTGCTTCCTGTTCTTTTGCCATGGCCACCACCTCCCCGGTGAAGTTCTTGAGGCCGTGCAACCACGTCCGGGCGTCCTCCAGCCCCTCCTCTATACGCCGCAGCCCGTCTTCCCATTGAGCGGTCAGTTCCACCGATTTCAGTTTTTCCGGCACCAGGTCTATCAGTGCTTCACCCCGCGGGGTGGGTACCAGGGTTTTCTTGCGGCGCTCGATGTATCCCCGCTTGATCAGTGTTTCGATGATTGCCGCCCTGGTGGCGGGGGTGCCGATGCCGCCGGCGGCCTTGAGGGTTTCGGCCATTTCCCTATCGTCCAAAAGGCGGCCGGCATTTTCCATGGCCGCCAGAAGCGTGGCTTCGGTGTACCGTTTCGGCGGCTTCGTTTGCCGCTCGACGGCCCCCGCTTCTTCGACGCCGACCGTCTCGCCTTCGGCCAGGGGCGGGAGCGGTTGTGATTCTCCGTCTTCGTCTTTCCCATCCTTTTCCTCCTTTTCTTCCGGCCCGTATACCGCTTTCCAGCCCGGCTCGATCTCGACCCGGCCCCCGGATTTGAAAGTCTCGCCCCCGGCTTCGGTGACCACGGCGGTTTCGTCGTAGGTTGCCGGGGGGTAAAACATGGCCAGGAATCTCCGGACCACCAGATCATATACCTGTCGTTCCCCGGGGTTGAGGGCCGCCGGGTCCGGAGTCACGTCCGTGGGGATGATGGCGTGGTGGTCAGTGACTCCGGCGTCGTCGATGTGACGTTTGCCCGGCATCATCCCCGGCCTTATACGGCGGACCAGTTCCCCGTATTCCGGGCATTTTTCCAGGGCGGCCAGGCGTTTTTGCAGGGTGTCCCGCGCCAGTGCCTCCGTTAGATGGCGGCTGTCGGTCCTGGGGTAGGTGATCAGTTTGTGCTTCTCGTACAGAGATTGGGCCGTGTCCAGGACCTTCTGGGCCGTCATTCCGTACTTCCGGTTGGCTTCTTTCTGCAGGTCGTTCAGGTTGAAGAGCAGGGGTGGGGCCTCCGTTTTGGTGCGTTTTTGAACCTCTGCCACCCTGCCGGAACCGGCGGCCAGGGCGGCCCGTACCAGTTCCTCCGCCCGTGATTTTTCTTTGATGCGGCTCTCGCCACCCCTGAACCACCTGCCCCGGTAGGTGGCCCCGCCGCTTTTCCGGAAGGTGGCCCGAACCTCCCAGTAAGTCTCCGGCTTAAAACCCCGGATTTCCCTTTCCCGCTGCACCACCAGGGCCAGGGTGGGCGTCTGCACCCTGCCGACAGAAAGCAGGGTTTTGTGTTTCACCGAAAACGCCCGGGTGGCGTTGATCCCCACAATCCAGTCGGCTTCGGCCCGGGCCCTGGCCGCCGCTGCCAGGTTGTCCAGTTCGCGGCCGTCCTTTAGCTTTTTGAAGGCATCCCTTATGGCGGAGGGGGTGGCCTCCGAAAGCCACAGGCGTTTGATTGGCTTCCTGCAGCCGCACCACTCGTATATGCGGCGGAAGATCAGTTCCCCCTCACGCCCCGCGTCACAGGCGTTGATTACTTCCGCCACGTCCGCCGAATTTAGCAGTTGCTTCAGGATCTTGAGTTGCTTCGCACCACTCCTGATTGGATGCAGTTTGAACTCCTCCGGAAGGATGGGAAGCTGCTCAAGAGTCCATTTGACGAGGGCCGGGTCGTATTCGTGCGCGTCGGCCAGTTCCAGGAGGTGGCCCAGCGCCCAGGAGATGACCAGACGGTCATCCTCCAGGTAGCCGTCTTTCTGCGCGAATTTCCCCAGGGCGGAGGCAATGTCGCGGGCGACGGACGGTTTTTCGGCAATAACCAATGTGCGCAAAGGTGCTATTCCCCCTTTTTGCCGATCAGGGCCGCAAGGTCCGGGTTGCTGGTGACCACCGCCTTTTCCACCTCGCTCCAGGCCCTGAACCTGATCACCCTGTCGGCGTTCCATCTCGCGCCCTTCCCGGCGGGCAGTTTCCTGTTGTACGGCCAGTCTTTCAGCCACAACGCCGGCACTTTGTTGAGCAGGGCCGCTGCGAGCACCGGATCGTCTTCAAAGACTGCCACGGCCTGCAGTTCTTTCGTGGCCACCTCCGCCTTCTCCTGCCTGTCCAGGCCGCACAGCACCTGGTCCGCAGGGAAACCGTGTTTCTGCAGCCAGCGCACGGTGAGAAAAAGGGCGTCCCCGGGGCGGGAGCTGATGTAGGCGATGCGGTAGCCGAGGTCCGCCAGGGTTTTCAGCGTCTCGGCTGCGCGGGGGAACGGTTCCGCCCTCTGCAGGAGCCTCATACCTTCTTCAGTATTGAAAAACCCCGGCGGCACTTCCGGCGCCGGGTATTTGTTCAGCGGCACACCGAACCTGCGCACCAGTTCCAGGTTCGTGTTTGCCACGGTGTTGTCCACGTCTACGGCAATCCACATGTGTCTTCATCCTTTCTTCCAGGTGGGCCAGGACCCGCCGGGGGTCCACGCCCGCCAGCTCGAATATACCATGCTCGTAGCCGTCCTCCAGTACCGCTTTCTGAATGAATTTCCGGGCGTCGGCTTTGATATGCCTGGCGGAATAGTCGTGTGAGTCATACCTCACCGGGTTTACAGCGTCTTTAACCGCCTGAAGCACGACTGCCCGCGCCAATCGGGTGTATGCGGGTTCGAACATTAAAACCACCTCGCTCAAAGGTTCATGAATGCTTCCACATCAAACTCCACGGTCTTCTTGGGAGCTTTCCGGGTGCTGGTACACGCTCCACCGGTAAGCTTTTGCGCAATCCCGGCCAATTGGCGCTCTATCTCCAACAGCCGCTCTTCAAGACGGATGCCCGTGTCGATAAGTTCCCTCGCCCTGGCCGCCCGCTGGCCGGGAGGGTAACGGAACAGCGGGTGGTCAGCCGGCAGCCGCAATTCCAACCGCTTATACTTTGTCTTATTCCTCGCCACGATGAACCACTCCTGTAAGAGCACCGGTACCTTCTTTTCCAGGCGTCATGCGGCTTCAGACCTCTTTTTCCCGCTCCGGTTCCGGCACTCAATGGCCACGATGATCAGCGCCACAAAGGAGTACCGGTACCTGAAGCGAAAAATTGCCCTCAAAACCTGATTTTACGCGCTTTTGAGGGTTCCGGTTACAACCCTCAAAAATCCTTCCGCGTTAGCCCACTGCGGGTCCGGCAGGACCTCGGCCGCCGGGAACATATCCGTCAGCTCCGGCAACGCTACCGCCCCACCGCCGGCCAGGTAGAACTTCGCCACGAAGTCTCCTTTCTGCCCCAGGGCCGCAAGCACGCGGTCGGCTATGGCCCGGGCGGTATTGACGCGTGCCGCCTTCACCGATGCCGTCAGGTCCAGTTCCCTGCCCCGGAACGTTACCCTGCCCTGAGCGGCTACGGCTGCTGCCACGTTCATATCCAGCGGAGCCCCTGTCTCGGATCCGAAGGCGGCTGCCACAGTTTCATACATCTGGAAGACGCCGTACTCAACAGAACCGCCACCTTCGGGACCGACCATACCACCGGCCACCTTAGCCAGTACGTAGTCCGTGGTTTTGAAACCCACGTCCACGAGGCATATTAGACTGTTCTCCGGCAGGTCTGAGGCCGTCAACAGCGCTCCAGCCCCCTGGGGATATACCACCACCTTCCCGAAGGAGACCCGGGCGAGGGGACCGTCGTCTACAGACACCTTCGCGTGCAGAGCCTCCAGCTGTTTACGCAGTTCTTCCTTCTGCAGGCGGTAGTAGGCTACGGGAAGCCCGACCACCAGGGTAGCACCCTCCCGGGCCTCCAGGAGCCGGGCGGCTGCCAGTACGAGGATGTCGTGGTTGGGATGTCTGTGTTTCTCCCGGTCAAGGGTAAACGTCGCCCCCTGTCCTTCCCGCAGGGCCAGCTCACCCACGAAGTACTTTTTGGTAACGCCGTTTTTGGTATCGCCGTTCAATCTGCGGATTTCAACCACGTGGCCGGAGCCGTTACGGGATAGTTCAGCCAGCGGTAGTTCGCTGTATGGGGCCACTACGGAAGGTATGAGCACTCGTCGATCTGGAGACACGGCCTTAGTATGGCTGTAGCCAACGTCGATGGCTATCATAAAACCAGCTCCTTTCGGTAAATGGTCACAAAAAAAGCGCGTTAAACGCGCTATTTCTCAAAGCACCCGTTTTACCACACCGATAACACTAGTATAAAACACTAGTGTTATCTATTTCCCCACTGCCTTCCCCACCGCCACCTTACTTATGCCCGCCAGCACCCGGACCACCTCCCCCGAAAACCCCTGTTTTTCCAGTTCCGCCAGGGCTTCAGCCCGGGTGAAACTTTTGTCCCGGTAGGGCCGGTGCTCCAGGAGTGCCGTATAGACTTCCACTGCAGCAACTATCACCGACAGGGGGTGTGTCTCCCCGTTTCTCAGCCCGTTCGGGTAGCCGGAGCCGTCCGGCCTCTCATGGTGTTCCCTGACCACACGACACACTGGATCCGGTACGTCAGGCCAGTATTCCCGAAGGTAATACTCCCCCGCTATAGGATGGGCGTTAACCAGCTTCCGGTCGTCGTCGCTCAAACGGGTTTTACTTACCAGCGCTGAAGGCCAGGTAATCTTGCCGCAGTCATGAAAGAATGCAGCCTGGGTGAGCCATTCCAGCTCTTTTTCCTGCAAGCCCAGCGCCCGGCCCACCGCTTCGGCGTACACCGCCGTGGCAATGGCGTGACAATACAGCGTCTCGTGCCAGGCCAGCATCTGTACGGCCAGCCTGTTCGGCCCCTGGTACTTCAACATTTCGGCCAGCCACCCGGGCAGGCCCGGGCGGTGGAGAATGAGTGTGCGCATGTACGAGACCACCTTTCTACAGGTTCTTAATAAAGCAAAAGCCGGGCACCCCAAGAAAAAAGGTACCCGGCCTTATCATGCTCTCTTCCTGGCCCTGTTTTTACTGTTCCACGCAGCCGCACAGGATGCGCTACAGAACATACGGTCCGCTTTTTCGGCGGAAAACTCTACGCCGCAATTGAGGCATCTGAACTGTCTCCAGGGTCTTTGTCTTTCCGGCGGTACGAAACTGCCGTACAGGTATTCCCGGAAAGAGTGGATGAAGGCGCCTACGTCTACCGGCCCGTACTTACTGGCCTGGACGAGGCACCGGAAGAAAAGCTCAGCTAACTGCCGCTCACGCTCGGTCAGGACATGCTCCACAGGTACCACCACACATTTACCTTTTTCTATTCCCGAACAAACCCAGCAGGGCGTCGAACTGCACGCCCGGCCCCGCCGTTCTCCCGGCCGTATTGCGGTCCACTTCCCCGCACAGAACCAGCCTGCACAGCGCCTCCAGCAGTACCTGGGGGTCAGGACGGGAACGCGCCGGCGGTACGGCCCGCCCCGGAGCGTCCGCGTGGTCTTCGCGTTAGTCAGGTTCTGCAATGAAGTCCATCCTTAGCCGCTTGGCGAGGATGGCAGAGCCGCTGGTCTCCGAACTACCCAGAAGCATATTCCGGTACCTCCTTTGGTTAATAATTTGACGATTTTTGTAACTTTGTATACAAAAACCGAAAAGGGTTTTCGTCTTTCTATATTGAAAAAGTACATACAGAAATCAACAGTTTCTTTACTGAAACCTGAACCCATTCAAAACCAAACAGATATATTACTATCAAAGAAAATAGAACTAAAACATTAACCTCAAAAATGGAGTGGTAAATAAATGAACAGTATTGCAAAGCAAGAATCCTCCTCCTCAGTATTGGAGGAATTAGATCGTCTCCCTGAAATATTTAAAGTCTTTTGGCAAGAAACAGAGTCTAGCATTCCCAATGCATATTTAAATTTTTACAGCATGGAAGATTATTTTAGGGTATTGAACCAACCAATTAGTAATGAATATTATGCATTTACTCGGGTTACACCTATTCCCAAATTTATATCATCCAAATTTATATCAATCGAAAAAGATTATTTTGTAACAATTGTAACTCCTATACCAATAAACATGACGGATATAGCTCATGAGTTATGCCATTACTACCTCCACGGAGTTCTCCGTTATCCATTTATTTGGGATTATTCAGATGGAAGAATTAATGATGAACACATACTTTCACTACGCTCTGTAGCTAGCAGAATATACGATATAGCAGTTCACCCCACAATTGATGCTGTTTTAAAAGAAAGAGGCCTTTTATTTCATGGTTTTTATGAAAGAATGTATTCTGACTTTAAAGAACAAATAAAGGTAATCCTAACTCATTATAACAAAATAACAGGCATTGCAAAAATTAAAATGATTATAGGTATTATAGAGAAATTCAACCGTTTACCAAAACATTATATCTCAAAGATAATGAAAAAGCACAAAGACAATATTATATTTAAAAAAATTTTAGAAGAAATGAATAGCTATCCACAATATAACGTTTTAACCTTTAACCCTCAATCTGCCTTTGATTTTATTAATGCATTTTGGGATTTCTTGAAACTTGATCGAGAGATTATCCAACTGGATATTCTTTGGCTCAACTTTGACAGTAAAAGCCGGTTTTAGGCTCTATCAACTCTTGAAAACCCAGTAAAATCAAGGATGTATATTGGGAATATCAAAAAATGTTGTGCCACGTATACCATTTACTGTCTTTGAATATCCAATATTGCCATGTTATAATGATTATGCTATGTTTGTCAGGACTAAAACCTTCGCCAATAAAGATGGCACTAAAAGGACGTACTTGCAAATAGTCGAAGGTGTTCGCGAAAACGGTAAAGTACGCCAGAAAGTTGTTGCTAACCTGGGCCGCATTGAAGATGCCCAGTCGGGTAGCCTCGACCGTTTTATTGAAAGCCTGGCTAAATTCTCCAAAAAGAGGTGGGTCCAAGCTGAAGCCGCCAGGCTCATGGTTTTAGAGGCAAAAGAATGGGGTACTGAGCTGATCTTCCGGCACCTGTGGGAAAAGCTGGGGCTGGCTGCCATTATCAAAAACCTTCTTGATAAAACAGAAATAACCAGCCCTCTTGATGAAGCCATATACGCCATGGTCCTAAACCGTATCAGTGATCCATTGTCCAAGCGGGCGGTCAACGAATGGGTCAACGAGATCTACCGGCCCGCCTTTAAGGAACTGGAGTTACACCATTTTTACCGGGCACTGGACTTTCTCATCCTACATAAGGAAACCATTGAACTGGAGTTATTTGAGCAAACGAAAAATCTATTTAACCTGGAACTGGATCTGGTTTTCTGGGACACCACCTCCACCTACTTCACTGGAAATGGTCCCGAAGGTCTGGCGGAATACGGGTATTCCAAAGACCACCGCTCCGACCGGGTGCAGATTATTGTAGGAGTGCTTATGACCCGGGAAGGGATACCGGTGGCTCACCAGGTTTTTCCCGGTAATACTGCCGACATCGAGACCTTCAAGAAGGTCATCCATGATACCCGAACACGGTTTCTGCTCCGGCGGGTAATCTTCGTAGCCGACCGGGGAATGGTTAGCCCAACACTTCTGGATGAGCTGGATAAAGAACATATCGAATATATCGTCGGCGTAAAAATGCGCCGGATGCAGGCGGTTGCGGAAGTGTTGAAAACGGGCGGCCGTTATAAAGAAGTGGCCGAGAACTTGAAAGTAAAAGAAGTCTGGCATGATGCCAATCGTTACATTATCTGCTATAACCCAATGGAGGCTGAACACGACCGAAAAGCCCGGGAAGAGATTGTCAAGAAATTGGAAAAACAGCTCAACGAAAAAGGTCTTAAATCAATGCTGTCAAACAGTGGCTACAGCAGGTTTCTGAAAATATCAGGCGCCAATGTTGCCGTGGATCAGAAGGCTCTGGAAGAAGATGCCCGTTATGACGGTAAGTATGTTCTCAGGACCAACTCCCAACTGGACACCGCAGAGGCAGCCCTGGCATACAAAGAACTCTGGCGGGTGGAAAGGGCCTTTCGGGAATTAAAATCCACCCTTGATTTAAGGCCAATCTACCACTGGAAAGACCGCCGGGTAAGGGCACATGTCATGGTTTGTTTTCTGGCGCTGGTGTTGGAATCGGCTTTTTACCGGTATCTCAAGCTGGCCGGCAGCCAGGTTGAATACTTGTATCTCATGAGGGATTTAAAAAATCTAAAAGCTGTCGAGTTAACCCTGGAAGGCATAAGATACTTGTGCCGAACTGAATTACCAGGAAATGCTTTTCAAGCTTTTAAAGCATTGGGAATAGGAGTTCCAAATCATGTAATAATCATTAATTAGCATATCTACCACAATAAGGTAAAATGTTGTGGCACGCCAACTCGTTATGTCCCGGAAGCCTTGATTTTCCGGGGTTTTATTGGGATTGGGTGTTAAAGTTCAGTTTGGGACACCAATATTCTCCTGAGGAGATAAATATTTAATGATTTCTTTACATTCATCTCTGCGGGTTTCGAATTTTACAATGTTAGGCGTTCTCTTTAAACACATTGCAAAAATTTCATTTTCTCTTTCCATCGTAAGCATCCCCTTCTAACTATTTTTCATCCAACTGTATTTCCCATCTACACAGGAAGCGCTAGGTGCACCCCGAAGGGACCGCCTCCGGCGAGGCGGAAGTATCGGGACTTCCGACGGCTTCTATATGGACAAAGAAAAGCTCCTGGTAATAAAGGGCATTTTCCTCCATCTTCGCCAGTTCGGCGTCCAATTCCGCGTTGTTCCCGTCGGCCCGACAAGCGGTAGCCGTGTCATTTTCAAAGCCGGATTTCTGAAAACTTTATTAAGCATGAACGCTCACCTCCAAAAAAGCCTTAAAATTAGCCGGTCATGCCACTGACTCGTCCAGGCCTAGGCGCCCGTCATACGGGCCGGGATTCATCACTTCCATCCAAAAAAACAAAAAGCCGGATACTCCTTATACGGGTACCCGGAGCCCATCCCGAGCTTCCCGAGAATCCACTCCCGCTCTTTCTCCCCCGGTTTCGGATAAGACGGCCTGTACTCCACCCGGTTAGCCGCCTCCGAGCCGAAGAGCCAGCGGAAGTCCTCAGCAAACAGTTCCTCCGGGTCGTCGTACCGGTTCTTCCTTTCCGTCCCTTTCAGGCCGCGCAATCCCACGTATTCCTGCAAATCCGCTTCGGAAAGAAACCCGAACCGGATCAGGTGCCCCAATTCATGAGCCGTCGCGTAAGCCGAAAGATAAGGAGAGGCAGGCACTCCAAAAACCAGCGTTCCGACGTCGCTTTCTTCCGTCACCCGGAGGTATTTCGCGTTCGCTCCGCTGGCAAATATGAAGGCTTTCCCCGGAACGGCCAGCCCGGCAATTTCACTGCTAGACCCCGTTGCTGCGTCAGCAGGTCCATTGCACCTCTTCCGCACCACGTACACCGACCAGTCCTTTTCTTCAAGGATTGGCAGCACCGACTGGAGGTGGTAGATCTCGCAGACCACCGACTCCACGCAGGCAAGTTCCCGCTCATCCTGCACGTCCAACACCCGGTAACCAGCGACAGTGACTGGCAAATCATCTTGTTCCACCACCCGGATCTCAGCATGGGCAGGAGCGGTAAGTAGAAGCAGCAACACCAGGAAAATCAAAACTCGGCGCAAAAGATTATCCTCCTTTCATTTTTGACTCAAAATAAAGAAGCCGGGCAAGGCACCCGGCCCTATAAATGTTCCGCAATCAGTTCCGGCGCAACGGTCGAGTGCACGTACATGTCCGTACTGTCCGGCACTCCCGAGCTGATAATCCTCCCCCAGAAACTAACTTTTACCGGAAACCTGATTATCCCGGTCACCGCCGGGCGCGTGATGGTTTCGGAATAGCTGCCGAAAGTGTAGGAGAAGGGAAGCATGTCGCTGTTGACCACCCTGAAATAACATACCTCCACAGGGCCGTCCACCAGGGAACCGGGCAAAGGCTGGTTGGTTCCGTCAAGTTTGAAGTTCGCCCGCAGAACCTCGTAAAACCTGTCCCGGGCCGCCGGTTCGTCTATGACTATCCGGTTGTTTTTCAGGTCGTCCAGACTCAGCTGGCCCGCCGCCGCCCGTAGTGAGAGGTTGAGATAGTGTCTTGCGGCTATTTTCACCGCGTACAGTTGGGCCACATCCGCCAGGAGAGAACCCACCGCCATAATGGCCAGCAGCAGGACCAGAAAGGTGACGGAAGCGAAGCCTTTCTGGTCCCGCCCAACTCTCGATAAGATCATTGCTCAAAATACACCTCGCTGACCGCCGTCATTTTAACTTTCAGGACAACCTGGTTTTCCCCGGTGAGCCACCGGCCCAGGGCGTCGAAAAGGAATGTTTTGAACCGGAAGGGGTACGCCACCCCCACGGTAATCGTCCCGCCCCGCTGGACGTTCATGTTCGCATCCGTGCCGTAGACGTAAATGATCCCCGGGTTGACACTCCCCGGAGGCGAGGTACCGGAAGCGTCGGTACCCATCGCATTGCCTTCTGTGGTCATTTTCCTTATATGTTCCGCCATGGCCTGGCGGATGCCGGCGGAGAAGCGGCCGTTCATGGCCGCCTCCACCGCCGCCGCGCTAGCAGCATGGTTTATCACCGCCCAGTCGTACATTAAAAATCCCATTTCTACGACAAAAAAGAACAGCATCAGCAGGATGGCGATGACGAACAGGGCCTCGACGCTGACGGAACCCCGGGAATCTTTCCGGAAACTCACGGGCCGCCCACCTGCCCGATCTTGTTCCTCATTTCCTGCATTTTCACCCCGATTTCACCCGCCAGGCCCGAAACAAAAGGTGCCACGGCCAGGGTGAACAGGATTATATACAGGGCGACCTCGAGAAAGTGACTCCCCCTCTCGTCATGCCATATGCGCTTGAGTAAACCGAACATACTGCCGGGACAGGGGAAGCACCCCCGTCCCTCCCCCCTTTTGCTGTTATTGGCCGCTGATGTTGGGCACCGGAGTGCTGGTAACCTGATTCTGAATCTGGTCGAACTTGGACTTGATACCCTGGTTGGCCAGGGCGTACCCGGCGCCGGCCACCAGCAGGACCACCACGATGATCCACAGGCCGTTCTCGATGAAAGCGTTGCCCCTCTCGTCGGATAAAAAGCGCTTGAAGATGTTTTTCATGTCCAGTGACCTCCTCTATGTGATTGGTTATGAAAAAATCGCCGGGGGAGCTGCGTCGAACACACCCTCAACCCTCCTTCCCCCGCGAAATACCCCCCGAAAAAAAGAACCCGCCGCAAGGCGGGTTTGCTCAGAAAGCTTTGAGCTTGTTGATGATGTTTGTGTACATGGGAAGCACCCAGAGGACGATCAGGCTGAACATCAACAGCCCGGGCAGGACGGAGAGGATCAGCGGCTGCGTTTTAATCTTCCTCTTTATTTCAGTCACCCTGCGCTCGTAGGCCATGCTGGAGTAACGCTGCAGGATCTCGTCCACGTCCATGCCGGAGCGTATCCCCTGGAGGACCACGCCCACGAAGTCCTGCACCTGGCGGAGCCCGCAGCGGTGGGCGAAGTTTTCCAGCGCCTCGGCCATGGGGGCAATTTCAAGTTCCGCGCTCAAAACATGCATCTGTTTGGCCAGTTCCCCTTTCAGGGCATAGGGCACGATCTTGAGCGCCTGGTAGAGGTCCGCGGCCCGGGCGTATACCCTGACCATGTCCACCATGAGCGGGAATTCCCGGCTGATTTCTTCCTTCCGGGCTTTTTCCAATTTGGCGAGCTGCCATTCGGGGAATTTATAGACCAGGAAGGCCAGGATCAGGAGCCCCGCACCGGCAAAGGGGGACTTCCAGATAACCACTCCCCCGGCAGCGGCCAGGACCAGGGCCCCCGCAAACCGGGAGGCCATGAACAGTTCCGGCGACACCTTTATGTTCAGCGCTTCCAGCCTGACTCCGAGTTCTTTGAGTTTTTGCGGGGATGCCGCCAGGGAGCCGAGCCCTTTGAAGACTTCCAGCGTCCCGGGGAAACCTGCAAACCGCCTCACCAGCCAGGCCAGCAGCGCCATGAAAACCAGCACACAGGAAAGAACCATCATAGTTCTTCCACCACCCCTTTCCTGCGGGTGAGGTACCACGCCACGTACTCGACAACAGCCACCGCTGTCAAAACCACCTTCCCGGCCAGGCTGTTCATGAGCACTTCCCTGGAGGTGGGGGAGAATATCCAGATACCTGCCGCCGCCAGGGGTACCAGGAGTAAAAACAGGTTGATGGTCATGCTCTGGCCTCTCGTCTCCGCCTTCAGTTCGTCCCGCAGGAGCAGGCGGTTGCGGATGGTCTCGGCAATGTGCTTGATCACCTGCGACGTGTCGGTACCGTAGTGTTCCGACAGGGACACCCCCTGGACGAACAGCTCTATGTCCCGGTTGTCGGCCCGCTCCGCAAAGTCTTTCAGGGCGGTTCCCAGGTCTTTACCGGCGTTGTACTCCGCCACCACCTGCTGGAGCTCTTCCTTCAGGGGGGAGGCGGTGCCCTGGCTCACCTTTTTGAGGGAGTCCACCAGATCCCCGGTAACCTGGTAAAGCCCGGCCAGCATCTGCAGGGCGACCTCGGCCTGTTCGTCGATCACCGCTTTGCGTTTCCGGTACAGCACGTCAACCTGGCCGTGGGCGAAGGCCAGGGTCAGGACGAAGGACACAACCGCCAGGAACGGGTTTTTGAGGGCGACAAGGGACACCACCGCCAGGAAGGCTCCCGCCGTGCCGGCCAGGAGGAGAAAAGTGCGGTAGCCAATCTTCACCCCCAGCCGGTGCAGCTTCCAGCCGGTGTCCTTCTTTCCCCCGGGAATAAGGAATATGGCCTCACTTTCGGCTTCCGCCCGGGCCAGCAGGCCCCTCACCCCGGAAGCAACCGGGTTTTCTTTTTTAAGCGCCACATACCAGGCCAGAAACGCTATTGCCATCAAAGCGCATGCAATGACAGGCATGTTTTCCCCCCTTCCTGCTTTTTCCCGAAGGGGGCGATGGCGGGAAGGGGCTCGCCCAGGAGATTTTCCCGCATGCGCTCCAGCAGTTCGTCGCTCAGCCTCCCCACGGCCACGTGTTTCGCGCCCGCGTAGTCGTACCGGTAGATGTCGTTGAACACGGGCCGGCCGTTTTCGCTCCGCACCTCGGTGACGTGGGTGATCCTCCGCCTGCCGTCGGGAAACTTCTTGATGAACACGGTCATGTCCACCGTCTCCGAAATCTGGGCGATCAGGTCTTCGGCGGTCATACCGCCCACCCGGATCATGGCCCTGACCAGCCGGTGTATGGCTTCCATTTTGCCGAAATTGGTGTGCAGCGACGTGAGGCTCCCCTCGTGACCCGTGCCCATGGCCTGGAGGAGCTCGAAGGCCTCGGCGCCCCGCACCTCACCCAGGATGATCCGGCTGGGCCTCATGCGCAGGGCGTTGACCATCAGTTCGTATATGCTGGCCTTTTCGCACGCCTCGAGGGACACCACGTGGGGGTGGTCCAGGGCCAGCTCCCGGGTGTCTTCAATGACAATGAGCCTTTCATTCTCCGGAATGTGGCTGGCCAGGAGGCGCAGGAAGGTGGTCTTGCCGGAACCGGTGGCCCCGCACACGATGATGTTCAGCCTGCCCCGGACGGCGTACCGGAAGAAGTCGGCCATCTCCCGGTTCATGTACCCCTGGGCGATCAGGTCTTCCTCGGAGAAATACTTGACCACGAACCTCCTGATGGTGACCACCGGGTTGGGCGCCGAAGGCGGCACCACCGCGTTCACCCGCGACCCGTCGGGTAGCCGGGCGTCCACCAGCGGTTTGTTGAAGTTCACCCGGCGGCCGCACCGGTGCACTATGCGGTGGACGAACGTCAGCAACTCCTCATCGCTCTCGAACTCCACGTCCACCCGCTCCATTTTGCTCCCGGCGCGTTCGATCCAGATTTCGTTCCTTTTATTGATCATTATCTCGTTTACGTCCGGTTCCTCCAGGAACCGTTCCACCGGCCCGAGGCCGATGAGGTAGGAGATGACCTCCTTCTCCAGGCCGGTATCCTTCCGCCCCACCAGCTCCCTGACCTCTTTCCTGATCACTTCCTCCTGCCTGGTACGGTCTTCACAGTCCTGCAGGAACAAATCCCCGCATTTTTTCACCACGCGGTACCTGACCCGCTTGAGAAGGTCGTGAAATTCCAACCGGCATCCCCCCTACTGTTTCTGCGGCCCGGGTTTGCTTTCAGCCGAAACGGTTTCCCCCTCTTCCCGGAATACCAGTTTGGGATGTTCCGGCAGGAGATAGAAAGCCTTCGCCCGGGCTTTCGCGTACAACAGCTCGGCAACCAGGTTGCGCGGCACGGCGATGGTGATGGTGGAAGCGTTGTCCGGTACGGCCTGCTTCATCACCTGCACCTGCCCCAGCACGGGAACGGGTTTGTCGGTACCGATGACCTTGAGCCTCGTGCCGACGATCCGCGCCCCGGTGTCCATCACGGCTACCGCCGTGACGGTGTCCCCTTCTTTAATGCCCTTGGGCCAGCGGGCTTCTTCCGAATTGAAGCCGACGTATGTCTCGTCGGGCTGGAGGTAGCTGAAAGCCCCCGTCGCCTTATCCGGGTCCTGCACCAGCCGGTCCGCGATGAGCTGTTCCCCGGGATACAACGACGAGGCGGCATATTTCCCTACAGCCGCATCAAGCGACCTGACGGCTCCGGGGGCGAGGTCGCCGGCGAATACCGTGCCCTCCCTGAGTGCGTCTTTCCGGATCTGTTCCCCCGGTCGAACTTCTCTGGCCACCATTACCACTCCGACGGGACGGTAGACCAGGTGAAAGGTAGCGTAGAGCGAGAAGGCGGCGGCCAGGCTCAGCAGCACGGCCACCCAGAAGGAAGTGTTCTTCTTTTTGAGACTGAGCTTCGGCAGTTCAGGCATCCAACATTCCCTCCCTGTTCAGTTTTCTCCAGCTATTACCACTTTGTTGCGGCCACTGTTTTTGGCGGCGTACAGCGCCCTGTCGGCGCGTTCCAGCAGGGTTTCCATGCTGTCCTGCTGCGTGCGCCCGGCGACCCCGACGCTGCAGGTCACCGCCACCGGCCCGGCACAGGTCTCAAAGGGCCGGGCGGCCACTGCTTCGCGTATCCGTTCCGCCACTTTACCCGCACCGGCCGGGTCCGACCGGCAAAGGACTACAAACTCTTCGCCGCCGTAACGGGCCAGCAGGTCTTCCGGCCGCAGGCAACGGGACACCGTGCGGGCGAATCCCCGCAGCACGTCGTCCCCGGCCCGATGCCCGTAGGTGTCGTTGACCTTCTTAAAATAATCGATGTCCAGGAACAACACCGAAAAAGGCCTCGTGGAGGCCATCATGGAGTTCAAGCATACCTCAAATCTCCTGCGGGTAGCGGCCCCGGTAAGTTTGTCGCTGGCCGACGAGAAAACCAGGGGCGCGGTACGCTCCGCAACCCGCGCCGCCCTGGTCCACTGGGCCGATTCCATTTCCACCAACTGCCGTCTCAGGGTTTCCGCCTCCTCCGCCAGGGAGGCAAATTCCCTGATTTTTGCCGGTTTCCTCTTCAAGAAGAGGTAGAAACCGCCGTTGGCCAGGGCCAGGACGACCAGGAACAGCACCGCCAGCGACGGCCGGCCGGCGGCGGCCATTGCGGATGCGGCCAGGGCCGACGAGAAGTTGATCAGGCTGCACACCTCAAGGCTCAACGGGCACCACCTCCAGCATTTCCCGCACGCTGTGGGTGCTCCAGGTCCTGCCGTCCTCCGTCCAGACCATGACGGGTACCGGACCCCTCCACCGGAAGAGGGAAATTTCCCCGGTGTAGCCCATGCCTTTGAGTGTGCGTTCCGCTTCAGCCGGGTCGCCCTGCGCGATTACGGGCTGCCATCCCTTCCCCGCCGGGTCCCTGCCGATCAACTGCTTCAAAGCATCCCGGCAGGCGGGACACTCCGGGGAAAATAGCAGGACGGGTTTAAGGGCCGTATCGAGTTTGACGGTTTTCCCGCCCTGTTCGACCGCGATGTACCTGCCGAACGTTTCCTGACTGAAGCCGCCCTGCCCGGGTGCCGGGCCCCAGAACATCAGGGCGGCAACCAGAACCGCCGCCAGCACCCCGCTCACCACCCGGAACCTGTGCCCTCCCGCCGCTACGGATGAGGTCACCACCCCGGCGGCCAGGAGCATGTCCGCCTGAATGCATGTGGTACAGCGGCCGGCAATTGACTGCAGGACCAGGGAAACCGCCACCAGGACAGTTCCGAGGAGCACGGCCTTCAGGTGCTGTTTCGACGAGACGAACCCGGCGCACAGGGCGCTCCCCAGGACGGCCCCGGCGGTCACCACGTCCGGGGAGCCCCTGACGGCGAGAAAAATTGAGGCCGCCACGAAAAAGCTCCCGCTGATCAACCCCTGCAAGGGCACCACCCTTTCTTTCGGTAATTAATTGCATGCATCTTCAGCCGCCCGGTGCCACCTTCCGTTGAGGTCGTAGTAAAACGTCCCCCCCCTGGCCGCACCGGTTTGCGGACAGGTAATCGAAGTTGCCCGGCGCAAACCTGTCCAGGAAGTTCAGCGCCAGGGTCTTCACCCGGCCGAAAGTCCTGACGACCACGGACGGGTAGTACGGGCTGTGCCTGTCGTCGTAGACGGTTATCCCGGTTATCCTCGCGTCACCCCCTTGTGCGGCGTCCATCTCCGCCGGGCGGTTGAGCTCGAACATGGTCTCGGCGGCGGTAAAGGCTTTGGATCCCCTGAACTCCACCCAGCGGTCCAGTATGGTGTAGGAGCACCCGCCGCAGTCGCAGCAGTATTTCTCCCAGCCGCCGTTGTCGATGAGATCCCTTTCCAGGCCCGAGACCACGGTCGTGCCGCAGGACCTGCAGCAGGGGTCGCATTCTTCATCCCCGCAGCAGGTGGTGTACTCGCCCATGTCTATCTCCAGGGTAACGTAGCGGTCGGCGGTCATGGCCGCGGCCAGGGCGGCCGCGTCGTCCGCCGTCTGGAGTTTCTCCGAGGCCGCCTTGTACCGGGCGAAGTCAAGGGCGATGGCCGCCAGGGTGAAAGCTACGGCCACCACCATGGCCACTACGGGCAGTATGCTCCCCCGTTCGTCACTCAACAGGTTGCGGATCATGAGAAGTCCCACCACCCGAATGTGGCCTCGCTTCTCAAGGTCACCTCGTCAAGACCGCCTTTACCGGCCAGGGCTGGAAAGTTCCGGGAGAAAAGGGGCGCCCGGTAGGTTGCCACGCAGGTCACCAGCCGCCTGTTACCCCCGCTGTCCGGGTAGAATTCCACCGACAGCCGCTCGGGCTTGAGGCCCCACACCCAGGCCACCTCCAGGGCCTTCCGGTAACCGGCGTACTCACTCCCGGTGAGAACCGCTTCCCGGGCTCCCTCTCGGCACACCTTGTTTATATTGGCGTAGTCGTTCAGCACGCCCCAGAGGGTTATCATCCCCAGGAACAGGATGATCAGCACCAGGGACGCGGCGGCAAATTCAACCAGGATCACCCCTTTTGCATCACCGTGAAGATGTTTGCGACCACGGTCAGTTGAATTCGGAGGGATTCCTGAACCTGTACTCAATGACACACCCCACCTTCCGCTGAATTTTTATGGGGCCGTTCCACCCGCCCCCTCCGAGCAGTTTGGGCAGGCCCGGGTAAAAGTTTTTCATGGACAGGTTCGCCTGCGCCCGGGCCGTGTCCCCGTCCCTCCATACGGCCACGTCCATGCCCTCCGTTGCTATGGACACCGTTCTGAGGTGCCGTAAGGCCTGGTCGCGGGACTCCCGGGCGTCCCCGGTCACGGCCAGGTGGTGAGCGGCCAGGCGTGCGGCCTGGGCGGCCACCGAGCTGTTGTACAGCCAGAGGCCCAGGACCAGCAGGAAAATGACCATGGCGACGAACAGCGGCGCGACCAGCCCGAATTCAACCACAACCGAGCCACGTCGGTCGCGGCCAGGCGAGAGAATATTTTCTTCCCGTATGAGCATCACCCCCTGAAAAAAAGAGCCCCCTCTCGGAGGAGAGGGGGTTTTACCAGGCACTGCTACCAGGACAGCGTCCTGATGATCAACCTTCTCTGGATGTGTCCTTTTATCTCCAGCAGCATCACGTCTTCCTTGGCCGTACCGTTGCGGTACCCGACCACCTTGACCAGGTAGGTGCCGTCGTCCGGCCAGCGGCCGTGCACCGTGCGCTCCGGTATCGTGTAGGTGTAGGACCAGGTTTTGTCCGCGGGGTTGTAGGTCATCCAGGCTTCGTGGGATGAGCCACCGGGCGGCAGGGCGGCACTGCCGTCGGGCTTCTGCGGCAGGGGAATGATTACCTTCATCCTGTCGATTTCCACCGGCTGCCCGTTCGAGATCCTTACCGCCGACGCCCTTATGGTGACATTTCTGCCTCTTTCCCCGGGGTTGGGTTCTATGCTCCCTATAACCCTGAAGCTGTCCAGCACGGTCAGTGTCTGCCGGTACCAATCGGACCATTTGGGCTCCAACTGGGGCAGTCTGGGCTGGTCCTGCACCCTCAGCTCGATGTCGTAGACTCCGGCCCCACCCACATTTTCAAACACGGTGGGCGGGTTGGTGAAGTATTGCCACGCCCCGCCGTCCTTCCTGATGCGCCACTCGCGGGCTACGATGGGGTCGCCGTCCGGTTCGTACGACGTGTCGGTGTAGGTTACCGGGTCGCAGTCATAGACCGGGTTCGGCTGCACCGTGAACCGGGCCACGGGCGGCGTGTTGTCGGGGATGACCTGCACCGTCTGGTAGAACGGTTCGGACCATAACGAGCCGTCGCTGACTTTCAGCTCGATTGTCCACTCGCCCACGGTACCGAACCTCGTCGGCGGCGTGCTCGTTGGGCTGCTCCAGGCACCTCCCGGCGGCCTGACGCGCCACTGCCGCTGGGTGATTGGATCACCATTGGGGTCGTAGGACATATCGGTGATGGTCACCGTTTTGTTGACCACTGCCGGGTTCGGCTTGACCGTGAACTGGGCCACCGGGGCCATGTTCACGTTCCGCGTGCTGACGAGCTTGATCACGGGGAACGACCACACGCCCTCCATGTCCTTGACCTCGTACTTGATCAGGTAATCGTTGTCTTTAGCCAGCGTTGTGGGCCTGCCGCTGTTCCAGGTCGGGCTGGTGGCAGGCCGCCAGGACCACCTGTGCTCGACAATCCCCTTGTTGGGCAGTGATATGTGGTCCAGGTCGTAGGCGTCGCTGGTAAAGCTGGTTGTGTAGTAGGATACGGTGTTCTGCTTGTACGAAACCACTATATCATCGACATAGGCGCTGTCATCGTAGCTGCTTACACTGCCGTCCTTGGTGTACTCGAATTTTACTGTATGCTCACCCGTGGGTAAAGCCTGTTCATAGTATAGCCAGCTACCATCCCCTGAGCGGTTGACGACTCTGTTACCGTCAATGTAAATTCTGAGGAAATCATAATTGGCCTCCGACTTCACCAGGTGCCAGAACGATATGCGCCCGTCCGTTGCGCCGGATGGTATTGTGACATTGAACTGGGTGCTTGTCGTTTGACTGTGGCCTATGCTATTGCTTTTAAACGAGTAGGAACCGCCGTGACGCTGATTTGTGCTTCTTACCCAGTCGCCGCTGAAGCTGAAGTTGTAACCGGTATCCTCAAAATCCTCCGTTATGGTATACTGCTGCGTTCCACTCCCTACGGGCGTCAAACTGACCCCGAACATGGCCACCGGTCTCCTGTGCACGTACAGGTGCAGGCTTTCCGCCGGCATGTACGACCACAGGCGGTATTCGTCGAAGCGGTCGTCATCCTTGGGGTTGTCCCGCGCCTGGAACGTCGTGACGAACTCGCCTACCTTATCAAACCGGTATACCGGAGCGGGCAGCCACTGCTCGTGGAACGGGGCCAGGCCAAGGCTGTTCTCGAAATAGGTCGGGTCGTGGCTGTACTTCCATCGCTCGGCCATTTTGGGGTCTTCTTCGGGGTCGTTGTAGTAGGTTTTGTAGTAAACTTCTTCGTTCAGCAGGACGTAGTTTTCCACCGGCGGGTAAAGGCTGTTCAGTTTGTTGATGATATAGCTCGTCAACTGCTGCATGGCCGTATTCCGGTTGCTGTTCAGGATGAACGTCCCCTGTCCGTCGTTACGGGCGATTATGTTCATGGCCTGCGCCTGGTTGGCGGTACTGCCCAGCACGGAAAAGTCAACCCGGTCGTTCAAAAGCTGCGAGTAAATGTATGCAGCCTTAACCGGATCGTTGAATTCCGGATAGGGAACAGCGCTAATGTTGACCAGAAAGTGTGCAGCATCGTCCCGCCATATGACCTGGCCCTGGAGAACCTCATCGAGGGTTTTGCCGCTCGTAACCGTCATAACGAGGTTCTTGAAGGTGAACCAGGACAGCATGTCGCAATCGTGCGGAGCATAGCTGGCAATCGGACCGAAACCATTGCCGTACTGATGCGGCAAAGCAAACCCGTCAATAACCTTACTCCCGTTATCCCAGAGATCCAGTCTGTCCGGCGTTGCCTCGATCTTGATGCTATGGTCGCCCTTAAGCGCCTTTGGGAACGTCCCTATCTTGTTCGCATAGGGGGCATTGGCCAATAGGTAATACTGCTCGTTGTGGAAGGAGTTTACGTTAACCCCGGGGATTTCGTACAGCTCTATGCCCGCCTGCGCGAACAGGATGACATAACCGCTCAGAATGTCGTTCTGGATCTTGCTGTTGAAGAGGAAGCCGCCGCCCTCCATGCTGTGGTAGTTAATGCCGCTCTCCGAGAGATCGAAAGTAAACGTCTTCTTACCCGAAGTGTTGTCCGGCATGAACAGGAAATCCTTGAAAGCCGGCCTACCGTAACCGTAGAAATATACATCCTTGCCTACTATGATTATGTGGTTCTGCCCTGTATAGTAGCCACCGGTGTCTTCCCCCCAACGACCTACATGATCGTAGGCCTGCCAATTGAATGTATCCTGCATTGTCATGCTTTGCGCCTGAACCGAGCTTATCTGGTAATCGACGTTGTTTGCCTCAAGCTCCGGTTTCAAGTACTGGTTGATAAGCCCATCAAGGTTCTGTACGATGGCCGCATCAAACCCGGTCCCCTGGGTGTTGCCTACCGTAAAAATGATATCCGCCTTCTTCTTCCGCAGCACGTCAAACCCTACGGACGGGCGGATATTGATGACTTCGGTCTTTTTCTCATCCAGGGGTTTGGAGGACGTATCGGCCTTTAGATAGTCTTCCGCCGATACAAACTCCGTAAGGGTGTCCTCACCAAATCCCTCCGTCACTTCCAACTCGATCTGGTACTTGCCGACCTGGTCGGTTTGGAAGCTGGGGGACATCTCGTTGCCGTCGCTGAACACCACCCACTGCTCGTCCTCGAAGTTCCCGTCGTTGTTGCTGTCGTAACGGTACTTCCAGGTCCGGTGGGCAATTATATCTCCGTCCGGGGAGTAGGACGTGTCCCTGACCTCGACGGTGGCCTTCTTCCCGATGGCGGGGTCGCGCAGGTAAGCCTGCTGTACCACGAAGTCCGCCACGGGCGGCTCATCCGGCCGGATGTCCAGCGTCCGCTCGTACCATTCCGAAGTGTGACCGGCGGTGTTGGTTACCCGGAGCCTGACCTTGTAGGTACCGGGTGTCTTGAACAGCACCTCTTTTTTGTCCGGCGACACGTCCTTGACCTTGATGGCCTCGGACGTCGCGCCGTTGCCCGCCGGGAGGATCTCCCACTCGTCCTGTTCTTTGATGATGGGGTACCTGGCCGAAGACTGCCCCGCTTCGGTGAGGACAATCCTGCGGTTCTGTTTGTAGGCTCCTTCATCCGTAAAGAAAGCCTGCGGTATCGCCGGTTCCACGGTCACCGTAACTTCATCGGTGTCCGTGGCCCCCCAGTTGTCCTCGACGGTCAGGGCAATTTTGTACTGCCCTTCCTTATCGAAGTATACCGTGCTTTCCTCCCCTTCCAGTTCCCCGACCACGTTTTCAGCCGGGGTCACGGACCAGGTGAGCTTGACGATCTCCCCGTCCGGGTCGCGGGAGGCGCTGCGGATGGTTACGTCATCGCCCTGAACGATTTTATCCGGGACGACGATCCTGGCCCTAGGCGGCTGGTTGACGACTTCTATTTCTTCCTCCGTGGAGTCACTGTCGCCCCTGTCATCGGTAACGGTCAGTTTGACCGTGTACGTCCCGAGTTTGTGGAACACCAGGGTCCCACCGTCATCGCCCAGGTTTTCTTCCACGTCCGTGGAGGGACTTATACGCCATTTCACTTCCACAATGTACCCGTCGGGGTCGTAGGACCGGTTGGTGACGTTAACGGTCTGTCCCGGGCCGCACTCGGACGGCATGGAGAAGCGCGCTACCGGGGGTTTGTTCTCCGGTTCCGGCGGTTCCGGCGGAGGTGGAGGCGGCAGGGATTCACCGATGGCGATATATTTGGTGCACTCGCCCTTCGCCCCTTTGTTGTCCGTTACGGTCAGCTTCACGGTGTACGTGCCCTTCTGGGTAAACTTCAGTGTGCCGCCCGTGTTGCCGAGCGTGCCGGTATAAGAGGAGGGGCTGACGCTCCATTCCCATTTGGTGATGGTACCGTCGTAGTCCACCGAACGGTCCCGCACGTTTACCGGCTCATTGACTTCCGCGCTGGGTGGCAGCTCGAAATCGGCCACCGGCGGCATGTTCCCCCCCGGCGGAGGCGCAGGCGGCTTTGCCCCGGCCTGGACGCTGATTGTTTCGGTTGTCGTGGTGGTGCGCCCAACCCCGTCCGTCACTTCAAGCTTCAGCGTGTAGGTTTTGGCGGTCGGGAAGGTGTGCGATACCTGCTTGGAAAAGCTCTTGGTTCCCGAACCGCTGTCCACCAGGCCGGAGTCAACGTAGAATTTGTAGGTGATTGACTGGTACTGGTTGCTGGAGTGGACGAATGACGTGCCGCTGATGGCGATTTTCACCTGCTCCCCGGCTTTGGCGGTGGAGGGGGGACTGATCCGGGCGCTGGGGTACGGGGTGGTCATTACGTACACGACGCCCTGGCTGAAGCCCGTAACCACAGCACCGCACAACTCGGCAAAATCTCGGATGTAGGTCCGCTTTTGGGAGCCGGAACCCCAGCTGATCGTCGACTCGTAGGAGCCGATCCTGCTGGTGACGAACGACGGGTTGCCGTTCAGCTCCCTCGCGGCGGTGGTGTAGCTGCTGCTGGATACGAAGTTGTAGCCCAAACCGCCCCCGTTGTCAAAAGTGTTGAAGTATGCTGTTTTACCGGACCCGCTCACGGCCCCGCTGATCTGGACGTCCCAGACACCGATGTAGTTGGCCATGACCGGAACAAAATTAGAAATGTTTACTACTGTTCCCTTCTTACACGGCAGGCCGGAGTCGGACCAGCCGTAGGCGGGCGGCCCCGCCGGGTACAGGGTTAACAGGAACGCCACCAGGATTACCAGCGCCGTTACGCGCTGCCTCCCTTTCCTCATACGTAAAAGATCACCTCTTTTCTTGCTCGATTTTTTCGCTGCAGACTCCAGATAAATTCAGCCGCTATTTTTTATCCATCCCTCCCTTCTCTTTACCGGCAGCCGCCTCCAAAAAATATATGAACCCTGCCCGATCCGGGCAGGGTTGCCGGTTGTAGCTGCTCTTTTACTTTTGTTTTTGCTTTATGGTGATGCTCTGCGTTTTTGCTTCCCAGACCACATCCATGCCGATCTGTTCCGAGACGAAGCGCAGGGGGATGAGGGTCCTGCCGTTAACCACCTTTGCCGGTACGTCAAGTTTTGCCGCCCGCCCGTTGACCTGGGCTTCGGTGGAGCCGAGGGTCAGCACCACTTCCCTGTCCCCGAGCTGCACCTTGATTTGCTTGCTTTCGGGCAGCCATTTCACATCCGCACCGAACTGCTCCATCACCCCGCGCAGAGGCACCAGGGTCCTCCCGTTTTGGTAAACCGGTGCCGCGTCCAGGCTGGCCCTGTGCCAGGTACCTTCGCGGGCAACGGAATAGTCCTTCTGGTTCAAATAAAGCACCACGGAGACTTCCCCGGGTTCCGGCGGGGGCAGTTCTTCCGGGGAAGGCTTCTCATTCGAAGACCCGGTTCCGGGCTGCTTCTTTTCACTGCCGCCCAGCAGTATCTGCTTGATCTCGGCTACGGACTTGCCCTGGCTGAAAAGCTTCCAGACCTCCGCTCCCTTACCGTTGAACCGCTTGTCAAGGACAATCTCCATCAACTCGGGGTGGCGGGCGAAATAACTGCCGCTTTCACCGTAAAAGGTCAGGTTTTCCTTGATTACTTCCGCATAGGGTGAGTCCTGCCAGGGCACCCCGTTAACTTCAAGAACCTCCTCTGCCGGGTATCTCTCGCCCATTCCTGCCCCAAGTCTCCATGCATATTTTTCAATGTCGGGAAATTCCATTATGACTATCTTGCTGCCCATACGGTACTTGATGGGGGTGAGACTATCAACGGGCGGGCCGTTCCACCGCATATACTCCACGTCTTCATCCCCCGTCCACCCCACGGTGGCAAACAGCGTGAGCGCCAGTACGGTTACGGTGAGTATTAAAAGGCCCTTTCTCCACATCCGCTTGATTTTCATAGGTAACCTCCTTTATGTATTTACAGGTTAACGATGATCGACTAACTGGTCAACTGAAGCCGGTAATCATGCTCCTCTCTTTCCTTCCCATTACGGCTGGACGCCCCGGAGCAACCTCACATATTTCTTCCTTCCGCCCAGCGTGTTCACCAGCCTTTCATCGGCGGTCCAGAACTCACAAACACCCCCCTCGGATTGTTGTGCGGCTATCTCTGCCACCGCCAGGTATGCGGCGTCGTAAAGCGTGGGGAGGTTTTCTTTTACGGCGATGTCCCAGGCCGCAGCCGACACCCTCTCATTTTCCAGGTAGGTTATTATCTTCAACCGGCCGAACATGCGCCAGGCTTCTTCCGCTTCCTCCGGGGTTATTTCTTTTCTCCTGGCTTTCTGGCGCAATACACTGCCCACCTCGGCCCAGGCAAAAGCGGGCAATACTATTGTCCGTCCGGATTCAATAATGCGTTCCATCAGGAACGCTGCGGCATCACTCCCTTCTTCCCAGGTGAGGAGCTTGATCAGTACGCTGCTGTCCAGGCATACGTAGCGGCTCAACGTACCCTGCCCTCCCGCAACTCCCGGATAAGGGGTACAGAGTCCTGCTGCTTGCCCCTCCGGGCCATTTTTTCCCTCAGCCTGGTGATTTCCTGCAGGGTGTTTTTCGTTTCGGCCACCCGGAACAAATTTTCTGCCGCCTCAAGTTTTCTCAGCATTTCTTCATAAGCGGAAGCCCCAACAATATAAACGACTGGCTTTGACCTTTGCAGAACCACTGCTGGTTCACCGGATTCAACCACCCGGGTAATTATTTTGCTGGCGTTTTGCCGGATATCTGTTACATTGACTATATGCATTGCTATCATTCCCTTCAACTGCATTGCTGTTAATATTATACCATGCAACATCACCTGCCCGCAAGAATTTCTTTCCATTTCCGGGTGCCCGCATGAAAAACTTCCCGATATTCAAAGCAGCAAAATGCTGTTCCGGGGAACGAGCAGGTTGAACCAGAAGGGTTCCTTCCCTTCCCACAATTCTTCTTTGGCGTTCCACAAAACATAGCCGTAAACCAGTATCAGGACTATGATTCCCGGATGTGCGCCTGGCATAAGAAACCCTTTTAACCACAGTACAGCTACCCAGCTTAAATACACCCCACACAGAGCGGTTAGGAAGATCATAACGACTGTCATACACCCACCCCCCGAGATTTTCGTCCAGAAAAAAGTTAGAGCGGGAGGACTACAAACCTTCCCGCTCTAACTTACCCGGGTTGTTCTTAATTGCCCGGATTTTCCCTTCATACACTTCGTCCCCGTAACCAGGGGACATCCAGTTCAACACCTTTTTATGAGCTGCTATTTTTCGCAATAACTCCAGGGACTTTTCTTTATCTCTTTCCGCAATCTCCACAATGTTAAGATTGACAAATTCAATCCTAACAACCTCGTCCAGACCGACCCATATCTGTTTTTCCGGGTTATCCGCGTCCCTGACCAGAAATGCCGTTTTCCCATTCCAGTTGTAACGGAGGCATTCACCTTCCACCTTGTGGCCATCTTTCAGATGAATAACCACGTCCGGCCGCAATCCGGCTTTACGGTACGCAATCAGCGTTTCCAACAGCGAATCACCCGGTTTTACTTTTACCACCGACCCGCGCTGGTCCCATGGCCTGCCGGTTACCATGAGCAGTTCTACCCACCCCAAAATAAATGCCACCGTGTATTCGACCGAAAACATTATTAACATGGCCTCGGGGCTCGGCTTCACCTGCACAACCCCGCTGGCGGCCATGATTGTATTCATAAAACGCTCGAAAATGCCGGAACGACCGGCGAGTTGTAGGGCTCCCATAATCCCGAGAGCTATTACAAATACACCGGAGCCGGTGGTTAAAACATCTGACAATGATCGTTCCGTCCGCCGTCTTCCGGCTACACCCAGTGCTACACTGCCCGGAACATATATCATCAATAAAAACAAAAGCGCCGCGAGAGTCAGCCCGGCCACTAACGGCACCACCTCTCAAAATCAAACTCACCTCGCCGGATCTCGCCCCACGACAGGTCTACCCACTCATTTCGACGCTCTCGTACTAAATCCTTCCATACCAGGTAAGCAAGGTAAAAGGCAACAACGGCAAGATGGAAAAACAGCAACCACCCGCCTACCGTTAGCGCCCTGACAACCGGAGCCGGCTCCCACCCGTCCTGCCATGCCGCAAAAAGCATGGCCGCCAGGTACAAACCGTAGCCGGTCCAGATCACAACGTCAGGCAGGATTATGCATTCTCCATGCAAGATATCAAAATAGAGACGCGGACGGCCTTTTTTCAGCTTGGCGATTTTCTTTTTAAAGTAAATAGCGAGAACTTTAAACGTCATCTTGTTTACCGGGAACACCTTTGCTCTCGTCACCTCCTTTTCGCAAAATGGTACCAATACAGGTGGGATTCGGCAGTAAACAGAAAATCTCGTGTCCGGAGAAAAAACTTCCCGATGTTAAAGATCTCAGCCGCAGGATTCCCCCGGTTTCAACCGGGGGAGTAATGCGGCCATTCATCTCCTTCCAGGAAAACCCTGTAGACCGCACCAGCAACCTGACTTTCCTTGGGCTGAACCGGCCGACCCGCTTGCCGTCTGCGTCTGCAACACCCACCAGTTTCGTGGTTTCCGTCGGCAGGCCGCAGACCCAGCCGCGGTATTTTACTTTAACGCCATCAATACCAAAAACGCTGAGCAAAACCCGATGGCGCTGGTAACTGTTTCGTTAATTGCAATATCTTTTTCCATCTCCCTCGGCATGCGGGGGTCAAAACATATTTTCCCGAAATGGTCAGCTTCCCAGTCTCTGTATTTCACAGTGTCGATTATCCTTAAGTCCCTTTTGTCAAAGAGCAGGTGGATGAGCCAAACGGGAGAACTGATAATAATTAACAGCTTTGTTCCGAAGCGCAGTTTTTCCACAGGGAGTTGATTAATTAAGTGGTGGAAATACTGGCATTTATCGTTTCCATGTTGATGGGCCATTACCTTGCGATCTTTTTGCACGAAATTGGCCATGCTTGTGTGTACTTCTCCCTGGGAATTCCTGTCACTGGGGTTAATGTGGGAAGTAGCCGGGTTCTTTTTTCCATCAAAGTAAGAAATGCCATATTCAGGTTTCGCTTGTTCCCCGATGGTGGAAACTGTACAAGATTCACAAAGCCAGAAATGCCTTCTCCATTCGGTCCACGGCTGTTCCTTCCCTTTATTGGAGGACCAGTGGCAAATGCTGTCTTTTTCGGGATATTCTATTTTTTTGCTGGCCACGCTGCCGGTGTTTGCAAAATAGTTCTGTTGGGTTTTTCTTTCGCCAACCTCAATTCGTTCGTGACTAATATGATCCCGATTTCCGCTTTTACAGATATGAGACAAGCTGCCATCGGTCTTTATTGTTTTGCTAAAAAATTGGGCTATTGTGAGTTTGAACGCATGGTTTACAAACCTACATACAGAAAGAAAAACGTTTCGTTTTTGTTTGCCAATATTGTCCGCGCTATTTTGATTGTCTTTCTTTTCTACCGCTTCTTTCTTGGCGAAATTATAACAACCATAAACAACCCTCCCTTTTAAATGACTGGGCAAGTCCAAAATAAACACAGTTTCTTGAAGTGATATGCCCACAATATGCGTTAAGCCAAACTTGATTACAACAAATACCAGCATGAGCAAAAAAGCTTCATAATTCCCAATATCCCCTCTCAGATAATATGGGTAAAACATTAGACCGCCTATTACGGCGGTTATGGAGGTGAAAAGCGACGATACTCTAAAATCCGCATAGCCGTATTCGTAAACGCTTTGGGTTTCCAGAATTCTTTTTTTGGCAAACCTGAACCAGAGGTTGTATATGGGTCGGAAAATAATCAACTCCTTTGTTGCCACCTCCTTCTTTTCGCAAACCGGTACAAAATACAGGTGGGAATTTAGCAGCACACGAAAACTCTTCTGAAAAACGACAGGGCCGGGTCAACCCCGGCCCCTGAACCAGATCTACAATCTAATCCCCAATCAACTCCGCATGGATCTTGCTGTCCTTCGGCGGCAGTTGCACGACCTCCACCCTCACCGTGGTCTCGGCCACGTTGTCCGGCGGGTAGGCGTCCTCCCAGGAGCCGTCCGCCGGCCACGCTTCCGCACGGAACCTGTACGTCCCCGGGGTGGACGTGGTGAAGGTGTAAATCGTCCTCTCGCTGTCCTTCGGTCCGAGCCGCACCGTCTTCGTTACGGGCCCGCCCGGGCCGCTCACCGTGAACCTCACCGGGATCTCACCGCTGCTGTCGTCCTTCCTGGTCGCCCTGCCGGTTACGATTATCTTCACGTCCCGCCCGGGGAGCGTCTTCCAGACAGTCTTGGCGGGCAGGAGGGTGGCCTTGACGTCGTGCAGGCCCTCAACCTCGATATTGACGGACACCACGTTGTTCTTTTCGGTCAGTTCGGGGTAGTACCGCACCAGCTTCGGGTTCATGATGTCCGGGTAGAACGTGTTCAGGGCGGCGACCAGCTTCTTCGAGCCCGGCTGGGCTGTCCAGTCGAACGTGACCGTCACCGTGTCACCCTGCTTGTTGAGGGAGATGACCTGCTGCTTGTTGCCCTCGTAAACCGGCAGCGGTGCGCCCGCTTCGTCCTTTAAACTCGCTTTATTGATTGTGTCGCCGATTACGTGGAACGCCGCCACGGGTATCAGGTCAAGCGGCCACTCGACACCGGGATCCTGCCTGTACTTGAAGACCACGGTGGCGGTGTATTTCTGCCCCACTTTCGCCTTCTGACCCCTGGGCACGCCGGAGTCGATGGAGACAGCCTCCAGGTCGATGGGGATGGCGTTCCAGGCGAATATGCCCTCGTTCGTGGTGACCACCAGGTGGTCGTGGGCTACGGAGATTTCACCCGAAACACCGGCGGCGTAAGACCCGCCGCCGCTGGACACGGGCAGGTTGACGTACCCGTATTTCTCACCGGTGCCCGCGCCCAGCATGGCCAGTGCCGGGGAGGATTTGCCGGAAATGCCGCGCGTACCTTCGAGGACAATGCTGCCGTGCCCGTTGACCGCCCAGACCGCCGGGGCTGTTTGAGCCCGGGAGTCGAAATTCGCCACCCACATCGTCTTCCCGGTGTTGCGGTCCACGGCGATCACTTTGCCCGGGGAGTTCACGTCACCCGAGCTGGTACCGCCCACTGCCGGGAAGAAGACCGTACCCGGGAGCAGGGCCGGGGAACGGTTGGAGAAGGTGCCGGCGACAGCGGTGTTCACCCACGCGCCTTTCAGTGCCCGCGTGTCGTAGCAGTACACCCGGCTCCGGCAGTCTCCGAAGTACAGCTTCGTACGGTCCCCGCTGACCGAGAAGCTGGCCACCAGGCCGGAGGGGAGGTTTGCTGTCCTGTATAGCTCTTTGCTCTTTAAATACGGTTTTCCATTGTTCTCTCCCAGGATATCGTTGAATTTATAGATTGCAAGCTTGCCGCTGTACAGCCCCTGGTCCACGCCCACGGCGAAGCCGTCGGACCCGTCGGCGAGCTTCACGATGCTCGGCGTGGACGATGTGCGGCCGGGGAGATCGAGGTAGTAAACCGTTTCCTCTCCCGGATTTAGCTTTCCAGTTTCCTTTAGCTTGTCCATGTTAACCCAGAGAGCTATCCGTTGTGTATCACCGGTTGTAGTTATTACTATCAGGCGACCGTTCCAATCGTAAACAACCGGAGCAGAGACAATGTCATGAACTTGTTTCGACCAGTCGCGGAACACTTCCTTCGGGTGGTCGAAGTCCGTCACGTCGAACACCTGGAGCCATGCCCCGCCCACTGTGCTGTCGTGCTCGGTGCCTACGAATACCAGCTTCCTGCCGTTGAGGTCCACCAGCGTCGGGTGGCTCTTGGTCGGGCCGTCGCCCTTCAGGGGCAGGGACCAGACCGGCGGGTTGGGCTGAAATTTCCCGTCGGGTTTGGCCTGTTTGGAAACAAACCCGCATAGTGCTTTTCCTATGGCCGCGATGATCACCGGGCGGTCTTTGCCGAAGTAGTCCCCGTCCAGGATCAGCGGCTGGGAGTAGGAAGTTTCGGGCGGGTTCTGGAAGGCGTACCAGGCGGGCCACATCACCGGGAAGTTCGTATTGTCCCCCACCCTGGTGTGATAATCGTCGAATCCGAAGGTGGTCACGTCCTTCCACAAACCCCACCCGGACGTCGTTGCCGCGAGCGCCGGAAACGCCGAAGTAAACAGGAACACCAGAACCAGAAACGCGACGATAACCCTGCGCACGTGCATTCCCCCTTTGCTCTCCCAAGTTTTTCTCAAAAAAATAAAAACGTCAGGCGAGTGAGCCTGAACGTTTGTCTGGACCGAATATTCCTGAGCCCTTTTTACTTAATTCTCTAATTGATCCACGACCTTTTGATAGGGTCATAACCTCCCTTCCAGAACACGCCGTCGGTGACTATGCCCAGCCTGGGCTCATTGTGGTTATAGCTGACCTTCTGGAAGCCCTGGCCGGGGTCGTAATCCTGAGAATTTATGATCACCGTCCAGGTGTCGCTCTCCCACCTGACGTTGTACCCCAATCCCTCGCTGATGAACCTCACCGGGACGAAGGTGCGCCCGGACTTCACCATCGGGGCCACGTCCATCTGCTTCTCCATACCGTTGACGTAGGCGGCCTTCCTGCCGACGTACATGACTACCTTCAGGCCGTCCTTCTCGGCGGTCACTTTCTGGTCTTTACCGTCCCAGTCCACCCTGCAGCCCAGGGCTTCCGCTATGAACCGGTAGGGTACGAAGGTGCGCCCGGACTTCACCATCGGGGCCACGTCGGGACGGATCTCATTGCCGTTGACAACAATGGTGATAGGTTTGGCAACGTTACCCGAACCCCCGCCTCCTCCATATACGGGCACTGAACCGTCGATGAAACCGTTATCTACCCCGTGCGTCGCAGCGTCTAAGTTAGATGGTCCGCCACCGCCATCCTGCGCTTCCGCCCACGCGAAGGTAGCAAAGCTCAGGAGCATCAGAGCTGCAATAAACAGCACAGCCGCTTTACGCATAAACATCTCTCCTTTTGGAAAGTTTGTCCATACCTACACCGGGCGCATTCCCGGCACGAAGATCACGAAAAGCGCCAATATGATGATGAACCAGAAAAATCTCAGCAGATGATACCACTCCTTTTATATATATTCGACGCATGAACGAAAACTTTTGTTCCAGGAACCACCACCTTCTGGAATATTATAGCACGGGCAGGGCAAAAACAGCCCTAAAAATAAAAAAAGCCCGGCAGGGCCGGGCAGGTTCCTGGTTAACCATCTCCTTTCAGAAAGGACACCAGCTCTTGTAGAAAATCCCCGGGTGTACCGATAGCAAAGTTTACCTTCCCTTTCAAATCGCTGTTCAGGAAATGCTTGTCCAGGCTTAACAGCCAATCTACCTTACCGGATATGGCCGCCGCCAGTATTGGAGCATCCTTTTCGTTGATCAATGAACTGGCGTATTCCAGATCCTCACTGGTTGCGTCCACTATCTCGAACGGCAGTGTCTTAAACAGGACGTAGTAGCTGTCCATGCAACCTGGCAGCTTCTTTTGAATGTTCCTCAGGACCTCGCCCACTACGTCTTCGGATATACAGGGAACAATTATCCCTAACTCGGCCAGGGCCAGCACTTCATGTGAACCGCCCGTACTTGAGGCAAGGGCAGCTATAATAACGCTGCTATCCAGAAACACTTTAATCTGTCTTATACTCATGGCTACCCTCTCTCAACTCAGCTAAAAGTTTTTCCAGGTCGATACCGTTTCTGGCCATTTCCTTACGGACGGAAGCAGCCAGTTCCTTGACCGTTATCTTTTCCGGGGTAGCCACAATAGCCTTACCGGCCTGAAAAACTTCCAGGATTGTGTTTTCATTGATTCCCAGGCGTTCTCTCATCTCGGACGGGATGGTAAATTGACCCTTTCCCCAAACACGCACCTTTTTAACAACGGGGTAGCTTCGCTTTGTTGCTATCCTTTCAGACATACGGAATTCCACCTTTCAGAGTTTCTCTTATTATATACTCTATAAGGCAGAAATTACAACCGTTCCTACAAACAAAAAGCCCGGCAAAGCCGGGCAGTCAACTTCCCTTGACATTATGGGGGCTATATGTTAGATTAAAAGCAGGAATACCATAACAAACGGCGTTGGTGCCTCGACCTGCCGAGGTTTTTCGGTTGCCCTCTAAACTGCTGGCACAGTTTAGAGGGTTTTTACCTTATTCCCTGCGGTAGGTGATGAGCACCACGAGGGTGAGCAATTGGATGGTTGCCTGCACGATCTGTATTACGTCTTGTGCGGTAATCATCCCTGCCCCACCCCCTTTCGGAGAAGAATCTCCCCCGGCAGGTGAGGCCCGCAGTTATGGTATTCCTTGTCTTATTTTAGCAAATGCTGTTGTTTTCCGCAATTTTGACAGCTATTTCTCATACCCCCAGCACTTTCAACCCCACCGCCAGCGGACCCATCAACACCGCCAGGGGCACAGCCCCGCCGGGCATTCTCCCCACCAGGACCATCAGGAAGGCCGCCGGCCGGCCCGTACCGCGCCAGGCTTTAAAGCCGCCCCATATGGCGAAGATGGCGGACGCCAGGGCCACCCCGTACAGTACCGGCAGGGGTCCCAGGAAGAGCGCCAGCCCCGGGGCGAGCTTCATATCCCCGCCCCCTATCCAGCCGAATATCCAGCATAAAAACATGGCCACGAACACTACCAGTGCACCGATAAGGTAATCATACCTCCCCAGCCATAAATCCAGGAGCACCCCGCCGAGAGCGGTCGGGTACGTCAACCAGTTGGGGATGGTCATTTCCCACCTGGCGTCCGTATAAGCCGCCGCAAGAGCTACGATGGCAGCGATGATGACAGGAAATTCAATCGACATTCACTAACACCCCCTGCTTCTGAATAGTTCCCAAAAGCTGTATGCGGTCGCAATGGTTAAAGTGATGACCGAGCGAAAAACGGCATAAGCGAGCAGGCCCAGCCCGAAGTAGAAGGCCCGGTCGGCGAGTTCCGCGGCAAATCGTTCCGTAGTATGACCCCCTTTAAGGGATAGCGGTTCAAACTGTGATGAAACGCCACCAGAGGCCGGCGTGCCAGTGGTAAACCTTGCGGTTGTAAGGCACCAGCAGGGTGTAGAACGCAAAAAAGCACGCCCAGAGCAGCAGTAATGCCCGGTTGCCCTCCGTCACCACCAGGCCGGTAAGAGATGTCGTTGCAAACCACGCCGCCGCTGCGTAACCTCCCAGCAGGGGCACCAGGATGAAACTGCACCCCGTAAGACAGTCGAGGTACACGGAAGCAGGCATGGATTTGACCCACCTGCCGAGCGCCCGCGCAAAAGGAACCAGTACTGCCGGGAGGATAAAGTCCGCGCCAAGGAGAAGAAGATAAAAAGTCAGGCAGACGCGGAAAACACCGGCCACCTGACCGGTTTCCCCAAAACGGTTCCAGTCACTCAGAAATTGAAGCCACAAAACCGGTTCCACGTAGCCGTGAGGTACCGGCCCGGCGGGGCAACTTTTCCATTCGATGCCTACAAATCGCAGAAAAAGAAATATAAACAGGGGCAGGAACACCAGGTCATGAAGGAGCATCACGTACCACAAGGAACGAAAAATCCAGAAAAGCACGACTATAAGCCTCTTCGGAATGAGAAAAAACTGTACAGCTGCTTCCCTGAGAGGGAGCTCCTGCGTGCCGGGCTCCGCTGCGCTCCCGCGGTAACATGCCGGCACGTACTTGTGGTCGGCTTTTCCTGCGTAAGCATTGTGGCCGTCACTGCTTGCTCCGGCTTTTTCACCGCCTTCCTGCTGCAGGGAATCACTTCTATAGCAATGTGGGTTGGCCTTTTCTTCTCCTTTTTCGCGATCTTCCTCCTGATCTGGAAACTTGTGAATTGCTATTTCCTTGCCCGAAGCGTTCAGGTCACCCCCATGATATATGCTCTCCGGAAGAAGGATGCATGGGAACTTCACATGTCGCCTCTCGCGTACCGCGTCTACGAAAGTACGAAAGATCCCAGCGTAAGCATTAAATACGAACTTGCAACCGCCGCCTTCCTCGTTTCGAAGAACTCGGATGAAGCGGGGGTCAAAGTCAAATTTCAAACCTGGCTCTTCCGGGATGGGCAGATACCGGGCACCGGCATTTCCGGGGTTCCCGTCCGCACGATCCGGCGTACGGTCCTCGCCGTTACCACGCTTCTTCTCTCCACGAAAACGGGCAAAAACCTTCTTGAAAGAAAACCTCCCGATTTCAGGGTTTTGTTTGCGAAGTATTATGCTTTTTCTCTGACACCTGATGATGTACTCGCTTTGGTCAATTCCGTACGGGAACTCCGGCCCGGCGCGGTGGAAACAAATGCCCAAGCAGAATAAGAAAAAAATGTGCGCGAAAACCATGAAAGCCCACAACCACAGCCACAACGGCGGCAACACCTCCTCAAGAAAAATCCCCGGGTTTGGTAACCCGGGGATCTTGACTAGCCCGTGCTGTCCAGGGCTTCCTTGACCCTGTTGAACTTGTTCACCAGGGCAACGCCCAGAGCGGTGAGAGCCGCGATGCATACCACCGCCACCAGGGCCAGGATCAGGCCGTACTCGGCAATTCCGGCTCCCGACCGGTCGCGGTGAAACCTGACCGCCAGGGTTTTGACTTTATTCAGCACCGGATATCACCTCCTTCAATTAGTTGCCCAGGGCGGCAACCAGGTGCCAGACGACGGGGAACCCCACCAGAACCAGCATGGGGAACAGGATGAACATGATGATCGGGAAGATGATCTTGACCCCCAGTTCCCCGGCCACCCGCTGGGCCTCGTAACGGCGGAGGAGCTGCATCTGGGCGGCGTGCTGCTTCACCGTTTCGGCCAGGGGTGAGCCGTAACGCTGGGCCTGCTCGATGACCCTGACCAGAGCGGTCAACTCGTCCACCCCGCACCGGGCCGCCATCTCCGCCAGGGCGTCTGTGCGCCTCTTCCCCACAGCCATGTCGCGGCAGGCACGCTGGATCTCGGCCCCCAGCTCCCCCTTCAGCGAGGAGGCCACCTGTTCCAGGGCAGTCAGGATGTCCGCCCCGGCGGCCAGCGCCGTGGAAAACATGATGGAGAAGTCCGGCAGGTCCCGCCTGATGGCGGCCACCCGGCTTTTCACCCGGTTGTTGAGCCACCAGCCGGGCAGGAACCAGAGCGCCAGCGCCGGGACGATCCCCCAGTATATGTCCAGGAACCCGAACAACGCCGGCGGGACGAACAGGGCCATGCAGGCCAGGGGAAGGGCTATACGCAAACCCGCAAACACCTCCGGCCGGATGTCCAGGTTCGCCTGGACGATTTTCCTTTCCAGCAGGGTGCGGGAATCGCCGGAAGAGAACCTTTTCCCCGTGCGGGCCAGCAGTTCCTCCGCCCTCCCCCGGACGTCTTCCGAAAAAAGAGACGGCTTCTTCAACATTAAAGCGGCTATACCCGCCGACGCCAGCAGAGCCGCCATGAGACGCAGATCCATATTTCCCCCTCCCTACTGCGATACCCCGGCCATCATCTTCTTAACCACCACATTGCCCAGGAAGATCATCGCGCAGCACATTATAAATACCGCGCTCCCGGGCAGCGTGTGGAAGAGCGGCCCGGCGAACTCCGGGTTCACCGCCCGGGCAAACCCCACCACCAGGAAGGGCAAACCGGACAGTATTTTCAGCGTCATGCGGCTGTCGGCGGTAACCGCGTCGATGAACGCCCGGAAGCTTTCCCTCTCGTAGTAGGCTTCCAGGGCGTGGTCGCATATGGCCGCCAGGTCACTACCCGTCCTGCTGTACAGGCTCAGGCCGACGGTGAGGACCCGCAGGTCTTCCCAGCCCGTTTCCTGGCGCACAGTATCGAGGGCCTGGACAATGGTCTGCCCGGTCCTGGTCCTGCGCAGCACTTCAAAGAAAACGTCCCTGGCCGGCCGGGGCATGTTCGGCACGGCGTCCTCCAGGGCCTGGTAGGGATTCAGGCCGCCCCGTACCGCGCTGGCCAACTGCTGCAGCACGTCGGCGAACTGCACCCGCAGGAGTTCTTTTCTCCGGGCTTCCTGCACGCCACGCCACCACCTGGACACGTAAAAGCCGCCCAGCGAGGCGGCGGCAGCAAAATAAACCGTCCCGGTCACCGCGTAAGCCAGGAGGGCACACCCGGCAGCCCCTGCGAGCAGCACGGGAAGATCCTGTTTCACGGCCGTCCTGCGTTCTTTAAGCCTTACGGAACGGGTGCGGCCGGAAAGATTCGGGCCGAAGATGAGTACAAGCAGGGCCAGAACGGTGGCTCCGGCGGCGGCAATGCTCAAAAGCGTCAGCACGTCCAGCCCCCCTCTTCCCGGAAAATCCGCTCCCGGGTGAATTTTGACGCCACCCAGACCAGCCTTTCGGCAGAACGGTCGTACTGCCAGAGGGGGTTCAGCCCCACGTTGAGCACTCCCTCGGGCGTGCGCTCGACGCCGGTCACCTCCACGATGTGGTCCAGCCGCCGCCGTCCCGACCGGTCTTTGAGGACGTGGATGAAGATGTCCACCGCGTCGGCTATCTGCTCGATAATGGCCTCGTAGGGCAGGTCGAGTTCGGCCATCTGGACCATGTTGACCAGGCGCCGGGTGCCGTGACGGGCCGAGTTGGCGTGGATGGTCGTCATGCTCCCCAGGTGGCCGGTGTTCATAGCCTGCAGCATGTCAAAGGCCTCCCCCGCGCGGCACTCCCCGATGATGATCCGCTTGGGGGCCATGCGCAGGGCGTCAACCATCAGGTCCCGCTGGGTGACTGCCCCCTTTCCCTCCTGGTTGGGCGGTTTTGCCTCAAGGCGCCTGACGTTCCTGTGCTGCAGCTGCAGTTCCGCAGGGTCCTCGATGGTGATGATGCTCTCCTCGTCGGGAATGAAGGAAGCGATGCAGTTCAGGAGGGTCGTCTTGCCGGAACTGGTACCGCCGCATATCACGATGTTCATCCGGGCCAGAACGGCCGCCTTGAGGAACTCCAGCACCTCCGGGGTGAGCACCCCCCGCTTGAGCAGGTTTTCCACCGTCATGTCCTGGCGGAACCGCCGGATGGTGATGGTAGTGCCCTCCACGGCCACCGGGGGGATGTGGGCGATCAGCCGGGAGCCGTCGAAAAGCCTGGCGTTCACCCGGGGACTGCTGATGTCGATACGCCGCCCCGTGGGGGCCAGCATACGCTCCAGTATGTCGCGGCAGTGCTGCTCGTCCCGGAAGCGCACCCCCTCCGCCACCCGCTCAATACCGTGCTTTTCAACCCGGATCAGGTCGTACCGGATCACCTTGATCTCGGTAACTTCCGGGTCGTAAAAGAACTGCTCGATGGGGCCGAAACCGAGGAGGTCGTCCGCAAGCTCCTCGGCCAGGGCCGCCGCCGCACCGCTGCCTATGGGGATGTCCAGCTCCACCAGGGCACGCATCACTATGCTCCTCAGCCGCGAGCGCACCAGCGGGTCCCGGGACTTCCCCAGTTCCTCCGGCTTCAGCTGTTGCCTCAAAGCCAGCTGCACGTAACCCCTCAGCCGGGAAAGGTTCTCCTGGGAGATAGCCGCGTCCTGGCCCTGTTCAGTATCGGCGGTGGCAATTTCCAGCGGCACGACCTCGTTCAAGTTACCGGCCAGTTTCCTGATCAGCTCTATATCCATTCAGTCAAACACCTCCTCCGTGAAAGCGGACACCGCCCGGGAGAAGGGGTCTTTGGGTCTGGCGAGCGCTACCACCTGTCTCCGGTTGTTATATTCCATCACCGCATCGCTGTACGGCAGGATAGCCTTGAATTCCACCCCCAGGGGATTTTTGTCCACCAGGTCGGCGACACGTATACCCCCGGGCACACCGGCCTTGTTCAGCATTACCGCCGAGCGATCTTCGCACCCGAGCCTTTCCAGGTAGTTCACGGTACCCCCGAGCATGTCGATGCTTGCCCGGTCGGGAGTGATGACGGTGAACACCCTGTCGGAAACCACCGCGGCGGCCCAGGCCGGGTTGGCCCCGTTTACCGGCGGTGCGTCCACCACCACGTACTCGTAGGCATCTTTCAGGATTCCGAGGACCCGGAAAACAAGAGCGGGATTGACCCGCTCCAGATCGTCGTAGTGCACCACGCCGGGCACCAGGGCCAACCCGCACTGGTGCTCGTAAACCGATATGTGCCGCCTGTCTTCAGCACTCTCCCAGTCCAGGATGTTCACCGGACAGTCGGAAGGCAGCCCGAACCTGGATCTCACCGCGCCCACCCCGTTGAGGTCCACCAGCACCGTCCCGGCATGCCTGGCCAGCAGGGCGGCTACGTTTGCCGCCACGGTGCTCACGCCGTCCCCACCCTTGGGAGAGTGGAAGGTTACTATCTTCCCCCGCCCCGGCAGGGCCCCGGGGGAGACCGGAATGCCGTCGATCATCCCGGGGTTTTCCTTTTCCCGTTCCCGTTCCTCCTGCTCCGCATGCTCCGTTCCCGCTGCAGGCCCCCACAGGATCAGGCTCTCCCCGGGTTCCTGCATATCCTTCTTCTTTTTCCTGCCCAACCCGAACATTTACCTGACCCCCTCCCGGGGCAGGAGGGCTATCGCCGTCCTTTTGCCCCTGACGATGGAGTTGGCGATTTTTTTGGCCTCCTCGGGCGTTACCGCCACCACCACCGGCCCCCTGCTGCCGCCGGTGCCGCCGAATACGCCCTCGCCCTGCGGCCTGTCCCCGGGCACCTCGAGAACCACGGCATCACGGGCTATGAGTTCTACAACCGTGGCCGCCGTTTTCGAGGCTGCATCCCCGACCGGCACTTCACCGAAGACCATCACTTTATCCCCTGCGGAAAGTCCCTTTAGCGCTATCTCAGCAGGCAGGTCCACGGCCACTTTCCCGGGGGCCAGGGAGCTGAGACGGGCCTGCAGGCTGCCCACTCCCGCCTTGATGTGCGCCTTCCTGACAGGGTCTCCCGGCAGGAGAGTGCCGAGAATGACGGTTTTGCCGATTACCTCCCGGACATCCGATACGGCGTCGGGAGGTACGTCCACCCTGGCCATGGGCTGGACCTTCACCATGTCGCCGGTGATGACCGTTCCCACTGGTATTTTCTTCTGGGCCTTGACCACCGGTACCGTCGGCGCGGTAATCCCGATGATGTACCAGACAAGAGCGCCGGACAGTACGACCAGGACCAGGGCTGTTAAAACGTTAACCAGTTTGTTTTTTGGCAATGCTCCTCATCCTTTCCCAGTAAAACTCTCCTTCCACCCCCCGCACCAGGGCTTCGGAAAGGGCGTCCGCCGGGTTGTGGCGGATGGTCAGCACGGGGTTCAGCTGTTCCGGCACGACCGGCGGCACCCCCCTGAGGTCTATGCCCGCCACCACGTTTTCCCTCCCCTCTTTCAATTGCCGGAACCAGAGCAGGGCCGTCTTCAGCTCCACCGGGTCCCCGCCGGGGACGACGCACATCACTACCGAGCGCCCGAGGAATACCGCTTTACCGGCCAGGCTGACGTCACCGCCGAAGTCGACCACCGTGTAGACGGCAGTCCTGCGTGCCTGCTTTATGAGCTCGATCACGCCGTCCCTGCCGCAGTCCAGGTCTTTTGCCGGGTCCACCGGCCAGAGCTTTAGCCTGTCACGCACCAGGGGAACGGCCGACCCGGGCACACGCCAGTCACACATGATGAGTTCCTCGTCGCTCACGTCCAGCCAGACCGCACCCGTGCTCTCCTTCGCCGCGCATATAAAGGCCACTTCGTTTCCGGTGGCCGCGAACATCCTCGCCGCCTGGGCGGCGATTCTGCCCGCAAGACCCGGACGCCAGGGCGATACGACCGCCAGAAGTCCCCCGGGGACTACGGATGCCGGATTTTTCCCTTGTGCCTCATGAAGGGGCACATCCTTTTCCGCTTCGTCTTCCGGGGTTTCCTCCTCCAATGGCACGGATTCTTTAACAGATACCCTGGGCAGTACGAACCGGAGCTTTCTTTCCGGCCGCCCGCTCTTCCGCGGTTTCTTTTTCGGCTCGGGCTTTTGCACCGCCGTCGCCGGTCCTGCTTGTCCGGGCTTCAGCTCACGGATCAGGGAGTTGACCAGGAAGACCAGTTCTTCCCCGGAGACGAAACCGCCGGGCGGGCAGGTAAGTATGTGGCGCACCCCCGCACCGGCGGCCTCTTCCGCCATTTCTTTGCCTGCATCGTCGAGTTCCCCTGCGATGAACAGGACGGCCGGCACCCTGGTAACCGCCCATGCGGCAAGCTTGTGAGCGCCGGCTATGCCTCCGGCCGGCCCCGGACGCATAAGTACGGCTATATCCGGGGCGGTATTTTCAACGGCTTCCTTAAAATCTTCCGGCGTCCTGGAAGCGTGGATTACTTCCAGAACGCCGTCAAATACCCCCTGGAACCATTCTTCCAGCTGCTCGCTACCAAGTCCCAGGAGCACTTTGGGGGTGCCCGAAACCACCCTGTTTAGAACAGGAATACCGCTACCCGTATCCTGCGGGGGTTTGTAGTCCGGCTCTACGGCGTCTTCTCCTCCCGGAGTTGATCTTTCCGGCTCCGGGTCGTTTCCGGCCTGCATTTTTTCCTGTTCAGGTTTACCGGCTTGATTGATGCTAACCGGACGGAGCTGGTTCAGCTTTCCAAGCAGCCCCGCTTTTTTTCTCTTTGCCTCACCTGCTTCCACTTCCCCCACCGCTGCTTCGTCGGGCTCCAGGCCCGCCTCGGCCAGTGTGGCCGGGTTCAGCGGACTCGCTACGCCTCCGGTTACCATAAGCCCCCTCACCAACTCAGCCGCTTCCTGGGGAGATGCGGGGTTTTCCAGGCGGTACAGGACCTGGGCCGGGGAAGCAGGAAGGAAAACTAAGTCCCGGATTCCCAGGGCGCCAGCATAGGGTACCAGAGGGCTATCCCGCCGGGCCAGGAGCACCACGCGCAGGCCGGCGTCGAGGAGAGCCTTCAGTGCCTCCTCGTGGGGCACAACCGGTTCCAGGCTGTCGGAGTAAATTACGGCGTCAGCACCAAACTTCACGGCTGCCTGAACGGCCAGGTCGTTCACGTACAGCTCCCTGACTTCGTGATCCGCACCCCGAAGGTAGCCTGCCAGGACTTCTGGATCCGGATGCGCCAGGAGAACGAGCATGATTTGCCACCACCCCATCCAATCAGAAAAGGAACAACATTTTCCCGACTACCGTCAATAACAAAAGGGCGCTTATCGCCGCAACGGCAACCAGCATTTCTTCTTTTATCCACCGCGTGCCTGCGCTCATATTAACGTCCTCCCCAAGCCCCAAAATAAAACGATTGCACCCTCGAAAAACAAAAGCAGGGCAAACCCGTCCAAAATTTCAAAAGCCACCTCGGCATGTATCATTTTAGCAACAGCACCCTGATAGGTCTCGTAGCCCTGCCCATCAAGATAGGAACACATCCAGCGCCTCGAAAAAAGGCAGGCTCCAACCTCCTCCTGCGTGATGGCCGCCAGGGCAATTAAAGGAAAGCTCAGTAAAACGGCCAGCAGAGCTAAAGAAATTGCCTGGTGCGGCACCCGCCAGCCCACAAAAAAAGATATGGCCACGGGAGCCACCATGCTGATCGCGAGCCTTAACGGGGTTGATGCCAGCAATTCGGTAAGGGGATGCGGTTTAGCCGCGTGCCCCGCTTCGTGAGCTGCTTCCAAAAGTGCCCACAGACCTTTGCTCCCCGGGGGGTAACTCAGGAGGACCGTCTTTTCTCGCGAAATGTACCGCCCTCCCCCAACCGGGGAATAGACAGCTCTTACGTTCCCGACCAATTCAGCAACGACTCCAAAGTTGTCGAGGGGTCCTTTAATTTCAGCCGCCAAATGGCTTTCTTTAATCCGCCTGAAAAGCTTCGAAAAGTACGACCTCATTAACAACAACGACACCACTCCAATCATAATCATTGAAAAGCCGAAAACTAACACCGACAGAGAACCCATTTGTCCCACCCCCTCCCAAAACGACGTTTTCCTGATCCGATTCGCTGTGGGAGAGGTCTGTCCTTTCTAAAAAAGCACCATTGCCAGTATGAACCAGCTCCAGGCGCCGAGCATCCACCACACCGACGCCAGCGCCCGATTGTCCGCAACATGCTGTGCTCCCACCAAACGGGCGATGAGGTAAAAGGTGCAATTTAATAGGCACCCCACCGCATAAAGTACAGCAAGGGACAACACGACAGCTCACCGTCCTTTCTGCGTCGGATACCCCGACCTTCAAGCCCGGGGGAGAATATTAACTTAAAACCAACAACGGGTCTATCCAGCTATTGGTATTTAGCTTCTTTACCCCGAAGTGCAGGTGCGGACCGGTGGCTTCACCGGTGGCCCCCACCAGGCCAATCTGGTCGCCGGGCCTTACGGCCTGGCCGTCTACGGCCAATATCCGGGACAAATGGCAGTAGACGTACTCATAAGTGCCGTCCCGGACGACCACGAAATTACCCGATTCACTGTCGTACCCGGTCGTGACCACACCGCCCGACACCGATACGACCGGTGTCCCCTCCGGCGCGGCGATGTCAATACCGTTGTGCATCCTCCATATATGCAGGGTCGGGTGGTACCTCATGCCGAAGTAACTGGTGATGTCGCCCCTGCCCGTCCCCGGCACCGGCCACACCGCCGGGGTGCGGTAGGCTTGCGCCGCCGTGACGACCTTATCTATATAAGGCTTCGCTCCCACAACGTCCGCTCCATAACCACCATAACGTGCAAGAGCTGCATGTAAGTCTGAATCATTTTTCCAACCATCACCCTCCCATTCCAGTCCCCGGGCGTCAAAGAGGGAGACCAGGTACAGCGCACCGACGATAATCTGCGCCCTGGGATTCCACTTATCCCGCTCCGGGTCGAACCCGGCGGCCCGCGCCCGTTCAGGCCAGTAGTCCGGGTGCTGCTGGGTCAACCCGAAACACCCGGTCCTGTCGTTAACGGCCAGAGGATTCCAGTCTGATTCCTTTTGAATCAACCCTGCCAGAAACCAGGCGGGTATACCCGTGAGCTTTTCAGCCTCTTCCAGAAATGTCCGGAACTCGGCAGGGATCCCCGCACCGGAGGCCCAGGCGTAGGTCACACCGAAGGCATGATCCAGCCAGGCCAGCCATTCTTTCCTGGCCTGTGTGAAGGCTATACCCGCGTTAAAGACCATGTCCCCGGCCAGCTCAATGTCTGTTGAACCAGACGGCAGTCCGAGCGCTTTCGCCAAGTAAGCCTTCAGGTACTTCCTGCCGTTGTCCAGGGTCTCGATGCCTGCAAGTTCTTCGTAAGTCACCGAACCACCGTCACCGTAGGTTTTTGTCACCCATCGGTAGCGGTAAAGATTGTGGCCCCTGATCGTGTAAGCCTCCACCAGGAGGTAAACCGTTTCTGCAGTTCACCCATCCTTGCCGCAGTAGGTGACTTTGCTTTCCTTGTAATAAAACCAGGGGCGTAATTCCTTCGCCGCTTCCCGGATTTTTGCCTCCACCCAGGCCCGGTCGGCCATACGGTCCGTCCCCGCCGTTTGTAGCGCCCGGTACAGCACCGGCGCGTAGGCGTCCCCCCATTCGTTGACCAGCTTCGTGTCCTGCCCGTAGCGGTCCACCAGGCGTCCGAACGTGTACTCGCCTTTACCCGGGTACCACGCGCCATCACCGGGGACGAGCCAGGTTTCTTTCACGTTCATTTCCGCCACCCGCGACTTCGCGAAGTCCCGGATGGCCGCGTCCGCTTGGGACGGCTTCACGCCGGTCAGGTGCTGGTCCCCCGGCATGGCCGCGTAGACCGCCGCGAAGAGGAAGAGGGCCAGGGCCACCGCAATAAAAAAGATGATCAGGGGCGGTCCCAGCGTACCGATGATTACGGCCACCAGCTTCGACCCGGACTTTTTGAGCAGCTTTAGTGCGGCCCTTTTCAAAGCCTGCTGCGCCAGACCACGTCCCATTCTGCGGTAGCTCAAAGTTTAATCACCTCAAAAAACAAAAACGGGCACCTTTCCGGTACCCGCAGTAATCATTAATTCCTATACCTTAATCCGTCCAGTCCTCTTTGCGCCGCGTCATATGCCGCGTAAAGCTTCGCCTGCCGCTGCCCCAGGGCCGGGTTCCAGGCGCTCATGGCCGCCGTGGAAAGCACCCTGCCGGCGGCCCCGGTGACGCTGCCCGCCCCGGTCTCGGCCTTTAAAGCCTCCCCGAAGCCCACTTTTTCTTCTTTTGACCGCCGGGCCGCCTGCAGGGTGGTGCCGGCTACCACAGAAGCGCCCCTGGTCATGGCTGCCGCCAGGGACGCCCCGGTTTTCACAATGGCTTCACCGCCGGGCACTACACCGCCGACAAAGCCGCCGGCGATGCTCGCCCCGGTGCGGGCGAACTCACCGGCCCGCGAGGCGGTGTCGGTTGCCGCCAGAAGTCCCGTTATTGACGGGTTTTGAACCCGTCCTTTCAGCGGTGACCCGGGCGGAATGACTTCCGACCCGGTTACCGGGTGCGTCGTCTGACCAACTGCGGAGTGTGTACCTAACATCCCGTAGGACGAACCCATTCCTCTGGCCGCCACCGGCGGGCTGCCGGAAGAGCCGGCAGGCATTTCGCCGCGCAGATCCGGGGAGGTAAACCCGGCCTGCCGCCGGGGAGCAGGTTGAATCCCGCCGGGCGTGCCGCCCCACCCGCCCGGAGGCGGGCCCTCTGGTGCTTCGCCTCCGCCGGAAGCGGGGCTTTCCCCTTCCAGCGGGAGGGGTCGGGAGGCGAAAGTCGCCGCACCCAGCCGGGCAAGGGACACCACCCCGCCCAGGCCCAGGGCGGCCATCGCGCCGGTGGCCACGGCCTTCTCGTTCAACCCCGCCGCTCTGGTGAAAATACCCATCATGGAATTGCGCAGGACCTCCGACAGCGGTACGACCGTGTACAGGTATATCAGTACGGCCAGCCAGGAGGCCTCCAGGTTTTTTACGTCCGCCAGGATGAGGATGGTACCCAGCACCAGGGCGTGGGCCACGGGCATGAAAGCGTTGGACGCCAACTCCCCCAGCCAGACGGCCGCAGCGGTAACGTTTTTGTTGCCGGCCCACATGAGGGCCATCAAGGGGGTGAACACATAGAACACCGTCAGGGCCAGCTTGCGCACCAGGTAGATGACGTTCAGGTAACAGAAGAACAGGAAGAACGCCAGCTTGACCACGGCCGTGGCCAGAACGGAGCCCGTACTGACGTTCACCCCGCCGAAGTTAACTCCCCAATCGCCCACACTTCTGCCCGTACCCTGGACCACGTACTGGAAAGCCCCCTCAACTCCGTCCAGCAGGACCGATGAAAGCCACATGAAGGTTTCCAGGACGAAGGGTGCGAGCACGATGATACCGACGGCCAAAAACCAGCGTTGGATGGACTCCATTGCCTCCCGCCTGGCCCCCGGGTTGGCCGCCGCGTAGAAAAACTTGAACGCGGTGACCGCTATAACGATAAGGTAAAAAGGAGCGGCTATCGAGCATAAGGCGACGAACCATTCTCGCAGGTTACCCCTTTCGCCCTCAGTCTCCCAGGGGACGAAACGCTTCTGGTCGTCCGGAACCCCCTCCAGGAACACCAGTTGGTCTATGGATTTGAACCCGGCGGCCTTCAGCGCACCTTCGGAAATCCGAATGGGAAAAGTTATCAGGGAGGCCACGATTTTCTCGAAGGTGCCTCCCCGGTCCTCCGGCGCCCACGGGTCTCCGGCTGCGTCTTCCGGCTGATCTTGTATTAAATCAACCTGCGCCAGTGCAGGGGCCAGGGGAAAAAGGAGCAGGAGCAGGGCGAAAAACAAAGCCGCCGCCCGCTTCATGGCCCCCACTTCCTCATGCGGGCTTTGATTGCCTCCGGGAACCCGGTGGGTTGGCGGTTCAGCTTCTTCGCACGCCAGATGCACCAAACGAGCCAGACCACATAGGACACTACGGTGGCGGCCAGGCCAATAAACAAACCCAGGAACATGGGCAACAACGGGGTCACCGGGTTGTATTCGTGGTCGTCTTGCATGCTATCCCCCCACCTTCGTTTCAACGTATTCCCACTCGAACGGTGCGGGCGTAACCTGCACGGCAAAGGTCTGCCCGGAAACCCGCAGGATGCCCAGGCCGGGCCGGGCATGTTCCCCCGAGAGAATCTTGCGGCACCCTTCGGAGAGGTGGAAGTATTCTATGACAGCTTTGACCGCATGCTCCTCCTGCCTTAACACCAGAATTGTCGCGCAGGACTCGATCACCGCCCGGCCCGCCTCCCTGGAGGCGAATTCTTCAAACCGCTGGGTGGCGATGGTCAGGGCGCAACCGTGCTTGCGGCCCCTCCGGGCCAGGGTTTCCAGGTAAAGCGCCGCGTCGGGGTGTCTGAGAAACATCCAGGCTTCATCCACGGCCACGCACTTGGGCACCTCCCTGCCGCCCCGCTGGGCGAACATCTGCCAGAGCCAGGAAAGCACGGCGTATACGCCCACGAAGCGCGCCAGGTCGTCGCCCAGACCCTTGAGGGCAAAACATATATATGGCGCTTCCTTAAGGGTCAAGGTGGTCTGGCCGTCGAACATCCCCAGGGAACCGCCGGAAAGAAGCGGTTTCATGCCGTCCGCCACCCTTTCCCCGCCGGGCTTGGCCGCCAGGCGTTTCTGTATATCCGAAAGGGTGGGCATGGGCTTTTTTATGCCGCCTTCGTAAAGGCTTCCCGGGTCGTGCGTTACGCCCCTCGCCCGGTATTCCTCCAGCACGGCTTCTTCCAGCAGGGCCGCCTCCCGCGCCGTGAGGCCGTCCCCGGAAAAGTACCGGAAAACGGCCCCTACAAGACCTCGCACGTCGGCAACTTTATCCAGTACATTCACCCGCCAGGTTCCGTCTTCCTGTTGTTCCGGCTCCAGCTCCAGGGGGTTCATTCCGGAAAACACACCGGGTTTCAAGCGCACCACCGGGCCGCCCAAAGCCTCCGTGAAGCGAATGTACTCGTTTTCCGGGTCCACAAAGGCCGTCCTTACCCCCCGGTAGCCTTCCAGGAGGGCGATGTGCCGTTTCGATACGGACTTGCCCGAACCGGACTCGCCGGAAATGAACAGGTGCTGGTTGGGGATAATTTTTTCCCCGGCAAACCGGTCGAGCAGGACGGGGGACCCGGTGAAATAGTTGAACCCCAGCATTATGCCTTTCGTGTGGCCGCTCCCGGAAGCCGTTACGGGGAGGCAGCAGGCCCCCACGCCGGTGGTCATGTTCCTGGCGAAGTCTTCCACCCGGTTGGAAGCAAAGGGCAGAACGCTCTTCAGCCCCGCCGCCTGCCGCAACACCAGGGGGTGGGCCAGCACGCCGCGCCGGGCCAGCACCGATTCCACCAGGTCGCAGCGCCTGCGGAGCTCATCTTTGGTATGGCCATGGACGGCTATGAACAGTGTGCCGTGAAATAGCCTGTCCTGGCCGAACTGCACGGCCTCCCGGAGGCTGCGGTAGTCCCGGATCTGGGCCTCCAGTTCCGGCAGGCGGTAAATGCTCCCCGCCTTGCGATCCAGGTCGTACTGCGCCCTGGCCTGTGTCTCGCGGCGGGTCAGGTTTTTCAATACTTCCCCGTCCGGCACGGGCTCCAGGTGGATGGACAGATCCACGTCCCCCGCAAAAAAGATTTCATCAAGAAAACCCACCGTCACTTCGCGGGGCAGCCCTAATACGCCGTAAACTTTACACCAGCGGTCGCCTAAAGCAAGGCAGTCGAACTCGTCAATAAGCCCCGACGGACTGAAAAGGTTCTGCACCCGCAGGACGTGCCGGGTCAGGGGATCTTTCTCCACCGATTCTTGTTTACGCCTACGCTGCAGGAACCGCATCCTCATACACATCCCTTTCGCCCACGTGATACAGGCACAATACCCCGGCTTTAACCGCCTCCGAAGGCCGCCAGGCGCGTCCTCTGTTCAACAGGTGCGCCAGCAGGTCCACAAGGGCCTCGGAAGAAAGCGGCTCCAGGCGTATCTTCGCTCCCGCCAGGGCCACCGCAAGGGTATTTGCCCTGGCCTGTAATTCTTCCAGAGCATGGTCGAAGCCCTTCACGGTGTTATAGGAGAGCACTACGTAGGCCCGCCGGGCCGATACCGCACGCTCCTGCATCAAGCCGGTTAACCAGTTGGCACGGGCCAGGGCCATGTCCGCCAGTGTACCCGGCAGGCTTGGAGCCATCTCACGCAGTTCCTCCACGGCGGCCCTGGTGTCCACCGCCTCCGAGGTAACCAGGAACTGCACCGGATAGTTCAGCTGCCGCAGCGCGCCCCGCAGGGCGTCCTCGACGTTATTCTGCTCGTTCTCGGATAGAAGCCAGTAGTCCGCCGCTGTAATACGGCACACCATGCGGTAGCGATCCCCGGTCAGGATCAGGAGGCTTCGCCGGACGTCCTTAACCTCCCAGAAATCTTTCAGGCCACTTGATGCCCGGCGGGGGCCCGGGGAGGCGGGTCGCCCGGCCCCGGCGCGGGACTCCGTTGTACGGCGGGGCCGCGCATAGAACCAGGCCAGCATGCCCACGGCAGCCGAAAGTACCAGGAAGGTCGCGGTAAACCAGGCTCCCACTCTACTCATCCCCCTTAAGGTAAAACGCCCTCCCGCTCCGTTTCCAGCAGAACCAGTGCCACAGGAATACGTCCATGGGAGTGTGATACAGCTTTACGAAAGCTATAGCCATACCCGCCGCACAGCCCAATCCAAAGAGTGCGAAGCGTACGGGGACGGGAAAGAATACCGCTGCCGCCCCCGCCATGCCCCCTAATGAGGCTCCGGCCACGATGTACACGAACTGCTTGAAGCTTAGCAGGCCACCAAAGATCCGTTCCGGCTCGGTTATCTGTACGGGCACGGGGTAACGCCGCATGAACACCACCCTCTACTGCCCGGCTTTGGCCATAAGGCCGACGATAAAACCCGCCACCAGCATAGATCCACCAAGGAGGACGCCGCCGCCCAGTATGTAGGGCAGGGACCCCATTGCTTCGGCCCGTTTCTCGGGCCTGTTTGCCGTGGTGATGATAAGGAAAGCAGTCCATGCAACAGCAATGAAAATAACGAAGGCACCAATCGGCATGAGAATTTCTTTGAAGATATTAACCAGCTTTGTAGCCACATCTTCAGCCGTACGCTCAGCTATACCCCCGGCGGCCCAGGCTTCAGTAGCGGCCAGCCAGGAGCCCAGAAAAACAGGAATACCGACCAGCCTTGTAACCAGCGAGCGAATGCGGTTTATAGCTTCCAGTGGACGCACATAGTTCATAACCCAACCCTCCTCTATCTTGTAACATACTGGGCCAGACCCTTGACCAGACCCACGATGTATGGCGCTCCATAGAAGAGCAACAAACCGAAACCTATGGACAAAACTGCACCGACGACTTTTTGAAATAGTTTCATGCCGCTGAAGAGTACCAGCAGCGCGGCTACGCCCGCCACGGCCAGCATGATCTTGGCCACGGCGTCAGTCACGGGACCAGCCGCTTTGTAGGCACCGTCAATCATAGTGTTGACCTTCTGCGCAAACTGGTCCGGGCTCACCGGCTGGATCCCGCCGGACTCCGCTGCCGGAACCTGCTGGTCGTCCGCGATCGCGGGTGTTGCCAGGACAAACAGCATGGCAACCAGCAGAAGGGTGATTCCGGCTTTACCCGGCAACATTTTCACCAGCCCCTTTTCTATTAATCCTCTCGGCGGTCTTGTAGGCATCGTAGATGCCGTACAGCCAGACGACCGGTAGCAGAATGAATCCAATCACCACCGTGCACAGCAACCCGGATATGCCCGCCGCTACAAAAAGGCCAATGCCCTTGCCGATCTGGCCATTGTAAATCTGGCCCAGACCGCAGACCAGAAAGCTCAACACCGCCGCAAGCCCAGGGTTCTTCACAAAAAACAGCTCCTTTCTTTTTGCAGCGCAGCCGGACACGGGGTACAGAAAACATTCCCCTCCTTTCTGCCCGGAAGATTTTCTGGCTGCGCTGGTTACAAAAAAAAAGAAAAGCCCGTTTTAGACCGGGCTGCAGAAATCCGGCAAGCAATCAGCGACTATCCTGGGCAGATGGAAGCATCTACAATCACCTACCGAGCTTTAAGTTTAAAAAATTCTTCTATGTTAATTTCTCCGTTTATATATTTCAGATATAGTTCCGCACCATCCAATTCACTTTCATATAATCCGGCAGCTTGTTCTTCCATGGCTTTGCATACCTCTTCCAATACAGAAATTTTAAACTCATCCATAGCGATTTTAATGTTTGCAGACGAGAAGTATTGAGAGTCGGTGTTGCTTGCCCACTTAATATCACGCAAGCACTCTAATATTTTTTTAATCATCTGATCGTAAAACACATATGAATCTTTACCCACCGCTTTTTTCCCAAGTTCAACATAATGACGTAGCTTTTCCAGAAGTTCTTCTTCTTTTTCTTTTAAACTTTCCTTAATAGCGTTCCTCTCTTCTTCTCGTTTTTTCTGCTTATACCTGGAGTTTCGGCTCATGCAACCCCCCCTTTTTTTAATTTGCCGCGGACGGGCCAGCGATTTCCTGCAGATAATCATCTACATTCCACCCCTGTACAGTAGGCACCCAAGCCCATGGGACGTCCCGGTAATGTTGCCAAAAATGCCAGGCCATATCAGTTGTGCGTTGCTGTCGGTAGCGCACCAGCCCGGATTGTCCGGTGGTAATCTCGTCTTCACAGCAATAATCCATAGTAGCTGCCCATTGAGGGTTCCAAGATGATAACCACTCCACATACTGGTCCGGGGTATAACGGTAATCACCCCATAACTTGGTGGCAACAAACCCACCGCAGTCAGCGGCCTTTTCGGAAATATGGTCGGGCAACCGGGGTGGTTTCATTCCTTTGCGTGCCCAACTGGATGCCGGCAACATTACAGGTACCGGAGGAATGTATGAACGTATGCTATCTGAATCTGCTGTAGCGTAAAAAGTAAGCATAGGGCTGATTCCTCCAACCTTGCAAGGCCCCCGAAATAACCCGCCCGTCAGACACCCCTGATCGGAAAGCAGGATTCCAAACAAAAAAAGCCCGCGAAGTCACGGGCCGCAAAAACCGGGAGGTAAACCTGCCACCGCTACCCCCCGAAAACGGCGATTTCCAGTCACATCGAAGTTTGAAACTTTCAAATTAAAACCTCCCGAAAATCAAGGGCTCCGGGGCAATAATTAAAGACGTACCACTACATTTTCCTTCATTTTACAATAATGAGGGTGTGTGGTAATCATCGGAAGTCCGAGCACTTTGTTTGCAAGTGCCGTTACCGTCGTTTTTGATTTCAGCTACCTTTAGGGGTGGCCGGATTCCCAGTGCTCTGAATGCTTCATATGCGTTGCCCACCAGTTCCGTGCGGCATAGGTACTTGTCTTCCCCAATACTGAGTTCCACTGCTTTTAACTGTTGCAGGTCCCTGAGCAGGTAAACGTACTCCAGTTCAACTTCTTTTTCTGCCAGTTTTCTCTGTAAGGCCGATTCCAGGACCAGGGCCAGGAAACAGACCATGATGTGCCCACGTACACGGCTGTCTTTCCAGTGGTAGACCGGGCGCAGGTCCAGACTGGATTTCATTTCCCGGAAGGCCCGCTCTACACGCCAGAGGTCTTTATAGGCCAGGGCCACTTCTTCAGTACTGAGTTGAGAGTTGGTACGCAGGACGTACTTACCGTCATACCGGGCTTCTTCTTTCAGGGCTTCCTGATCTATACCCACCACGGCGTCTTTGTTAAGCAATAGATACCGGCGGTAACCACGGTTGCCCACCATAAGCTGTTCTTCCAGCTTCCGGCACATTTCCTCCCGGGCCTTTTTGTCGTGTTCGGCCTGGACGGGATTGTGGCAAACGATGTACCGGTCAGCATCGTACCAGACTTCTTTTACTTTCAGGTTTCCTTTGACGGTCCGGTACCTGCCGCCTGTTTTGAGTACTTCGCCGACGTCTTTGACTTTACGCATGCGCATACCCACAATATATTCGATGTGATTTTTGTCCAAATGTTCCAGAATATCCTGGCTGACCATGCCCCGGTCGCCTACAAAGACGACCCGGGTCAGTTGAAACCGTTCGCGGACGTCGGCAATGATTTGACTGAATGTGTTGACATCAGCTGTATTGCCGGGAAAAACCTCATGGGCTATAGGTATGCCGGCACGGGTCATTACCACGCCGACCATTACCTGGATTCTGTCCGGTCGATGATCTTTGGAGTGGCCGTAACGACCCAATTCCTCTGGCCCTCTGCCTTCAAAATATGTGGATGTGGTGTCCCAGAAAATCATGTCCACTTCCAGGTCGAACAGGTTTCTGGTGCTGTCAAAAAGGTCCAGTTCTATCCTCTCTTTATATTCGGCCAGAAAATCAAGGGCACGGTAAAGATGGTGCAGTTCCAGCTGGTCAAAAGACGGCCGGTAAACTTCTTTGAGCCATTCATTAACGCCCCGTTTGGAAAGCGGGTCGCTGATCCGGTTCAGCACCATGGCGTAGACGGCCTCAGCCAGTTGGCTGCAGGTGTATGCCTGGGAGAAATGGCGTTTCAGGATAAAGTCCAGGCCAAGTTGTTCCCACAGATGCCGGAAAATTAAATCCAACCCCCATTCCTTGGCACTGTGAACCATCAGTTTATCAGCTTCGGCCTGTATCCATTTCGTTTTTGAGAATTTGGCCAGGCTGGCAATGAGCCGGTCAAGGCTGCCTTTCTGAAGTTCGTCGATGCGGCCCAGGTTGGCCACCACTTTCTGGCGCACTTTGCCGTGCTCCCTAATGGCTTCGACTATCTGGACATAGGTTCTTTTTGAGCCATCCTTGTTGGTGAAAGTTTTTGTTCTGGCATACATGGCATAGATATTATACCATGTTAAGGCAGGTTAGAAAAACTAAATATTTACAGACGTGGCACTACACTTTCGTAATTTTTAAGTATTCCGCCAACTAAGACCCTTGATTTTACCGGGTTTCCAGCTTCGTTGGAAATGTATGGAGCGCTAAAGTTTCAAACTTGAGTCACAAAAAAATCAGGGGCACGCGCGTGCCCCCTTACACCTCTCCCCTTTCCAGAGCCTCCGCCATCCTTCTCGTGCTCGGTTTCGTATAAATTGCCGTTTCGTTCAGGTTGGAGTGCCCCAAAATCTGTGCCACCGTCACCAGGTCGGCTCCCGTTTCCAGCATGTTGGTGGCCGCCGTATGGCGCAAAACGTGCGGGTGGATCTCCAGCCGGGCGAAGCGGCCCCAGTCCTTGACCAACTGCTCCACGTACCGGGCCGTAATGTGGCCACCATACCTACCGGGAAAAAGATATTCATTCCCTGGGTGTTTTTTCTCCTTTTCTTCCAGCCACGCTTTCACCGTCCGCCTGGCCTCCGGAGGCACCGGCACTTCCCGGCACTTGTTGCCCTTAGCCCCGGATAAACAGTCTGCCGTGCCGCTCCCCTATGTCCAAGTCGGAAACCCGCACCGACACCCGCAAACCGCAGGAAAGCATCAGCCGGACCAGAGCAGCATCCCTGGCCCTGCCCCGACGCTCCACCTCCCGGAGCAAGCGGTTCCGCTCAACCCTAGAGAGCGCTTTCGGGGGGCCTTTATGCAGGGCTACCTTTTGGGGGAAGCGGGCAACCTGCTTATGTACCCTTTAGCTTCGGCCCACCTCAGAAAAGACTGTAGCGCACGCATGTAGAGGTTCACGGAAGGGGGTTTGAAAGGATCACCCCACTTCGTCTTCTGCAGGTAGCCCTGGTATTCTCGGAGGTCAACGCTTGTTATCTCCCCCGGCTCCAGGACCCTACCGTTGGCCGCCTCGTACCATGCGAAGAAGTCCTCAAGGGCGTACTAGTACGACTTCAGGGTGTTCTTAGAATCGATACGCCCAAGATCGGGAACCTCCTGCAAAAATTCTTTTGACGTCCTCCCCCGAATGAATTCAGAGGATTCCCCGTAGAGAATACCCCGAACCCACCCGGGGTAGCCCCGGGATTTACGTGCCCCTGCGGGTTCACGCCCGGTTCCGGTTAGGGTCCACCTCAAGCCGCGCATTTCTGCCGGCTTGTCATCGGCTCCCCCACTGGGCCGCGCCAACACGGCCCGCCCCCAGCGGTTCAAGGGGACACCTGCCCTCCACCCGCCGGGGCTGCGGTACTTTCCAGCCCGAAGACCGTACTCCATACCGCTAAGATGCTAACCCGCTTACCGCCTGGGCTATGTTGTCCGCGGCGTTCACGTCGATGTGCTTTATCCTTTTGCACCGCGGGCACCTGAACCACCGGCCTCCCGGTCTGCTTTTGACTGTTTCCCCGCACCTCGAACAAGTCAGTGTGGTCAGGTCGGGGTTCACAAGCTCTACCTGGATGCCGGCAAGTGCCGCCTTGTACTCGATGAATTGCCGGAGCTGGTAATAGGGCCAGTAATGCAGGCTCCGGCCAGGATCCTCCCGCTGTTCCTTCCCCTGCGCTTTCGTCCACCTGGCCCCGGTCAGGTCCTCCAACCGGATTTTCGTCACTCCATGGGCGATAGCAAAATTTACAAGTACCCGGCTGAGCTTGTGGTTCACGTCCGTTGCCCATAGGTGTTCCTTATCCCCCAGCCGTTTTAGAGCCCTGTAAGCCCCGGCTTTTTGCAGTTCCCGCCGGAGTTTCGCGTACTTCCTCCGAACGTACGCAAGCTGACCGCCGGAGAAGAATAACGTCTGGCCCCCTGCACTGGCCACCAGCAGGTCTATCAGCCCTAAATCGACACCCATGATCTTTTCCGGCTTTTGGGTCCGCTCCACGGGCACCGTCAGGCTCAGGTGAATGTACCAGTCCCTACCGCATTTGACCAGCCGCGCCACTCCCTGTTTAACTTTTCCTGCAAGCAGTAAATCCAAATATTTCTTCTGGTACGGTGTAACCACGATGGGCACCCCTACCCGCCTCTCCAGTGTGGGGAAAGAAACCTTGTAGACGGCTCCGCCGTCCACGGTATACTCTCTCTCCACCCGGAAGTTCTGGTTGTTGAATGCGGGCCATAACCGCTTGAAGCGTTTGGCTTTCGGCTTGCTCTTAATGTCCCGAATCGCTTGCGCCAATATTGCTGACGGCAATGGCTTCGAGTGTTCTTTAGCTTCTTTCGATGTCTTAGGTCGGTCTTTCTTGTCCAATCCCAAATACTTGTTCGCAAATTCCGTCGTCCTATCGGTCATTTCTTGGTACACTTCCTGCTTTGCCCGCGTCGGCTCGTACAGCTTAATCTTGAGCGTGATTGTTTGTTCCATTTTCCCTTTCCACCCCCTTCCCGTAAATTTGTTCACAAAAAACCCCCGCCTTTCATCACCTGAATGAATTCAGGTGTATTCCCGGCGGAAATTTATAAAAAATTATTACCCGGGAAATCATTCCCCGGATAATTGTTATCCCAAAGAATCACCTCCCGAAAAGTTGAGCGAAATGACTCTTTAAGAGTTAACACCCCCCCGAAAAAGGTGTAAGACCGGCCCTCAAAGCCCCGCTTTATTCGGTTAACTACAGAAATTAAACGCAAAGCCCACTACTTGTAATTGTTTTTTTAACCCTACCTTACCAGCCAGGATCAACCCGCACGTGAACGACTATAATCATACCGTTGATAGCACCAGCAGTGAAATGAGTTAAAACCACCTTTCAGCAAAGCTTACTCTACAAAAAATAAAAATATTCGCATGTTGCGGAAAAAGTAATTAGCGACCATATCTCAACAGGCTTCAATTTCACACTTCGGGCTATCAAGAGAAAGTGGTGGAATAACGAGATTTGAAATTAATAACTCGTTTCCTCTGCGAGAGGTCTTCGCAGAGTAATCAACATAAATCGGTTGTAGAGGCGCCCTAGCATATAACTTCCTAATCACAGGGTGATCATCATAACTTAAAAGCCATGGAAATTGCTTAGATAATATATATTCTGCAAGTCTTTGATGGTCGTAATCATCATAATAATACCGATACAATCTTTTACCTTGAGTATAATACGGGGGATCAATATAGACAAAACTGAAACCATTTTCGATTTCTTCTTCATACTTCTTCATAAACTCCAAGGCATCAGAGAATATAACGCTAACCCTATTTTTTAGATGCTGCAAATCACGAATCTGTTGAATGATTCGAGCTTTATTGAAACGACAATCGATCCGATAGTTAGATGATTGGCTATAACCTCCAATAGGACCTGCCCCAATTATACCGGAAAAATTGGTACGATTATAGAACAAACCGGCCAGGCCCAATTCTAAGATAGAATGGCCTGCTGGATCGTCAATTGCTCTAAAACGTTGAAATTGATCCCAAGTTTCAATGGTAACCTCTAATTCTTTAATTTTTTCACATAGCTCTTCGCCACAAGAAAAAACAGCCCTCCAAAAAGCATATACCAACGGATCTCTCTCAACAAGAACTGCATTTTGCGCATATCCCCTTTGAAGCATTTCCAAGGATACTACAGCACTACCAGCGTACGGTTCATAAATAGTGCAACCAGAAAGAAGATTCTCTTCAATAATTGCAGCTATATAATCTGTTAATGATGACTTACTTCCGGGATATCGTAAAGGACTAGTTAAAATATTGTTTGGCAATTTTTAACCACCCCAACGCTCATCGTTCAATATATACGTAATTAACGGCCTCAATAACGAGGACGCCTGCTCTAATGTTAAGTAATTAGCATCGGCCCAAGTGCCATGCACAACTAGATCAAAAACTTCTTTAAATCCCGAGCCAGAAAAAGCGTTCAATACTTCTCTTGCTCTTTGATTTTTAAAAACATTGTTATTTTTATTAACACAATAAAGTATTATTTGTTGCAACCCAGGATCTCTTTTTGAAGTACGACATAATTCATCCCATTTGCCAACTCGTACAAGATGGTACCGAAGAGATGACTCAAGAAGAGCACGAAGAAGCATAGTTGCAGCTATAGGCATACGGATGTGATTAATCATTTTAATTTCATTCACTAATTGAATGAGACGCTGATCACTTGCAAGGCATGTTAATTCTTCAAAAAACCTCTTCCGTTTTGGATATTTATTTTGAACTATCTCTGTTTTTGCCGACTCCTGTGCCTCTTTTGGCATATTATCTACTATTTCATCTATTACATCATGAGTCTCTTCTTTTAAAATATTGTTTTCGGGCGACTGTTGTGCTATATTTACTGTATCTTCTAGTTTATCAAGATCTATTCCATGGAATTCACAGCATTTTTTAATTATCTTATCTGGCTTAGTCCGCGTATTAGCCCACGGCTTGCCTGTTGAGGGATCTGGCAGCAAGAATGCTCTCACAATACAACGCATTAAAATGCTAAAAATTTCAGGTGGTAGACTGGATATAGGTCGCTCCTTATCATCAAATTCCAGTTTTAGAAGCTCTTTAGTCCGAGACAAAGTAAAAAACCTAGTATAAGGATTAACTGCTAATTTCTCGCCCTTCAAAATTTCTAACTCTTCATCTGTCCATCCAGGCAAATTATGCGCATACTTAAGCAGGTTATATTCACGAATGCTACGCCGAACATTATTTTTCGATGCCCCAAGCCTATATGCAATTTCATCTATAGACATGCCCTTATTGAACCATCTTACAACTCTTCGCATCTTAGCAATTGGTGACCATCTTTTAATACCTGGTTCAGTATGACGCTTTGTAAGTATAGTTTCGGCTTCTCTCCTGTTGGGTGCTATATCTGCTTTTATGTAACTAATGTTTAAAATTAGCTCCTCGCTATCAGCTTTTGGAAATCGTTTTTGGTATTCTGGGGGTATTAAAGTGGGATCAAGGAGCATCTGGCATGCACATACCCGACGATTACCTTCCAAAACAACATGCTTACCATCTTCGATACATGTAATAATTCTATCACCAGGTAATAAACGTTTTGCCTGAACTATCTCGCTTGCCAACTCAATTATCTCTTCATTTTTTAAAAGTTGTAATCGGATTTCCTCCTGGCTTGCATTCTCGCTAACATCGATTCGAGGGTTTTGTGAATCCAGCCAGAGGTCAAGCGTATTTAACGCAGCCTCAGCCCAGGAGAGCCCATTCATTCTCTGACCCCCTTTACTATTACTTTAATTATAAAAGTATTTCCTTCGACATTGTAAGCCTAAATTCCTTTTTACTCCGGTTTAGATTTTTTTAAAGAGCCCAGGGCCCTATACCTGAGCAGGTGAGGGAAAAATGAAAAAACTAAAATAAAATCAAAAAGCGGCCAAAAGGCTACTTGATTAGAGAAGGGGTTTTTCCGCCTCTACTCTTATCACCTGTCCGGTTATAAGACAGACGTCTTCAACCACCAGGTCAACCCCCGTTAATGGTGTTAAGGGGGGGGCGAAGTGACCTTGCCACAAAAAGCTGTCACCAACTTTTCTACTCCTTCATAGTGGACGCTCTCTCCAGGCAGGGCCTATTGGCTAGAAACCGATATAGGAAGGAGCTTCCATAAAAAATAGGGGGCACGCGCGTGCCCCTATTCCCACGACAGCTTTTCCACAGCCTTCTCCAAATCCTGCACCCCCGGCCTGGTGTACCTGGCCGTAGTGTTCAGGTTGGAGTGGCCCGCTAATACTGCCACCCGGTCCAAACTCTCCCCTGCGTCCACCAGCATCTTGCAGAAGGTGTGCCGCAGCACATGGGGAGTTACGCCTTCAAGCCCTGCTAGCCCCGCGTACTTCTCGACGACCCGCTCGGCGGCCCGCACCGAAAGTTTATTTCCCTTGCGGCTCACGAACAGCCACTCCCCGCCCGGGTGAACGTCCAGGTATTCGGCCAGCACCTTCCTCACCGTGGCGTTCAGCGGCACTTCCCGCCACTTCTCCCCCTTCCCACGGCGGACGACGACGTTACCCGAACGCTCCCTTATCACCACATCTGCCACCTTTAAAGAGCAGGCCTCGGATACCCTCAGCCCGGTGTGCAGGAGCAGGAATACCAGCGCCTTATCCCTGGGCGTACCGTATTTCTGCACGGCCCTGAAGAGGGCTCCCATGTCCTTCCTGTCCAGCCACCTGGGGGATTTCCTGCCTTCAGGAACCCTCTTCACGCCGTCGGTAGGATCCGACGACTGGACGATACCTTCTTCCTTCGCCCAGGAGAAAAAGCTGCCCAGCACATCCAGGGCGTGGTTTACAGTCCCCGGCTTCCTGCCCCTGTCCAGCAGATACCGCCGGTAGTCCGCCACATCCAGCGGGGTCACCGCTGCCGGGTCGAAAGATCCGTAAGTCCCCTCGCACCAGCGGGCAAAACCCCGCAGGGCCGTGAGATAAGAAGCTACAGTATTGGAAGACAGGCCCCGGCTTCTCAGGTACCCGGCAAACCCGGACTCCATCCCGTTTTCATCACCACCATACTAATGCGTCGTTAAATTCGCCCCTTAGCACCCCGTTTCCTGCATAATAATGCGTCGTTAAGGCACTCTCAACGACGCATTAGGACTCTTATGCGAAGTCTTGAACCCTTTTGTTAAAATGGCTCAAGTCGTGACTAAGAGACAATAGGTTTTCCCATTGTGGTCACCGCCTACCTGCTGGTGCGTATTGAAACCAAGCTGGAGAACCTGGCCGCCAGCATCGCCGGGCTTGCCCAGGCGGTGAACGCCCTGCGGAAGTAGCAACCCCGGCCAGAAAACTATAAGCCACTCACTTTTACCGCCAGCACTTCGCAATTAAGATTCCACCCCGTACAGATTAAAGCCAAACTGAATGAAATGGCGATCAAAAGCAAAAGCACTGCTTATTCCCAGGCGTTCCATGACCGCAAAGGTGGTAGCGTCGGTAAAAGAAAAAGATTTATCAGAATAGGTAAAGATAATTTCTCTGGCCCTATTTTCATCCTCTTCATTAACCCGTTCCACCGGCCAGCACAATCCTTTCAACCAGGCCCGGGCTATTTCCGGGCTTAACCTGCTGACAAGCAGCGCATGACATTCAGCAACAATAAAATTTGTAATTACCACCGCTACACCTTTTGTGCTCAGTTCTTTCAATATGGAAACGGCCTGCTGGTGCATGTTGTCCGACCTGTCAAGCAGGGCGTATATGGCGCTTGTATCCACCATTATTCTTTCCACCGCTTAATTTCTCCTTCGGCAAGATAGGAATCGTGGTTTACGGAAATATCCTTTTCCCCGCTTTCTCCTATGCCAACGAGCCGCCAGATGGGGTCTTCGGCACTCAATGGCCGGACCGGTTCAATCTTTTTCATGCGTATCTCATTGTCCTCCAGATAGACCTGCAGGTAATCACCTTCGCGAATATTTAGCTTTTTTCTGATCGAGACTGGAATTGTCAACTGCCCTTTGGCGGTAACACGCATTACTTCACAACTCATAATAGAATTCCCCCATTGTGGTTTGATTTTCTTACTATAAGTATACCACAGTTACGTGCCGGAATTAAGCAAAGCCGGGCTAAAGATTGCCCGGCTTGCCTTCCATAATGCTTATATTAGCAGCCCTCCTACAGCCCCAGCATGGTCCGCGCGGCCTGCTGGAGACGGCGCAGTTCATCTTCAGTACTGGCCTCCACGTAAATACGGAAAAGGGGCTCGGTGCCCGAAGCCCGCACCAGCACCCAGGCGCCGTTTTCCAGCACCAGCTTGATCCCATCCACGGCGATGCGCCGCTCCACCTTCAAGCCGCCAATTTCCGGAGGATAAAGGTCCTTTAATACACCCAGGACCCTTTTCTTTTCTTCCGCCGACGTATGAATGTCCAGCCGCTCGCTGTACAGGCGGCCAAAACGGGACCAAACCTCGTAGGCCAGGCCGGTCAGGCTTTTGCCGTGGGCGGCCACCATTTCCGCCGCCAGAAGCCCGGCCAGGATGCCGTCTTTTTCCGGAATGTGCCCGCGAATGGACAACCCGCCGCTTTCTTCCCCCCCTAAAAGACAGTTCTTCTCCAGCAGGTGCTGGCCGATGTACTTGAAGCCAACGGGTGTCTCGTAAACTTCTTGATTAAAAGCACGGGCCAGGCGGTCCAGCAAATGGGTGGTGGCCACGGTGCGAGCCACCGGCCCCCGTTCACCCCGGATCTGGAGCAGGTGGTAGTACAGCAGGGGCAGGAACAGGTTGGGTGCGATATAGGTGCCGTCCCGGTCAATGATGCCGAAGCGGTCGGCATCACCGTCCAGGGCCAGGCCCAGATGGGCCTCACGCTCCAGGACCAGGGAGCGCAGCTCTCCCAGGGACTTACCGGTCGGCTCGGGGAGACTGCCGCCGAAAAGGGGATCCCGCCGGTTATGAATTGCTTCCACCTCGATCCCCTCACCGGCCAGAATATCTTCCAGGTAACCGATACCCGCCCCGTACATGGGATCCACGATAATCCTTAAACGGGCCTTTCTAATGGCGTCAAGATCAATGAGCTTTGTGATGTGCTGGAAGTAAGCAGGCCGGGGGTCGATCTTTTGAGCAGCATCCCCGGAAGGTTCAGCCGGCCCGCCTTCGTGTTCCCCGGTTGCCTGCAGGCGGTGAATATTATCTTCAATCTCCCGGGTAATGTGGGGCAGGGCCGGCCCGGCATATTTCGGGATAAACTTAAAACCGTTATATTCAGGCGGGTTGTGACTGGCCGTCAGCATTACGGCCCCCCCGGCCCGGTGTTCCTTGATGGCAAAGGCGGTAACGGGGGTGGGAGTGGCCCTTCCGGTAAGATAGACGGGAATACCCCGTCCGGTGAAGACGCCGGCCACGGTGGCGGCCAGTTGTTCCGACAGGAAACGGTTGTCGTAACCGACCACCACCCCTTGTCCGGCCAGATGGTGGGCTTCAAGGTAATCGGCCACCGCCCGGGTCACCAGGGCCACATTATCAAAGGTGAAATCCCGGGCCAAAATGCCCCGCCAGCCGTCGGTACCGAAAGAAATTCTGGTTGCCAAGTCAAGTCCCCCCTTTAATTCGGACGTTGGAAGTCAGATGTCAGAGGCCGGAACTGCTGTAGGAATTCTCTGCGCGAATTCCTCCCTCTTTTCCGACTTCCAACTTCCGGCCTCTAACCTCCATTCCCGGCATCCATGCCCTCAGCCCCCACCTCCGCCCTCGGGCTCGCTAAGTTTGCCCAGCACTCAACAGACTTCAAATGACGAGCGGCTAAACATAATGTCTTTCAGGTCTGTTGATTGCTGGGTTGAGTGCTGGCTCGATGTCGCTCGCTCCGTACAAAACGGCGGCCATTTTCACCCTCAGTTTGTGGCGCTGAATACGTCATGGGTGTCTACTGGGGCATTTTGCCGGGAAGTTTGTCGGTAATATCTGTAACATGCTGCATGGTGTCCTCTTTTCTGTCCACATACAATTTGCCTTCCGCGTCCAGGCTGGCGTACACGACATCCTTGACCGATTTGATGCCCTGCTTTTCCAGCTCCCGGTAGAGCCAGTCCTCGGTGAGGTTGTTTTGCTTCAGGTTTTGCTGGATTACTACACCGTCCACAATCAACTCCGAAGGAATGCCCTGATACCTGGTAGGTACCTGCATATCGCTGGGAGTAAGAGGTTGCTTGTGGCTTTTCAACAGCACGCTCAGCCCCCCGTTTGGCTCGGCCACGGCAAACTCCACATCGGCAATATTGAACACATTTTTTTCCCTCAGCTGCATCATGAGGTCATCCACATTGTAAATTAACTTTTTCATGTTATTTTCCAGGATCTTACCGTTATGAATGACCACAGTGGGTTCGCCTTCAATTAACTTGCGCAGGGGGCGGTATTTTAAAGAGGCATACTCCGAAATAACCGTCAAAAGGCCAAAAAGCAGCAGGCCGAAGGTATAATACCAGCCGTTTTCCTTTAAATCTGTAACCATGGCCGCAGCTATGGAGCCGATCACAATGGCATTGACAAAGTCTGCTACCGTAAGCTGGCCCACCTGGGTTTTACCCACCAGCCGGGTGATCACCAGCACCCCCAGAAAGGCCCCGATACCCCGGATGAGAATTTGTAAATAAGGATTCATCTTCCCTTCCCTCCGTCAGTATTAATTTACAGGCCTTAGTTTACCGGGGGTCAGGGAATTTATACCTCTGTTCTAACTTCCGACTTCCAACTTCCATTTGAAGGCCGGGACACCCGGGAACACTTTGCAAAAGGGGTATAATTCAACCATATTATGGTAACAATACCCGCTGGGAGGGTGTAATGCATGAATAGCCAAAAACTGCTTAAACAGCTTGAAAAGAAACAAAAGATGTTTGAAGAATATCTCCGGCAGGTTAGACAGAGCCGGAAAAGCAAGGCCTCGACCGGACACGGGGACTCAAGAACCGTTCATAAATAGGCGCCTTTCTTTTCTATACCACTCCACGGTCAAGTTCAAACCGGCGTCCAGGTCCGTGAGGGCCTGCCAGCCCAGGGTTTTTCGCGCCAGGTCGCAGGATAAATAGCTGTGGCGAATGTCCCCCGGGCGGGGCGGGCAGTAGCGGGCTTTTATTTTGCTACCGGTAATTTTTTGCAGCAGCTGGAATAGATCGTTCACTGACGTGGCCCGGCCGGTGCTCACGTTAAGAACCTGGCCGCTGCCTTTTTTGACGGCGGCCAGGTTGGCCGCGGCCACATCCCCCACGTAAACGAAATCCCGGGTCTGCTCGCCGTCGCCAAAGATACAGGGAGCTTCTCCCTGCAGCAGGCGGTGGACAAAAACGGCCACCACACCCCCCTCACCGGTGGCGTCCTGCCGGGGGCCGTAAACGTTGGCGTAGCGCAGCACGGTGTAATCCAGCCCGTAAAGCCCCCGGTAAACTTCCAGGTAGTGTTCCACCGTATGCTTGGAAATGCCGTACCCTGCCAGGGGACGAACGGGATGTTCCTCGTCCACGGGCAGGTAGAGGGGATCCCCGTAAACAGCCGCCGAGGAGGCATAGATCACCTTTTCCACCCTGGTGCGCCGGCAGGCCTCCAGCAGATGGAGGGTGCCGCCAATGTTTACTGCGGCGTCCCGGGCGGGATCGTCCAGGGAGGCCTGTACGTCCACCTGGGCCGCCTGGTGAATGACCACCCGGGGCCGGAATTGCTCCAGGGTTTCCCGCACAAACTCTTCGTCCCGGATATCTCCATGATAGAGGCTGGCCGCAGGGTGCAGGTTGGACAGGCTGCCCCGGGAGAGATTATCCAGCACCGCAACATCTGCCCCGCAGGCCGCCAGCTGTTCCACCACATGGGAACCAATAAAACCGGCACCGCCGGTAACCAGAACCCGCATGATTAACTCCTTTCGTCTTCAGTGAGATACTGTCGCATAACTACCCGGGGCGGCGGTCGTCCCTCGTCGCTCCGTGCTACGGGCCGGACGAAACATCGTCTTGCCTCGGAGCGAACCTGGCAGCGCTGCATATGCGCCGGAAGTGCACTTTCCTCGTGTATAGTTATAGCCTAAGTAGCTCAATTATTATATCGATACAGCTACCAGCGCGATTCGCGCTGCCGGTTCGCTAACCTCTGCCCAGCACTCACCGGACGCAACTTACTTGACAGGTAGTTAAAGCTCAGATCCAAGTTAACGGCCTATGAAGGTTATGGGCTCTTGTGAGTGCTGGGCGTGTTTCGTATCCGGCCCTCCAGCCCAGCACTCACTGGTAAAGCACTTCTTCGAAGTAGCGTTGCAGGCACATGAGAAACGGCTATTTTAAAGAGATAGGTGTTCCAGTGAGTGCTGGGTCGCTCCTTAAGGGACGACCGCCGCCCGTTTCGTTTCTGGTTTTGCGACAGTACCCAGTAACCCAGCAGGAGCCGGCCTTTGCCACCGGCTCCCGTACCTGCCGGGCCCTTAGAGGGTCCGGGCAATCTCCTTGAGATAGGCCGCAAATTCTTCACCCAGATCCGGCCGGTCCAGGGCGAATTCCACCATGGCTTTGAGGTAGCCCAGCTTATCTCCCACATCGTAGCGCCGCCCTTTAAAGGCCAGGCCGTACACGGGCTGCTCCCGGCAGAGAACCCTTAAGGCGTCGGTAAGCTGGATTTCCCCGCCCGCCCCGGGGGGTGTTTCGGCCAGTATGTCAAAGATACGCGGGTCAATTATGTAACGGCCCATGATGGCCAGGCGGGAGGGGGCCTCATCGGGAGCCGGTTTTTCCACCAGATCCCGTACCCGGTAAACGCCTTCCCTGATGGGCTCGGCGTCCAGGATCCCGTACTTGCTGACGTCTTCCGGGGGTACTTCCTGCACCGCCAGGATGGTGCCGGGCATTTCTTCGTAGAGGGTTAAAAGCTGTTTCAAGCACGGCGTCCTGCTGCGCACGATATCGTCGCCCAGGAGCACGGCAAAGGGCTCGCTGCCGATAAACTTCCGGGCGCAGTATACGGCATGGCCCAGGCCCCTGGGTTCCTTTTGCCGTACGTAATATATATCAACCATTTCGCTGATATCCTGAACCAGTTCCAGCAGCCCCAGCTTCTCCCTGGCCCTTAACTGCTCCTCCAGGTCTGGAGACTTGTCGAAATGATCCTCTATGGCCCGCTTATGGCGTCCGGTAATGATCAGAATATCTTCAATGCCTGAATGCACCGCCTCTTCAATGATGTACTGGATGGTGGGCTTGTCGACTATGGGCAGCATCTCCTTGGGCTGTGCTTTGGTGGCCGGCAAAAAACGTACCCCCAAACCGGCCGCCGGAATAATGGCCTTACGGATCTGCAAAAAGCAACACCCCCATCATGTAAAATTAAGCGGTCCTCCAACCTGGCAGGACCGCTGCTGTGACCCACTCTATAACCTGCTCGACATCTGTCGATCCTTTTCAGGGGCTCTACCAATCACGCCCACTTTGTTTGCCGCGGCAATGACCACAACGGCCAGTACAACCAGCAGGGCCAGGGCCTGATCGGTAGCCACCAGGTTCAATACCACCGCGCTGGCTCCCAGCAGGGCGCTGATGCCGTAAATCACCAGGACGGCCTGCCGGTGGGAAAGTCCCAGGGCCAGCAGTTGATGATGCAGGTGCTCCTTATCCGGCTGGAAGATGGGCCGATGCCTGTGGTAGCGGCGCAATACGGCAAAGAAGGTATCCAGCAGGGGGATGCCCAGAATAACCAGGGGCACCAGCACCGAAACGGCAGTTACACTCTTGGTCAAACCCATGATGGCCATTACGGCCAGGGTATAACCCAAAAGCATGGAACCGGAGTCACCAAGGAAGATTTTAGCCGGGTGAAAATTGTAGCGTAAGAAGCCCAGCAATGCCGCAGCAAGCAATAAGGCCAGCATGATTATTTCCCGCTGCCCTGCGGCACCAAAAATCTGCCACTGTGTCCAGCCCACCACCGCCATAGTTAAGGCGGCAATACAGGAAACGCCGCCGGCCAGACCATCCAACCCGTCAATTAAATTGACCGCGTTGGTAACGGCTACCACCCAGAAAATGGTAATAGGAATACCCAGCCATCCAAGATCGACTATATGGCCGTTAAAGGGATTGGTGACAAAATATACCTGCACACCCAGAGGCAACAGGACCAGTGCCGCAGCCACCTGCCCGGCCAGCTTCACCCGGGGTGAAAGGCCCCGGATATCATCCAGCGCACCAAGGAGCATGATCAACGTCATCCCCAGCAGCAGCCCGTAAAGACTGCGGGTGGGCTGTATGGTAACCAGAACGGCCGTAACAAAACCTGCGTATACCGCCAGACCACCCAATCGCGGCATAACACCCTTATGCACCTTGCGGGCATTGGGCCGGTCCACCGCTCCCCAACGGAAGGCCTGCCGCCGCACCCAGGGGGTTGCCGCCAGGGTAATTCCGCCGGCCAGCAACAGGCCCAGCAACATTTTGAACAAGCTCTATCCCTCCGCAACCGACAATAACCCGTAGTATCAGAGGTATTGTACCATTATGAACTTTATAACTACAAACTGCGCTATATGATGCCGGAGGGTGATAAATGGGGTGCGGTGGATTCTGGACAAGCTTTTTTAACTTATTGCCTGCTCAAGGAAAATTTGATTAACTTCCCTGTTCTACGGCAAAAATGAGCTCCGCTTCGGCCGCCAGCTGGTCTCCCACCAGCGCCCGACCCGCCGCCCTGCCAATGTTTCCGCGCATTTTGAGAATCTGGACTTCAATGTGCAGCTGGTCCCCGGGTACTACCTGGCGGCGGAACCGGGCCTTATCGATACCGGCAAAAAGAGCCAGCTTACCGGCAAACTCCGGCATTTGCAACAGGGCCACCGCCCCCACCTGGGCCATGGCTTCAATAATCAAGACCCCGGGCATTACCGGATGGCCGGGGAAGTGCCCGGCAAAAAAGGGCTCGTTGATGGTGACATTTTTAATGCCCACGGCCCGCTTTCCCTCTTCCACCTCCACAATCCTGTCCACCAGAAGGAAGGGGTAGCGGTGGGGGAGAATTTTTTGTATCGACTGTACGTCCAGCATGCGCTTTTCCGGCCGCAGCCGGTGTGACACTCCTTTCCCTAAATATTTCAGTAAATCGTTTTGACACTGATGCGGCCCAGCACTCACCAGAATACGACTCAGCTCTTGGTATTTCAGGCTTAATTGATACCCGAGGTTTTTAAAGACCTGATATGCTAGTGAGTGCTGGGTCCGGAGCGAACGACTGCAAGCGGACTACGCTAAAGCTTCGAGCTTAAAACAGGAATATTATACCACAGGAGTCTTTCTCCTGGCCAACCCTTTTGCCGGACAAAATTTACGACAAGGTGGCAATGGTATGGACAACAAAACCTGGCCCTTGCATGAAAACGGTTACCGGCCGTGGTATTTTGCCGGCGGCCGTCTTTTTACATTCCTTTTGTTAATCCTTTTCCTCCTATCCCTCCTCCTGCTTGCCGCCTGGCACGACGCCGGCGTAACCGGCAGGGTAGAACAATACGACATCGTGATCTACGGCGGCAGCTTTGCCGGCTGCGCCGCGGCCCGCACCGCCGCCCTGGTCGCCCCGCATAAGTCCATCCTGCTGGTGGTACCGGACCCCGTACCGGCCCTGGGCAGTACCGGCACCATCGGCGGGCAAAATTTTTTTGATCTCCGGCGCTGGCGGGGGCAACTGGTGGCTAAAGGTTCCTTCGCCCGCTGGTACGGCCAGACCGGGCAGTTTTACCACCCGGGAACCATGGCCACCCTGCTGCGGGCGGACCTGGCAAAGCACGATAATATCTCTATTCTCTGGTGCCACGATATAGAAGCGGTAGATTATACCAGCCATCCCCGGCGCATTGCACAGCTGGTTCTGCGGGAAGTTTTCCCGGACCGGAACGGGGTAACCCGCTGGGGCAGCGACGTGCGCCGGGTGAAGGGGCAGGTGTTTGTGGACGCCTCGGACGACGGCCGCCTGACGCGCCTGGCGGGAGTCACCACCACCAGCGGGCGTTACGACTGGCCGGCAGGGTACCTTGACGACTCGGAACGGGAATTACCGCAGAAACAAAAAACAGCCCGCATCACTACCGCGGGGCTGGCCCGCCAGCAGGCGGCCACCCTGATGTTTAAAGTGCGGGGTGTGGAAACACCTCCCCCGCGAGCCGGCAGGGTGCTAACGATAGGTGACCTGACCTTTACCCGTGATCCCCGGGGCGGCCTGGGTATTGCCGGAGGCAGCCGCACTTTCAGGGAAAACCCGGTGGTAAGGGCCTTCAACGACCACTACGCCCCCCGGGGCTTTGCCCTGAAGCCGTTAAACGCCGCCTCCGACGGCCGGGACAGCTCCCAGTGGTGGGTGAACGCCCTGGTGGTTTTCAACGTGGACGGCCGGGCCTGCCTGCGGGACCGGGGCACTTCCCGCTACCCCGCCATGCGTGAAGACTACCTGGATGTGGACACCGCCCGGCTCAAGGCCAGGGAGATGCTGAAAAACCCGGCCTTTCTGGAAGCGCTGCGGCAGTTTTCCACAGTCAATCCTGCCACGGGGCAACGTTACGGTTTTGCCGGGGCGGAACTGGTGCGGGACAGCCGGGGAGAGCCGGTGGTGGGGGATATTCTCTACCTGCGGGAAACCATTCACCTGCCCCTGGATGCGGAAAAGGTGGGCCATGGAACGGAGAACACAAACTATGCCCTGACGGCAGAGGCCTGCCAGGGAGCGGGGGACGGGTCCGGCCAGGCGGGCACCCGGGGCCGGACCGGTAAAACCGGTGCTGCAAAATTAACCGCAAACAATTCCCGGATACCCTCGCCCGCAGCCGATGCGGCCAACTACCCCACCCGCATCGGCCTGGGTTATTATGCCATGGATATCAACGCCTACACCTGCCGGGATTTAAAACAAAACGGCGTGTACACCTGGCCGGTCACGGGAACCGTGCGCCCCGACTGGGAGCGGCAGGGCGGAGAGCCGCAGAACCCCGTCTACCTTCCCTACCGCATGCTGGTCACCCCCGGGGCCGAAAACCTGCTGGTGCCGGGGTATGCCACCGGTGCCTCCTCCCTGGCCTGGGCGGAAATCCGGGTTATTCCCAATTTATGCGTGCTGGGGGATGCGGCGGGGGCGGCAGCGGCCCGGGCCGTCCTGTACGGCGAGGCGCCGGCCCGCTTCGGCCCCGCCCAGATCAGTTGGGTGCAGCAAACCCTGCGCCGTATGGGAGCAAGGCTGGAGAAGTGACCACCAGCACGCGGGATTTGGAGCTGGTCAGCGTCAGGGGTACGATCACCCTGGATTGGTCCAGGGGAGTGACCAGCCACTGGTTCATCACGGGCAGGCCGGCCAGCGCACCCCTCCAGGACCAGGAACTGATAATCTGCCGGTCTGGAGATACTTCTAATAAGGTGGAAGTGCCGGCATCGGCAATCAGCGTGTTCCCGTTGGGAAGACGCACGGCACCCGTGGGGCGCTTGAGCCTGACTTTTTCAGTTGCCGCTGTAGTGCTGGCGGTTGCCCCGTCCCGGCCGGGAACGATAGTTTTGCCGTTTTGATCTTCGTTATTCCCCGTTGCGTCCGGCGCGGCCTTTCGTATGGCGGGAGGTGGGCCATACGTACCGTCCCCCACCTGCCAGACCACCTGCTTTTTAGCGTCGATTTCCAGCACCCGCCCCCCGGTAAAACCCTGGTCCACAATCAGGGTGTGCCCGTTGGGCAGCCGGACGGCCTGCACCGGGTTGGCCAGGTGGCCCGGCGTGCCGGGCGGCACCGGCCTGCCCCAGCCGTAGGACCAGACCACCCTTTTGTCCGGCGTTACCTCGATAATCTGGTAGGGCAGGGTGATCAGGGTGTTGCCGCCGGACAGGCGCTGGGCGTACCGCGGTGCCCGGGCCGGGGAAGGCAGCCGGTACTCCCAGACCACCCTGCCGGCCGGGTTCACTTCTATTACCCGGGGTACAAAGGGGCGGCCCGGTGCCCCGGAATCGGCAATGAGGGTATTGCCGTTGGCCAGGCGCCGGGCCGCGGCGGCCTGGACGCCCTGGTACGACCATACCTCCTGCCCGGCCGGGGTGACTTCCACCACCGCCGGGGACAGGTGTCCCACCCGGGTCATGAGCAGGTTGCCGCCGGGCAGTTGCTCCACGTAGTAGGGGTGGTTAACGGTGATATCGTCCCGGTATTCCACCTCCACCGCCGCTTCCTGGGCCGCGGCCGGCAGGGGAAGGATGGCAGCGGCAGCCAGGAATATGGCAAGAACGGCAGCCAGGAACTTATTTGCCCTCATGGTCATGGTGATCCTCACCTTTCACTTCTCATAACTATCCGGGGCGGCGGTCGTCCCCCGTCGCTCCGTGCTGCGGGCCGGACGAAACATCGGCTTGCCTCGGAGCGAACCTGGCAGCGCTGCATATGCGCCGGAGGTTTTTTCTCTTCATGGATAACTACAGCTTAAGTAGCCGAATCATTCCATTGATACTGTTACCAGCGCGATTCGCGCTGCCGGTTCGCTAACCTCGGCTGCGCCGTGTTTCGTATCCGGCCCTCCGCAATGTCGCTCCTTAAGGGACGACCGCCGCCCGTTTCGTTTATGGTTTTGCGAGAGTATCTACTAATCAACAGATTTTGCCTCTATTATTACTGCCGGAGGGGCGTTTTGCCAGGTCACGGCAGCCCCCAGGGCCTCGCCCACAAACCGCAGGGGAACCATGGTGCGTCCTTCCACCGCCCGGGCCGGGGCGTCCAGGGGCAACGTTTTACCGTTGACCAGCGCCTCACCCTTACCCGGGGTCAGGCTGACCGTACGCCCGCCGCGGGCTGCCGTTACGGTTTTGGTTTTTTCATCCCAGTGCACCGTGGCCCCCAGGGCCTCAAAAATCCCCCGCATGGGCACCAGGGTGCGCCCCTTGTCCACCACCGGAGGTACGTCAAAGAAGAGGCGCTTGCCGTTCAGGTAAACCGGCACCTGGCGGAGCACCAGAATGGCGTTGGCCAGTCCCCGCTCACGGCCGTCGGATGGCCGGCTGACCAGCTTGCCCTTAACCCACAGGCCGCTGGAACCGCCCCCGTCCAGGGCCGCAGCGCGCACCGCTCCCAGGTCGGTCATCAGGTAGGCCAGTTCCTCCAGGGTGACACCGGCGCTCCAATCTTTCAGCCGGCCGTCCACCTCCACCAGCAGGAGCTGGCCCTTGCCGTTTACACCGATGGCCGTGCGGGGTGCCGGCTCCAGGACGCTCCCCCGGAACCCTTCCATAATCGCCTGCAGTACCGGCTGCCCTTCATCCACCAGCAGGGGACCGCCCGTAACCAGGTGCTTCAGCCCCTCCCAGCCGGGTCCCCAGTCAAACTGCAGGATCACCGGGGTACCCACGGCCAGCGCCGCAGCTTCTGCAACCGCCTCACCCCGGAAAGCGAGTACATAACCGTCCCCGGGAATCGGGCTGCCCCCGTAACCAATTTCCGAAACTATGTACCGGTTGCTTTTTTCCGTCTCCGGGCGCACCACCACATCAATACCGTCACCGGCGGAACCGGCGCGCTCACCCCAGGCCGGGGTATAAAGGGTAATGCCCCCGGGTGCGGGAGAAGTATTGACCCGCGCCACCGCAAGGGGCCCGGACGAGCCAAAACGTACACTCACCCGGGGCGCAAAGTAACCAAACTGGACCTGGTTGCGCCCGGTGATACCAATGGAGGTGCGCAAAATCTCGGAGGTGGTCAGGAGCCGGCCGTCCTGGACCAGGCTGCCGATGGGGTGTCCCCCGGAGGGATCAAAGAATCCCCCGTTTACGGCGGCCACCGCCCCGTGGCGGGCGGCCAGCTGGCTCAAAGTTTCCTTATTGCCCAGGGCGTCACCGGCCACTGCCACCCGCACCTCCAGCAGGGCCTGGCCGGGGTCTACCTCCACCACATGCCCCTTCAGGGGTTCACCCTGCCAGGTGCGGCCGGAAATGGGGTAATAGCGGACGCCCGGGGCCAGGGTCTGGATCTGACCGGCAGGCGGCCTGGAAACCAGGGGTTGCGGTGCCGGCCTGCCCACCACCGTGGTCTGTACGGCCTGGGAACCGGCGGCAGCACTATCCGCCCCGGCCGGTTGAACGGCAAAGGCGGCCGTGCAGCCCCATAGAAAGGTCCCCCCCAGCAGAAGGGCAACTAATTTTTTCACACTACGCAACGCGAAATTACCTCCCCAGATAAACAATACCTTGTTTTCGCAATTTTTCCAGTGTAAAAGGTCAAAAAAATTTTTCACCCGGGACAAGTTTAACTAATCGAATTTTCTAACTTCCGACTTCCAACCTCCAACTTCCATTAATGCGCCGGCCAGCCGGGCGGTGGCCCGGGCGCGTTCCCTTAAGGGGCCGACCATCCGGGCCAGACTGGCCCTGAACCCAGCAGGATCGGCCAGAACCTCATCCACTGCCCGGCTCAAGGCGGCGTACTCCAGGCCGCTTGCCTGCCCCGCAGGCTGCAGCCCCAGCTGTTCCAGGAAACGGTCAACCTTCGGGTCGTAGCTTATTCCTACCGGCGGCACACCCATTACCGCCGCCAGGATCAGGGCGTGCAGCCGCATGCCGACGAGCAGGTCCAGGCAGGCAACCAGGGAAACCGCCTCACCGACGGTCAGCCCCCGGTCCAGAACGGCGGCCCGCTCCCGCATCATGGCGGTCACTTCCCGGCTCACGGCCAGATCTTCGGGGTACTGCAGGGGTATGAAAAGCACCCGGTAGCCCCGGTGACAGAGGTCGTCGCACACCCGGGCCAGGACACGCTGTTGTTCCCCCCCAAAGCCGGGCCATTCCCGCACCGATACTCCCACCACGGGGGCTGTTGTACTTCCCCTGCCCCCGCCTTCACCCAAAGCCGGTCCGGCCCCAACCAGGGGGTGGGGTTTGCCCGCACTGCATGCCTCCCCGGGGGATGGGGTTGATCCGGGCTGGTTGTCCCTCCCATCCCGGCCGGCTGAGGGTTCAAAAACCCCCGTCCTTTCCAGGATCTCCATCCCTTTCTCCCTATCCGCCCGGGCCGGGTCCAGACCCAGCACCGGGTCGGCGGTAACCTCCACCGGGGGGCGGGTTACCCCCATTTCCGCCAGGTCCCGGGCAGAATTTTCGTCCCGCACGGTAATGAGCTGTACATCGTTGGCCACCAGGCGCATCAACAGCCGGCCGGTTTTACTTTTTACGGGGCCGATGCCCTGGGCGTAAAAAACCACCGGCTTGCCCAGGCGCCGGGCCAGCCAGACCACCCCCAGGTAGTAAACCAGGCTTTTGAGGCCGGTGACATCCTGCAGCAGGCTGCCCCCGCCGCTGAGCAGCAGATCGGCTCTGGTGAGGGCGCGGTAGACTTCCCCTATCCGCCAGCGGTTTACCGCCTCTACGCCGTAGAGAGCACTGGTTCTTTCAGGGGCATGGGAAAGGACCACCGGCCGGACGGTGGGGCACACCTCCCGCAGAGCCTCCAGCAGGCTGTAGAGGACCGCCTCATCCCCCAGGTTGTCGAAACCGTAGTAACCGGAGATGGCCACCACCGGCCCTTTGCCGGCCGCCATAACAGCACCCCCGTTTTCACCCGAATTCACTTTCCAACTTAAGGCACGGTGTTGTCCCGCTCACTCATGTGCTCCGCGCCGACAGCACCTCGGTTCGCTTCGGGCCGGCTCTGGCTCTCTGCGGATTGCCATCGATACTGTCTTTATGCTATCTACTTTTTCCACCCGATATGGTTCTTCTACATTACTCTCGCTTGGTCTCGTTGGCGTCCTCGAGAGCCGAGCCGCCCAGCACTCACTGAAAAAGTTATAATGGAATGATTTCAATTACTATCTTGTCACAGCAGGCTTAGAAAGGGTGTCATTGCCAGTGAGTGCTGGGTTTACCGGGTGCTGTTACCGGCGCTCCGCAAAATCGTTCGCTCTGGACAACACCGTGCCTTTGTAGTTAACAACACGGTTTTACTGATATACTCTAATTGTCCCCCGGGGAGAACCTGCGCCACCAGTGCCCGGCCAGGTTTACCACCAGGATGAGCGCCAGGCCCACCAGAATCCCCAGCCACAGGCCGTTGACCAGCCGCATTAGAGAAACCAGAAGCGGCGTGTGGATATGGGCAAAGGTGTTCACCAGGGAGACCTGGCCGATGGCCCCCAGCAGCAGCAGGGGCAGGAAGCGGTTGTCCCGGTAGCCGGTGTAGAAGAGCAGCATCAAAGCGGGGTGGCCGAGTAAAAATTCCTTGGTTCTCGGGCGCACCCCCAGGACGGCATCCAGGAATCCCCGGAACTTCAGCTCCAGGGCGGAGGTGGCCACTTGCCCTTCGTTGCCCGTACGCACGAGGTAAACGGCCAGAAACGCCAGGAGCAATGCGGCGAGGGCGGCCCACTTGACCAGCACCGGCTGGTTCAACGTCCTCTCCAGGCGTTTTCCAAAGGGTTCTGTGGGGCCGGAGAGGAAGAAAAACACCCCCGCCACCAGCAACAGCGGCGCCAGGTGGGCCAGCTTAACCCCGCTGAACTGGTCCAGCTTGAGCATGAACCCGGCGTCCGCCAGAAGACCCACGGTAAAAAGTGCACCCAGCAGGGAAGCCAGGGTGGTGCGCAAAAGCATGCCCGCACTTTCCAGGGCGGAAGCACCCCGGGCGCGAACGTTGGTAATTAGAGCCAGGCTGGGGAAAATGATGACCGCCGCTAAGGCCATCAGCTTGCGTGCCGATGAGGGGGCCGCCGCTAAAAGACCGGCCCAGGCCGCCACCGCCAGGAGCAAAAGCCATATTTCCCCCCGGCGCAACCCCAGCCGCCCGGCGAGCAAAAGGCCGCCGGCAATAACCCCCAGGCCCATGACGAAGAGATTGGCGCGGGAGACGGGCAGGGCCGGCAGGGTGGAAGCCTGCCCCACCACCAGGCCTTCCTGCTGCAAACTCTCTTTCAGGCTGCTTATATAATCGAGGTTTTCCTGGAGCACGTCCCGGGCTCCCGCCCCTGGAAAGGGCCGCACCAGCAGTACCCGCATGTTGCGTTCGGCAGCGGCCAGCCTGTAGCGTTCCAGTGCTTCGGCCGGGGTGTAGCGACCCATATCCCTGGGGGGAATGCTGTGCAGGCGCACCACATCCTTGTCCAGCAGCACCCCCAGCTTATCAAGGCCTTTCTGGGGGAAGAATTCAATCTGGGCCACCGGCACGCCCAGCTGATCCACCACCTGGGCCAGCGCCCGCAGTTTCTGCGGGTAGCCGGGCAGCGTGTCGTCGTTAAAGGCCAGGGCCGAGAGGTTGGGGATCTCCTTTAAGGGCGCCAGGGCCTGCTCAATCCCCCTGGCGGTGGCCCCGGGCCAGCTGCGCACCTGAACCATGGCCAGCAAGCCGGCCCGGGCGGTGTCCTGCAGGGGACCGTCCGGAAAACCCAGGCCCAGCTGTGACAACAGGCCGGGGTCGGCAGAAGTGCGCACCACGTAACCCCCCGGCGCCGGCCGGTAACCCCGCGCTCCCGGGATCCTGGCTTCCAGCTGGACAAGCAGGCGCCGGAAGGTTTCCTCCCGGGAGGTGACCAGGTAGGTATCCCGGGTGGCTATCCCACCCCCGGCCCGCAGTTGTCCCAGCCAGGGGGGCGACATTAACTGCAGCTCCTGGCCGGTCATTACCGCTATTTCCCCCGCACGACGCAGCTCATCCACCGTAGGCTCTTTAAAGAGCACGGTGGTCAGCCCCCGTTCCCGGAAAAGGCGCATCACCTCCAGGGTATCCCGCCCCGACAGCCTGGCCAGCGCGTTCAGCTCGTCATAGGGCATGGCCACTTCCACGGTGCGAAAACCGGCCTCCACCCGGTAGCGCTGCCAGGCGGCCGCGCCGGCCGCGATCACACCCGCCAGCAACAGAAACACCAGCAACAGGGGGTACCAGCGTTGTCTCATAATATAACAGACCTCCAGCACAGGCAAATTGTTCCCCGGAGGGGGCCTTTAAGTTACGAACCTCCTGCGTGCACTGCTGGGAGCTGCAGGAGGTGGAAAACAGCTTCTTTATCTTCTGATAATTACCTAAAACAGGTATTGCCAACAATATTGCATGATATATTCAGTGAACCAGGTTGCTAAATTTTTACCACTAACTGGTACTTCCGTTGGGAATGGGGATAATTTCTATGACCCCGCCGGTATCACCGCTCTGTTTTCCGGCATTTGGGACGGACGGCTTTTGTTTTTCCGGAAGCGGAGAAGAACTGCCGTCACCGGTCCCTCCACCGTTGCCCGGCTGGTCGGCGGGAGGCGGGGCGTTATCCTGCCCCGGCGTGCTGCCTGCAGGTGCACCGGTGCTGGAACCATCACCGGGCGCCGGTTCGCTGCCCGGTGAATTTGTTTCCGGTCCAGGAAGAACCGGCGGCACCGCCGGTGGGGGTGGCTGAGACGGTGTTACCACCGGCTCACCGGCCGCCAGCTGGCCCGTCCCCGTCCTGCGCGCGGGCGGGCCGGAAGAAGACTTGCCCTCGCTGACCGTGGGGCCCTGAACCACTTCCGTCACCCGCCCCTCTTCAAAGAGGGCCATGGCCACCTCATGGGCCTGCGCCGGGTCCACCGACCAGTAGCTGACGCCCCTTATATCCAGAAACCGCCCGGGCAGGGTCTGGGTGACGATCTCGGCCTGGTCGAAATACCGGGCCGCCCGGGCCAGGGCCAGCATCTGCTTGAAGCCCATGTTTGTTTCCACGCTCTTGTTTATTTCCGGCACCAGGCGGGGGAGCTTGACCAGGGTGGACGGTTTCATCACTTCCGCGGCCAGGGCTTTTAAAAATTTCAGCTGCCTTTCCGTGCGGCCGATGTCCCCCAGGGCGTCCCCCCGGAAGCGGACATACTGCAGGGCCTTATCGCCGTCCAGGCGCTGTACCCCCTTGCGCAGGTTGATGGCATATTGACGGCCGTCTGAACTATCATAGTGATACATGTTTCTTTCCACGTCGATGGTCACGCCGCCCAGGACGTCCACGATGTTCTTGAACCCTTCCCAGCGGGCCAGGGCGTAATACTGCACGGGCATTCCGATGAGGTTGGAGACGGTCTCGCAGGTCAGCGCCGGCCCGCCGTAAACGGCGGCGGCATTGATTTTATCCGTCCCGTGGCCGGGGATATCCACCCGGGTATCCCGCGGTATGGACAACAGGGCAATGCGCTTTTTCTCGCCATCCACGTTGGCCACAATAATACTGTCGGTTCGACCCACCTTTTCCCCGGGCCGGGCATCGGTGCCCAGGAGCAGCACGGTAAAGGACTCCGGGGGCTGACTGGCCTGCGCCTCATTGTTCTCGGAACCGACAGGCAATTCCGGCCAGCTCAAGCCAAGGTGGCCTGCAAGCAAATAGCCTCCTCCCACCAGACAAAGCAATAATAATAGCAGGAACAGGGGCTTTGGTTTCCACCTCCGCCTGCGTCTAACCATACCAACACCCCGCTTTTTCTGGCCGGGCAATAAAGGCCGGCCTATTTACCGGCTGCACCCCGGTACATGATAATCACGCTGGTCTGGGCACGCAAACCCCGGCCGTCGGCCCTGGGGATGATGTACAGGTGGTTGGGAGCCACCGCCTTCCCGGCGGTCAGATTGGTGCCGGAGGTAACATCCGGTATCCCGCTGCCCGTGGGATCCACGGCCACTGCCTTACCGGAACGCAGGATAAATTCCATTCCCGCACCGCCGGTAAACTCCTGCCCCGCAGGTACGGTGGCCACCCGCCACTGGAAATCCCCGCTGCCCTGTCTTTCGCCCAGGGCCTCACGCACATATCTGGCCACATATTCCTCCACGAAGCTCTTGCTTACCAGGGGATCGGCGTCGGAACCCGGTTCCCCGCCGACCGCCGCCCCGGCCAGGCGGGCATACCCCCCAACCGCGAGCAGCCCGAACAATAACACGGCTGCCACCACGGCAGGCCATTTTTTCCCCATTTGAATCCCTCCAATGGCCATAATTAATTTAAGGTTCGACAAAAGCTTTCTCTTTCCTGCCTGAGTTATCCCCACTTTCCAACTACCCTGTTCTGGCTCTTGCTCGCTCCGGTGAGCCTTAATCATTTCCCCAACCGTGCTTTTCGCCAGGCCAGCCAGGCAAAGCGGGGCAACACCAGCATGCGGCGCCAGCGGCGCGGTTCCCGGAGCAGCCGGCCCAGCCATTCCAGGTGGAGGCGCTGCATCCACACTGGAGCCCTGGCCACCCGGCCGGCAATCACGTCAAAGCTGCCGCCCACGCCCATGGCCACAGGCACGCCCAGGGCCTGCTTGTGCCGGGCGATGAATTTTTCCTGTTTTGGGGCCCCAAGGGCCACAAAAAGGAGGTCGGGTTTTGCGCCCCGGATCTGTTCCACCACGTCCCATTCGGTCGGGTCCTTTGGGTTTTCCGGCGGGCCACCGGTGCTGTCGTTCGGAGAGTTACCCGGTGTATGAGCGGGCGACGCACCCACCGCTTCCCCCGCAGGTCCCTCTTCAGCCGGCCTGAAATAGCCGTGCTGCGTGCCGGCCACCACAAGCCCCGGGTGTTTTTCCTGCAGCCGGCGGGCGGCCTCCTCCGCCACCCCCGGCGCCGCCCCCAGCAGAAAGATGCGCCAGCCTTCCCGGGCGGCCCTGGCCACCAGCGCCAGCATGAGATCGATGCCCGTCACCCGCCCGGGCACGGGGGTGCCGGCCACCTTTGCCGCCCAGACGATGCCGATACCGTCGGCGGTAACCAGGTCGGCCCGGTTGATTAAGGCCAGCAGTTCCGGCTCCTGCTGGGCACGGTACAAAATTTCCGGGTTTAAGGTAATTACCTGGTGGGGGCGTCCCGTGGCCACAAAAGCAGCCACTTTCTCCACCGCCCCGGCCAGATCCACAACATCCACCCGGGCACCCAGGAGGTTTATGTGCATGGACTCCGAACCCCTCCCACGCTAATAGACGAATTACAGCCCCGTTTGGTTCCCTTCAACGACCGGCAAGCATCGTGTGTAAATGTTCAGTGATCCCTCTATGGTGCCGCGTTGTCCACGCTCACTCCAGTGCTCCGCGCTGACAGCACCGCGGCTTGCTTCGGACCGGACTAGCGGCGCTGCAAATGCGGCATGACAGTTGTTACCTTACTATCATCTTTTTACCGTTTTAGCAGGTTACCTTTTCTAACGCTACATTTCGGTGCCGCTGGTTTCGCGCCGCAGTCCGGTTACCCTCGCTTCGCCGGGTGCTGTTACCAGCGCTTCGCAAGTCGTTCGCTTTGGACAAAGCGGCACCTGCCAGTGGTAGCGGTTTTACTGAACAGTTACCATTGTGTTAATTTCCAGCACTTCGAGGCCGTTAACCAATGAAAAGTGGCAGCCTAATGTTCTGCACGCCGCCATGTTGATCTAACCTCACGTACATATTTTTCTACATCTACAACAGTTTGCAGTTCAGGGTGGTTTTCATCGGACCAGGCACCGGCGCTTTCTTTAATCGCCCGCCGGCTTTGTTCCCGGGAAACATATTCTTTCTTGCCCAGCAACAGGGACAGCGGTATGGCCACGGCCACCATCACGGCACTGACAATGAAGGTATCGGCAATGGCGCTGGCCATGGCCTGCCGCTGGGCGGCCAGGCTGATGACAGCCAGGGCACTGTCCCCGGACAGGGCCAGGGCCTGCTTGACCTGCTGGAGGGCTCCATAAGCCACCGGGGAAGACCAGGAAAAACCGTCGGCCAGCCAGCTGAAGTGGTAGGCCTGGCGCTTTGTCATAACGTAAGTGAGAAAGGCGATGCCCAGGGAAGCCGAAACCTGGCGCACCAGGTTGTTAAAAGCCGACGCCCGCCCGGAAAGCCTGGCCCCAACGGCCTCCATACCCGCCGTGCCGATGGGCATCATGGCCAGCCCCATACCGAGAGACCGGTACACCATCATCATTTGCAGCCAGTGCGTGGAAATGTCCAGGTTTATTTTATGAAGTTCCCACGTGGTATAGGCAACCACCGACAGCCCCACCAGGGCCAGCGGCTTCGCCCCAATTTTATCGTACAACCGGCCGCTGATGGGCATCATCAGGCCGCTGGCCAGTGCGGCCGGCATCAGGAGCAGACCCGTCTGCGTCGGTGTTAAACCCAGCAGGTTCTGGGTAAAAATAGGAACCAGGAAAAGCCCGCCGAAAAGGCCGATCGTCACCACGGCCGTGGTTAAAAGGCTGGCCGCAAACACGGGGTTCGCCAGCAGCCGGACGTCCAGCATGGGTTGTTCTTCCTGCAGTTCCCAGAGCACAAACAGGAGCAGGAAAAAGAAGGCCGCCGCCAGCAGGGTGACAATGTACTGGGAAGTCCACCCCTTGTCCTGCCCTTCGCTTAAAGCCAGCAGGACGGCAAAGCAGCCGGCCCCGCACAAAAGACAACCCACCAGGTCGAACCTGGCTTTCAGCAAGGGGGTTTCCCTCAAAAAAACGGCGGCAAGGAACATACCCAGCAAACCAACCGGCAGATTGATTAAAAAGATCATGTGCCAGGAAAGTTCATCCACCAGGTAGCCGCCCAGGGTGGGGCCGACGGTGGGTGCCATCATGGCCGATATCCCCCAGACACCCATGGCCATACCCATCTTTCCGCGGGGAACGACTTTAAAAAGCATGCCCATGCTGATGGGGACGAGCATCCCGCCCCCCACGGCCTGGAACACCCTGGCCACCACCAGGGAAGTGTTGCTCCACGACAGGCCGCAGAAAAGGGAACCGAGGGTGAAAGCCGCCAGAGACAGGATGTACATGCGCCTGTACCCCAGGACGTCCCCCAAATACCCGCTGACCGGAATGACAACCCCGGAGGTGAGCAGGTAGGCGGTTAAAACCCACTGCACTTGATCGGTGCCCACGCCAAAAACGGCCATCAGCTTGGGTACGGCCACGTTGACGATGCTGCCGTCCAGTATGGCCATAAAGGGGCCGATGACCAGGATGAACAGTTCCCGCCAGGGAAAACCATTTCCCTCAAAAACGGCCGGTTTAGCCTTGGACATGATCGCACAACCCCCCAGCCGGTCACCGGATATGAACCTTCACCCGGGCGTTGGTGCCTACTTCCACATAATTGTCGGGATACTCGTCGAACACGATCTTCACGGGCACCCGCTGCACCACTTTGGTAAAGCTTCCGCCGGTGTTGGCGGGCAGCAGGGAGAAGGTGGAAAGGGAGGCCCGCCCTATGCGTGCCACATGGCCCGTGAATTTGTGCCCCGGCAGGACATCCAGGGTGATGTCCACCTTTTGACCCGGACGCACCTTTTTCAAGTCGGTCTCCTCGATATTGGCGGTGATATAGAGGGCTGACGGATCCACAACCATGATAACGGGCTGTCCCGGGGCGGCAATTTCACCCACATGGGCCACCTTTTTAACCACCACGCCGCTTACGGGTGACCGCACCACCGCAAGGTCAATGTTGGCCCCCGGGGGGAGGGTGGTGTCGTCCAGGCGGGCAACGATATCCCCGGCCCTGACCGCCTGCCCCTCTTCCACGTTTATCTCCAGCAGTTTACCGGACACCTGGGGACTCACCCGGTAAATATCCCCGTCGATACGGGCATCTTCGGTGGTGACGTAGTAGCGGTTCATATGCCAGTAGTAAAAGGATATGGCGGCAAGGACGGCCACCATCACCGCGGCCACGGCCAGCATAGCCTTTTTGTTTTTCATCCCGCACTCTCCCTTCTCTCTCTCTCCGGCTTTCGGCCTCCAACCTTATTTCCTACTTCCGACCTCCAACCTCTAACCTCTATTCCCGGCCTCCAGGCGGGCGGTCCGTCTCCCGGCCCACCGGGCCTGCCAGCGCTCCTTCCAGTCGTCCAGGATGGTGTAAATCACGGGTACCAGCACCAGGGTGATCAGGGTCGAAAAAGCCAGCCCGCCGGCCACCACCGTGGCCATGGGCGCCTGCCCCTCGGAGCCCTCGCCGATGCCCAGGGCCATGGGCAGCATGGCCAGGATGGCCGTGAGCGCCGTCATCAGGATGGGGCGCAGGCGGGTGGGACCGGCCTTCAAAATGGCCTCCCGGCGCTCCAGGCCCCGCCGGCGCAGGATGTTGACGTAATCCACAAAAACTATGGCGTTTTTCACCACTATGCCCACCAGCATGATCAGGCCGATGAAAGCAGGCACGGAAAAGGTACGCCCGGTAACCAGCAGGCTGAAGGTAACCCCCACCATGGTTACGGGCACGGAAAACATGATGATGAAGGGGTACAACACTGACTCAAACTGGGCCACCATCACCAGGTAGACCAGGACCACCGCCAGCACCAGGGCCAGGCTCAGGTCGCCGAAGGTTTCGGCCATCTGTTCCTGCTCACCGCCGAATTCCACGGTGTATCCCGGAGGCAGGGAGAGGCCTTTCAACCCGGCCTGGATATCCTTGATCACACTGCCCAGGTCCCGCCCCGCCAGCTGGGCGGTAACGGTTACCAGCCGGGTCTGGTCCTGCCGGTCAATGGCGTGGGGCCCCCGGGTTTCCACTATTTCCGCCACCTGGCTTAAAGGTACGGACGCGCCGGTGGGGGATAAAATGGTCAGGGTGGATAAATCGGGCAGGCGGGTGACCGCACCATCACGAAGCTGCACCCGGATGTCCACCTCTTCCCCGCCGGTGCGGTAGCGGGTGGCCACAGTGCCTTCAACGGCCGTGCGCACGGTGGAGGCCACCTCCGCCGGTGACAGGCCGCAGGCCGCCGCCCGGTCACGGTGAACCAGCACCTGCACCTCGGGGCGGCCCTCCTGGAGGCTGCTGGTCACCTCCCGGGTGCCGGGAACCCGGCGCACCAGTTCCGCCACCCGGTCGCCCAGCCGGGTGAGGGTGGCCATATCATCGCCCCGCACCTGGATCTGCACCGGGGCGCTGCCGCCCATCATGCCGCCGCCCTCTTCCACGGCGCTTACCTTAATCTTCGCCCCGGGGATCTCCTTCAGCCTCTGGCGTAAAATTTCCGCCACCTCCTCGGCGGTAACGCTGCGCCGGGATTTATCCACCAGCTGCAGGATAATCTGGGCCACATCGGTGTTGCTCTCGCCCCACATGCCCTGCATACCGGTGAAGCCCACCCCGGTAAAAATGCTCTCCACCCAGGGATCCTGCACCATTTTTTCGATGCGGGCGGCCACCCGGTTGGTTTCCTCCAGGGAGGTACCCCGGGGCATTTCCACGGTAATGCTCACCTGCCCCTGGTCCATGGAGGGCATGAACTCGAAGCCCACCAGGGGAAAGGCCGCCAGGCTCAGGACAAAGAGCACCGACACGATGATGATTACCCGCCGCCGGTGGTTCAACGCCCACTCCAGTAACCGGCGGTAGGCGTTATTTAAATTGTTGAACCAGCGCTCCGACAGTTTGTAGAGCTTCCGCCAGCCCCGCAGGCCGGAGGCGGCACTGCCCGGCGAAGCGCTCCCTTCCGGTACCGGCACCGCTGGCTCCTCCTCAAGGTGGAGCCAGCGGCTGGCCATCAGGGGCACCAGGGTGAGGGCTACCACCAGGGAGGTGAAAATGGCAAAGGATACCGTCAAAGCCAGGGGAGTAAACAGCTGGGCCGCCAGGCCTTTTACGAAAACCACCGGTAAAAATACGGCCATGGTGGTCAGGGTGGAAGCAATGACCGCCCCGCCCACCTCGCCGGTACCCACCCGGGCGGCCTCCACCAGGCCGTAACCCAGCTGGCGGTGGCGGTAGATGTTCTCCAGCACCACGATGGCGTCGTCCACGATCAGGCCGACCCCCAGGGCCAGGCCGCCCATGGTGATCAGGTTGAGGGTCATATCGTTAAAGTAAATGAGCACAAAGGTGCCGATGATGGAAATGGGAATGGACGTGGAGATGATCAGGGTGCTGCGCAGGTTGCGCAGGAAAATCCACATCACCAGCATGGCCAGGAAGCCGCCAACCAGGATTTCCTTCACCACGTGGTTGATGCTCCGCTCAATGAATTCCGACTGGTCCATGACCACGTCAAAGCGGACCCCGGGCAGCTCCTTCTTCAATTCATCCAGGGCTTTGTGCACCGCCCGGGCCACCTGGACCGTATTGGCGCCGCTCTGTTTCTGGATATATACCGACAGGCCGGGCTTGCCGTCCACCCGGCTGAACTGGGTGATCTTTTTATGCCCGTCCTCCACCCGGGCCACATCCCCCAGGTGCACCGGGTGCCCTCCCGGAGCACCCACCACCACCCGGCGCACCTGGTCCAGATCCCGGAACTCCCCGGTCACCCGCACCAGCAAATCTTTCGTGCCTTCCTGCACGGTGCCCCCGGAAACATTCAGGTTTTCCGCCGAAAGGGCCTGGGTCAGGCCGTTTAAGGTCAGACCGTACCCGGCCAGCCGCTCCGGGTCCACCAGCACCCGGATCTCCCGCTCCACCCCGCCGGCCGACCAGACGCTGGCCACGCCACCGACCCGCTCCAGCCGGGGCTGAATTACATCATCGGTAAGCTGTTTCAACCGCCGGGAATCTTCGGAGGACAGCGCCAGCTGCATGATGGGCATCATGTTGGGGTCCATCTTGAAAGTCATGGGTGTCTTGACCCCCGACGGCAGGTACTGCCGGATGATATCCACCTTTTCCCGGATCTGCAGGGCGGCGTAGTTCATGTCCGTGCCCCAGTCAAACATGAGGATAATGGTGGAAGTACCCATGCTGCTGGTGGACCGGATGGTATCCAGGTTGCCCACCGTGGCCAGGATGGACTCCAGGGGCCGGGTGACCTGCTGCTCCACTTCCTCCGGCCCCGCCCCAGGATATTCGGTGACCACCGCGGCCACGGGCAGGTTCATTTCGGGCCACAGGTCGATGGCCAGGCGGCTTAAAGAAACGCCGCCCAGGATCAGCAGTACGGTTACCAGCACGGCCACCAGCATGGGGCGCTGGATGGATACATCGGTAATTTTCATTCAATGAACCTCCTGCGAAAGCACGGCGAGAATTAAAACAGGCTTAAACATTCTTTGGATGCCATGGTCACGAAGATGGAGCTTATTCCTTGCCTTCTATATGGCACTTTGATAACATAAAATAAAGTACATCCATGGCATTTTCAAGTAACCGGTTCGGGAAAGCAGATGGTGCCCATTGCAAATAAAATGGATACGTCATGCCAAAAATCGATTGCGCTTATTTAGAGCCTACGAAGGTTTGACAGAAAATGATGTACTCAATGCCATCAAGTCCCCCTTCGCCATTACACCAAGCATTCACGGGCGAAAAAATCTCTGGCAGCCATACCGCAACAAATGGCTACGAATAACCGTAATCATGGAAGAATCGACTGTAACTATCATAACGGTTACCGTACGCCGCAAAGGCCCGGACAAATAAAAGGAGGTGCTACCAATGAAAATCACCTATGATTTTGAAGGCGATGTCCTTTATATTCTCCTTCGCGAAGCCAGACCAGATGACTCTTTCGATATCAACCCCGGCATAACTGCAGAGGTAGATGAAAATGGGGAGTTAATTGGAATTGAAATCGTCGCCGCCAGGGAAAGGGGGATTTCCCTCAACGATCTTCACCTGGAAAATCTACCTTACCTTCCCGCCTCCCGAGCTATTTAACATTTTAGCACGGGGATGACCGGCGCCTTTGGAACCGTATATTTCCGGTTGGCCCCGTTTGTTTCGCCGGGGCACGGGCGTCGCCGGTGACGGGGGCCGCGCCCATGACGGCGGGGCCGGCCCCCGTCAGTTCTTGACCGTCACCCTGGCTCCATCCTGCAGGCTCTCCTGACCGGCGGTAACCACCTCTTCCCCCGCCTTCAGACCGGAAATAACGGCAATGTACCTGCCGTCCGATTCTCCCGCCTTTATCTCGCGGCGCTGGACTTTGCCCTGTTTGACCACCCACACGTAATCCCGTTCCCCGTCTTTTACCACCGCTTCCCGGGGGACCAGCAGCTGCTTCTGCCCCGAAGAGGGCAGCAGCACCTCGGCAAACATACCCGGTTTTAAGAGGTGTTTGGGGTTGTCAATCTCAACTTTGATGGGGAATGCTTTGGTTGTGGGATCGGCGGCCGGAGCAATGCTGGTAATCACGCCGGTAAAGGGCTGGGCCGATACGGCGCCGATCTTCACCTGTACTTTTTCCCCCTGCTTCAACTGATTGATGTGATCCTCGCCGACGGTGGCCTTGACCACCACCCGGTCGATATTGGCCAGGGAAATGACGGGCATGGTGGACGCCATCTCCCCGGGATTCACGTTCCGGGCGGTAACCACCCCGGTAAAGGGCGCCCTGATGAAACTATCCTCATAGCTCGACCGGGCCAGGGCCAGCTGCGCCCGGGCGCTGGACAATGCCGCCTGCTGCACTTTAACCATTGCCTGGGCCTGTTCCACCTGCGCAGGGACAGTGCCCTCCAGAGCCTGTTTGGCCTGCTTGTAGGGCAGTTCGTACTGGCTTTCAAAGACGGCCTGGGGAATGGCTCCCATGGCCAGCAGTTCCCGGGCCCGCTTGTAATCAGCTTCGGCCACGGCAAACTTGTCCCGGGCGTTCTCCAGGGCTGATCGAGCCGACTTTAACCCCGCTTCCGCCTGGGCCAGAGCCGCTTCGGCCTGAGCTACAGCAGCCTGCGCCTGGGTCACCCGGTCCGCCAGGTCTTTGTTCTCCAGGGTAACCAGCACCTGCCCGGCGCTAACCCGGTCCCCAACATCCACGTGCACTCTGGCCACCTTGCCGGGCACTTTGGATACGATGCTGGCAGTTTGAACAGCCTCCAGTTTCCCGCTTACCACCACCCGGTTGTCCAGCAGCCCCGTGGCTGCTTTGGCCGTACTGACCACCGTGGGACCCGCATCAGCCGGGGCGGCTGCCTGCTTTTTCCCGCATCCGGCGGCCGCCAGGACCAAGGCCAGCATTAAAGCTGCCAGGGCAATTTTTCCTACACGCATTCCTCTTCACTCTCCCCAGGTAAATACTCTCAACCATAGCCGGCAGTCGGGAGGCCCCCTCTCATACGGGCATCCCCCCAACTTTCCGGGATTGATCGTCCGTTTCTTTTGCCTCAGTTACTCCGCTTGGGGAGTATTCCTGCAGCCTTCGGAAGACGCTTCCGGCCCACCCCTGCTGTAACCGGACCTTCCCCCGGCGTCCCCCGCCCCCTCACGTATCAAAATGGACAGTAATTTCTCGTAGATTCGTACCAGTTGCTCCACGTCTTCTTCCGGAAGCTGGCCCAAATATTTTTCCATCACCCGCCGCCTGACGACCAGGCACGAGCGCACAGCCTCCTCCCCTTTGGGCGTCAGTTCAAGCCACACCACTCGCCGGTCGTCCTCGTCCCGGCGGCGCTCCACAAAACCGGCCCGGTGCAGCCTGTCCACCAGCGCGGTGATGGCACTCAGTGATACCCTCATATCCCCGGCCACCTCGGACACACTCATGCGCCCACGCCGGAAGATGCGCATGAGCACAATAAACTGGCTCCCGGTCAGGCCCTCCATCAGGTGGTGATCCAGCTCGGCATGAAGCCGCCTGGCCACCTGGTTGAACACCTCTTCCAGCCTGTCCAGCCAGGCGGACAATTTTTGGTTGCTCACCTCCGTCACCCTTCCCGTCGAAAAAATTAACGTCGCAAAAAGTTCACCAAGTTAAGTATATGGACACAAGGAAGACCTTGTCAACAAAAAATGATGCGGTTCACAGCCTCCAAATACTATGGAGCCCGTGATGTTTGTCATCACCACCCCCCGGGAGAAAAATTATGTGAAATTGTACAGGAAAGCAGACCTAATTGAAGAAAGCCAGCTATAACATTATAATGTTGATGGAGGCGATGTATCATGCAGCGGACTCAAATTTATCTTCACCCCGACCAGCACCGCGCGCTCTTGAACGAAGCAAGAAGAAAGGGCATCTCGCTCGCCGAACTGATCCGGCAAATCGTTTCTGAACACCTGGAAAGGCGGGGAGAAAGGAAAGCTCCCAAAGAAGCATTCCGGAGGATCATAGGGATGGGGGCAAGCGGCAGGGAAGACGTTTCAGAGCGACACGACTATTACCTGGCGGAGGCGTTAAACCGTGGCCATAATGGTTGATACAGACGCCTGGTACGCGGTCTGCGACATCTCAGATCGGAACCATGAACGGGCGAGAAACTTTTACGAAAAGGTGGCCGGCGAAGTCCCGCTTCTAACGACCATTGCCATTCTGGTGGAAACATGGGCTTTACTGGCCGCCCGCCTGGGCCGTTATGCCGCCCAGACCTTCTGGCAAATGCTGCGCGAAACCGGCACTCCTGTAATCGCCCTGGAACAGCCGGATCTGGAGGCAGCGTGGCAGATAATGCATGCCTTCCCTGACCAGGATTTCAGTTTTACAGATTGCACCACTTTTGCCGTCATGGAGAGGCTGCGCATTGAACGGGTCTTTACCTTCGACCGTCACTTCCTGGTCTACCGCTACGGGCCCGACCGCAAGTCAGCCTTCATCTGCGAGCCGTGAATCCCACAACAAAAAGGGCGGGCAGATTATATTGCCACCCATTGCCGTATCTGTTAAAATCAAATTGGTGATATTATGACCGAAAACCTGCCCCGGGACAGATACGATACGACCATAAAGGAACTGTTTGGTGACGGCGAGGAAGAACTGATCAGCTTTTTTGGCCACCTGAAAACGAAAGTGATCCAGCATCTCAACATCGAGTTTGCCCGGGTGGAGAAAAAAAGGAGCGACCTCATCCTGGAGTGCCGGACAGAATTGGGCCCCGCCGCCGTGCACCTGGAATTTCAAAGCACCAACGACAGCGACATCCCTTTCCGCATGTTAAGATACGCAACAGAACTGCAGCATAAATACAGATTGCCCGTTTACCAGATCCTCATTTATTTCGGTGAGCGGGAAATGACCATGGCTGACGGCCTGGTATACAGCTTCGGTCCGCAAAACCACCTGGATTACCGCTACAGGGCCGTCGATCTGGGCAGCATAACCCGGGAGGAAATCAAAAAAACGAACAACTATACACTTTATGCACTGCTGCCACTGGCCGACAGACCGAGAAGAAGGCAGCACCCGGAGGCCTTTTTACGGGAATGCGTGCTGGATATCTTGCAGGCTCCCGTTACCACGGAGGAAAAAAGAAAGACCCTTCTGCGAGCGGAGATATTTGCCGGCCTGTATCTTGAAGAGAAAATTATCGAACAAATCTTCCAGGAGGTGGAAACCATGCTGAATATCGAAGAATCGGCCGGTTATCAGCGGATTTTCAAAAAGGGTGTCGAAAAGGGAATACAGCAGGGCATTGAAATAGGTATTGAAAAAGGTATTGAAAAAGGTATGAAAAAAGGCCGGCAGGAAACCCTCAGGGAGAACGTGTTGAAGCTTTTGCATAAAAAGTTCAAGAAAATACCCCACCCTTATGTGGATAAAATCAAGTCCCTCGATGAATATGCCCTGGGGCTGATCCTTGACAATATCTTTGAAATAAGCACCCTGGCTGATCTGGAGGATTACTTACCTTAGAAGAAAAGAAAAATTAGTTGTGGAAGTTGGAGAAATGAAATTTTAGGTTTAATGGAGGAAAAGGTTGGTAATATCCTGCAGCTTACCGTTGCTATCCCGCACTAGAATCGGCGGTTTGCTTTTGGCTGTTTACAACCGTTAACCCCAAGCTATAAACCCCTGCCCTTTTAGTGGACAGGGGTCTTTTCATCACTGCCAAGCTAACCCTGAGCATTTCCCGAAGCACCGCTGCCGCCTGCCCCACTACCGGCGACGGCCAGGCTGATGTAGGCCCAGGGCTTTTCAAAGGCCAGCTTGATAAAAGCGTGCTGGCAGGCCGTCTCCAGCGCCTTTTGCTTCGCCTCCGCCAGGGCCGCTTCGGCGGCCGCCACCTCGGCCCGGGTGGCCATACCAACGTCGTATTTCACTTTCGTCACCCGCAGGTTTTCCTCGGCAGCTTTTACCCCCTCCTGCAGGGCCTGGTAGGATTCTTCCAGGCTTTTGGCATTGTAGTAGAGTGACCGGGTTATCTCCTCCATCATTTTCCTGGCGGCGGCGGCATCCAGCTCGGCCTGCTCGACTTCTATTTTTCTTACCTGGTAGGGCCGGTACTCACCGGTATAGAACATCATGTCTTCATAGTATTTCTGCAACGTCACCTTCTCGTTGGCCAGCCAGACGGTGGGGCTTTCGTCCACTATCCGGCCCACTTCCACATTTACATCAGGCACCTCCAGGGGGACAAAGTTCACCCCGTCCACCAGCACCGGACGGTCCTGGGGCCACAGGCCCACCAGCCGGTTAAATGATGCATAGGCGTTGTCAAGATCGTTTTTCGCCGCTTCCACGGCTGCCTTAGCCCCGGCCAGCTGCGCTTCCGCCGCCACCAGATCGGCCTGTGGGATCATCCCCACCTGGAAATTGGCCCGCGCCCTGCGCAGCTCCCAGTCGGCTTTTTTCAATCCTTCTTCCGCCGCCCGCACTTTTTCCTGCGCCTTCAGTACATCCCAGTACTTTTTGCACGCGTCCAGGGCTACCTCGTCCTGCTTGGCGGTCAAACTTTTCTTGGACATGCGCCAGGTCAGGTCGGCGGCCAGGAGGTTGCTCCAGGCTATTTCCACCCGTGGGTCGCCCGGCGCCTTCGTGGGTACGTAGTCCAGCTGGTCGGCCCTTTCCTCGCGCCACGCATAGGTGCGGTCGATTTCCTTTTCCGCCCTCTTCACCGACTCGCTGTGGGCCAGGGCCATGGCAATAGCCTGGTTCAGGGTCAGCTCGGGCGTGGCCGGCTCTTTGGCCCAGGCAAAGGGTGGTACGAGCAAAGAAGCTATGAGGATAAACACTGTGAGAATGCGGCCCAAGTTCAAGCCCTCCTTTTTCTGCCCGGTTTCAACTTGTTAAATTATTGTTAAACCGTTTAACTAATTTTCACCACCAGTATACCCCTGGCAAACAGGTGCAGTCAAGGTTTTTTCGTCCTCGGGGACCATGATTTCACATCATTCCGGGGGGGTGGGGGAGCAAGCAATGGTCAGGGAAACCAGCAAGAACAAGAAGGGCGGGCAGATTATATTGCCACCCATTGCCGTATCTGTTAAAATCAAATTGGTTACGGGAATGCGTGCTGGATATCTTGCAGGCTTCCGTCACCACGGAGGAAAAAAGAAAGACCCTTCTGCGAGCGGAGATATTTGCCGGTCTGTATTTTGAAGAGAAAATTATCGAACAAATCTTCCGGGAGGTAGAAACCATGCTGAACATCGAAGAATCGGCCGGTTATCAGCGGATTTTCAAAAAGGGTGTCGAAAAGGGAATACAGCAAGGCATGGAGAAGGGCATGGAAAAAGGCCGGCAGGAAACCCTCAGGGAGAGTGTTTTGAAACTTTTGCATAAAAAGTTTAAGAAAATACCCCGCCCCTATGTGGATAAAATTAAGTCCCTCGATGAATATGCCCTGGGGCTGATTCTGGATAACATCTTTGAAATAAACACTCTCTCCGACCTGGAGGAGTACCTCTAGCGATGGACACCCTTGCCTTTGGCTAGCAAACCCGTGCTGCCTCGCCTGCAGTAGATTTTTACCACCAAGTTAACGCCCATGCCGGGTGCACATCGAGTAGGAGGGGGCGGCTAGCCCCCTCCTCTCACAATACCTTATCAATTATTTTCAATGAGGTTGACCTTTGCCTTTTTTGTTCCTTCTCGCCATATTTATTTCCAGCGCTTGTTAGGGAATAGACCACCGGGATAACCACACCGCCACAATAGTTACTGCTCATCAGTTACTGCTCATCGACCGGAAAAGGAGGAAATGCCGGCCCGCTTCAGCTGAAAAACCATCCCCTTTTTCGGGACGGTTTTCAAGAACCAGTTGGGCTTGCATGCTCATACTGCCTGTACTGCCGGGCGAAGAAAAATATGGACAGGGGCAGGAAAACGATGGACAAACCGGCCAGGATGGCCAGATCACGGGCCAGCACCGGCAGGCCCGCTCCCATCAGGGCAATATCCCGCAGGTTGCCGGCAAAGTAGGTCAGCGGGAGCGCCGCTGAGACGGCGCGGGCCACGGGCGGCATGGCCTCGACGGGCCAGGTGTAGCCGGAGAACAGAAACGACGGCACGGCCACCAGCATGGCCAGCTGGGTGGCTTCCAGCTCGCTGCGGCAGACCACCGAAAGGAAAATGCCCAGGGCGTGGATGCCGGCAAAGAAAAGCAGCTCCAGCAGTCCCAGCAACGGCAGGCTCCCCCGGAAGGGGATCTGGAACAGGGTGAAAACCATCAGCAATACACCGTTTAAAGTGGCCAGGTTTACCGCCAAATAGGGGATAACCTTGCCCAGCACCACCGCCGGGGCGGAAATGCCGGCCCGTTTCAGCTCGCCAAGGGTACCCGCTTCCTTCTCCCGGCTTACGGCCACGGCCACGTAAAGCAGGGCGATTTGCTGCAAAGCAGTGGCCACCAGGCCCAGAAGCAAAAAATTGGTATAGTTAAAGGTAGGGTTGTACCAGACCCGCAAGCGTAAACTCAAAGGAAGGGCGGTATCCAGTGCCCTTGACGGCAGCATGCCCTGCCCTTCCATTCTGGCCACGCTCACCCCGGCTGAGAGGGTGCCGGTAATCTCGGAAGCGGCGGCCAGCACTGCATTGCTGTACAGCATGTTGGTACCGTTGACTATAACCAGCAAGGGAGATGCCCGCCCGCTCTTCACCTGCTGCTGGAAATCGGGCGGGATGACCAGTGCCGCTACCGCTCCGCGGGTCTCCAGCACCTGCCTCAGCTCCGCTTCACTATACACCTGGCCCACCAGGTGGAATTTCTGCGAGTCCTCAAAGGCCTGTATTACCTCACGACTCATTCCCGTATTGTTCTGGTCGTAAACCACGGTGGGTATCTCCGTGATTACATGACGGCTGTATAAAATTCCGAAAAGAGTTATGTACAGGAAGGGCACTCCCACCAGAATAATCATCAACCGGCGGTTGCCCCGCATGTAGACCCATTCCCGCCGGGCTACATAAGCGATCTGGCTCAAAATGCCCCTATTCATTCAAAATTCACCTCAACCATCATCCCGGGCCATAATGAGGGATTGTTTAAAGACACCTTCACGTTAAAGGCCATAATATCCTTATCGCCCCGCTCGTTGGTGGCCCGGTAGGTGGCAAAATCCGCTTTTTTATTGATGGCTGTTACCTTACCCTTGAATTTTTTCCCCGGAAAGGCTGCGCTGGTCACCGTTACCTCTTTTTTCAAGGATATTTTGCCGAGCATCGTTTCCGGCACTTTCACATCCACCCAGTTCCTTTCCCGGGCAGTAATGGTTAACAGGGGCATTCCGGTGGAAACCATCTCTCCCTGCTCCACGTTACGGGAAGTAACCGTACCCGCCATTGGCGCCCTGAGCTGCGTTTCCAAAAGGTTGGCCCGGACCTCCTGCAATTCCGCTTTGGCCCGCTGGTAAGCAGCCCGGGCCGAGTTCAGATCGGCCTCCGCCGCTGCCTGGGCGGCCATGGCCGCAGCCAGCTCCGCCCGGTAGACATTCACCTGGTCTTTCTGCGCCTTTGCCGCCGCCAGATCGGCCCGGGCCGCCTCCAGGGCTGCGTTGGCCGCAGCCAGCTTGTTTTTGGCCTCATCCAGCTGCTGGGCAGTGGCAGCACCATTCTGGTACAAAACCTCAATGCGCTTGTAGGTCTGCCCGGCCAGGGAAGCGTCCTCCCGGGCCTTTTCCAGACCGGCCTGCGCCCTGGCCAGGGCGGCGTCGGCACTCTCACTGACGGCGCCCAGGGCCGCCCGGGCCCTGGCAGCCGTCGCTTCCGCCGCTTCCATGCCGGCCTTTGCCTTTTGCATGGCCGCACCGGCCGCTTCCACCGCCGCCAGTGCCGCCTTTTCCTTTGCCCTGAGATCCGTACTGTCGATTTCGGCCACCAACTGGCCCTGGGCCACGCTATCCCCTTCGCGGACCAGCAGTTTGACCACCCGGCCGGGTATCTTGGTGGTTACATCCACCTCCGGGGCATTGACCATTCCGCTAAAGGGACCCTTCTCAAGGGCCGCTGATCCGGTACTGGCGCACCCGTTTAAAAACAGGGCTACGCAAAACAAAACAAGAAATATTACGCAAACCAGAAGAAAACCAGGCTTTTGTTTTTCATTTCGGACCATCATAATTAATCCTCCGTTTTATCCACCCCGGTGTGTTTTACCTCAAAGGATACCCCGGGTGACAGAATGCCATAAAAAACCAGGTCCAGTACGTGTTCCAGGTGCTCCTGCAACATTTCCGTGTCCAGGATATCCCGGGGCCAGAGAAACTGAAGCATCTCGCGGCGGGAAAAATAGTTCAGGCAAAGGCCGCTGACGCTGATCACCAGCCGGCGGATGTCCACGTCTTTGCGGAAAATCCCCTCCTGAACCCCCTGCCGTAAAACATTTTCCAGGTCTTCCAGACCGGCACTGAGTATGTCCGGCAAAACCCGGCGGGCATATTGGCCGCCCTGGAGGGTTTCCCAGCCGATTAACCTGACCACATCCGGGTTTTCAGCGAGAAAATAAAAATACTGGGCTATGACCGCCCTCGCCCGGGATAGGACATCCCCATCCCCCGCCAGCACCTCCCGGTTTAAAGAGAAAATGCGGCTGAAACTGTCCCTTAAAACCGCCAGATAAAGGCCTTCCTTGCTGCCGTAGTAATGATATACCATGCGCTTGTTCACCCGGGCCAGGGCCACAATTTCATCCACCCGGGCGGCATTGTAACCTTTAGCCGCAAAAACGCCCCGGGCGGCTTCCAGGATCCGGGCTTTGGTGGCCTCCGCGTCCCTGGTACGATTAACCTGCGACTCCATGATCACCACCCTGGTAACTAACTGGTTACTTGCCACTTTCGTTTTACCAGAACTCAGGCAGCCTGTCAAGCGGGGAAGGCGGTTAGTTCGTATTAAGATTCAGCAGGCAACTCTGTACTCGCCCGCCGTTCTATCCGCTGTTAATGGCGCCGAATGCGTCGTGGGCGCCTACTTAAATTTTACACGGCCCCGGCACATCTATATGTTGCCATCCCGCACCGGCTCTGTTAAGATCAAAGTGGTGATGGTAATGGTAGATGCGTGAGCGGGAAATGACCATGGCCGACGGCCTGGAATACAGTTTCGGTCCGCAAAACCACCTGGATTACCGGTACAGGGCCGTTGACCTGGGAAGCATTGCCCTGGAAGAGATCAAAAATTCAGGTAACACCTGCCTGTATGCACTTTTACCGCTCACCGACCGGAAAAAAAGAAAACAAAAAAAAGAAGAGTTTTTGAGGGAGTGCGTTGAGACCATTGTCCACGCCCCGTTAAACATCGAGGAGAAGCGCCAATCCCTGCTCAGGGCGGAAATTTTCGCTGGACTTGTCTTTGATAAACCGGTCATTGAACAAATCTTCCGGGAGGTGGAAAAGATGCTGAACATCGAAGAGTCGGCCGGCTACAGGAGAATTTTTGAAAAAGGCATGGAGAAGGGTATGGAAAAAGGCCGGCAGGAAACCCTCAGGGAGAGTGTTTTGAAGCTTTTGCATAAAAAGTTCAAGAAAATACCGCGCCCCTATGTGGATAAAATCAAGTCCCTGGATGAATACGCCCTGGGGCTGATTCTGGATAACATCTTTGAAATAAACACTCTCTCCGACCTGGAGGAGTACCTCTAACCGTCACCTTCATCCCGTAATTATCCCGTACCCTCCCCGGTCGGCGCCCTTTACACGTACCCGGTCCCTCCCCTGCACCCGCTTTTCGCCGTGCCCGCTGCATCTTACCGCCGCGGCTCTCCCTTAACGTGTTCAAGCCGACCACCGCCATCCCTGCCGTTTTCAGTACCCACTGGGTTATGGAAAGGGCGAAGGAAAAGGGAATAATCGTGGTTCAGAGCTTCGAATGGTTGTAGCCGACAAATAAAAATTAGCAAAAGAAAAACCGGGCCGGAATCATCATGGGTTCCAGCCCGGTTTGTTTTAGAAGCTTACAGGGTCATCGTGACGGTCTGCTCGGTGGGATCCCAGTTGACCTGGGCACCCAGGGCCTGGGCGACGTAGCGGAAGGGCAGCATGGTCCGGCCGTTGGTGATCTCGGCTTTAACGTCCATGTTGATAGCCACGCCGTTGATCAGCATGACGTTGCTGCCGATGGTGAACTGGACGACCTTGTCGCCCTTAATCAGGGTCACCTTGCCGCCGCTGTAGAGGATGTTGTCAGCAGCCACACCCACGGCCTGGGCGGAGTACCGCACTGGGACGTAGGTTCGGCCGTTCTTGATGTACGGGGCCACATCCATAGTCTGCTCCACGCCGTTCACGGTGAACTTGGTGTCGCTGACTTTGAACACCACGGTAGACTTCTGCTCACCGGGAGCGGGAGTGACGACGTTGGCGAGCTTGGCCTCGGTCGCCACATCGCTGCGGAACTGGGCGTTACCGCTACCATAGTTTTCAACAACCGCGTAACCGCCAACCTTAACCATCAGTGCGCCTTCGGGCACCGTACGGTCGAGGGTCAACTTAATCCCGGAAATCTTGATGGTACTCGCCTTAATGCTTTCGGCCTTTACCGGAATGTTGAGTACCCTGTTTGCCGCATACGTTACCTTATCATCACTGGTGTAAACGGCATCGGTTACCGTAACCTGTTCGGCTTTAATCTCCAGATCCCCGCTGGTCACTTCCACCTTGGGCACAGCGGCAAACTGGACGCCCGGGGGCAGAATAACAGCTATGCTCCTGTTAGTTCCCGCCTTGATAGCTCCACCCTTAGCTTCGGTAATAGTAAGGTCGGGGGCAGCCTGGGCCTGCACGCCGATCTTCACGTCGGTGGGCTGCGCAGACGCGGTCACCGGAGTAATAGCCTTAGCCACGACTATCTTGGCGTCCGGTATCCCGGCACCGCTGACTACCGCCTCGATGTCGCCAGTCCTGCCGGCCTCGATGCTCAACGACATCTTAAATTCGTATTTAGCCTTGCTGCTGCCAGAAGTGCCCTGCACCGTAAAGCTAAACTTGTTATCGTTAATATCCGTCGTCGGTAAATTGTTGGTTGCGTTAGAGGTACTAGGATCTACTAATTTCTGTACCTTTACCCAATCCGGAAGCTTAACCGTTACCTTCCTGTCTTTAATCAAAGAACCGGGGATCTTTTCCTCAATCGTAATTTTATCTGTTTTCTGTTCAAGGATCCCGGCCTTCAGTTCCTTTACGCTGGCAACTGAGACGTTAACACCATAATCATCGTATTTAGCCACCGTGAGTTCCGAAGGGGAAACGGAGGTATTGTTACCGCCTTCCACCGTGGCCACAACATCGCCCATCTTCGCAACATCTTCATCGTCTACCTCAATTGTTCCTGTAATATCGAAGGTCTGAGCAACGCTAGTGTCTCTAGTAGCAGAAACATTTACGTTGAGAACTCGAGAACTGCTCCCGTCAACCGCCGCAGTAACGTCGCCCGTAGCAGGCCCAGCACTGCTCCACTTGAACCCCGCAGGCAATTTTATCTTAACCGAGCTAGTCCCGGACTTCAAAGCCCCCGCCGTGTTTTCACTCAAGCGAATGGTTACTTGTTTACTAAAATCCGTACCAAATGTAGGTACACTTCCCACAAGCGCTACAGTGACGGCACCGCCCGCCGCCCGGGCCACTACCACCTGGCCGGGATCGAGCTGACCGGTGGTGCTGAAGAAGTTAGCTTTAATGTCTCCTGCCGGCTTATCTTTAGCGTCAACCACCATATAGAAATTAACTTTGGCTGCATCAGCACCTGTCGGAGTGATTTCCAGCGTAAAGGATTTGCTACCGCTGGGAATCACAACTTCCTGGCCATCAGTCGAAACTGCAGTACCACCAATATTCACCGCACTAACCGAAGTAGCGCCCTTGTAGACAACTTTGCTGATGGTAAGCTGCGACCCATCACTGGCAAGAACTTCCACCTTCGCGGATGAGGTAGTGTTCAATGCTGGATCTATTTTTACCTGTACGGTTGCTGTTGCTTTACTGCTCGCCGAACTATCAGTCGGATCAAACGGCGATATTGTGGTTATCGGGCTGTAGCTCGAAGCACCAGCCGCCGCCGGGCCAACCATCGGCACCAGCAGGGTTGCCAGCAGGGCCAGGGTGGCCAGGATGGCGATCAATTTCCTGGACTTACGCATCCAGTTTTAACCTCCTTTAGAAAGTGTTTCTTGTTGATTTCTTTCCACGTCTTACCTGGCAAGGGCTCTTCCTGCCGCCCATCCCCCCTTTGCCGTTTTTCCTGTCTCCTGGATCATCCGGGCTGCGATTGGTGCTGCCGCTTTGTTCCTCCGGGTGCAGTGGGCACCCTCATTAACCAGCGAGTCACCGAGGAAGGTATATTCTACATCGCCCGCCATAATTCCTCCTGGACTGGACGGGCTTTCCTCGGTTACCTGGTTAGTTAGACAACCGGAAGGGCGAAAAAGTTCCACCCGGAAGAAAAAAATTTTTTGATGGCCGCCGGCACAATGCAAACATCGATTGCCAAATGGTCTGCGTCAAGGGATATGTTTTTAAAGTTCGTCGCAGCAACACTCTGTTTGATGTATAACCAGAGCCGGGTGTGGTTTTCATGACCCGTGAAGTCCCTGTAGATGATTTACTCAAACTCCCGCCCGGTGAGCTGAAGCAGGTGCTGGATGTGCTTGTCGAAAAGCTTGTTGTCAGGCAGGATCTGGAATTGGCCAGGGAGATCATTGAGCAGTACAGGCCGGCTCTGGAGGAGCTGGCTTCCAGTCAACAGTTCAGTGCGTCGCAAAAAATTCCTGCCGTCCGGCAACATTTTGCCGGAGGAACTACCGCTGAGGAAGCGTACCGGCGCTCCAGGGAGGAACTGGAAAACAGTGCGGCAAATAGTAATTGACGCCAGCGTACCGGCAAAGTGGTGGAGGTTGCCAATGCCCTGCTGGTGGCCTCCCGGCGCGAGCGGATTTCAGAGGAGACGTACCGCCAGGCTGTAAGTTCGTTGTTTGAACTGGCCCTAACCATCCAGCCCCTCGAACAATACTGGGAACTGGCCTTGAAGATGGCGGTTGGACTACCAGATGACGCCGCTTACCTGGCCCTGGCCGCATCCAGAAACGTAAAGCTGGTCACGGGCGACCGCCGCCTGTTCAACGCAGCCGGCGCGCATCTTCCCAGGATCGTCTGGATTGAAGAATGGCAAAGGGAATAGAGAGGCTATCAGATGTGTTGCGCACCCTTCTTTCCTATTGTTTACCGTATGAATTCATGCTAGACTATAGTAAGAAAACCACCAAAGGAGAGATGCATGTGGAGTTCGTATCTCCAACTCCTAAAGGTCAGGTGACAATTCCCAAGCCCATCCGCGATGCCCTGGGTCTCACGTCCAAAACCAAACTGCGGGTGTATGCTGATAGGGGCAGAGTGGTTCTGGAACCTGTGTCTCCCCTGGATAGCCTTCTGGAGGAGCTGGAAGCCGAAGCCCGCCAGAAAGGATATACCAGAGAAGATCTGGAGCGGGAGGTCGAGGCCGTGCGGGAACAACTGATCAAGAAACTTTACCCGGCGGGAGATTAACTGTGCGAGTAATGCTTGATACCAACGTGCTCATCTCCGGCATGGTTTTTTCTGGGCCGGAGCGACGCTTGCTGGAAGTCATTCGAGAAGATCATGTTCTCGTGGTTGACGATTTCCTCCTGGCGGAAACCCGGGAAGTGGCCGTCTGGATTGAAGAATGGCAAAGGGAATAGAGAGGCGGGGAGTGATTTCTGTGACCGGGACAGCACCCAGGGAATCTTCCCTCCGGGGAACACTGACTTACGCCGATTACCTGCAAATGGACGACGGGCGTCACTACGAACTGATCGAGGGGGAACTGGTTTTGACACCTTCGCCCGGTTTTTTGCACCAGCACATAGCGGCCGGCGTCGGCGGGCTTTTACGGGCTTACGTGGATAAGCATAACATGGGGCTGGTATTATTTGTACCTTTCGATGTGGTGCTGGCCGACAACCTGGTTCTGCAACCGGACGTCCTCTACCTTTCCCGGGAGCGCTTTGACCTGCTCACTGAAAATTGCTTGAAAGGCGCGCCAGATCTGGTGGTGGAAGTTCTCTCACCGGCCTCGGGGCGCCGCGACCGGCTGGAAAAAAGCAGGCTCTACCTGAAACACGGCGTGAAGGAGTACTGGGTGGTGGATCCTTCCGCCCAGACCGTGGAAATATTCAGTGCGGGGGAAAAGGGGTGGCTTCTGGCCGGCGCGTACGGCCCGGAAGATACACTTAGCTCTCCCCTTCTTCCCGGTTTCTCCGCCAACGGGGAAAAAATATTCCGCCTGCCTGAAGGGCTGGTGCTGTAATCCCCGGGGCTTTTTTCTTGACCTGTAAATAATGATGCGACCAATGAAAACCTTAGAATGAACCGTGCAGAGCGAAACCGTTAGCGGCCGCAATTTTAAACCAGCGGGCGAGGTTCCGGACATCTTCCCTTGTCAACTCGAGTTCCCTTAAATCTTCGTCGCTTATTTCTTCTGCCCCGGATTCGAGCTTTTCTGCCATTTTTTTCACTTCATCAGGAGCTGTGTAAAAAAAGTATAAAGAATTTCCCGTTACTTCAACGACATAGTCTTCATAAGGGCGGCCGCGAAAAGAGCTTCCGGCACGACCTGAACCTTTGAGAACGATCCCCTCAAATAATTCATCAGGGGCCACTATTGCCTTATTAAGCCTTCTTTCGGAAACAGGTTCTTGCAGGGGATATATGGCGAATACATCGAGTCCCATATAAACCTCCTCCACCAGGCCAACATCAACAGGTAAAACGCCACGGATTTTACGCAGGTGCCCTTTACAGGTATTCCTCCAGCTCGGAAAGGCTGTTGATTTCAAAGATGTTGTCCAGAATCATGCCCAGGGCATATTCATCCAGCGTCCTTATTTTTTCTACATACGGAGCGGGGAGTTTTTGGCATGTCGCCGGTCATCTATATCACCATCTTCATTTTACCAGGTAGTGGTCCGGGAAGCAATTAAAAAGGCCGTAAATCCAATCCCGCTACTAGGCCGTGTAAAATTTCAGTAGGCACCAGAAGGGGATCAGCCCCCTGAAAAATGAGACCTCACGCGCCCAAAAAACACCAAAAATCAAGCTAAAGGAGTGTGAGGTCTCATGCTAAATATTCGCCAAATAGTGGGTGCAGTCCTTCTTTTCGTCACCGGCCTGTTTAAATTAATTGGTGGGTGCAAAGACTTCTATGAACTTGAAAAAGGTATCCATGAGCTTTGTCAGAAAGTCTGCAACCAAATATTCACCTGGGCACTGGAACAGCTCGATACCCGCCTGATGAATGAACGTGACCGGAGCACCTGGAGGGTGGTTGGGTTTCGGGAAAAAACAGCCATCAGCACCTTTGGGGAATTTCCCTACAAAAGGCGCCTGTACAAAAACAAGAAAACCGGGGAAACCAGCTTTTTTTTAGATGAGCTGTTGGGCTGGCCGGAGCGGGCCACGATTACCCCTCGCCTAAAAGAACTGGCTGTCAAACTAAGCACTGAGCTTCCCTTTGACCGGGTGGCGGAGATTTTGAGCTACCTTGCTCCCGGGGTAAGTTCCATGACCATCTGGCAGGCCACCCAGGAAGTAGGCGAAGTTCTCCAACGCGAAGGCCAAGAAAAAAGAGCAGCAGTTTTTGAAGACGGCGAAGCTCCCGGAGGGAAAGAAGTGGCGCCGGAGCTGTGTATTGAAGCCGACGGTGTGATAATCCGCCTGCAAAGGGCAAAGCAGAAACGAGGAGAAATCAAACACATAGTAGCTTACGAGGGTAAGGAGCAAATAGACGGGGATCGCTTCGCCCTGAAAAACAAGCTTGTATTAAGCAGCTTAAATGAAGGTGAGGCAGCCTGGGAAGAAGGTTATGCCGAGATCGGGGGGAAATGGGATTTAAGCCGGGTCCAGAAGATCTACATTGGCGGCGATGGGGCAGACTGGCCCAAGCAGGGAGTGGAATACTTCCCTGGCGCCGAATATCGCTTAGACCCATACCACCTGAGCAAGCATTTAACGGAAGCTCTCTGGTATGATGAAGAAACCTTTCGGAAAGTAGCCGCAGCTATTTCCCGGGGTAACTGGCAGGAAACCCAAGGGGTTCTAACGGAAGCAGCGAAAAAGACCCGAGGTAACCGGAAGAAAAGGATCACCAAGCTTTTGCACTATCTTGAGGAAAACTGGGTGGGGATTGTGGCCTCGGCGGGAGCAAAACGCCTGGGCACCATTGAAGGGCAGATACAACACAACGTGGCCCGGCGGATGAAACGCCTGGGAGCCCGGTGGACCATTAACGGTGGGGACCGGATGGCCCGGATTTTGGCCGCTAAGGCAAACGGGAAGCTTGATAATTATGTTTTGCGATGGCCGGTGAAACACGAAAAGCTGAGAGAATTAGCGCAGAAGCCAGTGGAAAAACAAAAAGCCGGGGATGTGGAAAAATGGTTGCAGGCGACATTACCGGCATTAAAGGGTCCTTTTGCCGACCGGCCGTGGATTAAGTATGTTTTACGGGAACTTGCCCGGCCAGATTTTGCTGCCCTTATTGGCTAACCTGTTCCCTGGTGAGCCTCAGAGGGCTTAAGAGGCAGCGCCGTTAGGGGAGCCTTGACAGCCGGGGTCCCCGCAGGTGGTACAATGGTTTTTGCGACGGGGCGCTGGTTATTATCTTTACCTGTTCCCCGGAGCCGCCCCGTTGGTGGGTTTGTCTGACCACCTGCGGGGTGGATGTCAAGGCCGCTGCCTTGAAGCTAGTGTTTTTGAGCGGTGAGGTCTCATAACGGGAAAATTTTTTGTGGAGATACCTACTAGATCTTGACACGGACCCGCTACTAATACCGGTTAACGGCCCGGAGCGATTGGTGATATAATATTGTTTCAAGAGGTGTTTTATGGTGACTGCCGAACTCCTTGTACTGGAATCCCGCATCCGCCTGGAGTTACAGCAACTGGAACGGCTGAGCGAGGAACTGCAAAAGACGCTAAAGCCCTATAAAAACAGACCGGTAAAAAACACCATCATCCTGCGCGCCCTCGGCTCTATTCTGCACGATTTTTATTCCGGGTGCGAAAAGATTTTTTTGCATATCGCCAAGGAAATAGACAAGACCGCTCCCAAAAGTGAAAGCTGGCACCGGCTGTTACTGGAGCAAATGACCCTGCCTTTGAAGGGAATTCGCCCCCCGGTAATAACCAGCGAACTGGCCGGTGAGCTGGCCCCTTTTTTGAGCTTCCGCCACCGTTTTCGCCACCGTTACGGTTTTGATCTGGAGTGGGAGCGCATGGAATCCCTGGTTAAAGCCATGCCGGATACGGTGGAACATTTTCAGCGGGCAATCAATTCCTTTTTGGATATGCTGGCGGAGGCGGACGACAGGGAACAAAACGGTGGTGATCACCATGGCCTACAGTGAGCAGGATCTGGCTGAAATGCGGGCCGGGCTTTTAAAAAGGCGGGAGCAGCGTAAAAAGGAACTGGCTCAAAGAAAAGAGCTGGCCCTGGCCGCCGCCAAACGGGCCGCCGGTGTAGTCCGCCGGCATGGCGGCTGCCGGGTCTGGCTTTTCGGTTCCCTGGCCGGAGGCGGCCGGTTTGACGAGCATTCGGACATCGACCTGGCTGTGGCGGGCCTGCCCCGGGAGGCGGATTTCTGGCGGCTCTATGCCGATGTACTGGCGGCAGCGGAACCTTTTTCCGTGGACCTGGTGTTGATGGAAGCGGCCGGGCCGGAACTGAGGGAAAACATCCGCCGGCATGGCGTGGAAATTTAGCTGCCCGGCTGCCTTTTCGATGATGCCAGCGCGCTGGTTGATCATTTATCCTGTTCCCGGGCGGCCTTTTCCTACTGCACCGGCCTTAGCATATCGAAGCCAGCTCCATCATGGCCTTTTCCAGCGCGCTGAGCTTTTTAGCCACCGTACTCAAAGGCAACACATCCTTTCAAGGGGGGTGCCTCCATTAAATTAAAGTTGCCCGCACTGTTATAATTTAATCTTATCATGAGAGAACACCTGCCACAACCACCGGAACACAGTAATATAGAAATTTTTGGGGGGCGGAGAAACCGCCCCTTTTTCTTACAGTTCGGTTGATTCGGCGTTGATCACCCGCAGGACCGGTCCGCGCATGTAGATGTTGGGTCCCGGGACGAGGTAACCCTTCACCCGTATATTCCGGCCCAGGTGGGCATCGAGCCACAGGGAGAGGGCCTGATCCGAACGGTCTGCAATCAACACGTAGTTCCTGTCTCCCACGAGCAGCTCGTAGTGCGGCCGCTCGACGGTGCTCATCACGAGCCTGCCTTCCAGGGTGACGGCTTCCTCGAAGAGTCCCAGCCGGTCGCCCAGGCGGGCCAGAAGCGTTGCACACTGCGCCCTGGTTACCATGGACCCGGGTGCAAACAACCGGTCGTCCACGCCCCGCATCAGACCGCGGGCATAAGCGGTGGCCACCGCCTGCCGCGCCCAGGGGGCTATTTCTTTCTCATCGGCAAAGTTTGCCGCAGGAGCACTGCCGGACAACCCGGACAGGCGCACCACTACGGCGGCCATTTCCTGCCGGGTGAGGGTGGCGTCCGGCCGGAAGTTGCGCCCGTCACCCGCAAGCAGCCCGGCCCGGGCCGCCGCTTCCACCGCCCCGTAGTACCAGGCGGACGGTTCAACGTCGGCAAAGGTGGGAGATTCCGGCCGCACTTCGGAGAGGTCCAGGAGTTTCACCAGCAGCGCGGCCAGCTCGGCCCGGGTTACAGGTTTCCCTGGTCGGAAAGTGCCGTCCTCATAGCCGCCAATGATCCCCCGGGCGGCCATGAGCTCGATGTCCTTCTGCGCCCAGTGGGCTCCAGCGTCATTAAAGATCTTTTTGAGGGCGAAGACGGCATAGCTTGAGAAGTGGGCGAGTTCCACCACCACGGTACCCTTCTCCCGGTTAAGCCTGCCGCCCATCGCCACCCAGGTTCCGTCGTCGTTCTGCCGGAAAACCTGAAGCGTCCGCGGGTCCAGGCTTCCCAGCCTGGATGCATCGTATTTGATGCCGACCTTCACCGGTCTGGCCAGGGGCGCGGAAGTTTGGAAGCTCAGCACCGGGCTTGCCGCTATAGCTCCGGCAGGGGCACCGGCCGGAGTTTCCGCGGCCACCGTAACGGTGAGGCTGGCATCTTTGGGCAGTGCACCGGCGGGAATGTCGATGGACACCAGGCCGTTTAAAACTTCCGCCTTTTGGGCTTCACCCGTGGCTTTCAGTTCCGCGGTTCCCGGAGCAGGTTCGACCTTTGGCTGCGGAGCCGGAGCACCGCCGCCGCCACCACCGCCGCCTCCTCCGCCACCACTGCCACCAGTGGACGAAGGCAGGGTGTTAACGTGGGCGAGGACCTTCTCCAGGTTCAGCGTGCCGCCGGAGGAGACCAGTCCGTTCAGGGAACTTAATGTAGTTACATTATCCTTCAATATTTTTATCAGTTCGGCAGGGCCGAGGTTATTGCGCAGGGACAGGGCCAGCGCCGCCCCGCCGGAAACAAAGGGCGCGGCCATGGAGGTGCCGTCCCAGGAAGCGTAAGGCTGCGGGCGCAAGGCAATTTTCGCTGCAGGTGAATCCACCAGGAAAAGGGAGAAATATGCGGGAAGAGCAAAGTCATAAAAAACCCCCTCGTACGGTTCCGCCAGGCCCCCGGCGGCCAGCAAATTGTACGATTGACCGGTCATTTGAGCATGAAGATAATTATTCACAAAATCCCCGGCACCGGCAGCTGCAGCCCACCCGCTTAAGAAAAGCCTGCCCCCGTTTTCCAGGTAGCCAGCCAGGTAGACCTGGTCGTTCACCGTCAGGTTCGGGCTGTCAACAACCAACCCCGGACCATCTTCCCAGTGCCAGGCGCTCCCCAGCGCCTGGCCGGTGAACCAGAGCACGCCCGCATAGGCCGCCGCATCCACCGGAGGACAATCTCCACCGTAAGCTACCCGGCAGGTTGTGTAAACGTAGCCTGCCGTGGAGAGAGCGTTAAGATATAAGTTGCTTACATCGGGCAGAGTTAAAGGTCCGGATGGCGTATCTATTAGTTTACCCGACTGGTCGTCATCCACCACCAGCAGGGGCCTGTCCATTGTTTCCTCAGGGGTTATGCCCAGGAAGTTGTATACAGCCCGCACCATACTGTCATAAACCGCACCGGCTGTACTCAGTGCCTCCGCGCCGAAGCCCCATAACATCACCCTGTCTCCATAGACTTCGTCGTAAACCGCCAGGGCCACTCCGGTGTCACCAAAGGTGGGCACGGTGCTTAAAATGCCTTCCCCCGGGGCGGCTAAAGCAACGGACTTCAAGCCGTAGTTCGAGAAGCTAGCAAGGGCCCCTCTATTGGGACCGACCGGATCTGCCAGCGCCGCCACGCCGATAATGTTGGGCAGGGCCGGATATGTAACGCCGTCTATTACGTTATCCATACAGAAGCCGGCGGGATAATACGTGCTGGTATCGTTATCCTGTCCTTCGTTTCCGGCAGCAGCAATAAAAAGTATGCCCGGGTGATCTTTGATGGCATTGTACATGAGCAGGTCAAATTCAGGAGTCTCAAAGCTCATATTTACCACCCTGGCCCCATTTTTTGCGGCATAATCGATAGCCGCCACAATGGCCTCCGTGGTGAAAACGCCGTTACGATCCGCCGCCTTGAGGGCCATAATCTTTACACCCGGAGCTACTCCAACAACACCCTTTCCATTGCCGGCAACGGCAGCGATGATCCCGGCCACATGGGTGCCGTGGCCCAACTCGTCCATGGGATCGTTATCCGGCCGGGAATTGAGAAAGTCACTGCCGATGAAATCATATCCTGCCGTATCATCAACGTAACCGTTGCCGTCGTCGTCCGTGCCGTTATTAGCCTTTTCCCCGGTATTGCGCCAGATGTTATCCTTTAAATCAGGATGGTTATAGTCAACCCCGGTGTCAATGACGGCCACAATGATGCCCTCTCCTGCAGCATCATTCCACGCACGTGGAGCCTTTGTGCCATAGACTTCATCCACCAGGCCCCATTGCAAGTTGTAGAGAGGGTCGTTTACATTCACCTCACAAACGCGGTAGATATAGTTCGGCTGTACATATTCCACCCGGGGGTCTTTTTTCAGTGCTTCTATTGCCTTTTCCACGTCCTCATCCGTTTTAAAAAGCGAAGCGCCATCCGGCAGGGCCTTCTTTTCTGCCAGACCCAGCCCCCGGTGGGCGGTAAACAGCCGGCTTTTGGCTTCTGCCGTCTTAACCCCCGGCTTGAACTTGACGATTACCTCACCCGGCACATAGGGCGCCGGTGCCGCATTCTTCCCGCCCTTAGCACCGGGTAGAAAGGGCAGAGGGCTCGCGAACGCCGGTCCTGCTACCGCAGCCGCCAGCAGCACGGCGGTCACCATGGTGGCCATGGCCTTGCGAAACTTCAACACATTCATCTCCTTCCCCCGCAATAGTTGCTCAAAAAAGCAACTTCGATGTTTTCTATGATTTTCCTTCAGCTTAATCCGGACAATTTTGTGGATAAACGCAGTAATACGCAGGGTAAAAGGCCAGGGCAACGTTGCCTCTGCCCTACCTGGTATGATATGATGATAAAAGTAAAGCAAGGTAAAGGAGTGCAGTCGTATTTATGGAAACACATGTGTCATCCAAGGGACAAATCACATTACCTGTAATGGCTAGAAAAAAACTGGGCCTGAAAACAGGTGATGTCCTGCATGTAAGTCTTGTAGGGGAAGATAAGGTGGTTTTGGAAAAGAGGGCCGGGGCAAAAGTGAATTCCCAAAAGGCCCTGGAAATTATACGCGAAACGGCCGGGGCCTGGAAAGAAATGCAGGAAACCGGGGAAGCCTTCACGCGAAGGCTGAGAAAAGAAGATCAAAAGCGTTTGGAGGCGCTCGGTCTTGAGTGACATCCTCCCCTCAATTAATTGAGGGGCATCCCGACGTGGGATGGCAGCTTTCGCCGCAGGTTAGCCAGCATTCCCCGGATGACCCGGATCATCACCTTGGCCTTAAGGGGTGTCACGCTCCCCTTTCTCTCAGAGACGTGCCCCGAGAGCATCAAGCGCTTTAGCGGCGATATTCAGTGCTCCAACCCTATCGGCATCAGATTGGTAGCCGCATCTTGTGCATTTAAACCAGCCCTGAGTCTTGCGGTTGTAGCGGGAAACATTCCCGCACCGCGGACAGGTCTTGGAAGTCTCCTTGGGGTCGACGTAGATTACGGGCACCCCGGCAAGGGCGGCCTTGTATCCGATGAATGAAGCCAGCTCCCGAAAGTTCCAACCCGACATCATGCGGTTGAACTTCTTGGAGCCTTTGGCCCGTTCACGAATACCCAGCAGGTTCTCCAGGGCAATGGCTTTACCTTCAGCTTTTGCTATTTCCACAATACGTTTGGAAATACAGTGGTTGATATACCGCATCCATCTTTGTTCACGACCCGATTCCTTCTTGACGCGGGAAAGCCTGCCTGCTTGCTGAAGTGCTTTACGCCGCTCTGCCCAACGTTCTTTTCGCCACCTCACCTGTCGTCCGTCGAAGAATACGTTGTTGGACAATACAGCAAGTTTTACGATGCCGAAGTCGACCCCGATTACGCCGCACGGCTCGTTGGGACATGTTTCGTAGACGAGGGATATGGCTGCGTACCACTCGCCGCTTTTGTCTCGCCATATCTCCACAGACCCTTGACGGCAGGAACTTCCTGCCAGATCCTGGAGCCTTTTGGCGTGGTATGTGGAAGCGGCAAGGGGTACGGCTATCTGGCTCCTACCGGAGGAAACGGGGAATTTGATGACCCACGTGCCGGAGGGAAGTTGGTGGAGGGAGTAGCAGTCCTGCCGCACCATTACCGGAACCGTTTTCTCAAATTTGGGCAGGCTGGCCTTTTTGCCCCTTTGTTTGCGGGAAAGGTAGGAGCGCCTGACGGACAGCGCTTTGAGCATGGCGCACTGGAGCGTGCCCCGGTTGAGGTCGAATAACTCACATGCCTGCCGGTAGGTTTCACGGTTTAAATGTGCCCGGCTGGTAGTATTCAAAGCTTCGGCCTTCTCCAGGAACCAGAAGCACGCTTGGCGGTAGATTTCCAGCATGCGGGTCATCTTCTCCAGCTTGCCCTTGTTGGGAGACAGGAGCTTGATTTTGAGGGTTACCGTCTGCATCCGACATCTCCTCCGGTCTGCTTAAATTATAGCACAGCCGGAAGAATAAACCAAGCCGCCATTCATCCCCCGATTAAAATCGGGGGCATTCTGGCGGTATTTTTATAAATTAATGCTTGATACCAGTGTGTTGATTGATCACTTGCGCAATTACAAACCGGCAACCGAATTCCTGGAAACCGTATTTGGCAGTGGCATCCCGGCCATTATTTCCGCGGTAACTGAAATGGAATTATATGCCGGGAAAAGCCTCCAGAACAGGACGGCAGAAGATGCCGTACAAAAGCTGCTGGAGCTGCTTGATGCTGTACCGGTAACCTCCGGCATCGCCCGGCGGGCGGGAATATTGCTGCGGCAATATCGTCCAAAGGGCTTAACACCCGTTGATGCTATTATCGCCAGCACGGCAATGGAGCAAAAAGCCACCCTTATAACACGGAACACCAGGCACTTCCGTATGATTGACGGGCTGCTGGTTTTCGACCTGCCAGCCGGACAATAAATTAGCCGTGCCACTACCGCAGGGATGGCCCGGCCCGTTTTTCATAGTGTTTCATAATTTCTCCATAGTTAACCATATTTATTGTTTCAATGGTTAACCAATTGCCCCGCAGGAGGGAACATGGTATTATATATGAAATAAAACCGTATGATGCCCGGTTTGGAGGTAATTTCCTTATTCTGCTAAGCAATGGCGGGAAAGTTACCTCTAAAATAATCCGGCATCGCGTACAGAAATAATGAAAAATTTTTTGCCCCAACCCTTTGCCGGTTGGAACTTTTGTCCGCAAAAAGGTGTCTAACAGGTAAGACGAGGTTTGGGGCATCTGGCAGGAGTGGCTTCCCATTGGATGCCGTCAAACACCTGATACAGCGTTCGCAAAAACAGGATCTGGTGGCTTTTGAGCAGCTGGTGCAGATGTACCAGCAAAGGGTATACAGCCTGAGCTACCAGTTAACCGGCAATCATGCCGATGCCCAGGATCTGGCCCAGGAGGTTTTTATCCGGGCATTCCGCTCACTGGACGGCTTCCGTTTTGAGGCGGATTTCGGCACCTGGTTGCACCGCATTACCGTTAACCTGTGGCTGAATATCAAACGGCGGCGCGGTAATGTGACCCTAATTTCACTGGACGAACCGGTACATACCTCTGACGGGGAAGTTACCCGGGAGGTGGCGGCCGCTGCCGGCGACCCGGAGGAGGAACTGGAGGAAAAGGAATTCCGGGGCCTGGTAGGCAGAGCCTTGAAGGAACTGCCCGGCGAACAGCGGGCCGTGCTCATCCTGCGTGAAGTGGAAGGCTACAGCTACGATGAAATTGCCCGGATGCTTGATCTTTCCCTGGGCACGGTAAAATCCCGGCTGAACCGGGCGCGGGACGCCCTGAAGAAAAGAGTATCCGCCCTGGCGGAAGAAGCGGGAATGGCGTTACCGGGCGGGAAAAGCAAGCACGGGCGGGCGGTAGTCTTAAAAGAAGGGACCGGCGCAGGCCGGACCAGGTGAGTTGCCTTATCAAAGGTGTGTGGATGTGCAACAAGAAGGTGAACACCATGAAATGCCGGGAAGCGAGACAACTTTTTTACCCCTGGCTGGACGGGGAACTGGCAAAAGAAGAGGCCCGCCGGCTCCAGGAACACCTGCGGGAGTGTCCCGCCTGTGCCGGGGAACTGGCAGACTGGCAGGCCATAACCCTGGCGTTAAGGGGCATGTCCAGAGCGGTGGCGCCGCCGGAAGGGTTTAGTGCGCAGGTAATGTCCCGGCTGAAAGAATCCGCCGGCCCGCTGCCCGGAGCCGGACGGAGAAAGGACGCCACCCGGAGGGTATGGACGCCCGGAAGCTGGTGGCAGGGGCTTTCCGGCACCTGGCGCAAAGGAGTGGCGGCAGCGGCCGCCGCGGTCATATTGCTGGCGGGTTCCGCCAGCTTTGCCGCCCGCTACTGGTGGCCTCCGGCGGGGCTGAACGGTTTGACCGCGGTGGTGGATAACTCCGGGCAAAGTGAACTGACCCCGGGCAGCGGTAATGCAATAGTAAAGACGGATAAGCCGGGCGGGGATGTGCCGGCAAATTCAAACAACGAACCCCGGGAAACCCAAACCCCCGGTGAACGGGAAAACGCGCCCGGCGGGCCCCGTGACAGGGTCGATAAGACAAACAATGATGACAATCGTTTCCATGAGCCGGCTGCTCCCGGCCGGGCTGCAAACGGGGAAGGACAAAAGAGCCGGCCTGAACAGCCCCGGCAAAGTGACAGTAAACAGGGCGTCGCCATCGCGGCAAACACCGGACAATCCGCAAGCAGCAGGGCGGGTAGCGGCGGCGCCGTTGAACCGCGGGTATTCCTGAACCAGACCCGCACCATTGAAAGCACGCTGTTAAAGGTGCAGGTGGCCGACCTGCAGGCGGCGAAAAAGACGCTGCTTGCCGCAGCCGGAGGAAGCAGCTACCAGAGCTTCGGCCGGCAGCGGGTGGATGGGCATACGGTGGAAATCCTGCGCTTTGTGGTTCCGGTGGAGCGGGCCACGTCCTTCACCGCCACGGCCTCCGGCCTGGGGCGGGTGATGGACCGGCAGCAGCAGAGCCAGGACATTTCCCAGCAGTTCGCCTCCACCCTGGACCGCTACCAGGCCCTCATAGCCAAACGCAACCAAATGACCGAAGAAGCCGATATCGCTGCCCTGGACCGGGAGATCAAGTCCCTGGAACAGCAGCTGGCTGCGTGGGACCAGGAAGCCGGCCAGCAGGTAGTGGTGGTGTGGCTGCAGGAGTAGCAGGGAATTTTAAACCGGGTTTAGCTTAATGTTGAACCCGGTTTTTTGTTGACTTTCAAAGCTGGAGAAGTTTAAAATATACGTAAGGAAATCTTACCATGAAAGGAGTGAGTCCATGTCCGAACATTTTGAAGTGGTCAAGGTAACTTCAAAGGGACAGATGACAATTCCAGTACGGGCCAGAAAATTAATAGGTATAAAGGAAGGTGATCACCTGGCCGTTTATATCAACGGTGACGAAATTATCCTGCGCAAGTTTACACCATTCAAGCAGGCATCTGCCAGGGATGCCATTTTTAAACTGATTGGTAAGGGTACGGGACCGGTAGACCTGGCCGAAAAACATGACCAATACCTAACAGAGGCCAAAGAAAGGAAAATGAAAGAATGACCCTGCTGGTAGATTCCAGCGCTGTGCTGGCCCTTCTCAATAGCCGCGACCAGTGGCATCAAACGGCAATTACAGTCTTGCACCGCCTGGTAAACAACAACTCCGCCCTTGTAATGACCAATTTTCTCATAGCGGAAACTCACACTCTTCTGCTAACACGGCTGGGTCATGATATAGCCAGGGAATGGCTTTTAACTTTCGACTGGAACGTTGTGCGTGTGTCCCCGGAAGACGAACAGACAGCCAGGGAAATAATTAAAAAATACCGGGACAAAGATTTTTCTTTTACTGATGCAACCAGTTTTGCAGTGATGTACAGATACGGCATCAATCTGGCTTTTACGTTTGACCGGCATTTCAAACAGTACGGTTTTGAAACTGTGGGCATCTAATCTTTAAGCAAAAAAAGAAAAGCCTCAGCCGGAGGCAGTTATCAGTGCACGCAAACGCCAGGCAATGACCGCCGCCTGGGCGCGGGTGAGTGGTTGGGCCGGGCCGAAACTGCCGCCGGGATACCCAAGCATCAGCCGCGCTTCCGTCACCAGGGCTACGGCAGTGCGCGCCCAGCCCGGGACGGCGTTCCAGTCCCGGTAAGAAGGCGAGGAGCCCGTCTTTGCCGAAACCGGGGTACTCGAACCGCCCGGTGCGCCCGGGGACCACGGCTGAACACCGGAAGCTGCATCTCCCGTCCCTCCGGAAGCACCACCGTGGGCATCGGAGGTACTTGTGTTTTGTGTATAGTTACCTACCCCGGTGCTGCCGGCTTCCCCGTCCTCTCCAACCAGGCCGGTCACCTGCAGCACCCGGGCCAGGATGGCCGCCGCTTCCGCCCGGTTGACCGGCCGGTCCGGTTTAAAGGTTCCATCCGGGTACCCGGAAACGATACCCCGGAGGATAGCTTCCCGGATTCCTTTTTCAGCCCAGGACGGGAGGTCGGAGGGTATGGAAACCCCGGACCCCTCCCGGGCGCCGGAATCCGGGCTTTTTCCGGGAACGTCACCCCCGGAGGCCGGAACCGCCGGTCCCCTGCCGCCGCTGCCGTCCCATCCCAGCACCCGCACCAGCATCAGGGTGAACTCCGCCCGGGTGACCATCTTTTCCGGGTGGAATTTACCGCCGGGATAACCGCCGATCAGGCCCAGCTGAGCCAGTTCCCCGATTTCCTTCCCGGCCCAGTGACCCTGCAGGTCGCTGAACAGGGCCTCCAGGGGCACGGTCAGGTATTCACCCGTTACGCCCCCGCTTCGCGAGTCAACCGCCACCAGCTGCAGGGTATCGCCGGTATTCCGGGGCAGATTGATTTCAAAGTAGCCCCGGGCGGGCGTTACCGGCAGGCGATCACCCTCCTGCGTATATAGATAAATCTTTGTGGCCGAGGTTCTGCCTTTTACTATAAAACCATCACCTGCCGGCCGGCAGGCGGCCTGCAGGGAGGGAGCCGGCACTCCATCGCGGGAACGGGCCTTGATGGCTGCCACCACCCCCGTTTTCCCCTGGAGGCCGGCCAGGATGGTGAATTCCACCTCTTCCCCGGGCAGGAGATCTTCGGCACCCACGGGATAGCCGTTTTTGGTGAACAGGGTACGGGAGGAAAGGCGCCCTTCCTGATCCCCGGAGAAATTAACCGTTCCCCGGACCGGGTCCAGCCCGTCCAGCCGGGCGTTACCGCCGGCGGCCACTTCGGCCACATCCACCCGCAGGGCGCTCTTTGCGCCCCCGGACAGGGTTACCCGCACCCATTCTCCGGGCAGCAACGAGGAAGGTTCATTGGGCCGGCCCCACCGGAAAAAGAGGGTGCCGGGGGTAATGGTCAGGGAGCGCATTTTATTCCGGCTGTCCACCAGAAGAAGGGACTTGCTTTCTTCCTTATAAAAGATCACCTGGCCGTAGATCACCTGCCGGTGGGCGTCTATGGATATGGCCTGGTCGCCCGCCAAAAGCAGGCAAACATGGTCTCCCGGGGCGATATCACCGGGGGAGGCGGGCTCCCCGTCCAGGGTTGCCGGAAGGCCGGGCATGAGCCGGTAACGCCCCGCCCCCTGCAGCTTCAACCAGCTCCGGCCGGGGTCCATTTCCTCCACCGTGCCCACGGCCAGGGTGCGCTGTACCGCCAGGTAGACCACTTCGTCCTGGCCCGGGGAAAGCATCAGCCTTACTTTCATCCCCGGGGCCAGTTGAGACGGGTCCCCGGTTACCGGGTAACCGTAGGGCAAATCCTCCGGGCTGGCGGAAGCCAGCCGGTCGTCAAAGGCGCAGACGGCGCCGGCGGCCAGCCGGTAGGGCTTCTGCCGCCCCAGCAGGTAAACTTGCCCGTGCTCCAGATCCACCCGGTCAATAATTCCCTCCTCTTCCCGGAACCAGACCCATACCCGCCAGGCCATCTGGGTGGTGGGATTTATGGAAGCCCACAGCCGCACACCGGGAGGAATATCCCGCACACCGGCCGGGCTGTCGTTGACCCACAGGGGGCTTTCCGCCCGCCGGTCCAGGTAAAAGCCCCCTTCCCGCGCCCGGGGGTTGGCTTCCTGGAGCAGGGTGCCCGCCGCCAGGGGCAGCAGTTCCACCGCGTTTTGCCGCCAGACGCTGCCTACTATGTAAAGAATGCGGTTCCCCTCATCCACATAGGCCTCCGCCCCGGGCAGGGCGTGATCCATGGTCCAGGGCGGGGTTTTGCTGCCCAGGGCGATGTGCCCCTGCCCGGGGAAGGAAGCCGTAACGCCGTCGGTGAAGCGCACCTGGCGGCTTTTTTCATCCGCAGCGGCAATAACTTTTTTGGCCAGGGGTTGGCCGTAAACCAGGGCGTAATCCTGACCGGGCGGTGAGGCGGGTTTGGGGCCCCGGCGCACGTCCGTACCCCGCACTATAACCGTATATGTACCCCTGGCGGGGTGTGGTACCAGCACCTGTTCCACATTGTTGCGGTCGTCCCGCCCGCCCCCGCCCTTATCGTTGCCCAGGTATTCCCTGCCGTCCGGGCCGACCACCACCAGGTCCAGGTCGTTGACCAGCGCCCGGTCCGCTCCCGGCTCGGCGGGAGGGTCGGTCCAGGCCAGGGTGGCTTTGAAGGGGCGGGAGGTATCTTCCACCGTGAACCGGTAGGTCTTACTGTCCCCGGTGGTCAGGGGAGCGGATTCATCGGCATAAAGGAAGGTCTTTTCCGCGAGCCCCAGCACCGTGGCGGTTAGATCCAGGCGGCCGAACCCCGCCCCTTCCCCGTCCACAGGGGCGGCCCCGTTGATCAGGGCCGCTTTGAGCAGGGCCGCCGAAGGCGCTTTTAATCCCTCCTGCTGGAAGTACTGCCGCAAAAGGGCGGCCGCCCCGCCGGTGACGGCCGCCGCCATGCTGGTTCCCTGTAAACGGGTGTACTGCGGGTTGGCCGGGAAATTCCCCTTTACCAGGGGGGAACGGGCCGAAACAATACCCGTCCCCGGGGCCACCAGGTCGGGGCGGATACGCCCGTCTTTGGCCGGCCCCCGGCTGGAAAAGGAGGCCACTTCCCCCGCATTGTCGCTGGCGGGCCCGAAGGAGGGACGCACACTTTCGCTGGCCCCCACCACCAGGGCGTTTTTACTGTTGGCTTCGGCGGTGAGGGTCCCGGCGCCCGGCCCGGAGTTGCCCGCACCGAAGATGACCAGAAAGTCCGGGTTTTGCCGCACAAAGCTGTCCGTCTGGGCGGCACTGCTCAGGTAGGCGTTCACGGGAATACCCCAGCCGTCCACGTGAATGCGGGCGGCCGCCGCGTAGGCCGGGCGGAACAGGGCCGTCAGGTCCGCCGGGGGATCGATCTTCCCCTCTTTATTGAGGATGCCCTCAAAATAAAGGCTGGCCCCCGGGGCCATCCCGGCAAACTGCCCCCCGGAAGCGGCACCGGTGCCTGCTATGGTGGCCGCCATGTGGGTGCCGTGCCCCACCGGGTCATCGGCCCTGACACGGCCGGACCAGGACTTGAGCATGATTACCTTTGGTTTTTGCCCCGGTGTATCTTTTAAGTCGGGGTGCAGGTTCTCCAGGTCCCCGCTTCCCAGCCCGCTGTCGGCCAGGGCCACCACCTGACCGGCCCCGTTTAAGCCGGCGGGAGCAACAAACCCCGGGGCCTGCAGGGGTCTTGCCCCCACAATGCCGGCCGCCCGGTCGTTCAGGAAACGCGGGTCGGTGTATGGTTCGATACGCAGCACCAGGGGCGAGGAAGCCAGCCCGGGCAGTTCCTTTCGGGGCAGGCGCGCCCGTAACACGACTCCCTCTTCATCCAGCCCCCGCAATACTTCTCCCCCGCCGGCTTTCACCAACACGGCCAGATCATCCTTGTCCCGGGAGTGAAAGACCACCAGGTTGACGGTAATCCCGTCGTCCCCGGAAGCACCGTCCGGTGCGGGAGCGACCCCTGGAGGTTTCGCCGAATCTTTAGCGGGGGTTTCTGCAGATTCCTTTTCCGTAGCGAACAAACCGGCCTGCACCAGGGTTTTCAACTTTTCCTCCGGTGCGTAGGGCTTTACTTCCCTTATAAAAGGTAGCGGCGCCAGGTCCTTCACCCGGTTTGGAGCACAGCGAACAACGAGCGTTTCCCCGCCGGTGAAATCGCCCACTTCGGCCAGCCGGCGCAATTGCTCCAGCTCCGCCGGCCGCGGGTGCCGGGAAAGGTGTAGAGCATACAGGCCCATACTTTCCGGAGCGGCGTCGATGACCTGTTTATCCCTGCCGCCGGGAGGGGTGCCGGGCGCTCCGGTATCGGCCCGGTTCCTGGCCTTTTCCAGGCCCGGCAGGGCACAGGCAAAAAGCAAACCGATTACCGCTGCCAGGAAAAGCAAAACCGCCGGCAGACGGTAGCACTTAAGCCATTTACGCATAATCCGGTCTCCTTAAAAAGAGCAGGGCTTATTTCCTGTTCCTGACTGAAATGAAAATTCGACACAAAAATTGGACTTTCCTGCCGGTAAGATAAAATACTTAAGTTTTTTAATTATCAACCACCCTTCCCCTTTCTTCTGGCTTCCACCATTAAGACGTTTTTTTGGGATAAAAAGTTTCACCGGGAAGGGTTGGGAGCAAAAAAATATTTTTACACATGGTTCTGGACTGATAAGAAAGGTCATGATATCCTGCAAGTAAGAATGTATTACCAAGGGGATGATTACTATGAGCGAACTTTACATCGCCCGGATAACCACAAAAGGACAGGTAACCCTTCCCCTGGAGTTGAGGAAATTCCTGAACATCAAAAAAGGGGACTACATTCTTTTTGAGAAGAAGGGTTCCCGCGTGGAAATAAAGAAAATGGTGCCGCCCCATGATTTCGATGATTTTGCCAGACCGATCAGGGAAAGGTTTAAAAGGGAAGGCATAACCCCCGATGATGTCGAGGCGGCCATCAAATGGGCGCGAAGCGTCACAGAAAACCATAGGCCGTCATTTTCCGTGGAAAATGACGGCCTGTTTATGCCCAGACCTTCTCCAGTTCCACCACCAGGCCGGGAAACAGCTCCGGGGTAAAATGAGCGTTTTGCTCCCAGCGGCGCACCGGCATGTAAATTCCCCGCTCCAGGCGAAATTCGTCTACCGTTTTTCTCTCCGGATCCACCACCCAGTAGTAGGGTACGCCGTAGCGCGCGTAAACCTGGGCCTTCGTGACCTGATCAACGCCTGATGTGGATGGGGAGAGAATCTCCACTACCAGATCGGGGGCGCCGGCAATATTTTTTTCAGTGATCACATTTTGCCTTTCCCGGGAAACATAAAGGAGATCGGGCTGGGTGACGCTGATGTTGCTGAAAACCACGTCCAGCGGGGCGAAAAAAACTTCTCCCAGGTTATTTTCCGTAACATGGGCATGTAAAATGAAATGCAGGTTGCGGGAGACCCGCTGGTGGCGGGTGGTGGGCGAGGGCGTCACATGCAGCATCCCTTCCAGGATCTCGTAGCGTTTCCCGTCGTCGGGCAACTGCAGGTAATCGTCGTAAGTGAGAATTATCTCCCCCGCCGGAGGTACGGGCAGGCTCACGGCGATCCCCCCTTCCGGCAGCCGCTTGTTTTTTTATGATATTGTACGATCAGCCACCAAAGCCTGTCAAACCAGCTCCCTGACAGGTTCTATCAAAATACAGTTTAGGTAATTCTCTACCCGCCTGCCGTTTTGCACGCGCTCGCTCCGTTTGCCTCGCAGGCCAAACTATCGCTCGACCTCGGGCTCCGGCGGGGTTCCCGGCAAATTTGGAAGTTGGAAGTCAGATGTCAGAGGTTGGAACTGCTGTTGGAATTCGCTGCGCGAATTCCTTCCTCTTTCCGACTTCCAACTTCCGACCTCCAACCTCCATTCCCGGCATCCATGCCCTCGGCCCCGCCTTCGCCCTCGGTCTCGCTAAGTTTGGCACCTGCTCGGCTCAAAGTCGCTCGCTTCGTGCAAAACGGCGGCCATTTTATCCACTGTTAGTGGCGTTGAATGCACGGTCCCCCTCCGGCGGGTCGACCACCAGCTTTCCGGCCGGCGGCTGCACTTACCCGATCTTCTTCAAATTTAGCAGCCGCTTTTTACGTTGAGAGTTGGCGCTGAGGACGTTTAACATGGAGAGAGCCCGGCCCGTTCCCAGGGCCACACAGGAGAGGGGGTCTTCGGCTATATGTACCGGCACGCCCGTCTCCCGGCTTAACAGGGTGTCGATGCCGTGGAGCAGCGCCCCGCCCCCCGTGAGGACGATGCCCTTGTCCACTATATCCGCAGCCAGTTCCGGCGGAGTGTGCTCCAGCACTTCCTTAACCGCGCCCACCACCGCCTCCAGGCTTTCCGAGATTGCTTCGTGAACCTGGTGGGTGTTGATGACTACCGCCCGGGGCAGGCCTGATACCAGGTCCCGCCCGCGGATTTCCATTTCCCGCCGGGGTGCATTCCCGGGATCGGCACTGCCGATATTGATCTTGATCTCCTCGCCGCTGCGCTCCCCAATGGCCAGGTTGAACACCCGGCGCACGTAGCGCACAATGGCCTCGTCAAACCTGTCCCCACCCAGCCGCAGGGACCGGCTGCATACCACCCCGCCCAGCGAAAGGACGGCCACATCGGTGGTGCCGCCGCCGATATCCACCACCATGGTCCCGGTAGGTTCGGAAATGTCCAGCCCCGCTCCTAGAGCCGCTGCCAGCGGCTCCTCGATAACGTAAGCCTGCCGGGCACCGGCCTGGATGGCCGCCTGGCGTACGGCCCGTTCCTCCACACTGGTCACGCCGGAGGGGATGCAGACCATTACCCGGGGGCGGAAAAGGCCTCTTTTTCCGCCGGCCCGGCTGATAAAGTAGCGCAGCATTTTTTCCGTCACGTCATAATCGGCAATGACGCCGTCCCGTAAAGGTCGCGTGGCCACAATGTTGCCGGGGGTACGGCCCAGCATGCGCCGGGCCTCGGAACCCACCGCGATGACGCGGTCATTTTCTTTGTTTATGGCCACCACCGAGGGTTCCCGCAGGACAATGCCCTTTCCCTTTACGTAAACCAGTACGTTGGCGGTACCCAGATCGATGCCGATGTCGTTGTTTAAGCCGAGCATGGGGTGGTCTCCTTTCTTACTTCAACCACATAGTTGGCTAAAAAGGGGCCTGCCCGGCCTGTCCCCCTCGCAATGCGGGCCGGGGATAGGGTCTTTATTTCCGGCAGGCACGTTTGGTAGGTTTCTACATATTCAGCCAAATTCCTCTAGCCCGGCTTTAAAAATTTTACGCTTCCTTATATTTTTTCCGCGTTGCTTCTCCTCCCCTCAAATGCCGCTCGGCTTTATTCTGTTCCAGAATGGCCCTTACTTCCTGGGCCAGCTTTTTATTCAAAGAAGGCAGCCTTTCGGTCATGTCCTTGTGCACAGTGCTTTTGCTTACCTGAAACACCTGCGCTGCCTGGCGTACGGTGGCCCTGGTCTCCAGGATATAGGCGCAAATGTCCAGCACCCTTTTCTGGATGTACTCCTGCATTGCCCTACCTCCCCGGCTTGGTACCTGATAGAATATATATGCGCCGGGAGCAGGTAAATTGCCAAAAACCACGCGCCGGGCAGGACCGCAAGTGGTGCTACACAGATTCAGCCCCACTTTCCAACCCGGCCTGTTTTGGCTCCCGCTCGCTCCAGTGATCCTCGCGGGCCAAACTAATGCTCAGCTTAAAGCTACCAGCGAATGTTTTCCACCAGGTACCCGGCCGGGTCCCGGGCAGCACCGTCTTTAAGCAGGGCAAATTCCAGCACTTTCCCCGACGGGGGCAGGGTGCCCAGGGGAGCCCGGGCGCTCAGGTGCTGCCCGGCCTTTACCTGGACTTCCCCCAAACCCCTGTAGACGGTCTGCCAGCCGTAACCGTGATCTATGGTGACTGTATAGCTCAGGGGAACCGGGCTGCTTGAAGTTTCCTCAACATTTTTTTTGCTAAACTCCCGGACGGCCGCCCCCGGCTGCACCGTCCTGACCGTCCCGGGGGCCGCCGCTTTTACCAGGGCTCCGGCACCGGCGCCAAAGGCCACCGACTGGTTGAATCTAAAGTCACCGTAGATTTCGGAGTAGCCCCTGCCGTAGGCCTGGAGAACCGGGCCGTCCACCGGGGCGTAAATCTTAAACCGGCCGCTGTCATCCCCGACCAGCTCTTTTCCGTCAGCTGGTTGAGTCGCTTTTAAAGGCTGGGAGTGCATCAACTGCACCCCCCGGTCTTTACCCGGAGCCGGTACGGGAACCGAACCTGTGGGCTGCCAGGTGTTCAGCACAGCCCAGATCAAAATCATCACCAGGGTAATAACGACGGTGCTTACCACCGCATAGCGCAGCCAGTTGCCCAGCAGCCACCGGCGCAGCCACCGGCGGTACTTTTCCACCGGATCCTGCTCGGAAAGGCGTTTACCAAACGGCCACAACTCAATCACTCCTGCCAAAAGCTTTTAGGAGTATTGTGGCCATCTGGTCATCAATTTATTCGGATGATCTCCACGCCGGTGTAGTAATGCTTCAGTATCCGGTCAAAAGTGTAACCGTGTTCGGCCAGACCCTTCGCCCCGTACTGGCACATGCCCACGGCATGGCCGTATCCCCGGGTGGTAATCTCCATCCGGTCTCCTTTTAAGGTCATGGTAAAATCGGTGGAACGCAGGCCCAGGCGGTCCCGTACCAGCGCAGCCGCCATCTTCTTTTCTCCAATGCGTACGGTTTTGGGACGGCCGGCGGGAGTCCGTTCCAGGACCTCCAGGGGGCTTTTTACTCCATCACCGGCACGGCCGCCGGCTGCTACCGGCAGCGCCTCCAGGCTCACGCCCAGAGCACGGTCCACCTGGGCCAGGGGCAGGCTTACCGTGCGCACGGGTTCAGGGTCGGCATCGTGGGGGCAGGGCACCCCCACCAGGTAGGGCAGGTCCGCCGACCATACTGCGGAGGCGCTTTCCGTGCCCCGCCCGCCGCAGGAGGCATGGTAGGCGGCGTCGATGAGCTGCCCTTCATAGGTGAGAACCATGCCCCGGGTTTCATCGACCGCCTTTTTAATCTTGTAGTAGTACTCGTAATAACGGAGGGTGCCCCAGCGCCGGCGCATCTCCTCCCGGGAAATCCAGGCCTGCCCGTGGGTATGGTCATCGCAGACGTCGGCCCCGGGGTGATCGTTATTTATTACCCCGCCGGCAGTCAGCCGGCGCACGATATAGGTGCGGGCGGCCACCGCCTGGGCCTTCAGGGCCTCTACGGGGAAGGCGGCCGGCATTTCGGCGGCCACCACCCCGGTGACGTATTCTTCCAGGGGGATTTCCTCGATCCGTCCGGTGCTGTGGACGTAAAGGCGTACCCGGGTCTCCCTTTCCTGGATCCGGACCGGCGAAAGGTAGTTCACCAGCACGGGCAGGCCCATGGTGAGGGACAGCACCACGCAGATGAAGCCAAGCAGCAGCCTGCGCACCGTCTCCACCTCCCCTGTCCACCTGTTGAAATTTATATGCTCCGGGCGCGGCGGACATGCCTTCTGGGTCCGGACCGTACTTATCCCCCATTGTTGCCCAAAAATTTCCTGTTCATACCGGGCGGGCGTAATTATTCAGTAAAACCGTTACCAACGGCACGGTGCCGCGTTGTCCAAAGCGAGCGACTTGCGGAGCGCTGGTAACGGCACCCGGCGAAGCGAGGCTAACCGGACTGCGGCGCGAAACCAGCGGCACCGAAATGCAGCTTTAGAAAATGTAACTTACTGAAATGGCAAAAAGAGGACAGTAAGGTACAAATGCCATGCCGCCTTTGCAGCGCCGCTAGTCCGGTCCGAAGCAAGCCGCGGTGCTGTCAGCGCGGAGCACTGGAGCGAGCGTGGACAACGCGGCACCATAGCAGGCCACTAAACATTTACAGGCGGGCAAAAACTAAAAGGTGGCAGAACTAACTGCCACCTTAAATTACCCCTCCATTACGATACCGCCTTCAACCGGGCCAGGGCGCGCTTCAAGGCCAGTTCGGCCCTGACCACATCAATGTCCGGCGTTCTGGCAGCCAGCCGCTGTTCGGCCCTGGCTTTGGCCGCTTCGGCCCGCTCCCGGTCGATTTCGTCGTCCCGCTCTGCGGTACGGGCCAGGACGGTGACCCGGCTGTTCCGCACCTCGACAAACCCCCCGCTTATCGCCACCTTGAAGGTCCTGCTATCCTCCTGGACCTTCATCACACCGATCTTGAGGGCGCTGACCAGGGGAGCGTGATCCGGCAGGAAGCCCAGTTCGCCTTCCACGCCCGGCACCACCACAAAGCGGACATCGCCGCTGTATACCTTGCGCTCGGGAGTGACAATTTCCAGGCGTTGGGTTTTTTCCGCCATTTTATGCACTTCCCTCTGCTAAGCTTTTCGCCTTCGCCACCGCGTCGTCGATGGTACCCACCATGTAGAAGGCTTCTTCGGGCAGGTCGTCGTGTTTGCCCTCCAGGATCTCCTTGAACCCGCGGATGGTTTCCTTGAGCGGCACGTACACGCCCGGCCGGCCGGTGAACTGCTCGGCCACGTGGAAGGGCTGGGACAGGAAGCGCTGCAGTTTCCGGGCCCGGGCGACGATCAGTTTGTCCTCGTCGGACAGTTCTTCCATACCCAGGATGGCGATGATATCTTGCAGCTCCTTGTAGCGCTGCAGAACCTTTTGCACGCCCCGGGCCACCTCGTAGTGCTCCTGGCCCACCACGTTGGGGTCGAGGATGCGGGAGGTGGAATCCAGGGGGTCCACCGCCGGGTAAATACCCAGCTCGGCGATTTGCCGGGACAGCACCACGGTGGCGTCCAGGTGGGCAAAGGTGGTCGCCGGCGCCGGGTCGGTCAGGTCGTCGGCGGGCACGTACACGGCCTGCACCGAAGTAACCGAACCCTTCATGGTGGAAGTAATCCGCTCCTGCAGCTGGCCCATTTCCGTGGCCAGGGTGGGCTGGTAACCCACGGCCGAAGGCATCCGGCCCAGGAGGGCGGAAACCTCGGAACCGGCCTGGGTGAAGCGGAAGATGTTGTCGATGAACAGGAGCACGTCGGCCCCTTCCTCATCCCGGAAGTACTCGGCCATGCACAGCCCGGTCAGGCCCACCCGGAGACGGCACCCCGGCGGTTCGTTCATCTGGCCGAACACCATGATGGTCTTGTCAAGCACGCCCGCCTCGGTCATCTCCCGGTAGAGGTCGTTGCCCTCGCGGGTACGCTCACCCACGCCGGCAAACACGGAGATACCGCCGTGCTGCTTGGCGATGTTGTTGATCAGCTCCATCACGATAACCGTCTTGCCCACGCCGGCGCCCCCGAACATGGCGATCTTGCCGCCCTTCAGGAAGGGCACCAGCAGGTCGACCACCTTCAGGCCGGTTTCCAGCTGCTCGGCCCGGGTGGACTGCTCGGCCAGGGGCGGGGCCGGCCGGTGAATGGGATAATAGTAGTCGCTCTTAATGGGGCCTTTGCCGTCAATGGGCTCACCCAGCACGTCCACCAGGCGGCCCAGGACGGCCCGCCCTACGGGAACGGTGATGGGCTTGCCGGTATCAATCACTTCCATGCCCCGCACCAGACCGTCGGTGGAGGACATGGCCACAGTGCGCACGATGTTGTTGCCCAGGTGCTGCGCCACCTCCAGGGTCAGGTCCTCCTGCCCTTCGCGGCGGATCTTCAGGGCATTATAGATATCAGGCACCTGGCCGGGGGGGGAAGCGGACGTCCACCACCACGCCAATGACCTGTACTACATGACCAACATTCATTAGCTACTCCGTACCTCCTTCGCGCGAAGCTTGAGTTAGCCCGGGGAACGGTCACGGTTACTCCAGGGCCGCTGCTCCGCCGACAATTTCGGAAATTTCCTTGGTAATGGCGGCCTGGCGGGCCCGGTTCATGGACAGGGTCAGCCTGTCGATCATATCGCCAGCGTTCTTGGTGGCGTTGTCCATGGCGGTCATGCGGGCGCTGTGCTCGCTGGCCTTGGATTCCAGAAGGCCGTGAAAGACCATGTTCTCCACATACATGGGCAACAGCTCGGACAGCACCGCTTCGGCCGAAGGTTCAAAAATATACTCCACCCTGCCGGGCTTTCCTTCGCCGTTTTCCTGCCCCTCGGGAGGTTCCACGGGGAGGAGTTTGACCACCCTGGGCCGCTGCACCAGCACGTTGACAAACTCGCTGTAGATGAGGTAGACGGCATCAAATTCCCCCGCCGCATATTTATCCATAACGTAGCGGGCAACCTCCTGGGCGTGGCTCAATTTAATGGTTTCGCCCAGGCCCACGTACTGCTGGGCGATATTGTAACCCCGGCGGCGGAAGTAGTCGCGGCCTTTGCGCCCAACGCAGATCAGGCTCAGTTCCGCGCTGATGTTTTTTGTCTCCTGGACGGTCCTGCGGATCAGGTTGGCGTTAAAACCGCCGCACAACCCCCTGTCGGCCGTGATGAGGACGTAGGCCACCCTTTTGGGCTCCCGTACCTCCAAAAGGGGGTGCTTAACCCCGGCCGCGGCGGTGGCCACCCGTCCCAGCACGTCTTTCATCCGGCGGGCGTAGGGCCTGGCCGACAGAACCTGCTCCTGGGCCCGGCGCATCTTGGCGGCGGAAACCGCCTTCATGGCCTTGGTGATCTGCTGGGTGCTCTTGATACTTTTAATACGCCGCCGCAAGTCCCGTAAACTTGGCACTCTTTTTCACCACCTCGCGTCGCTACTACCGGAAGACCGGGAAGCGTTGATCAGGCCGTCCGGGCCACAAAGCCCTTCTTGAATTCGATAATGGCCGCTTTCAGTTTTTCTTCCGTTTCCTTGGACAGCTCACCGGTCTTGGCAATGGCTTCGCCCACTTCCGGATGGCTTGTGTGCATGTAGTTCAAGAACTCCTCCTCAAAGGGCAGCACCTTATCCACCGGCAGGTCGTCCAGGTAGCCGTTTACACCGACGTAAATGACCATAACCTGGTCTTCCACCGCCATGGGGGCGTACTGCTTCTGCTTGAGCAGTTCCACCATGCGCTGGCCGCGGATCAAACGGGCCTGGGTGGCCTTGTCCAGGTCGGAACCGAACTGGGCGAAGGCGGCCAGCTCGCGGTACTGGGCCAGGTCCAGGCGCAGCCGTCCGGCCACCTGCTTCATGGCCTTGATCTGGGCGGCGCCGCCCACCCGGGATACCGAAAGACCCACGTTGATGGCCGGGCGGATGCCAGCGTAGAACAGGTCGGGTTCCAGGTAAATCTGGCCGTCGGTAATGGAAATCACGTTGGTGGGAATGTAGGCCGAAACGTCGCCGGCCTGGGTTTCAATGATGGGCAGCGCAGTTATGGAGCCGCCTCCCAGTTCGTCGTTGAGCTTACAGGCCCGCTCCAGCAGGCGGGAGTGCAGGTTGAACACGTCACCGGGATAGGCTTCACGGCCGGGGGGACGCCGCAGGAGCAGGGAAAGTTCGCGGTAGGCCACGGCCTGCTTGGAAAGGTCGTCGTAGACAATGAGCACGTGTTTACCCTGCTCTAAAAACTCCTCGCCCATGGCACAGCCGGCATAGGGAGCAATGAACAGAAGCGGTGCCGGGTCGGACGCGGTAGCCGAAACCACGATGGTGTAATCCATAGCGCCGAAATCCCGCAGTCGCTGCACCACGTTGGCTACCGTGGAGGCTTTCTGGCCGATGGCCACATAGATACAGATGACGTCCTTGCCTTTCTGGTTGATGATAGCGTCCACGGCAATGGCCGTCTTACCGGTTTGCCGGTCGCCGAGGATCAATTCCCGCTGGCCTCTGCCGATGGGAATCATGGAGTCGATGGCTTTTAAACCGGTTTGCAGGGGCTGGTGTACGGGTTTGCGGGTGATTACGCCGGGGGCAATACGCTCAATGGGACGGAACTTGTCGCTCTTGATGGGGCCCTTGCCGTCCAGGGGGCGTCCCAGGGGGTTGACCACCCGGCCGATCAGGGCGTCGCCCACGGGTACGGAGGCAATACGTCCCGTACGCTTTACGGTGTCCCCTTCTTTGATGTGAGTGTAGGCACCGAGCAACACACAACCGATGTTGTCCTCTTCCAGGTTGAGGGCCATGCCCAGGGTGGGCTCAGCGCCCTCTTCGGGTGCCGGAAACTCCAGCAGTTCCATGGCCATGCAGTCTTCCAGGCCGTAGACGCGGGCAATACCGTCGCCGACCTGGATTACGGTGCCCACGTCGCGCATTTCAATTTGCGCCTGGTATTTTTCAATCTGCTGCCGAATGATCGAGCTGATCTCTTCCGGTCGCAAATTCATGCTCCTAATTTCACCCCTATCGCCTTAACTTATTTGCCTGAGGTGCTCTCTCAATGCTGCCAGCCGGGTACGCAGGCTGCCGTCGATAACCCGGTCGCCAATGCGCACCACCACCCCGCCAATTAGCGCGGGGTCCACGCTGTATGCGGTCTGCACTTTCTTGCGGGTAATTTTGTTCAAAACTTCCCCCAGTTTTTTCTTTTCTTCTTTAGTCAGTTCGATGGCACTGGTTACTGCAGCTTTCACGATATTGCGGGCCCGGTCGGCCAGGCTGGAATAATGGGCCACAATATCGCTTAAGAAGGCCTCCCGCTGCCTGTCTACCAGTAAAAAGAGGAAATTCTCGGTAACGGGGGAAATTTTGCCGGAAAAGATATTTTTCAGCACATCTTTCTTTTCCTGTGCAGTAATGCGGGGATGATAGAGCACCTTTTGGAATTCACGGGAATCGGCTATGACCTGTTCTACCGCCCTTAGCTCCTGCTCCACCTGATCCACCAGGCCTTGCGCTTCCGCCAGGTCATAAAGGGCCTGGGCATAACGTTGCGCTACGGCCCCCTTTAACATGGCAGATCCCCCGTTTCTTTAATGAATTCCTGGACCAGGCTGTGTTGAATTTCGGGGGTGATGGTCTGGTTGATGATCTTTTGGGCCACCAGGATGGACAGTGACGCCACCTGGTCGCGCAATTCTGCAACCGCCTTCTCCTTCTCCCGGGCAATTTCCTCAAGGGCGCTCTCCTTGATCCGTTGCGCTTCGGCCCTGGCTGCCTCAACAATCTCCTGGGCCTTTTCTTCACCGGCCTTGGTGGCCTGCTGGATGATGGCCTGGGCCTCTTCCCTCGCTTTTTGCATCTCAGCCAGGTATTGCTGGCGCAGTGCCTCGGCCTGTTTCCGCTCTTCTTCGGCGGCGGCCACGTTATTGGCTATATATTGCTGGCGTTGTTCCAGAATATTGACGATGGGCTTGTAGACAACCAAACGAAGGAATATGAGCAAAATGACAAAGTTAATGATCTGGGCCAGCAGGGTATGATTAATTCCCAGCGCTTCCACCGGTTCCCCTCCTTCCTTACTACCCGTTGCCGTGGACAAAAGGAAGGCAATAGCAGGTAATGCAAAACCCGCTATGCCACCTTTTACCCACCGTTACCTGCGTTAACCACCGATTTTACCAAACAGCATGAAGGCAATAACTACCGCGATGATGGGCAGGGCCTCGATCAGACCCACAGAGATGAACATTGTGGTCAGCAGGTTACCTCTTAATTCGGGTTGGCGGGCCATCGCCTCCACCGTGCGACCGGTAACCAGACCGTCGCCGATACCGGCACCCAGGGCGGCCAGACCCACGGCTAAAGAGGTACCGAGGGCAGCAGCAGCTCCCACATCCATCACTTTCCCCTCCTTTCTCCAAAAAATTCCCATTTTGCTGAAACTATATCTCTATATATGAGATGGGAAAAACTTAATGTTCATGTTCCTTAACTACCTGAGAAATGTAGGCAATGGTGAGCATGGTAAAGATAAAGGCCTGGATAAACCCTACAAAGATACTGAAGGCCAGCCACACCACCGAAGGGATAAACCCGCCAAAGATAAAGGTGTTCAGTCCCAAAAGCCCCAGGAGAACCGCAATGAGAACCTCCCCGCCGTAGATGTTCCCGTATAGACGGAAGGCCAGGGTTACCGGTTTAGCCAGTTCTTCGACAATGGTAAGCGGCAGGAAGAAGGGAAATGGTTCCAGGAAGTGCTTGAAATGCCCGGCCCCTTTATAGCGGATCCCCATGAACTGGACGAGGAAGAAAACCATTATGGCCATCCCGGCGGTGGTGTTCACGTCGGCGGTGGGCGACATCATGGTGGGAACCAGGCCCCAGAGGTTACTGAAGAGAAGGAAGATGAAGAGTGTAAAGATCAGGGACATCAGGCCCGCGCCCTTCTTGGGGTCCATATTTTCGTAAACCAGGCCCCGCAAAAACTGGAAGATCTCCTCCACCATCAACTGGAGTTTACCCGGCCGTTTCATATTCATATTGCGGGTGGCCGAAACGGTGAAGAGGATCACCAGCAGCATGACGATCCAGGTCATCACCAGTGTCTTGGGATTCAGGACAATATGGGTGTTGCCCAGGGTAAATTCCCATGGATGGTGGGGGAAACCCCAAACGTTTAATTCCTCGTGGACTTGTTCCAGGCTTTTCACCAATTATCACCTCCCTTCTATCTTGGAAAACACTCCTCCCTCAGAGCGGCTCAGGCGCGCCGCTCTGATGGCCGCATCCACAGCGGTAATACAGGGGACGGCCAGAAGGCCCGCCCCCAGCCAGTATACATTTACATGGGCTACCCGGCCGGCCAGCAAAACCACCACCGCCACCAGCGCCAGGCGCATGATCAAACCCTGGCGCATGTAGCTGCGGGCGTCGCTCCTGTCCTGTAAGCCCAGGCGCTTGATCCGCAGGGCCAGGGAAATGGTGTTGTACAGCCCGGTGGCCAGGCCGAGAAAAAGGCCCCAGGCCAGGGAATCTCCCGGGTTGGCCGCAATGGCCAGGACCACCAGAGCCATCAACCCCCCGGTGATGCGGGTCGTGCGCTTTAACTGGTTATCCAGTTCGGGAACGGGTGGCAAGGAAGGCACAGGGCTCTACCCCCAGTTTTTGAAAAAACGTGATACGGTTTGGATGACCCCCCAGATGCCCGCGGCTACCCCCACAAGGATGCCCGCCGTCATCAGCCAGGGCCCGGTATGTAACTGGTAATCCAGCCACCGGCCGGTGTAAAACCCGGCGGTAACCATGATGGCCATTTCCATGCCGATGGTGGTGGTAAGGGCCAGGGCCGCCAGGACACGGCCTCCCACCCGGCGCTCGCCCATGGTATGTCACCTTTCCTGGTGCGGATGCGGCAACCTGTCACTTTTTGTCAGAAAAAATGTCGGCTGCGTTACACCCGTCACAAAGTTATTGTTCTACATAAAGTCGTTTATTCCTTCACCGCCTGAAGACTTTTTTCATGAGAAATGGTCCTGCATTTACTCAAAAGGCTCCGGCGGTTCGTCACTCAGGCCGAAGTGGTACAGAATGGCCTGGCAGATGCGCCGGGAAGCCCGGCCGTCCCCGTAGGGGTTCACCGCTTCGGCCATCTGCCGGTAGCGGGCCGCGTCCTCCAGCAGGAGCCGGGTTTCGTTGAAAACCGCCTCCCGGGTTGTACCCACCAGGCGCACGGTACCGGCCCGGATGGCTTCGGGACGTTCGGTGGTGTTCCGCAGCACCAGTACCGGCTTGCCCAGGGCCGGGGCCTCTTCCTGCAAACCGCCCGAATCCGTAAGCACCAGGTAGCACCGGTTCATCAAATTAACGAAGGGCTGGTAGGAAAGGGGTTCGATGAGGTGCACCCGGGGCAGCTCCCCCAGCACCTCCTGCACCATCCCCCGCACCGCCGGGTTTTTGTGCACGGGAAAAACTACCTCCACATCGGGATAAAGGGCAACGATATCCCGCAGGGCCAGGTAAATTTCCCGCATGGGTTCGCCCAGGTTCTCCCGGCGGTGGGTGGTCACCAGCAGCACCCGCCGGCGCCGGTAGTCTATGCCGGCCAGTCCGGGATCAATGAACCGGTAATCCGGGTCCACGGTGGCCAGCAGGGCGTCGATGACGGTATTTCCCGTGACAAAGATCTTTTCCGGGGCCACCCCTTCCCGCAGCAGGTTATCCCGGGCGGTGGCGGTAGGAGCAAAGTGCAGGTCCGTCACCACCGCCGTGAGGTGGCGGTTGATTTCCTCGGGAAAGGGGGAATACTTATCCCCCGTGCGCAGGCCCGCCTCCACGTGGCCCACCGGTATTTGAAAGTAGAAGGCGGCTAGAGCAGCCACAAAGGTGGTGGTGGTATCGCCGTGCACCAGCACCAGGTCCGGCTTTTCTCTTGCCATGACCTGCTCCAGGCCGTCCAGTGCCCGGCGGGTGATGTCGAAGAGGCTCTGGCCGGGCCTCATGATGCCCAGGTCGTGGTCGGGAGCAATCTGAAAAAGATGCAGCACCTGATCCAGCATTTCCCTGTGCTGGGCGGTGACGGCCACCCGGCAGAGGAGCCGGTCCGGGTGCCGCTGCAGTTCCTTGATCAGGGGGGCCATCTTGATGGCCTCCGGCCGGGTGCCGAAAACAGTGAGAACCTTGAGCATAGTTTGTCTCCTTGGACTGGTAATTAAACGACAAATCCCCGCGGTTTAACTATATGCAGCTTATCCTTGAAATATAAGGGAGTAAATTCCATCCCCTCATCCCTTGCGGAAGTGCCCCCGGGGACCACCCACATTGTGAAAGGCGGAATTAAAGTTGCGGTACAGGGATTTATACTCCGCAATGCGGTGCCACTTTTTGATGAAACCCGGGGGCAGGTCCTCCCGCAAAACCACCTGGGACCAGCCACCAGGCAGGGGATAGGCGTAATAGGGCTTGTCCTTCGGCACGCCCCGGATGAAGATTACCTGGGGAACGATCCATTCCAGGCGGGCCAGGTAGACCCGGTGCATGCCGTCGCAGATGATGTTGAATACCGACCCGTCGGCCTCCACCGATTCCTCGATGACCGGCGGCAGGAGGTCCACCGGCTCGTCGTAACCGGCCAGGTAAAGGGTGACATACCCGTCGAGATGGAAAAGGTCGCACCCGTGGCGGGCCAGTTCCCACTTAAGCTCCCGCACCTTTTGCAGTTCGCCGGTGAGCACATATGATTGGGCCGGCGCCAGGTAACTGGTGTGAATTTTTTCCAGGGAGATGAAGACGTCCCGGTAGATGTAACAGTCCGGGTCGGTGAGCATGGTAACCCGGCGCAGTTTGTCCACAAGTTCCCCGGGTGTATGGCGTACCACTTTGGTTATTTCCATGTACAAGTACCTCTCCTCTTTTGTTCAAGTTCGTCCAGGGCCCGGGCAAGCCGGCTCGTATCCGGCACAATGATATCCGGCCGGGGCCACTCACCCCATAACACGCGGGCCATGGCCGGGTACTCCCGCTCGGGGCGGGAAAGGACCCAGATGGTGGCCAGGCCCAAATTTTTAGCCGGCAGGATATCCTTTTCATAGGTGTCCCCGATCATGACGGAACGCCGGGGGTCGGCATCCAGGGCCTCCAGGGCGGCCCGGTAGAGCTCTTCCGCGGGCTTTTTCCTGCCCAGGCGAAAACTCAAAGCGGCGTAATCCACCAGGGGGGCGATATCCGGGCAGGCACGCAAAAAAGCCTGGTAGTAGGGAACCCAGATGTCCGAAACCAGGCCCACAGCAAAGCCCAGCTCCCGCGCCCGCGTTACCGCCCGGGCCGCGCCCGGTATTTCCACCGCGGCCACCTCCTGGTCGGCCCAGAGGCGCGAGAGGGCCTCCTCATGCTGCCGGTTCAGGGAGGCCACTTCAGCCAGGGCGGCGCAGACTTCCCGGGGGCCGGCAAACTCCCGGCACATAATTACATCCCCCACCAGGCGGTCCTGCTCCGGGGGCAGTCCCAGCAGCCGGGCAATTTGTTTGGTTGGAGACACTTCCGGTCCGGTGATCAGGGTGGCTCCGATATCGAAAAGGGCTGCCTTTCGTCTGGCGATGGCCGGTCACTCCCACAGGTCCACCTGCACGCCGTGGCGGCGCAGGAACTCTATGCCCTCCTCGGTGCCCCGGTAATCCCGGCGCACCACCACCCGGGACAGGGCGCAGGAGACAATGAGCTTGGCGCAGGTCAGGCAGATGTCGGCGTTCACGTACATGGTGCCGCCGCCCACGGCCAGGCCGCGTTTGGCACAGAGGCAGATGGCGTTCTGCTCGGCGTGAACGCAGGGCTTGTAGTCTTCCCGGCCGGCCAGATCCTTCAGGCACCGGCCGGTATCAATGCAGTGCTCCGCTCCGCTGACCACCCCGTTGTAACCGTGGGAAATAATGCGCCGGTCCACCACAATGACGGCCCCCACCTTTTTGCGCAGGCAGGTGGAGCGCCGGGCAATAACGTCGACCACTTCCATATAAATCTCATCGAATGAAGGTCTTTTAACCAGGGCCGCTCACCTCCGGTCTTCGGGAACGGCGGTGCGCCAGTCCTTTGTTCTCTCAGTGCCACGCCTAATACAGCGGGTACCGGCGGCACAGCCCGGCCACCATTTCACGAACCTGGTTCAAGCGGTCCGGGTCATTCCGGAAGCTCAAAGCCAGGTGGATGATTTCGGCCACCGCCTCCATATCCGCTTCCTTCAGGCCCCGGGTGGTCACAGCCGGCGTGCCGATGCGTATTCCGCTGGACACGGCCGGGGGCTGCGGGTCATAGGGGATGGCATTTTTGTTTACCGTCACGCCGACGGAATCCAGGACGGCTTCCGCTTCGCGGCCGGTAACCCCCTTGTTGCGCAAATCCACCAGCATCAGGTGGTTATCGGTGCCGCCGCTGACCAGTTCAAAGCCCCGGTCCATCAGGAACCGGGCCAGAGCGCGGGCGTTCTTGACGATCTGCCGCTGGTATTCCTTGAATTCCGGCTGCTGCGCCTCTTTGAGAGCTACGGCCTTGGCGGCAATGACGTGCATCAGGGGCCCGCCCTGGATACCCGGGAAGACCGCCTTGTCAATAGCCGGGGCATATCTGGCCCGGCATAAAATCATGCCCCCCCGGGGGCCGCGCAGGGTTTTATGGGTGGTGGTGGTCACCACATCGGCGTAGGGCACCGGGTTCATGTGCTCACCGGCGGCCACCAGCCCGGCAATGTGGGCCATGTCCACCATCAGGTAGGCCCCCACTTCATCGGCTATTTCCTTAAACTTATAAAAGTCAATGGCCCGGGGGTAGGCGCTGGCCCCGGCCACGATGATCTTCGGCTTATGTTCAAAGGCGGCGGCAAAAACCTTCTCGTAGTTGATCAGGCCCGTATCCTTTTCCACCCCGTAAAAGGCCACCCGAAAATATTTTCCGGACATATTCAAGGGGCTGCCGTGGGTGAGGTGGCCGCCGTGGGCCAGGTTCATACCCAGGATGGTGTCTCCCGGTTCCAGCAGGGCGAAATAAACCGCCATGTTGGCCTGGGCACCGGAGTGGGGCTGCACATTGACATGCTCGGCGCCAAACAGCTCCTTGGCCCTGTTGATAGCCAGTTCCTCCGCAATATCCACGAACTGGCAGCCGCCGTAATAACGCCGCCCGGGATAACCTTCGGCGTACTTGTTGGTCAGCACCGAACCCTGGGCCTCCATTACCGCCCGGCTGGCGGCATTTTCGGAGGCAATCAGTTCCAGGGTATCGCGCTGGCGGCCCAACTCCAGCTCAATTGCCCGGGCAATTTCAGGATCCACTGCAGCTAGAGGTCTGTTCATGTCCATTATGTTGGTTCCTCCCCCACGACATGCTTTTGCGGCTAACGGCCGTTGCCACCGCCGTATTTCTTTTCAATTTCGGTGATCTTGGCCACCCGCCGGGCGTGGCGCCCGCCGGCAAATTCAGAAGCCAGCCACACCCGGACAATCTCCCGGGCCAGCCCGGGGCCGATTACCCGCTGGCCCATGGTCAGGATGTTGGCATCGTTGTGCTCCCGGGAGGCCCGGGCGGAAAAGGTATCATGGCATAGGGCGGCCCGGATGCCGGGCACCTTGTTGGCCGCAATGGCCACCCCGATGCCCGTACCGCAGCAAAGGATGCCCAGCTGGTATTCCCCGCTGCGCACGGCCTCGGCCACCAGGAGGGCAAAATCGGGGTAATCCACGGCTTCTTCCGAATAGGTGCCGAAATCATGGTAGGCAATTCCGTTCTCCTGCAAAAAAGAAATAACCTCTCCCTTTAAGCGAAAGCCACCGTGGTCGGCGGCCAGGGCAATCCGCACGGACATACTTCACCCCTTATCCCCAAAAAAGAAATACAACCTGTTACCTTCTACAAAAAACGCCATTTTCCTGCTTCAATTTATGCGGGCCCCGGCTGCCCGGGTCATGCCTTTTGACCATTGCCTGGCGGAGCCGTTCCCGGCTCGCTACCTGCTTCCCCCTGGTCGCCGGAAGGCGCGGCCGCCCCGGCGCCCGGGCTTGCTTGTGCCGGTCCGGCTTTTTCGGCGGCCAGCCTGTCCAGGGCCAGGGAGATGAGATAACGCAGCTCGCCAGCGCACTGGCGGTAGACATCCACCGGCCCACCGAAGGGATCGGGGACATCGCCGCCCCTGCCGGCGTATTCAGCCAGGGTGAAAATTTTTTCTTCCTGATCCGGTAACTGTTCCTGGATCAGTTTTTTATGGCTTTGAGTCATGGTCAGCACCAGGTCGGCCTCTTCCACATCCCGGCGGGTAAGCAGGGTGGCCCGGTGGGACTTCAAATCCAGGCCCATTTCCTCCATCACCGCTACAGCCTGCGGCGATGCCTCACTGCCGGGCAGGGCGGCTATACCTGCGGAAACGACCTCAACCTCCCCCTGCAAACCCTTTCTGGCCAGCATGTCCCTGGCCAGAGCCTCTGCCATACTGCTCCTGCAGGTGTTGCCGGTGCAAACAAAGAGCACTTTCTTTGCCATAAATCATGCCTCCCGGTAATGCCGTGAACGCTCACAAAAAGAGCTTGACCCCGATACCCACCAGGATCAGCCCGCCCAAAAGCTGCGCCCGTTCCCCCACCACATGCCCCAGGTAGCGGCCCAGCACCAGCCCGGAAAAGGTCATCAGGCCGGCCACCAGCCCGAAGGTGATTACGGTAAAAAGCAGCTGCGTCCGCAGGGTACCCAGGGTAAAACCTACGCTCAAAGCATCCATGCTTACGCTGGCCCCCAGAAGAAACAACCCCCAGTTGTTTAGAAGAACAACGCGCGGTTCTTCGTCGCTAAAGGCTTCCCTGATCATGCGCAGCCCCAGGTAAAGGAGCAGCACTGCTCCCGCTATGGTGGCCGCGCGACCCAGGAGGCCCCCCACCAGTTCCCCCACTTGAAAGCCCACAAGGGGCATGGCAATATGAAAAAGAAGCACGGTCAAAGTAATGAGCAATATTTGCAGGCGTTTGACCCCGGTCATCCCAATGCCCAGGCACAGGGAAAAGGCGTCGGTGCCCAGGGCCCCCGCCAGCAAAAGCAAGGTTGGAATACTCACCGCTGTAGCCTCCAGAAAACACCTTCTATGCTGAGTTATCCCCACTTTCCAACCGGGCCTGTTTTGGCTCTCGCTCGCTCCGGTGAGCCTCACATCCGCTCAATGCGGTTGCCCGCGGCCCGCCGCAGGCGGTTCATTACGGCCAGTCCCAAACCCCGGGGCTCAATACCCTCGGCTAGAATGACATCCACCCCCAGCTCATCAAGCTGCCGCAGGGCGGCAAAAAGACGGGAAGCAATGGCGGCAGGGTCCTGCCGCGGGCCGGCCACCACCACCCGGCTCCCGTTGTATTCCCCGGCCGTCTCGGCGGTAGCCAGGACCCCCACCCGCAGACCCCGGGACCGGTAAATTCCGGCCAGTTCCTTCAAGCGAGCCGCCACCCGTTCCGGTTCCCCCTCCACCAGCACCAGGGGAACCCGGGGGGCGTAATGCCGGTACTTCATGCCCGGCGAACGGGGGCGGAACTCTCCGCCGGACCGTCCATCAACGCCCGGGTCTACCCGCACTTCACCAATAACCTTTTCCAGTTCCTCTCGAGTTATACCCCCTGGACGGAGAATCACGGGTACATCCCCGGTAAGATCCAGCACTGTCGACTCAAGACCCACCCCCGCTGGACCGGCGTCCAGGACGACTTCAATGCGACCGTTCAGATCTTGTAGAACGTGCCCGGCGGTAGTGGGGCTGGGGCGGCCGGAAAGGTTGGCGCTGGGCGCCGCCACCGGCACGCCCGCAGCCGCAATCAGGGCCAGGGCCACTTGGTGATCGGGCATGCGTATGCCCACGCTGTCCAGCCCCGCCGTGACCTGGCGGGGAACAACAGGTGCCGCGGGCAGCACCAGGGTGAGGGGCCCCGGCCAGAAGGCGTCCATCAGCTTGCCCGCACCGGCGGGCACCCTGCGGACCAACCGGCACGCCGTTTCCCGGTCGGCCACGTGGACAATCAGGGGATTGTCCTGGGGGCGCCCTTTGACTTCAAAGATGCGGGCTACGGCGAGGCCATCCAGGGCATTGGCTCCCAGGCCGTAAACCGTTTCGGTGGGAAAGGCCACGAGTCCTCCCTGACGCAAAATTAACCCGGCCCGGGCCATGATCCGGGGATCGGGTTTGATCGGATCCACCCGCCAGTACGCTGTCCGCTGCTCCATGGTAACACCTTCGACTTGTAAACTTTGCCTGTTAGTATACCACAAAAAGTATACCACAAAATGGCGCCAAAAAGATACAGGTGGTAGGAACGGTGTTTTTATATTAAAATATTGAGTCAAGCAAACACCAAACTTAATTTTTTAAAACCAGCATTTTCCGGAGAGACGAGGATGGATGTCATAGTTGCCGAAAAGCTAACCAAGGAATATAACGGTAAAGTGGCGGTACGCGGCATCGACTTTCGCGTGCGCCACCGGGAATGCTTCGGATTTCTCGGCCCCAACGGGGCGGGAAAAACAACCACCGTGAATATGATCTACTGCCTGTCCCCCGTCACTTCCGGGAGGCTCACCGTCCTGGGCATGGAAGTACAAAAAAAGCCCCGGGAAATAAAAAGCCGCCTGGGAGTGGTGCCCCAGGAAAACAACCTGGACCCGGATTTAAAGGTGCTGCAAAACCTGCTGGTCTACGCCAATTATTTCCGCATCCCGGCCGCCACCGCTCGTACCCGGGCCATGGAGCTGCTGGAGTTCTTCGACCTGGCCGACCGGGCCAACGACAGGGTGGACCGCCTCTCCGGGGGCATGAGACGCCGCCTCACCATTGCCCGGGCGCTCATCAACAACCCCGACCTGGTGATCCTGGACGAACCAACCACGGGACTCGACCCCCAGGCCCGCCACCTGGTCTGGCAGCGCCTGCGCCGCCTGAAAGAACGGGGGGTGACCCTGCTGCTGACCACCCATTACCTGGAAGAGGCCAGCCAGCTCTGCGACCGGCTGGTGATCATGGACCGGGGCGAAATTCTGGAGGAAGGCGACCCCCAGGGGCTGGTGGCCAAACACATCGGCCGGGAAGTGGTGGAGGTGGGCCTGGGCAGGATGGAGTGCGCCGAACAGTTCCAGCCGGCGGTCAACTGCGATGATACGGCGGCAATGATTGTGGGGCGAACAAATCACCTGCTCCGGGGACACCTGGCGGTAGGGGACAGCCTCTTCCTTTTCCCCCGGGATAACGGCCAGGCCGTCCTCCAGGCCCTGCAGGACATGCCCGTGCGTTTCTCCCACCTGCTGCTGCGCCCCGCCACCCTGGAGGACGTGTTCTTAAAGCTCACCGGAAGGGGGTTGCGGGCATGAGAGCCCCGGACGTTTCCCCGCTGGTATGGCAGGTGCTGCGCCGCCACCTGATCGTCTTCAGCCGCAACTGGAAAACCAACCTTTCCTTTAATTTTTTCGAGCCCCTCCTGTACATTGCAGCGCTGGGACTGGGCCTGGGTGCCTACGTGCAACCCATGGAAGGGTTGCCCTACCTGAACTACCTGGCTCCCGGACTGGTGGCTTCGTCGGCCATGTTCGCCACCAGTTACGAATGCACCTACGGCACTTTCGTGCGCATGGAATACCAGAAAACCTTCCATGCCATGGTGGCCACCCCGGTGAGCATGGACGACATAATTGTGGCTGAAATACTTTTCGGCACCTTCAAGAGCATCCTGTACGGCTCGGTGATCCTGGCGGTCATCCTGGCCCTGGGCCTGGTGGCCTCGCCCTGGGCGCTGCTGGTGCCCCCGGTGCTGGCCGTGGCGGGGTTCTTGTTTGCCGTTCTTTCCATGATCTGGACGGGGCTCGTGCCCAACATAGAAAATTTCAATTATTTCTTCTCCCTGATCATGACGCCCCTTTTTCTCTTTTCCGGCGTCTTCTTCCCTTTAAGCGGCCTGCCCCAGATCATGCAAAAGCTGGCCTGGGCCAGCCCCCTTTATCACGTGGTCAACCTGGTGCGCGGCCTGGTGCTGGGCCAGGTGCATCCCGGTTTAATCTGGGATTTCATCTGGCTTGCGGCCCTGGCTATCGCGCTGTTTCCCCTGCCCCTTTACCTGGTACGCCGGCTGGTAATCAAATAGCCCTTTCCCTCTTCTGCACCATTGACCAGGCGGCGGCGCTGCCAGGCACGCCAGGCGGCCGTACCGAGCTGGACCAGCACGAAAACCGCCGCCGCCAGCAGGACGATGGAGCCGCCGGGAGCCGTGCCCAGATGGTAGGAAAGGATCAGACCCCAGAAGCACACCGTTACACCCAGGACCAGGGAAAGCCAGAAGAGGCGCCGGAAGCTGCCGGAGAACAACTGGGCGGTAAGCACCGGGATGACCATCAGGGCGCTGACCAGCAAAATCCCCACCACCCTGGTGGCTATAGTTACGGTCAGGGCCACCAGCAGGATGAAGAGCATATTCAGGCGGTCCACCGGCAAACCGGCCACCCGGGCGCATTCTTCATCAAAGGAGATAAAAAACAGCTCTTTGTAGAAAAAGGACAGCAACGCCAGGGCTACAGCCCCCACCGCCAGGATCAGGAGCAGGTCTCCGGGACCGACGGTGAGAATGCTGCCGAACAGGTAGCCCATAATGTCCACGTTAAAACCCCGGGCCAGGCTGATCAGGACCACGGCCAGGGCCAGGCCGGTGCTCAACATCAGAGCCAGGACGGCCTCCCCGTGCAGCCGGCCGGTGGCCCGCAGGCGCTCGACGCCCACCGCCGCCGCCAGGGTTACCCCCAGGGTGGTCAGGGATGGGAAAACGCCCAGGATCATGCCCAGAGCCACCCCGGCCAGGGAGACGTGGGCCAGGGTGTCGGCCATGAAGGCGTAGCGGCGCATAACCAGAAACACGCCTACCGCCGGGCAGAGCAAACCAATCACCAGCCCGGCCAGCAGCGCCCGGACCATAAAATCATACGAGAAAATTTCCCCCATAATGAGTTCCCTTCTTTGATAGAAAATCGCCCCTGAAAACCCATCCCGTTTGTGGTGTGGGATGCATAGTCTAGTGGCTGTGTACCACCCGCCGGACCGGCGCCCCGTAGAGGCGGGCCAGGTTGGCGGCGGTCAGCACCTGGGACGGGGTGCCGTGGCAAATCAAGCGCTTGTTGATGCAGGCCACCCTGCCCACCCGCCGGGCCACGGTGCCGGTGTCATGGGTTACGGTGATCAGGGTAATACCCATATCCCTGTTCAGGTGCTCCAGCAGGGAATAAAAGGAATCAAGCGCCCGGCTGTCCAAACCCACCACCGGCTCGTCCAGCACCAGCAGTTCGGGCTTGCCCACCAGCGCCCGGGCAATAAACACCCGCTGCTGCTGTCCGCCGGAAAGGCGGCCGATGATTCGGTGGCCTGCGCCGCCCATTCCTACCAGTTCCAGGGCTTCCTCCACTGCCCGGCGGTCTTCCCTCCCCGGCCGGCGCCCCGGACCCAGGAGGCCGAAACGGCCGGACAGGACCACCTCCTCCACCGTGGCCGGAAAACGGACATCAAAACTGGTGGCCTTCTGGGGCACATAGCCAACCCGGTGCCACTGGTGAAAACGCTGTACCGGAACGCCAAACAATCTTACCTCTCCGGAAAGGGGTTTCAAAAGACCCAGGATCAATTTGATCAGAGTTGTCTTGCCCGAACCGTTGGGCCCTATCAGGGCCAGGAAATCCCCTCTGGCCACGGTGAGGTTAATCCGCTCCAGAGCCATTTCCTCACCGTAGCTAAAGAATAAATCCCGTACTTCTACTACCGGATTCATGATTTATCCCCCAGGGCAATCTTCAGGTTGACCAGGTTGTGCCTCATGATGGAGAGATAATTTTCCCCCCGGCTTTCCTCCTCCGGAGTTATGTTCCCCATGGGGTTGAGCACCAGTGTTTGGGCCCCCACTTCCCGGGCCAGGGCCTGGGATATTTTGGGGCTGACAAGGGTTTCAAAGAAAATATACTTGACATTGTGCTTCCGGCAAAAGGCCACAATCTCGCGCATACGGGCCGGATCGGGTTCACTCTCGGGGGAAAGGCCCATTACCGCCACCTGGCGCAGCCCGTAACGCCGGGCCAGGTAGCCAAAGGCCGCGTGGGAGGTAACGATCTCCCGCCTCTTGAAGCTTTGCACGGCTTCCCGGTACTCCCGGTCAAGGTCCTGGAGCCCGGCTATGTACTCTTCGGCCCGGGATTTGTAGTAGGATGCGTGGTCCGGATCCACAGCCATAAAGGCATCCCGTATATTCTTTACCATTTCCTGCGCCAGCACCGGGTCCAGCCAGACATGAGGGTCCACCTCTCCCTCGTGGCGTTCATGGCGGTGTTCCGGGCTACCGGTAATAAGATCCAGGCCCCGGCTGGCCTCGACCACTTTTACCCCCTTTTCTTCAAGCATGCCCAACTGCCGCTGGACCCAGGGTTCCATACCGGCGCCGTTATAGATGAAGACCTTTGCCCGGGTAAGAGCAGCCATATCTCTGGGCGTCGGTTCCCAGGTGTGGGGCTCCGCGCCGGCAGGCAGGAGCCTGGTCACCTCCACCCTGTCTCCCCCCACCTGGCGGGCAAAATCGTAAAGGGGATAGATTGTGGCCACCACCGCTATTTTCTCCTTCCCCGGCGGGGCGGAGGTGGGGGCGTCGCTGCATCCGGGCAACCAAATCAACAACAGGCCGATCAAGAGCAAAAAAAATCCCCGCGGTTTCAAATCTTAAGACCCCCCGCATCAAATTATTATGGTACCTGCAAATCCCTTCCGGCCTGGCAGTGAAGTCCGGTTAGTGCTTACTGACATCTTTGGCAATATCCGTAGATTTTAAACGCGTGGCCGGTAATTTTGAACCCCGGCCTCTCAACCTGCACCCGGGCCAGGCAGTCCTCGGGGCAAAAGGCGAGTTCCTCAGCCCGGCCGCACTTCAGGCAAACCAGGTGGTGGTGGTGCCCATTACCGGCAAACTCGAAACGCCGGCAGCCGTCGGAGAAATCCAGTTCGCTGGCCAGACCGCAACGGATCAAAAGGTGTAAGGTGCGGTAAATGGTATCAAAACTGACGCTGGCGTAACGTTTCTGGACCAGGCGCCAGATTTCCTCGGCGCTGAGGTGCTCCTCCCCATCCGCCTCTTCGATCAAAATGCGCAGCACTTCCTGACGCTGCGGCGTCAGGCGCACACCCTGCGCTTTTAGCTTGCGCAGCGCCTCCTCCAGTTTCATAGGTATGCCTCCTAGATAAGAATTATTCCAATGTACTAACATTTATTATTTAATCAAATAACCCATCTTTTGTCAAGAACCGCCGTTCTAAAAAATGGTACCGGGATAATATGCTGTAGTGTCCTGTTCAGTCGTAGGAATTTTTGCGGTCGGGGTGAGGGGTTTGATTTTCGGCGTTACCCATTTATCGGCCTTTGGCCTGGGCCTCCTGCACGCCCTGGAACCGGGACACGGTAAGAGCATTATGGGGGCCTACCTGGTTCTTTCCCGGGGACGGGCTGTAGATGCGCTGCTACTGGGGCTGATCACGGCGGCCACCCATACCCTGGTGGTGCTGGTCCTGGCCATGGGCGCCCGCTGGGTCACCTGGCTCACCGTGGCGGCGGCGGGAGTGCCCCGGCAGGAACTGGAAGTGTGGCTGCAGCTGATCTCGGGCGTGCTCATTGCTTTTATCGGCCTGCGGCTGCTTTTTATGGGGGGTGGCTGCTGCCCCCGCTGCGGGCGGCCGGGATACCTGCCGGTGGAAGCCGGAGTACGCCGGGACCGCTGGGGGCTGTTACTGGTGGGAGTCACAAACGGTCTGGTCCCCTGTCCGGGGGCTTTGACGGTAATGCTGCTCTCCATCGGCAGCGGTACACCCCTGGTGGGCCTGAGCCTTGTGCTGGCCTTTGGCCTGGGAGGGGCGCTGGCCCTGGTGGGGGTGGGGCTGCTTTTCGTGAGGCTTTCCCACCTGGCCCAGAACATGCTGGGTCAGCGCAGCTGGCGCTGGCTCACGGTGACCAGCGGCCTCTTAATTTTTTTCACCGGTGTACTCACCGCATGGTCGGCTTTTTAGTACATCACCCCGGAAGGGTTTCCCCGGGGGAGAAGAAGCCATAAGCTGTGCCACCACCAACCGCTCCCGGCCGGCCAGGTCCCGCCGCACCCGGTAGCGCCAGGTACCTTCCGGAAGCAACCGGGCCATGAGAGGGGCCTGGGAAGGATCGATCTCCATGAGCAGGTACCCGCCCGGCGCCAGCAACTCCCGGGCCTGGGGAACCAGGCGCCGGTAGAACTCCAGGCCGTCACAGCCGCCGTCCAAAGCCAGGTGCGGCTCATAGCGGGCCACATCCGGCATCAACTGGCCAACGGCAGCCGACGGTATGTAGGGCAGGTTGGCGGCCACCAGGGACAGGCTGCCGGGTGGAAGGACTTTTTGCAGCGGGGACAGCAAGTCCCCGGCTAAAAAAATAATGCGGCCGGCTACCCCTTGCCGCCGGGCGTTTTCGGCGGCCACCGCCAGGGCCGCCGGAGAAATGTCGGTGGCATAGATGGTGCTCTTGCCCAGGTAGCGGGCCAGGCTGACGGCAATGGCCCCGCTGCCCGTGCCCACATCGGCCAGGAAAAGCCGCTCTTCACCCGGCACCGTCCCCCCGGTCAAAAGCTCCAGGGCCACCTCCACCAAAAGCTCCGTTTCCGGACGGGGAATGAGTACATCCCGGGTGACCCGGAAGGTAAGCCCCATAAACTCCCGGCAGCCCGTCAGGTAGGCCACCGGTTCCCCGGCGGCGCGTCTTTGCAGCAACTCCTGGAATTTTTCCTCTTCCTCCAGGCTGAGGGGGCGGTTGGCCTCCCGGTATAAACCCACCCGGTCCGTGCCGGTAACATGGGCCAGGAGCACCTCCGCCTCCAGGGGGGCGGCTTCAATGCCCTTTTGGTGCAGGAAAGCCCTGGCCCTGGCCAGGGCGGCAGCGATATCCATAAAATAACTCCCCTTGATTTATGCGTTATCCACCTGTTGCAGGCGCCGGGCCTGATCCGTGGTGACCAGGGCGTCGATAATTTCATCCAGCTCGCCCATGAGCACTTCCTCAAGGCGGTGGATGGTTAAACCGATGCGGTGGTCGGTGACGCGGTTTTGCGGAAAGTTATAAGTGCGGATCCGCTCGCTGCGGTCCCCGGTACCGACCATGGACCGGCGGGCGGAGGCAATTTTTTGCTGTTGCTCCTCCTGCAGCCGGTCCAGCAAACGGGCCCGCAGGACCCGCATGGCCTTTTCCTTGTTTTTGTGCTGGCTTTTTTCATCCTGGCAGGAGACCACGATTCCCGTGGGCAGGTGGGTAATGCGCACCGCGGACTGGGTTGTGTTCACCGACTGGCCGCCCGGCCCGGTGGAACAAAAGACATCTATGCGCAGGTCGTTGGGGTTGATCTCCACATCCACTTCCTCGGCTTCCGGCAGGACGGCCACCGTCGCGGCAGAAGTATGGATGCGCCCCCCCGATTCGGTGGTGGGCACCCGCTGCACCCGGTGCACGCCGCTTTCAAACTTCAACTTGCTGTATGCCCCCCTGCCCTCGATGAGAAAAATGACTTCCTTGATACCGCCCAGATCGGTGTAGCTGGTATTCATCAAATCAATTTTCCAGCCCTGGCGCTCGGCATACCGGGTGTACATGCGAAACAGGTCGGCGGCAAAAAGGGCCGCCTCTTCCCCGCCGGTACCGGCGCGTATTTCCATAATGACGTTCTTCTCATCATTGGGGTCCCTGGGCAGCAAAAGCACTTTTAATTTGTGCTCCAGTTCCCCTTTCTTCTCCTCCTGCGCCTCAAGTTCCGTCTCCACCAGTTCCCGGAAATCCGGCTCCAGCTTTTCCCGCAAGAGTTCCTTTGCCTCCCGGATGTCCCGGCACACCTTTTTATACTCGCGGTACACGCCGACGATCTCTTCCAGTTCCGCGTGGGCTTTGACATATTGCTGCCAGCGCGACCGGTCGTTAATTACTTCCGGGTCGGCAATAAGGTTGCTCAATTCCTCATAGCGCTGCTCCAGGCTGTCCAGTTTGTCCAGCATGCCTTGCCTCACCTCCTAGCACCGCTCCCAGGGCTGAGATGGCCACTTCCACCTGGTCGTCGTCGGGCTCCCGGGTGGTCAGGCCCTGCAACCACCGGCCGGGAACGATGAAAAGCCGGCACAGGAAGAAGTTGGGATACCTGGCCGAAAGCTTTAACAGTTCATAGGAAACTCCCGCCAGCACGGGCAGCAACAAAATGCGGGAAGTTATCCGCCACCAGAGCACCTGCTCACCCAGCAGGGAGAAAAGAAAAATGCTTACCACCAGCACAATGAGGATGAAACTGGTGCCGCAACGGGGATGAAAGGTGGAGTGGCGCTGTACATTGGGCACGGTAAGCTCCTCGCCGGCCTCGTAGGCATTGATCACCTTGTGTTCCGCCCCGTGGTACTGAAAGACCCGCCGGATATCGGGCAGCATCCCAATGGAGGCCACATAAAGGAGAAAGACGCCCAAACGAATGACTCCTTCGACAAAATTCTGGACCAGAGCCCCCCGCATAAAGCCGGCCAGGAAATGAGCGAGACCGGCGGGCAGGATCACGAACAAAAATACCCCCAGGGCCAGGGCCACGGCCAGGGTTAAAACAATGTCCCGGGTGCTCAGTTCCTCCTCCTCCCCCACCGCCTGGTTGGCCGAAAAGGAGAGGGCCTCCAGGCCCATGACCAGGGATTCAATTAATACCACCACTCCCCTGACGAGGGGCCATTTCAGCACGGGGAAGCGGGCAGGCAGGGAACCCACGGGCCTGGTATCCAGAACCACGGTGGCATCGGGCCGCCGCACCGCCACAGCCCTTAATGCCGGTCCCCGCATCATTACCCCCTCGATGACGGCCTGCCCGCCGTATTGAAAATCGCCCATCATACTCTCCCCTTATACTCACTGGAGGCGAAACCGCCCGGGCGTTGCTTACCCGCCGCGAAAAAAGTAAAGCGATCTTCGCCTTTACGGGCGGCATCTCCAAGCAAATAGCAGAGCCCCCGCTCTGCTACCCTACTTCAAGCCGTATTTTTTGCGGAACCGGTCCGCCCTTCCCCTGGTCTCCACAGTCCGCTGGGAACCGGTAAAGAAGGGGTGGCATTTGGAACAAATTTCTACCCTGAGCTCCTTTTTGGTCGAACCGGTTTCAAAGGTGTTGCCGCAGACGCAAATCACCCTCGCCGGCCCGTATTTGGGGTGGATGCCTTCCTTCACTGGAAAATCACCTCACTTAAAACCTCACTGCATCTTAATCGCATACTTTACTATTATAACATAGGGTATAATAAGGAGCAAGATTTGTCAGTCTTGAATTGAACGAAATTTCATGATAAGGTAATGATGTAGTATTCTGGTTGTTGTTTCGCATCACCGAACTCATATTCCTCGTTAACAGGAGGTTTTTTTAATTTGACAGGCCCCGTTTTTCACCCGCTGGTATTGTTGTTGTCCGGCAGCCGCGAAACCATCACGGCTGTGGCTTCACAGCTGGATTACGAGCTGTTTAATTTGCTCATCACCACCCGGGAAGAGGAGGCCATTGAGGCCATTCGCCGGGGCTGGTCCGATGTGCTCATCTTTGAGCCTCTATACTCGCAGCACCATTCCGGTTGTCTCTCCACTTTTTTACAGGAGCAGGGGGACGCCCTGCCGGTGATTCTCATCACCAGTCCCCAGGACCTCTTCCCCGAATGCCCGTGGTTACGGGTGTACGAGGTATTGCACAAGCCCATTAGCAGGCTGGAATTATCCGCCCGATTAAAATCGGTGGTTACCCTGCGCCAGCTGGAAAAGCAACTTGCCGACCACCCCCTGGCACCCGGAGGGGCGGCCCGGGTGCTCCTGGTGGAGGACAGCCCCCTGCAGCGGAAGATCCTGGCCGGGTACCTGACCGGGGAAGGCATCGAAGTAATTACCGCCGCCGACGGCGCGGAAGCGTTGCGTATAGCCGAACAACAAAGACCCGACATGATTCTCCTGGACGTCGTCCTGCCCGGCATGGACGGTTTTGAAGTCTGCCGGCACCTGAAGGAGAACCCCAGCCTGAAGGACACCCCGGTGGTGTTCATCACTTCCCGCCAGGGACGGGAGGAAAAAATCCGCGGCCTGGAATGCGGGGCGGACGATTTCCTGATCAAACCGGTGGATAAAAGGGAATTGTTAATTCGCACCCATTCCCTGATCCGGCGCAAGCAGTTGATGGATACCCTGGTACACCAGGCCAGCCGGGACCCCCTGACCGGCCTGTATAACCGGCGCCAGCTGGCCCTTGACCTGCAGCGGGAGCTTTCCCGGGCCAAACGTTACTCCACCCCCCTGGCCTTAATTATGGCCGACGTGGATTTTTTTAAAAACTATAACGATACCAACGGGCACCTGGCCGGGGACGAAATCCTGCGGCAGCTGGCCGGCTTGTTTGTTTCCAACACCCGGGACATGGATACCGTCTACCGCTATGGCGGGGAGGAATTTATCATCCTGCTGCCCCAGACGGACCTGGCCGGGGCGGTTGCCGTAGCGGAAAAACTGCGCCAGAAGGTGGAAAAACACTCCTTCCCCCACGGCGAAAAGCAGACGGGGGGACGGCTGACCATCAGCCTGGGGGTGGCGGTTTACCCGGATCACGGCCGGGACGCCGAAGGTCTGATCCTGGCCGCCGACCAGGCCATGTACCGGGCCAAAAAAGAAGGCCGAAACCGGTACGCCACGGCTACACCTCCCGGCTGAAATTCCCCACCAGAAGACCCGGCACTTTCTTTAACCGGTTAATAAACTCTACAATACCGGTCATTTCTCCCCGGGCCGGGGGCAGGCGGCCGAAGAGGTAGTCCGGGTCGATGTTCAAATTGCGCAATTGTACCATCTGAACTCCGGTCTCCTGGATAAAGGCCAGGAGGCTTTTAATCTCTTCCTCGCGGTCGGTCAGGCCGGGCAGAACCAGGAGGTTCAGGGAAACAAACACCCCCGCCTGCCGGGCCAGCACGATGGAACGGCGCACGTCCTGGAGATCGTAATTACGGGGCCGGTGGTAGGCACGATAAATATCAGGCCTGGCGCTGATTAAACTCACCCTTATGGAGTCAACCCCACTGGCGATGATTTTTTCCATGCCGGCAGTGTGGCCGGCATTGGTGTTTATATTGATCGTCCCCCGGGATACCAGCCGCCGCACCCGGGAAATGGCGGCGGCAATGGTACCGGCGGCCAGGAGCGGCTCACCCTCGCATCCCTGGCCGAAGCTTATAATGGCCCCGGGGGCGCTCCTTAAATGCTCCTCCATTACCTCCACCACCGCTTCCACCGGGGGAGCGGATGAAATGCGCTCCTGCGGGGAGGGACAGCATTCAGCCGGCTGCCTGGAGATACACCCCAGGCAACCGGCATTGCAACGGGGGGAAACGGGTACTCCTCCCTCCCAGCGGCGGTAAAAAATATTCTGGGCGGTAAAACAGGAGTACTCCCGGGCGCAACGGGCCAGCTGGGCCAGGATGGGATTCCCGGGACGGCGGCCCAGGCGCCCGGAAATCAAACGCCCCAGCTCCGGGGTATTGTAATGCCCGGGATCCCAGCGGTGGGGGTCGTCCGTTTGCCGGGCGGCCACCCACAACCCATCCTTATGCCAGGCCACCGCTGCATAGCCAAAAAGGGGCAGGGGCCTTTCCCCTGCCGGCCGGCGGTAAGCCGGCAAAAGGGTGCGGGTGTAGCCCTGGGGTAAAAGGGCGGCCACGGCAAAGACGGGAACTCCCCGCACCCTTTCCACCAGAACAAAATTACCCCGCCGGTCGAGCCCCACCGGGCTCCCGGCCGGAATGAGCACCAGGGAAGCCCCCCGGGGCAGGGGCATCATCTCAGAAGGGGTTATTTCCACAAAGCGGTCCCCGGTCCGTCCAACTGCAGCCATTTCAGGATGATCGTAAAAACGCCCCCCAGCATCGGCATAAACCAAACGATACACGCTTAAAAACCCCCGTGAAATACGATCCCCAAACCACTGTTCATACGCTCGTGGATATAGGTACCCATACATAATGAACTCATGTATTGGCCCGAATTGTATACGTTTATCTTTAACCAAAATATGGTTATTATATTTTTAAGCCTTAAAGTATAATAACAATAAGGGAAATTATACTTTAGTACAATAAAGCTAAGGCGGTGATTCGTTGAAACCGGAAGATTTCCCTCGCCCCAACGGCCGAATAATTCGTATTCAGGATGGAGGGTGGGCATTTATACCGAATCCACTTCCACCCGCGATAAACTGGACTCCTCAGCTTGTTGCTGAACTTTCCGCCGCGGACCGTGCCATAGGGGAACTTTCCGGCCTGGGTAAGATGATTCCAAATCCTCACCTGTTGATCAAGCCTTTTCTCCGGCATGAAGCCGTGCTCTCTTCACGCATAGAAGGAACACAAGCATCCCTTTCCGATCTTTACGTTTACGAAGCATCGGGCCAGCTCCGGTTGTGGAACGGGGATTTGGTCAGGAAAGATGTTCCTGAAGTGTTCAATTATGTTCGTGCTCTAGAATACGGTCTGCAAAGACTCAAAGAGCTACCAGTAAGCCTTCGATTACTAAGGGAACTACACGCCCTTTTGCTGGAAGAGGTCCGGGGCGCTGGTCGCTCGCCTGGAGAATTTCGAAGGGTCCAGAACTGGATAGGGCCGCCGGGGAGCACTCTTGCAAACGCTGTTTTCGTACCCCCTCCGGTTTCTAAGTTACCGGCTTTACTGGATTCCTTTGAAAAGTTTCTCCACGAAGATATACAGCTGCCACCGCTCTTAAAGCTTGCGATGATTCACTACCAGTTTGAAGCTATCCACCCTTTTTTAGATGGTAACGGACGTCTCGGCCGCATGCTTATCGTATTGCTCCTGTGTGCCTGGGATATCCTCCCGCAACCCTTGCTGTATTTAAGTCCGTACTTTGAATCCCAGCGCGCGTCGTATTACGACCTGCTGCAAGCAGTCAACACAAGTAGTGCATGGGAAAGTTGGTTCATTTTCTTCTTGCGGGGGATACGTTACCAGGCCAGGGATGCCATAACTAGAGCGACTAAACTTCAGGAACTCCAGGTGGCATATAGGGAGCGTTTTCAACGATCAAGGATTTCTGGCGGCTTACTAAGTCTATGTGACCTTCTGTTTTCTTTCCCTGTCGTAAGTATACCCCAGGTTGCACAACAACTCAATGTTACCTATTCTATGGCTAAAAGGTACATGGAAAACCTGATCAAGGAAGGAGTTCTATACGAAATTACAGGCCGGAATAGGAACCGCCTCTACATGGCCAGGGAAATAATTGCGATTCTTGAGAAACCCCCTTCCTTAGCATCCACCGGTTAAAACCATCTGAACACCATTCGGGCATGCTCCAACAATTTTACCCCCCCATTATAACCAACGGGGGAGGGGCCGGTCAATGACCCGAAAAGGCCCGCTTTGTTCGCGGGCCTTTACACCCTGGTGCGGGTGAGACACAACAGGGGGTCATAGGGTATGCCGTTTAAGCGCACCTCCAGGTGCAGGTGGGGACCGGTGGAACGGCCGGTGCTACCCACCAGGGCGATAACCTCCCCGGCTTCCACCCACTGCCCCGGCTTCACCAGCACCTGGAGGGCGTGGGCGTAAAGGGTCTCCAGTCCTTCGCCGTGATCAATAACGACCGTGTTGCCGTAGGTACCCCGGGGGCCGGCAAAGGTCACCCGGCCGGACCGTACCGCCCGGATGGGTTCGCCCTCCCCGGCGGCAATGTCCACCCCCTCGTGGGGCCGGCCATCCCGCCAGCCAAAGGGGGAGCTCACCCAACCCACCACGGGCCAGGCCAGCTGATCCACCGGCAGGGCCGCCGTGATAGCTGCTGCTGCCAGGTGATCGCCGTACCCGGCAGGAATGGTCACCTGCTGTCCCGGAAACAGCGTATCAGGGTTTGACAAACCGTTGACGGCCACCAGCCGGGACACGGGCACCCGGTAGCGCCGGGCAATGTCCGAAAGGGTTTCGCCGGGTAACACCGTATGTGTAAGTACCCCGGCGGGAATTTGCAGTACCTGTCCTTCCACGATCAGGTCGGCATCCCGGATACCGTTTGCTTCCTGCAGGGCGGTTACCGGCAGGCCGAAACGGCCGGCAATATCCTCCAGGGTGTCACCGGGCTGCACCCGGTACATATGCCGTTCACCGGCCGGCGGGCCTGTTTCCACCCGGGGGAGGTTGCCGTAGGACACGCCGGTGAGAATGGCCTCATCGGGCGCGGCAAAAAGAGGCATCCTCCCGGGCAGCAGGCATACCACCAGGAAGGTCCCGGCTGCGAGCAATATGGTTAATTTGCGCAGATGTTTCTTAACTAACTTGCCCATGTGCAGTCCTCTCCTTTAGCTGCTTGATGGCGGGGCAGATAAAAATCCCGCGCCATTTTGTGATCAGGCAGTCTAAAAAAGAGGATTGCCCAAAAGCGAGCTTTTTTATACATGGCGGGAGAGTACATTACGCGAACGGTCACTGGCCTTCGGGGGTAATGTCCCGGCGCACATCGGGGGGGTCTGTCGGGGGGAACCACCGGGCCGCTCTTGCGGGCAGTACGGAAGAGGCGCAGGAGTTCTTCGTTGGTTTTGTTTTTTTTCATGCGCTCCACGAGCATCTCCATGGCCTCCCAGGGGGCCATGCCCACGGTTGCCTTGCGGAAAAACCAGATCCACTCCAGTTCATCCCGGGACAGCAGCAATTCTTCCTTGCGCGTGCCGGAACGCTGCACATCAATGGCCGGGAACAGGCGCCGTTCCGCCAGGCGGCGGTCCAAAATCAGCTCCATATTCCCCGTACCTTTGAACTCTTCAAAGATCACGTCGTCCATCCGGCTGCCCGTTTCAATGAGGGCGGTGGCCAGAATGGTCAGGCTACCCCCTTCCTCCAGGTTGCGGGCGGCACCGAAGAACCGCTTGGGCTTATGGAGCGCCGCCGGATCCACGCCCCCGGACAGGGTACGCCCGCTGGGGGGGATCACCAGGTTATGCGCCCGGGCCAACCGGGTGATGCTGTCCAGCAGGATCACCACATCCTGCTTGTGTTCCACCAGGCGCTTGGCCCGTTCCAGCACCATTTCCGCCACTTTTACATGGTTTTCCGGCGGCTCGTCAAAGGTGGAACTCACCACTTCCCCGTCAACCGAACGTTCGATATCGGTGACTTCCTCCGGCCGTTCGTCAATAAGGAGCACGATGAGGTAAATTTCAGGATGATTCTGGGTAATGCTGTTGGCAATTTCTTTTAAAAGCATGGTTTTGCCTGCTTTGGGCGGCGCCACAATCAAACCCCGCTGTCCTTTGCCGATGGGGGCAACCAGGTCGATAATCCTGGTGGCAACCCTGTCAGGCTGGGTCTCCAGGCGGATCCGCTCCTGGGGGTAGAGAGGGGTGAGGCCGTCGAAATGCAATCTCTCGACGGCTTTCTCCGGATCGACGCCGTTAACCTGTTCCACACGCAAAAGGGCATAGTAGCGCTCGTTTTCCTTGGGCCCGCGCACCTGTCCGGCTACGAGGTCGCCGGTGCGCAGGTCGAACCGGCGGATCTGGGAGGAAGACACGTAGATATCATCGTGGCTGGGCAGGTACTGGAAGGGCCGCAGGAACCCGTAGCCGTCGGGGAGTATCTCCAGCACCCCCTGGGCGTAGATGAGCCCGTTTTTTTCCGTCTGGGCTTTAATGATTTCAAAAATCAGTTCCCGCTTGCGCAGGCGGGAATACCCGGTAAGCTCCAGTTCCCGGGCTATTTTGTACAGTTCCTGCATGGTTTTGCCTTCTAGTTCCGAATAATTCACACTGCATCCATTCCTTTCCAAATACTACTGGGGAGCGGCCCCAAAAATTCTGCCGCAACGCCCAGCACTCACTGAAAAAGCTGTACTTCAAAGACCGGCATTCACCACTTATTACAAAAGGTTTTGGAAAAAGGATCATTAGTTCAGTGAGTACTGGGTCCGTGCTTACTCCAGGGCTTCGTGTAAGATGCGCACCGCATCATTGTCATAATGGTCTTACTGAATATTTACAGGAAGTTAAGGAGGAGACCAGCCCGGCTGGTTTTACACAAGAGGGGACGTACTCAAGAATGTTTTATGGCCCGCCGTACTTCCAAAATACGGCGCACGAGGAAGTAAATCAAGATCCACGCGAGGGCAGCGTCTATAGCTGCACCAATAAAAAAGGGGTAGCCCATTTGTTTGAGGGTGGAAAGGGACCCCCCGGCACCCGCACCAACCGCCAGGCTGTCCCCGGTGACGGTGCTGCCCACGAGGTAATTCAGGGCGTAAAAGAAGGGAACGGCCCACTTGAAAAAAGCAGCCGAAAGGGCGGCGGCAACGGCGCTTACCCTTAAGCACCGGGCTAAGAGGTATGCTACGGGGATGCTGATCAGGGGGATGGGGAAAAAGTCCAACGCCGTACCCAGGGCGACCCCGTGGGCAATTTTATGCGGGGCGTCGGGAAGGTCCATTACTTGATGATATTTTTCTACCAGGTAGTTTTTCCAGCTCAAAAGTTTTTCCTTGACGCGCATCATCACCATGGGTTTTGGAATATCTTACTTCCTGGGAACCGTGGCCCAATCGGCCAGGAATCTTTCAATACCGATGTCGGTTAAGGGGTGCTTGAGCATTTGCATGAGCACTTTATAAGGTACGGTGGCGATGTCCGCACCGGCCCGGGCGGCCATGGTTACATGTACCGGGTGGCGAATACTGGCCGCAATCACTTTAGTCGGGAAATCGTAATTGCTGTATATGGCCATGATGTCCTGGATCAATTCCAGCCCGTCGTGGCCGACATCATCCAGCCGGCCCACAAAGGGGCTGACATAGGTAGCCCCGGCCAGGGCGGCTAAAAGAGCCTGGTTGGCCGAAAAAACCAGGGTAACATTGGTTTTGATCCCCTTGGACGCAAGGAACTTCACCGCTTTGAGCCCTTCACCGGTCATAGGGATTTTGACTACGATGTTGGGATGAATGGCTGCCAGTTCCTCCGCCTCCGCAATCATGCCTTGCGCATCAATGCTCACTGCTTCGGCGCTGATCGGCCCGTCCACAATGGAGGTGATTTCCCGCACCACTTCGGCAAAATCCCGGCCCTCCCTGGCAATCAAGGACGGGTTGGTGGTTACGCCACTGATTACCCCCAGGGCGTAGGCTTTTTTGATCTCTTCCACATTGGCTGTGTCTAGAAAAAGCTGCATAAAAAGTCCTCCTTGAACTCCGGCCATATCTATTTTAGATACTGTCGCGTAACTACCCGGGGCGGCGGTCGTCCCCCGTCGCTCCGTGCTACGGGCCGGACGAAACATCGACTTGCCTCGGAGCGAACCTGGCAGCGCTGCATATGCGCCGGAAGTCTTTTTTCCTCATGGGTAGTTATAGCATAAAGTAGCTCAATCATTCTATCGATACTGTTACCAGCGCGATTCGCGCTGCCGGTTCGCTAACCTCGGCAGCGCCGTGTTTCGTATCCGGCCCTCCGCAATGTCGCTCCTAAAGGGACGACCGCCGCCCGTTTCGTTTCCGGTTTTACGACTGTACCTTAATGAGGCCGCTAATTTTTACCCCCTGACCTTCCCGGAGCAGCCAAAGACCCGCATCTTTTCCCGGATTACCTCAATGGCCGCTTCCCGGGCCGGACCCAGGATCTTGCGGGGGTCGATTTCCTGGGGATTTTCGTCGAGCTTGTGCCGGACCGCCCCCACAAAGGCTTCCCGGATATTGGTATCAATGTTTATCTTGCGCACTCCCCGGCGAATGGCTTCCCTGATGGCTTCGTCGGGCACGCCGGAAGCCCCGTGCAACACCAGGGGAACGGGCACCAGCTCTTTAATCCTGGTCAGGCGGTCAAAGTCCAGCCTGGGCTCGCCTTTATAGCGGCCATGGGCCGTGCCGATGGCTACGGCCAGGGAATCTACGCCCGTTTGCTCTACAAAGTAACGGGCCTCCTCCGGGTCGGTAAAAAAGGCCTCCCGGTCGGTAACCGCAATGTCGTCTTCCACACCGCCAATTCTCCCCAGCTCAGCCTCCACGGAAACCCCCACCGGCCTGGCAGCCGACACCACCCGGCGGGTAAGGGCAATATTTTGCTCCAGGGGCAGGTGGGAACCGTCAATCATCACCGAGGAAAAACCGGCTACCAGGCAACGGACGACCTGATCAAAGCTGGTACCATGGTCCAGGTGCAGGGCCACCGGTACCCTGGCGCCGCGGGCGGCCACCCGTACCATGGCCGCAATATAGTCGACGCCGGCGTACTTAATGGCTCCCTGACTGGCCTGCATGATCACTGGTGCCTTTTCCGCCTCCGCCGCAGCCACGATGGCCTGCACTATTTCCAGATTACTACAATTAAAGGCTCCCACGGCATAGCCTTCCACCGCGGCTTCCCTGAGCAACACACTTACCGGAACAAGGGGCATTTCATTCCCCCCCTTCTTTTTTTTCCATTATCCCCCGGGGAAAAATTTTTTAGTATAATCGCCGTTACCACACGCCCTGCCTTCGCTACGGCGGGGACAATGCCACCAATCACAGTTGCGGCGGCGTTTCCCTGGTTTTCCCAAGATGGGCGAAAGTATGCCGGGTCAACTCTATTTTCCAGGTACGCCCTATGGCATCCAGATCTTTTTGGGTTTCTGCATAAACTATGTAAAGGTTGTCGCAACGGCTACAGTGCAGTTCCAAGCGATCGGGGAAGATATCCACTTCAATGCGTTGATTTCCACACTCGCAGTAAAGCCTCCCGGCTTTACCCAGGTTGTGCATATGTTTTAAAACCGCAGACATCACTTCCTGGTTATGGAAAAAGTTATCCACCATAAAATCCAGCCCATTCAGGGTTTCTTCCAGGCGGGCCTGTTCGTGCACCTGGTCCTCCGCCCCCAGGTACCCCAGCTCCAGACCGGTAGTCTGGCAGAACAGCTCGATGTTCCCGCTGGACCACAGAGTGTGGGCGTTAACCAAAAGGGTGTGGCTTGCACCACAAACCACACAGGGGACCTGGAGGTTCACCTTATTGCCCTGTGAAGTGAGTGACAACTTGAGCGCACCGCAGGAACAGTGGATATGCAGTGAGGAACGGGCGCCCACCAGGGCAAAACGGGAAATCCCGTGGTGTTCCAACCTGCCGCATTCCGGACATCGCATCACCAGGGTCGTTTGGGTATTGATGACCACGCAAACCAAACCCCCACACGGTAACCTTTAAAAAAACTTGTTGCCTTACTCCTTTTAGCCAATTACCTCCAGGTATCTCCTGGCCGGACGCCTGTCCGCCAGGAGGGCCCGGACAAGGTAACGCACTTCCTGGAGATCAAAGGGCTTGCTCACATAATGTCTGACTCCCAGCTTTTTGGCTTCACCAAGCAGTTCAAGCTCCCCGTATGCGGTCATCATGATCACCGGCAGATCCGGCTTCAGCTTGCGAATTTCCCGCAGGGTGTCCAGTCCGCTCATTCCAGGCATTTTCATGTCCAGCAGCACCAGGTCTATACCACCATGCTTAAGCTTCTGGAGTGCCTCAGGGCCGGAAACGGCCACTACCACTTCATATCCGTCATCTGTGAAAGCCTCCAGCAGCATCCGGCGCACTCCGGCCTGATCATCTACCACCAGCAAGTAATACCGGCAATCCGTCATCCCCCTTACCCCCCTGCCTGAAACTGGTTTCACCCTCACGGCGTGATACGTTAAAGTAGTGATTCGGCAGGGGGTATCAAATCCCTTCCATGGGGGAAATTTTTTTACCAGGGTCAGCTGTTCAGGGGAAAGAGGGAAGAGATGCCCGCAGCAAAAAGCACCAGCAAAATAATCCCGCTCAGGATAATCACGGCCGGTGGCAGCAACACCGTAAGCAAAGCGCGGCTTGCTGAAAACTGGTATACCTCCATCAGCCCCAGGACTACCAGGACGACACCCCATATGAAAACCGCCAGTCCTAAAATCGCCGTGACCACGGTTAAGGTCATTCCCCGGGTATCAAGCAGGAAAAGCAGCAAATCAACGGGTATCATGAGCAGTGCCGGCAACGCCGCCAGGGCAGTTATGGTTAAGATTCCAGAGGCCCTGCCCCGTCCGTCCAGCAAGCCGGCGGTAAGGTGCAAAAGGGCGCTCACCACCACCCACTTCACATACTGGAAAACCAGGCCTGCCACCGCCACGAGGGGAGCGGCCGGTGCCAGCCAGTGCATGCCCATGTAGGGATGACCGGGCGGCAGGGTCAGGCGGTACCCCACCAGGCCCCCCATGAGGGCGCCGGCCAGGTTGACCAGAGTGAAGATCAAAACCGCCAGGCCAAGGGGCGGGCGGGCGGCCAACCGCCGGAAAGTAGCCCTGGGGTCAAAAAAGACCCCGTAAATGATATCCAGAAAGCCCATGGGGGGCTCCGGGGGAGCCTCATTTACCGCCGGGACGCCATGAACATCTTCACCGGAGGATAAAACCCCGCCGGGATTCTCGGTGCGCTCTTCCACCTGGACCACCTCCGTTTTCAAAGTGTCCCCTTAAGAAATGGGAAATCTGAGCGTATCGCCCCCCGAACCAGGGGGGAGGCAGGGGGGACAGACCAGCCAGATGGCTGTTTTGTTGTCCGGAAAAGCGCTGCCAAACCCCTTGGGGAAAAGCGTCCCGGACAGGACTCCGGACCAGAAACCGCGGGGACCCAGCTCGGTGGTTACGGGGTTGGGACCCAACCCGGCCAGACGGCCGGCCAGGCGCACGGCATCCCGCAGGTTGCCCAGCTCATCCACCAGCCCCAGTTTTTGGGCCTGCCGCCCGGTATATACCCGCCCATCGGCCAGTTTTCTCACCCGGTCCAGCTCCATCTTCCTGCCTTCCGATACAGCACGCAGAAACTGGTCGTAAATGTCATCAACCATCCCCTGAAAGATGTCCTGTTCCTCGGGGGTTACCGGCCGGCTTGGTGAACCCATGTCTTTGTAGGGGCCGCTTTTAAAGGTGCGGGTGTTGATGCCCAGCTTGTTGTATAAACCCCGCAGGTCCTGGGTCTGCATGATTACACCAATGCTGCCGGTCAGGCTCCCGGGATTGGCCACAATTTTATCCGCGCGGCTGGCAATCCAGTAAGCTCCGGAGGCCGCGGCGTCCCCCATGGAGGCCACCACCTTCTTGCCGCTTTTGCGCAGGTTATCCACTTCCGCGGCAATCTCCTGGGCGCCCGCAGCGGTACCCCCCGGGCTGTTTAACCGCAGCACCACGGCCTTAACCGCCGGGTCCTGGGACGCCTGGCGCAGCCGCTCCATCACATCCTCCGAGCCTGTCCCTGAACCAAAGAATCCCGGGGTAGCCCGGCCGCTGACAATGGTGCCGGTAATGGGAATTATGGCCACCGCACCGGTACCCCGGGGAACTTTTATTCCCCTGTCCGGACGGGAAAGCACGCTCACCAGACCGCCAGCCAGGGAAAGCAACACCGCTACACACACCACGGCAGCTACGATCCTTCTCTTCACGCCAGCAAACCTCCCACAGGCCTATTCTTTACCCGGCCGGTTGATCCCATGCAGGGTTAAGCACGGCTTCCCCGGTAAGTCAGGGAAGCACCGACAAAGTCCCGGAAAAGGGGATGGGGCCGGTTCGGCCTGGATTTAAACTCGGGATGAAACTGCGTGCCCAAAAACCAGGGATGCCCCGGCAGTTCGACGATTTCCACCAGGTAGCCGTCCGGACGCGTACCGCTAAAGACAAGTCCTCCCCGGGACAGTTCATCCCGGTAGGTGTTGTTCAGTTCGTAGCGATGGCGATGTCTTTCGTAAATAATTTCTTCCCCGTAGGCCCTGTGGGCCAGGGTTCCGGGTACCAGGCGGCAGGGATAACGGCCCAAACGCATGGTGCCGCCCAGGCGGTCCAGCTCCTTTTGTTCCGGCAACAAGTCGATAACCGGATACGGGGTGCGGGGATCAAACTCGGAGCTGTTGGCCCGGGGCCAGTTCAGAACGTGGCGGGCGTATTCCACCACCGCCAGCTGCATCCCCAGGCAAATGCCCAAAAAGGGGATCCTTTTCTCCCGGGCAAATTTGATGGCCTTGATTTTCCCTTCGATGCCCCGGTCCCCGAATCCCCCGGGAACCAGTACACCATCCACATCATGGAGATAATCCTCAACCGGCCTGCATTCCAGTTCTTCGGAATTGATCCAGCGAATGTCCACCGCGGCACCATGATAGAGCCCGGCATGGCGCAGGGCTTCGGCCACGCTGAAATAGGCGTCGGGCAGGGAGACATACTTGCCCACCAGGCCGATAACAACTTTCTCCCGCAGGTTCTTCATGCGGTTGACCATATCTTCCCATTCGGTCAGTTCGGGAGGATGACATTCCAGGCCCAGGCGCTGCACCGTTATTTCCCCCAGGCCCTCCTTCTCCAGCATCAGGGGCACTTCATAGATAGAGGGGGCGTCCACTGCCTGGATTACCGCCCGGGGGTCAATGTCGCAAAAAAGGGCTATTTTTTCCTCCATTTCCCGGGAAAGGGGGCGCTCCGTACGGCAGACAATCACGTCGGGTTGAATGCCGATGCTGCGGAGCTCCTTTACGCTGTGCTGGGTGGGTTTTGTTTTTAATTCGTTGGCTACTTTGAGATAAGGCACCAGCGTGACGTGGATGTACATGACGTTCTCCCGGCCCAGGTCGGTGCGCAGCTGGCGGATGGCCTCCAGAAAGGGAAGGGACTCGATATCGCCAACGGTACCGCCAATCTCCGTAATGACCACGTCCGGGTTTGATTCGTCGGCAACACGCAGGATCCTTTCCTTGATCTCGTTGGTGATGTGGGGGATTACCTGTACGGTGGCGCCCAGGTAGTCGCCCCGGCGCTCCTTGGTGATCACCGACCAGTAGATACCCCCGGTGGTTACGTTGCTGCTGCGGCTCAAATTGCTGTCGATGAAGCGTTCATAGTGTCCCAGGTCCAGGTCGGTTTCCGCGCCGTCCTCGGTAACAAAAACCTCCCCGTGCTGGTAGGGGCTCATGGTGCCGGGATCAATATTGATATAAGGGTCCAGTTTTTGAATGGCCACCTTCAGGCCGCGGCTTTTCAACAGGCGGCCCAGGGAAGCGGCAGTAATACCCTTGCCCAACGATGATACTACTCCACCGGTGACAAAAATAAATTTGGCCATGATAGCCTCCTGTCAAAGATTATTGCTGTATTTTTTATGATATATGCAAAATATGCCACAAAAACCCGGGCTAAGTTTTTTACGGCACGGCGGTTGTACCCGTTACAACGATCATCCGAAAGGCAGCCGGATACCTTTTTCCGGTTCTTGCGACGGTATCTCATACCTATCCTATTCTAGCCGTGGCAAAAGGACATGTCAACAGATCTAACGGTTTATAATGCGGGCCACCACAAGGTAGCCCAGAAAAAGGCCCACCACCCCCATGACTCCCGCCAGGGTAGGGGGTGCGGGCACGGGCAACTTTAACCAGGCAAAGGCCGCACCGGCCACAAAACCTGTGATCATTGCCAGAACAGGTTCCTTCAACAAAGAGGCGCACTCCCCCCAAACGGACTATCTACAATCACATCCTCTCCGGGGCGGAGAGGCCCAGCAGACGCAGGCCGTTCCGCAGGACGATGCGGGTGGCGTCCACCAGCACCAGCCGGGCGGCGGTCAGGGCCTCGTCCCCGGTAATCACCCGGTGGCTGTTGTAAAAGCTGTGCAGCAGTCCCGCCACTTCATGCAGGTAGCGAGCCATACGGTGGGGGGCCAGATCCTTTGCCCCCAGGGCCACCTCCTCGGGGAAATCGGCCAGCTTGCGGGCCAGGGCCAGTTCCGCCTCTTCCTTTAAAAGCCCCAGGTCCACCTGCTCCGGCGCAGGAACTAACCAGCCCAGCTGGCGCAAAATGCTGCAGATGCGGGCGTGGGCGTACTGGATGTAATAGACCGGGTTCTCGTTGCTTTGCTCCTTGGCCAGGTCCAGGTCAAAATCCAGGTGGCTGTCGGCGCTGCGCAGCACAAAAAAGTAGCGGGCCGCATCCCTGCCGACCTCCTCCACCAGCTCCTCCAGGGTGACAAACTGGCCGGAGCGCTTGCTCATGCGCACGAGCTCCCCGCCCCGGTACAGGCGCACCAGCTGCATGATCACAATTTCCAGGGCATCGGGGTTGTAGCCCAGGGCGGCCACCGCCCCCTTCATGCGGGCCACATGGCCGTGGTGGTCCGCCCCCCAGATGTTTATAACGCGGTCAAAGCCGCGGCGGAATTTGTCCAGGTGGTAGGCAATATCCGCCGCAAAGTAGGTGGGCACGCCGTTGCTGCGCACCAGCACCTCGTCTTTTTCCACTCCGAATTCCGTCGCCTTAAACCAGAGCGCCCCTTCATATTCGTAGAGGTACCCCCGGCGGCGCAGGATGTCGATGGCCTCCCTTACCGCCCCCGATTCGTGCAGGCTCTTCTCGGAAAACCACACGTCATAATGTACGCCGAAATCCTCCAGGGCCTTCTTGATGGCACCCAGTTTCTCTTTCAGGGCGTAATCCACCAGAGCCCGGCGCCTCTCTACCTCCGGAGCGTGCAGGTATTGATCGCCGAAGCGCTCCACAAAGCCCCTTACCGTGTCGACAATATCTTCCCCGTGGTAGCCCTCCTCGGGCACTTGAGCCGGCCGGCCGAGAAGCTGGAAGTAGCGGGCTTCCAGGGACCGCCCGAAATTTTCGATCTGGTTGCCGGCATCATTGATGTAGTACTCCCGGGTGACCCGGTAACCGGCAAAATCTAAAATGGCGGCAATGCTGTCCCCCAGGGCCGCTCCCCGGGCGTTGCCCATGTGCAAAAGCCCGGTGGGGTTGGCGCTGACAAATTCCACCTGCACCCGGGAACCGTTGCCCAGGTTCACCCGTCCGTAGTCCTGATCCGCTGCAATAATGCGGGGCAGCTCGGCCAGCACCCACCGGGGAGCCAGGTAGAAATTAATAAAACCGGGTCCGGCCACTTCCACCTTTTCCACCGAAATCCCGGTCAGGTCTAAATGGGCCACCAGGGCCTCGGCAATCTTGCGGGGTGCGAGACGGGCCGGCCTGGCCAGGAGCATGGCCAGATTGGTGGCAAAATCTCCGTGCTCCTTTTCCCGGGGCACCTCCACCACAAAGGCCGGGGGAGTGACCGCGGGCAGCAAACCCCTGTTTACAGCAGAAGCCAGTGCCCTTTCCAGAGCACCGGCCAGGTGTTCCCGTACCTCCTGGACTAGACCTTTCATCTTTCAGAAACTAGACCTCCTGCACGGTAATGGATAATTCGTTGTAACCGATCCTTTGCCGGCATAATTCCAGCTCGTATTCCAGATTAATACTTCCGCCCACCTCTGTCAAGTCCACCTCTACTTTCCAGGGCAGAACCCGGATCCACATGGACCCGTAAGGCGTCACGTAACTGGTTTCATGGTGAATTCCTTCTTCAAAGACCTGCTTTACTTCGGCCGTACCCATGCGGTTTAAGGTAACCCGGCTGGGTTCAGCCTTCAGAGAGGTAGTGGTTCCGGCCAGGCCGGAAATTTCAGACTCATTGTAAACGATGTAAAAAGAACTGTTTTTCTGATAATAGTTGGCTTTCGTCACCAGTTCGATGGTTTCCCGCTCCCCCAGGTCATTGGTCTGCGTTCCACGGATGGTTACCAGCACCTCTTTGCGCAATACCAATCATCCTTTCACCTTAAGAGCCGGGCAAGGGCATCTTAACTAAATTTTAAATATTATATCCTGTTTTCCGCCGGGCAAAAAGAGGGTATTTATTTTTTTCTGGCTGAAAATTTGACTTCTTCAGGACGGCCGGCACAAAACAAAAAGCGGGGCCTCAATGGCTCCCGCCTGCACGGGCAAAACAAAAACAGGCTCCTGCTGATGCCTGCTTTGCCGCCAAACCGTGAGTCAACACCTCTCCCTTTCAGCGGAAGAGAAAGGTTACCACGCTGTTGTAAAAGTCATTCATAAACACTTTTACCACCAGCAAAGCGGTCAGGTTGATAATGGTGCCCACTCCCAGGATGTCTACCGCCAGGCCCAGGTTTTCAAGCCACCGGGGTTCCTCCCTTAAAGACGGTGATTGACCTTTGTTCATTTTTTATACCCCCGTTCGAAAATTAAAGTGGGGCTTTTTCCGGCTAAAGAGTTGTGGTGACAAAACTGAGGTTTGTATGTAGTGACAATTTGTACGAATTTTAACAAGCTCCACATAGCCGCCCTGTTGATTTTATTATAGTCCTAAATTTTCAGAAATCAATAGGCGGATGACAAAAAGATAGGATTCACAAGCACAAAACCAGCCTGTACCTGCCGAATCATAAAAACAAAGCGGCGCCTTTTAAAGGCACCGCCTGTTGAAGCTGCTATTTCACTTAATGCCCGCCGGTATGCACACCCCTCCATCCGGCGGCTCCCGGAGCCGGGCGTCAGGCCTCTGCCTTTTCCCCGTGGGCGGAGGCCGAAATGCCCAGGCCTTCAAAGATGAACATCATGGCAAAACCGTACCACATGGTGTAGATGACGTAAAAGGCGAGCATGAAGGTGGTCACGCCGGCTTTATCGGCTACTTTGGCTGCATGGATCCCTTCGAAGTTATATGCGGGCTCCAGGGCCTTGGTCAGCACCGATCCTGCAAAGGACATCTCACCGGCGCGGGCTTCCAGTTTATAGTGCTTCTGGAGGGTGTCGAAAAGGTTCCACCAGTAGTAGATTACTTCCCGGGACTCCAGCCCGTAACGGCCCTTGATCTGATCGCCCCGGTTGTTAAACTCCGCATCCGCATCGGTCAGCGCCGTCTGGGCCATTTTACCCAGGTCCCCGCTGACCGTCAGTTTTTGCCCCTGTGCCGCCACTGCGGCCCCGGCGGCGGTAAAGAACCCCGTCATTTTAGCTGCTTCTTCTTTATCTCTGGCCTCCAGGGTTACCTGGAAATTCTGTCCCTCAAAATTTTTCGCCTTGCTCATGATACCGGGAATGTAGTAGGTTGAACCCTTGGTTAACTCGTTAAACAGGTCGTCAGCATAGCCGATGACCGTTTTGCCGTTCATCACCGGACTCATCATTACCGCCAGAACCACGAAGAAGGAGATGAGCAGCACTATACCGATAAAGAATTCCCTTTTCCGTATAATCATACCGGATTTCACCCCTTTTTTTACGGGCTACCTCAGTGCCCTACGCCCGCGCTGCCGGCCGTGAGAGCCTGCCGCTCGGCTTCCCGGATCTTGCCGGCGCCCTTGAAGAACACGGCCAGGATCCACACCGAGAAGATGCCTACCAGGGCAAAGAAGATCACCGTACCCACACTGTTGATCAGAGCAGCGGTGGCCTTGTTCATGCTGATCCAGCCAACCTCGTTAAGCTTGCCCGGCAGGGCGCAGATGCGGTTCACAAAGCCGGCCAGAATGGTCAGGGCGTAGAAGGCTCTTATGGTGACCCCTTTCACCATCCTGGTCACCAGGGCACCCATCTGCACACCCACCAGGGATCCCAGGAGCATGCCCATGGCTACGGTGTAGAAGACGTAGCCGTAAATGGCATACTGGGTGATGGAGGAGTAGCCGGTGGTGAAGATGATCTGCAGGATGTCGGTACCCACGGTGGTGAAGGTGGATACGCCCAGGCCGTAAACCATCATGGGGAAGGTCAGGAAGCCGCCGCCCACGCCCATGATCGCTGCGACAAAACCAACGATGAAGCCACAGATGATAATCGGGTATACGGCGATGCTCCGGCCGCCGGGGACAATGTGCTCGTCGAACTTTACCCGCGGCTTCAAGGGAAGGGACTGCAGCCACCGGGCAAAACTGGTGGTGGCGTCGGCACCGGAAGACCTGGTACCGCCGGTGATGCCCTTACGCATTCTGAGCCAGTCGGCCAGGGCGTAGAACCCCAGAATGCCCAGCATGAACACGTATACCGCACTGATGAAGGCATCGCTCAAGGCGGGGCTTTTCTGGTAGATGGCCCTGTTGAGCACACCGCCCACGGAGGCCCCGGTCACGGAACCCAGGACGAACCACGCGGCAATCCAGAAGTTCACGTTACCCATCTTGCGGTGGATGACCGTACCCATGATTGCCTTGGCAAAGAGGTGGAACTGGTCGGTACCCACAGCCATGATCCCTTTCACCCCGATGCTCATCAGCGCCGGAGTCAGGACATAGCCGCCACCCGCACCAATTACGCCGGTAATCAAGCCGGCCATGACGCCTACAAAGATCGAGCCAATAAACATCTCGGTGGTGGCAAAGCTGGGCATGTAGGCTTTATGACCGCCGATGTGCTCGGGCAGGCCGGCTGCCACAGCCATCTCCATCCCCAGGCCCAAAAGGACGGGGAACAAAGCTACCAGCAGGAGCTTCCAGCGCCGGCCCAAAATTACCCGGCTCATTTCCAGTTCCCACTGGGCCTGTTTCCGGGACAGGGCGGTCAGGAATTCACCGGCTGCCAAACCGCCCCCGGCAATCCTTCTAAACATTCCCATAGATGATACCTCCTTAAATTAGTTCCCCCAAACTGGCCAACTCTCCCAACCTGGCGTTTTAAATATTCCCTTCCACTCACTGCCAGCCCGGTATGCTCTTTTGCCCTTCGCACCGCGCAGGCCTTCTCACCTCCTTCCCCTTTTGCCACTACAAACCGTAGTGACAACCTCCAAACATATAAGCCTGAGGGCTCTTAAATTTCCGATCCGGGGATTGTGAAATGTTTCACTAATCGGGGCAATTTTTTGTCACTACCCCGTTGTGGTAGTGACCCTGGCCTTCCGGCGGTATTGATCGGCAAAGATCACCTTGCCTCGCGAGCCACCGCCCCCACTGTCCAGCTCCCGCACCATTTCGGCAAAAATCTCTTTCATGCCCACCATACCCACCAGCCGGTCTTCCTCCCAGACGGGTACCGGTTCCTGCCCGATGCTGAGAATGATGTGGGCAGCTTTAACGATGCTGTCCTGAGCTTTTAACCGGCGCGGTACAGGCACCATGATTTCTTTTACCGGACGTTCGGCCAGGGCCGCGCAGCGCTCCTGGAAGTGACCCGTAAACAGCACGGGTTCTTTCCAGTCGGGGCTGATGGTCCAGCCGCCGTAAGTGTCTTTCTTAAACATCACCGGATCCAACCCCCGGAGAATCTCCTTCAGCCCGATCATCCCGGCCACCTTACCATTTTCCAGTACCAGTACCACCGGGTAGCCCCGGCCGGTCTTGAGGGCCGCCACTGCGTCTTTAGCCGTTGCTTCCCCGGCTACCGTGGCAAATTCCATGATGGGCACCATGACGTCCCCAACCCTTTTTTCCATGGGTCCACCTCCTCCCGTCGGGGTAATCACAGGCCGGAGTGCCTAAACCACAACCGCCCTGGGGTCGGGCACCCCGATGGCCTGCAGGATTTCTTCCTGGGTTTTTTCTATGCTCGTCACCGATTTCAGCTCCACATCGTCCACCCGGTTGATGGCCACCTTCACTTCCTCCAGCAGTTCCAGGGCCTGACGGGAGGTAAGAGGTATCCCCGCCCGCCTGAGCAACCCTTCCAGGGTCTTTTCCAGCATGGCCGCCAGTACGCATACGAAGATGCTGGCGGAAAGGTTGCGCTCGCGGTAAAACTCTTTCGGCCTGGTCTCAAAACTCCTGATTTCCTCAAAGGATTCCCCCAGCTGGCCCAGGCGGGTGTAAGCCAGCAACAATTCCCTGCCGTCCAACAGGGGGGCGTTGGTTTCCAGGAGGAAAGCCCCCGCCGTTTTCTTCTCCCGGGTGATCACGTCTTCCTTGCGGCGCCAGGTCAGCTCCCCGGTGGCCTCGCTGTAATGCCAGTCAAAATAACGGCGGCAGTATTTATCCTTCAGGATGGCGGCACCCCTGGGAAGGGTCCTCCTGCCCGAACGGTTTTCCGGGGCGACCGCTTTTTGAAGTTTCCGCAATTCCTCCTCCACCTCATCCAGGCGTTCCGCAAGGGCAATCATCTTTTCCCTTGCCGCCGCCGGGCTGTAGCACACCAGGTACCGCACCCCCCCTTCCACGACTTCCCTGTACCAGAGAGACTCATCCACTTCTATAAACTCCGCCCGGTTCTCCACCAGTTCCCGCTCACACAACCTTAACTCCCATTCCGACTGAACCTTACGGCGTACCAGGTAATGGTAGCCGTGGGACATCAAAACCTCCAGGTGAGGGGCGGCCACCAGGCGGCGGTCACCTACAAAGATACACTGCCGGGTACCGTGCGCGGCCTGCAGGTGGTGTACAATTTCCCGGAAGTCCCCCTCATCGGGCACCTCGTGCAGGATGCGGTGCCCAAAGGGCATACCCTCACGGCTGACCAGAATCCCCAGGTAAACGAGCTGCTCCTCCAGGGGTGATTGTAAAATGTACCGGCCATAGGGCGAATGTTCAAGGTCGCTGCGGGGAGCCGGCTCAACGGTTGCCGTGGTCAGCAGGCAAAAAGCAACCTCCCGGCTGACGCGGGTAAAGGCGCACAACCTCTGAAAAAGTTCCTCCTCCAGCCTTTCTTTCACGCCGGCCACACTGTCCAGCGCCCGGTAAAAGTGGTGATCCAAAAATTCTTTGCCCTGGGCCTCGGGAAAGTAAAGGCACCGGTACCACTCGCTAATGGCCTGTTTATTTGGGGGATTGATGATCTGGTTTATGGCCATCAGTTCCAGGAGCAGGGCGGTGTCCGGGTCGTACCTTTCACCGGAAAAAGCGGCCTCCACGGCTCCCCCCACGTCCAGCATCTCCCAGATCCGGTGGATGGCCAGGACCTCGCCGTAGCGCAGAACCTTTTTCGCCTCGATGCTGGCCGGCCGCCGGGAAACACCGCATATCCGGGCCAGGCCGTCGATCAGCCCCTCCACCTTTTCCGGCGTCAGGTTCTCCAGGTTGCCCAGGTTGGCGATCACCCTCTGTTTTACCTTGTTCCCTTCCCGGTAGTTTTCAATGAGTTTCAGGTAGGTGTATTCCTTCCCCCCGCTGCGGCTGGTAACTTTTCGGAAAAACATGGGCACATCACCCCCAAGTCAACCTGGTAGATATTCAATGAACCCGCAACGGCACCCGACTGGTAAGGAGAGTCTTTTGTCACTACACAACAGCACATTTCCCCAGGATTGTTACAGCGCTCACATACTCCATTTATCCCTTGTTTTGCTTCAATCTGTCTGGGTCCAAAACCCTTGTGTTTACTGGCTTTTCACCACATCTGTTCACTACAAAATATGCTGTTAATTTCAGGTTGTGCACTTATTCACATTCCGGTGTCTGTACCCTTTCTTTGCTTCAAGTATAACACAGCCTCCTGGATTGTGCAATAATTCACTTTGTTATTTTTTAAATTAAGAGTCTTCCGACATTATCCTCGCTCTGGACGCCACTGGAATTGTGTTCTTTAAGAACAGCCCGGTTACCAGACGCCCAGCACCCGCCACCAGAAACTGCCGAGAAAGGCAACGGTGAGGACCAGGGAAATAAGAAAAAGTACGCCTCCAGCCTTTAAAAAATCCTGTGCCCGCAAAAAACCGGGACCGTAAACAATGGCGTTGGCGGGAGTGGCAATCACCAGGAGGTAGGAAAAGGCCGAAGCCAGGGAGGTGGCCACGCCAATAACCAGGGGCGAGGTCCGGGACAGTTCAGCCACCTTCAGAAAGATGGGACCAAGGACGGCCACCGTGGGCCCGTCGGCCATGGTATTGGTCACCAGGGCAGTTACCGTGGCGGTAACCGCCAGCAGGGAAATTCCCTCGGTCACCTCGGCGACCGCCGCCAGGTGCAGGAACTGCCCGGCCAGCCAGGAAGCGGCGCCGGTGGCAATGAGCATTTTGCCCATGGAAATGGCCCCGGCGTAAAGCAATACCACTCCCCACTGGGTTTTTTGCTGCAGGTAGCTCCAGTCGATCAGGCGCAATACCGCCGCCAGGAGAATGCCCACCATGGCAATGTTGCCCACCCCAAAGCGCTGGCTGGCAAAGATCCAGCTGACCACCACGGCCAGAAAAATGGCCAGGGCCATCCGGGCCTGGCTGGTCATGGGACCATCGGCTTCCATTTCCTCCCTGATGGCCTGGACAGTCCCGGAGAGGTCTGTAATTTCCGGAGAAAAGAGGTTCAGCAGCCAGTAACTAACTATAGGGATCATGATCAGGGTAAAGGGCATGACCATGAGCATCCACTGTCCGTAGCCGATGTTTATGCCCAGGCTGCTTAAAAGGCCCAGCATCAGGGCATTGCGGGCGCCCCCCGACGGCGCGGAGACACTTCCAATCATCACGCCGTAGGCGATGGAGAGCATGATCAGCTTGGCCAGGTTGGGAACCTTTTTGTAGCCGCCGCTTAAAGAAACAATGCCCACCCCGATGGGCAGCATGATCATCACCGCGGCATGTTCCGTAATGAAGCCGGCGCTGATGGCGCAAAAGGCCACGATGCCCAGGATAACCCTTTCAATGCGGGCGCCGCATAGCTTGAGCATGAAGAGAGCCACCCGGTTGTGGATATTATATTTCATCAGCATGGCGCCCATCATCAGCACGCCCATGATGAAAATCACGGCATCATCCATAAAGGTACGGGGAACCTCCCTAAAGCTGGCGATGCCGGTGAAAACCTGGTAGCAGCCGATAAGCATGGCGGTCATGGGCAGGGGCACCGCTTCGGTCAAGAAGCACATGACGACAAAGGCCCAGAGGCCCAGAGCATATTTACCGTGCACGGTCAGGCCACGGGGGGTGGGCAACAGGCAGATGAGGACCGTTAAAAGCAGCGCCAGCAGGAGCCACTTTCGCTCCTTTAAAAACGCCTTGACTTTATTCAGGGGTGCATGGAAGCGGGTCCTCCTATCCCCGTTGTCCAGGGGTTCAAGGCCCGGTACCATCCTCTCCTTCTTTCGATATTCATTTAGCTTAAAAACCTTTTGCTTGCCCATACTTCCCGACCCCAAAGACCGATTATTTTAGAAATACTGTCGCATAACTATCGGGTTGGCGGTCGTCCCCCGTCGCTCCGTGCTCCGGGCCGGACGAAACATCGGCTGGCCTCGGAGCGAACCTGGCAGCGCTGCATATGCGCCGGAAGTCCACTTTCTTCAAGAACAGTAGGGACGACCGCCACCCATCCAGTCTTTGGTTTTCGACAATATCTTAGCAAAGGGCATAACCGCTCTGGAAGGCGGCCCGGTTGACCTCCAGGTAACGGGCGGGGACACAGTCCTCGATGGCGCTGAGCCAGTAAGAAAGCGGGATGGGCATCCGCCTGGCCAGGCTGCCCAGTAGCACCACGTTTGCCGCCCGGGCATTGCCGCACTCCAGGGCCTTGTCCAGGGCGTCCACCACCAGGGTGTGGGCCCGGCGGGAAAGATGGGCGATAATGTTTTCAGGATACTGGGCCATGCCCGCCAGTACGGGTACGGGATAGATGACCTGGCTGTTCACAATGATGGTGCCCCCGCCCTTCACATACTCCAGCCAGCGCAGGGCCTCCAGTTGTTCAAAGGCCAGGATGATATCGGCCTCTCCCTCGGGAATGAGGGGGGAATAAACCCTTTCGCCCAGGCGCACCTGGGTAACCACACTGCCCCCCCGCTGGGCCATACCGTGTATTTCCGATACTTTAATATCGTACCCGACCGTCCGGGCGGCGTGAGCCAGGATCTTGCTTGCCAGGATGATTCCCTGACCCCCCACACCAACCATCAGTATGTCCACCGGCACCAGGGCCGCACCCGTTGCCTCAGCCATTGTTTTCTCCCCCTTCCTTCAGGGCGCCAAACCTGCACACCTGCACACACAATCCACAGCCGGTGCAGATAATGGCATCCACGGCAGCCTTCTTGTCCTGCACGGAAATGGCCGGGCAGCTTAGCTTTAAGCAGTTCTTGCAGCCGGTGCAGGTTTCGCCGTCCACCCGGACGGGCGGGCGGTTTTCCCTTTGCAACAGCGCGCAGGGCCGGCGGGCGATAATCACCGACGGGGCGCCGGCGGCCGCTTCCTCCTGGATGGCCTGCGTCAACCCGGCAATATCCAGGGGGTCCACCACCCTCACCCGGCCGACCCCCAGCGCCCGCACCAGTGCTTCCAGATCCACCGCGGGGGCGGGTTCACCCATGAGCGTTTTGCCCGTGCCGGGGTGGTCCTGGTGACCGGTCATGGCCGTCGTACGGTTGTCCAAAATGATTACCGTACCGTGACCCCCGTTATAAACCATGTGTATGAGGCCGGTGATGCCGGAATGGAAAAAGGTGGAGTCACCGATAACAGCCACGGTACGGCGGGCCAAAGAGGAATCGGCCAGTTCGCAGCCGTGAGCCATGCCAATACTGGCCCCCATGCAAACGCAGCTATCCATGCCCTCCATGGGGGGGAGGCCCCCCAGGGTATAGCAGCCGATGTCCCCGGTGACCACAAGCTTTAATTTACGCAGCACATAAAAGACTCCCCGGTGGGGACAGCCCGGACAGAGCACGGGTGGACGTCCGGGAACGGGTGGCAATTCTTCCAATTGACCGTCCGCACCAGGGAGGCAGGCATCCGTACCCTCCCCGTCGCCAGGCGAAGGCACCGGTACTCCCGCCTCCTTTAGCTTGCGGCGGACAAGGCCGGGGGTAAACTCGTTCCAGGCCGGGAAAATCTTTTTGCCCGTCACCTCAAGACCCAGACCCCGGACGAACTCTTCAATGTAAGGGTCCAGCTCTTCCACCACCAGAAGCCTTTCCACACCGGCGGCAAACTGGCGGATCAGGCCTTCCGGCAGGGGAAAGGTCATCCCCAGCTTGAGGATGGAGGCCCCGGGCAACACTTCCCGCACGTACTGGTAGCTGATGCCGCTGGTGATTACTCCCACCCGGCGGTCGCCCCAGGAGATGAAGTTTACCGGCGTGGTCTCGGTGTAGGCTTTGAGCTTCTGCAGCCGTTCCTCCAGGGCCTGACGGCGCAGGCGGCCAAAGGCGGGCACCATGAGCCATTTTTTCGGGTCCTTGCGGTAGGGCCTTAAAAGCACCTCTTTGCGCTCCTTAAGCTCCACCATACTCTGGGAATGGGCCACCCTGGTGGTGGTGCGCAGGATGACGGGCAGGTCGAACTCCTCGCTCACCTGCAGGGCCAGCCCCACCATGTCCAGGGCTTCCTGGCTGTCCGACGGTTCAAACATGGGCACCCGGGCAAAGCGGGCGTAAAAGCGGTTGTCCTGCTCGTTCTGGGAGCTGTGCATCCCGGGGTCGTCGGCGGAAACCAGGACCAGGCCGCCGTTTACACCGGTGTAGGCCGCGGTCATCAGGGGATCGGCCGCCACATTCACCCCCACGTGTTTCATGGTCACCAGCACCCGGGCTCCGGCCAGGGAAGCCCCCATGCCCACTTCCAGGGCCACCTTTTCGTTGGGGGCCCACTGGGCTTTGATCCCGGGGTAGCGGGCAAAGTTTTCCAGAATCTCGGTGCTTGGTGTACCCGGATAGCCCACTCCCACGGTAACGCCGTGTTCGTAGGCTCCCCGGGCGATGGCTTCATTACCCGTCATTAGTTCCTTCATGATAAACCTCCAAACGTTGCTGTCGCATATCCATTTTTGCGACGCTATATATAAATTGCTACTGCTTTTTAGGGCGCCTGTCTATAACCCGTTTGGCCTTGCCCTGGCTGCGCTCGATGGAGTGGGGTTCAAGCAGGCGCACCCGCGGGCTGATGGAAAGCACCGCCTGGAGACGACGGCGGATTTTTTCTTCCAGGGCCTCCAGGTCCTTGAAGCTTCCGGTGAAGGCCTCCTCCGTCATTTCCACCTGCACTTCCAGGTAATCCAGATAGCCCTTCTTATCCACCACAATCTGGTAGTGGGGTGAAACGCCTTCGATTTCCATCAAGACGCTTTCAATTTGGGAGGGGAAAACGTTTACCCCGGAAATGATCAGCATGTCGTCGGTGCGCCCGGCAATGCGGCGCAGGCGGGCGGTGGTGCGCCCGCAGGAGCAGGGCTCCGGATTGATCACGGAAATGTCCCGGGTGCGGTAGCGGATCACGGGGCAGGCCTCTTTGGTCAGGGTGGTGATGACCACCTCCCCCTCCCGGCCGTAATCCAGGGCTTCGCCGGTTTCGGGATCGACAATTTCCACCAGGAAATGATCCTCGGCAATATGCATCCCCGGCGCCACCGTGCATTCACCGCACACCCCCGGTCCCATCACTTCCGACAGGCCGTAGTTGTCGGTGGCCTTCATGCCCCACATCTTCTCCAGCTCCCGGCGCATTTCCTCGCTCCAGGCCTCGGCGCCAAACAGCCCCAGGCGCACTTTCAGGCCGGCGGGGTCGATACCCATGGAACGGGCGGTTTCTCCCAGGTGCAGCACGTAGGAGGGGGTGCCCACCAGTACCGTGGTACCGAAATCCTTCATCAACATGATCTGTTTTTCACTGTTGCCCACCGAGGCGGGAACAATGGTGGCGCCCACTCTCTCCAGGCCGTAATGCAGGCCGAAGGCGCCTGTAAACAGGCCGTAGCCGAATGTGATCTGCACCACGTCCTCGCCGGTGACCCCGGCCTGGGTGGCAATCCGGGCCACCAGCTCACTCCAGGTTTCCAGGTCCCTTCTGGTGTATCCCACCACAATGGGTTTTCCCGTGGTACCCGAGGATGCGTGCAACCGCACCACTTCTTTCAGCGGAACAGCAAAGAGCCCGTACGGGTAGTTATCCCGCAGGGCTGCTTTGGTGGTAAAGGGAAATTTTTGGATATCCTCCAAAGTGTGCAGATCCTCCGGCATCACGCCGTGGGCGTCAAAGAGGCGGCGGTAGTAGGGTACCCGCCGGTAAACCCGGTGCAGCGTCTCCTTTAACCGCTCCAGCTGCAGAGCCTGGAGCTCCTCCCTGTCCATGCATTCATGTTCTGGATCCCAGATCATGTACTCTCCACTTCCTTGTATTTCAGTGAAGTCTGCCTTCCCGGTACAGCACCCGGACCAAAGGCCCTTTCCACCGCCTCCACCGGCAGGGGGCGGGTAAACAGGCTGACCGCGGGCACCACCACCAGGGGAATAAGCATGGCCAGCGACCCCACCAGGGGAATGACCGCCGGATCAAGCTGGTAATAAAGGGATAGGACTACAGAGCAGCCCAGGCCGGTTAAAGTGCCGGCCCAGGCCCCCGCAGGCGTGGTGCCCCGCCAGAAGAGGCCGTAGAGGTAGGGGGCCAGGAATGCTCCGGCCACCGTGCCCCAGGACATGGCCATCAGGCTTAAGATAATTCCCGGCTTGACCAGGGCGATGATCAGGGAAAGGGCAATAAAAAGGCAGCATAACAGGCGCATGATTAAAACGCCATATTGTTTAGCCCAGCGAGGCCACAGGCTTTGCACCAGATCTATGGAAACGGCCGAACTGCTCACCAGCACCAGGGACGACAGGGTGGACATGGATGCCGAGAGCACCAGAAGAAGGATGAGCGTGGCTCCCAGTTCGGGGAGTGTGCTGTGAATCAGGACCGGCATGAGCATGTCGGGAGTGGGCTTGCCGCTGGCCGGGTCCACGGGCAACTTGTCAAAGAACAGGTGCGTGAGAGAACCGGTGAAATAGGCCCCAAAGGTAATCACCAGCGCAAAAAGGGTGGACACCACCATGGCCGGGCGGATGGCCTTTTCATCCTTAATGGCGTAAAACTTTTGCACCATTTGGGGCAGGCCCCAGGGGCCCAGGCTGGTTAAAATTACCAGGGCGGCCAGGGGCAGCCAGCGGCCCTGGGGTCCGGCCAGGCTGACCAGGCCGGGATCAACCTGGGCCAGCCGTTGCAACCCCTGGAACAGTCCTCCCACCTGGGGAGCCCCCAGGACGTAGTAGAGCAACATGCCCACTCCGGCCAGCATGATCGTCCCCTGAATTACATCAGTGAGGGCCACTGCCCTGTAACCGCCCATGACCAGGTACAGGGCCGTTAAAAAGCACATCAACAGCGCGGCATATAAATAGGGGATGCCAAATATCTGGTTGAATAAATAGCTTAAACCCATGAACACGGAAGCGGAGTATGGAACCAGGAACAGAAAGATAACCAGGGCACCGTATAGTTTCATGGCCCGGCTTTGATAACGGGCTTCCAAAAACTCCGGCATGGTCATGGCCCCCAGCCGGGCGGTCATGATCCGGGTGCGCCTGGCCAGGACCAGCCAGGCCAGCAGGCTTCCCAACAGGGTGTTGCCCAGAACAATCCAAAGGGCGGCCGCACCGAATCCCCAGCCTACTTTGCCGGCGTAGCCGATAAAAATCACCGCCGAAAAATAGGTGGTGCCGTAAGCGAAGGCTGAAAGCCAGGGACCCATGGCCCGCCCGCCTAAAAAGAAATCACCCAGTGTCCGGTTGCGTCCCATACTGCTGTAGCCGCTGTAAAGCAGCACGCCCACAAAAAGACATAACAGTAACAGTTTCACTCCCGCCGTCCTCCCATCCTGCTTTTTATTATATTCCGGCCGGGATACAGTTCCGGCACAAGCTTTAATCTTTATTACTTCTACATCAGGACATTAATTCCTGCCCGTGCGAAAAATTTACGAGGATGAACCGCCTGCTGCACTCACGCTCGCTTCCCGGGCCGGGAGAGACTTTGGGGGAGTGGAAATTACCCGCGGCCGGACACCCAGCCGGCGCACCAGTTGCGCCATGCGCCGCAGGGCCTCACCCAGATCCTCCAGCGAAGCGGCGTAGGAACAGCGCACGAAACCTTCGCCGCTGGGCCCGAAGGCATTACCCGGGACCACGGCCACCTTTTCCTCCTGGAGCAGGGCCTCGGCAAATTCCTCCGAGGTCAGGCCGGTAACCCTGATTTCCGGGAAGGCGTAAAAGGCCCCTTTGGGCTCAAAACAGGGCAGCCCCATATCCCGGAAAGCATGCAGGACCACGTGGCGGCGCCGGTTGTACTCCCTGACCATACGCTCCATGGCCGGCCGGCCGTTTTTCAGCGCCTCCAGGGCGGCCATCTGGGCGGTAATGGGTGCGCAAAGCATGGTATACTGGTGGATCTTGGTCATGGCGGCAATGAAATCCGCGTTGCCGCAGGCATAACCCACCCGCCAGCCCGTCATGGCGTAGGACTTGGAAAAGCCGTTTAAAAGAACGGTGCGCTCCTTCATACCCGGCAGGCTGGCCACGCAGGTGTGCTGGCCCACGTAGGTCAGCCTGTCATAAATCTCGTCGGAAATCACAATCAGGTCGTGGGCTACGACCACCTCCGCAATTTCCAGCAGGGTTTTCCTGTCCATCACCGCCCCGGTGGGGTTGTTAGGGTAGCACAACAAAAGGAGCTTGGTACGCGGTGTGATGGCCGCTTCAACCTGGTGGGCGCGCAGGCAAAAACCCTGTTCCCTACCGGTGGGCAGGGAAACCACCTTCCCCCCGGCCAGAATCACCGTGGGGGCATAAGAAACGTAGGACGGCTCCGGAATAAGCACCTCGTCTCCAGGGCAAACCAGGGCCCTCAGGGCCAGGTCCAGGGCCTGGCTTACACCCACCGTCACCAGAATCTCTCTCCGGGGATCATAGGTTAAGCCGTAAGTATCGGCCAGGTCCCGGGCAATGGCACAGCGCAGTTCCAGGAGGCCGCTGTTGGAGGTGTACATGGTGTACCCCTTCTCCAGGGAGTAAATGCAGGCCTCCCGGATGTGCCAGGGGGTGACAAAGTCCGGTTCACCCACACCCAGGGAAATGACCCCTTTGGTTTCGGCCACCATATCGAAAAAACGGCGAATCCCCGAGGGTGGTATGTCCCGTACCACGGGATTAATCCGCTCGCACCATGTTTTGCTCATCTACCTTTTCCTCCCCGTTTGTTTAGCGTGTGAATGGGGGATGAACCCCCCCCCTTCTCAAGGCGTTACCATCAAACGGCGGTCCTCTTCGCCATCATCCACAATAACCCCGTCCTGCTTGTAGGTTTTGAGGACGAAGTGGGTCGTAGTGCTGATTACCCCTTCAATGGTGGCAAGCTTGGTGGCCACGAAGTGGCTTACCTCCCGCATGGTGCGCCCCTCGATGAACACGGCCAGGTCGTAGGCCCCGGACATCAGGCGCACGCTGCGCACCTCCGGGAACCGGCAGATGCGCCGGGCCACTGCGTCAAAGCCCACGTCCCGCTGGGGCGTGATGCGCACCTCGATCAGGGCGGAAACCTTTTCTTCGCCGGCCTTTTCCCAGTTCACCAGGGTTATGTACTTCAAGATGGTCTTATTTTCTTCCAGCTCCTGGATAACCCGGCGCACCTCCCCCGGGTCGGACTGTAGCATGACGGCTATTTCTTCCGGTGTAAGCCTGGCATTGCCTTCCAGAAGCTCGAGCAATTCCAGCGTATTCACCTGCTCACCCCTTTACAGCTGGCCTGTCTTTCAAAGTTAAAGGGCTCTCGCCCCAATGGGACGAGAGCCCGGTCTCGCGGTACCACCCAATTTGGCCGCCTACAAGAAAAGGCGACCCCCTCCTGGCCCGGTAACGGCGGGCTGCCGGAAAGGACATACTCGGTGAGATCACCTTTGGGTCCCCGGCTCCGGGGCGGCACGGGCACTTCCCCAGCCGGGCTTGCACCCTCCCCGGCTCGCTGGCATGGTTGACGCACCCATCTTCCCCTTCACGGCCTTACTGCCATATCAAGTTAAGTTAAATACTAGCATGTGGTTGCCCCGCTGTCAACAGGTAATTATTCTAAGGTTCGTGCACTGACGGTGACAGTTCGGATAAAAGCAGCTTACTTAGACTGGATAAAAAAGGCACGGCGTTGTCCCCGCTCACTCAGGTGCTCCGCGTCTACAGCACCACGGCTTGCTGCGGGCCGGCTCTGGCTCTCTGCGGATTACCATCGACACTGTTACCTCCCAACCATATTAAACTGCCCGATGTGTCACCAACAGGTATTCTTCCATTTGCTTTCGTTTGGCGTCCTCGAGAGCCGAGCCGGCAGCCTTGCTTCGCCTGGTGCTGTTACGACGCTTCGCAATTCGTTCGCTCAGGACAACGCCGTGCCCTCGCCCAGCATGCACTAATCCCGCCTGAAAAGCGCTTCACTGGAGTGGGTCACTACAGAGTTAATACGCCCTCCAGGTTGCGCACCACCCGCAGCACCTGGGCTTCGCTGCCGTCCACGGCGTCTATGTAGATCAGGAAGAGATCCCTGTCCAGCCGGGCCTGAAATTCATAGGCCAGCCTTTCTTTGTCCGGGGACACCGGGATGAGGGCCAGCCGGCCCCCCCTTACCTCCTTCAGCCGGGAGTTGAGCTTTTTCCGGGCTTCCAGCAGGCTAATCCGGGGGCGGGGCAGTTCGCGGCGGGTGTGGTTCATCAAATAGCCCGAGGCCTCCACACCCAGGATCTGGCCGTTGTCCAGGGCTACGGTCACCTTAATTTGATCCGGGTAGAGGACCACCCGGTCCTGGGTGGCGGCAAAGTTGAACACGGCAACGCCGTTCTGCTGTTCATGATACACCGGCACCATGTTGTTGAAGCCCAGGGAAGTCAGGTATTCCCGGGCCTTTTGCCTGGCCTTTTCAATGCTCCAGGTGGGGCGCCCAATCTGGCGGCCGTTGGTCATCCAGTTCAGGTGGCCGCCCTGCCGGGTAATGGCCACGGTGATGTTGCCTCCCCCATTGCCGTTTTGAGGGCGCAGTTCCACCAGGTAAGAGGGGATTTTGCCCCGGGTTTCCCCTACCCGCTCCACCGCGTAGCCACTCTTGCCCTCCACCACTTCCAGCGCCCGCCTGCGGGCCTCGTCCCTGTCAATGTTCTTTCCGGTAAGGCCCCGGGCCGTTCGTTTTTCCAGGTGATCGGAGAAAGGGCCATCATAGATCAGGGTGGGGAAATTCTCCATATACTTCTCAATGGCCTGGAAGTTAGAGTTGGCCAGGCGCGGGCCCTCCCGGCCCAGGGTGCGGCCGCCTTCCCGCACCAGTTCGTTCAGGTAAAGCTGCCCATCGGCAATGCGGCCTTCCAGGTCGTGCAGGGCCAGGTTTAAATCGGCGGACTGCCGGTAAAGGCGGTTTAGGGTTTCCCATTGCCGGTCGGACTCCAGCTGCCCCCTGGCCGCCTGCTGGAGCAGGGAATGGGCGTAGTCACCCACCTGGGTAAGGAACTTGGCCGTACGTCCGGTGAGGGCGTCGGCTACCGGCAACTGGTTTAAATCAGCCTGGGCCGCCGTGGCCCGCTGCCAGAGCTCCATAAAAAGGGTGCTTTGTGCTTCCGGCGTACCGGCCACCAAACTCTTGGAAAGCAGCACTTCCATGTTCTGGACGTTTTCCGTCAGGTCATAGAGGGCCCGGTAGTACTTGTTATTTAAAGCCGTTTCCAGGCGCTGGCGCACGGTGAACTGCTGGTAGCCCCAGTACCCCAGAGCCCCCACCAGCAATAGCCCGGCCACTAAAGGCAACAGCCTAAACCTCTTATTCATTAACGCTGATCCTCCTTTTAGCGGGCAAAAACGTGACGGCCGATTTGGGTGACAATGTTCCGGGTCCAGATCCACGGGTTCACCGGCTTGGCCGGATTCCAGAAGTAAAGGCTTCCCCCCGTGGGGTCCCACCCGCTCATGGCCAGCTGGGCTGCCCGCAGGGATTCCTCGCTCACCGGGCGGTTGTACTGGCCGTTGCTCACCGATTCAAAGGCATGGGGCTGAAAGATGACTCCCGCCAGGCTGTGGGGAAAGGCCGCACTCCTGGTGCGGTTCAAAATCACCGCTCCCACGGCCACCTTGCCCTCAAAGGGCTCGTCGGCCGCCTCCCCTTCAATAACCTTTGCCAGCAAATAAACCGCATCCCGGTTGGTTACTCCCCGGGACACGGCCAGGGGTTCCGGAGGTGGTGCTGCCGCGGGAACCGGGGGAAAGCCCAAGGCGGCCCAGGTATCGGGGCCCACCACGCCGTCGGGAACCAGGCCGTTGTTCAGCTGAAAATCCACCACCGCCTGCTGGGTTTCGCTGCCGTAGAAACCGTCCACCGGCCCGTCATAGAATCCCCAGTCCAGCAGGCGCTGCTGCACCCTGCTCACATCATCGCCGCTCAGTCCCCAGTACAGGGTGCGCTCCTGAGCCGGCGATTGCCTGGTAGCAACCGCCAATCCCGCGGCCAGGACAACCAGGGCCAACAATAAAATGGGCCGGCGGAAGGAATCGTGCGCCAGTTTCATCGTGCCCTAACCCCTTTTTGGTAAAATTGTAAGTTTAGTATGAGCTAAAATTAACTAAAACATGATCGGGAAAATTTCACTGCCAAATTTCTCCCGCAGTGACTCCGGCACCGGTCCGGACGCAAGTCTGCCGTGCAGAAAACAGTGCCGGTCCCCGGCACCCGCCTCCGGTCTTAGTACCCGTAAAAAGCGTTGCGCCGCAGAGTACCCTCTGCGGCGCCTTCTCCGCCTCTCCCTTATCCCCGCTTTTCTATTTAGCTATTTAGCCATCCTGGTTGTCCTGCGCCATTGCCGCGCCCGGCCTACCAGTGCTTCCGCCCACTGGGGCACGGCCAGCGCATGAATGTGGTTATAGGCCGCCAGAACACCTTTGTAGACGAGGCCGTCTTTCTCCCCGTCTATGCCGCAGCCCCGCAGCACCCGGAAAGCGTAGCGCAACTCCGGATCCATGTTCACCAGGCGGGAGTGGTGAAATTCATGCCCCCGGATGAGACTGCCGGTGGGGAAAAAGGGATTTTCCCCGGTTACTTCCACCACTTCATACCCGTGGCCGCAGGGCTTGCCATCCATCACCACATCAAAGGGCAGTGCGCCGCACATCTGGTAGGTGCGGCCCTGCCAGGTCAGCCGGCGGCCCAGATACATCAAACCGCCGCATTCCGCATACACCGGCAGGCCGGCTTCAATGGCCCGGCACACGCCTTTACGCAAACCTTCATTTGCTTCCAGCTGTCCGGCAAATACCTCGGGAAAGCCGCCCCCAATGTAAAGGGCGTCCACTTCCGGCAGCTCCGAATCCCGCAGGGCGTCGATAAAAATGAGCCTTGCCCCGGCTTCCTCCAGTGCCTCCAGGTTTTCAGGGTAGTAGAAGGAGAAGGCCCGGTCACGAAACACGCCGATCAATGGACCGCCGGTGCGCGGTTTTTCCCCGGCAGCTTTCACTCCACCGGAAATATCCTCCAGGGGCGGAGCCTGGCGGGCAATGGCTAAAATCCCCTCCAGGTCCAAACATTCCCGGGCCACCCGGGCAATTTCCTCCAGCGCCTGATCCAGCTCGTCCCGCTCCCCGGCGGGAATTAGCCCCAGGTGGCGGTCGGGGATGATTAACTTTTTACCCTTGGGGATCACGCCCAGCACGGAGACCCCGCAGTATTTTTCCAGGGCCCCGCGCAGCATTTGTTCGTGGCGCGGGCGGGCCACTTGATTTAAGATTACCCCGGCGACAGTCACCTGGGGATCGAAATGGATAAACCCCTGTACCAGGGGGGCCACACTGCGGGTCATCCGGGTGGTGTCCACCACCAGAATCACCGGCGCGGCAATGGCCCTGGCTATTTCCGCGGTGCTGCCGCTCCCCTCCAGGTCCACGCCGTCAAAAAGGCCCATAGCCCCTTCCACCACGGCTATGTCGGCATCACGGCTGTGGCGCACGAAGGAAGACCGGATTGTTTCGCGGGACATGAGAAAACCATCCAGGTTGCGGCACGCCCGGCCGGCTATGCGGCTGAGCCAGCCGGGGTCTATAAAGTCCGGCCCCTTTTTAAAGGGCTGCACCACCAGTTTTAAGCCATAGACCAGGGCAGCCAGCAGGCCAATGGTTACCGTGGTTTTTCCAGAGCGGCCCCGGGGTGCGCCAATTACCAGGCGAGGTATATGATATCGCTGCATTTTTGTTTCACTTCCCTCATGGCACTCATGTCATGCCTCACGCCGAGCACCCCGTACCAAGAAATGGGCACAGCCATAAGCTACACTGCCGGATAACCCGTCGCCTGCCGGCATTCATTGCTTAAGTCCGTGCCCCGAAAGCAGTTTGCAGATAGGTTGGTCGCCCTTAAGCCGGGCGACCCGTTAATTTAACCAAAAATAAACGCACATTACCTGTTATTCCCGGTATTACACGCAACCGGTCGGTTTCGGCAACCCGGCCACTTTACAGGCACCTTTAGCCGGGCCGGACGGGAACAACTCGTAGATCTTCTTCAGGCTGAAGCCGGTCTCTTTGCAGAGCTTGCGGATCATGGGGGCAATCTGGAACTGCAGGTAGTAGTTGCGCAGGTAGTTAACTACCTTCCAGTGCTCCTCGGTCAACTCGGAGATACCTTCCTGAGCAGCGAGCGCCTTGGCTACATCCTCGTTCCAAAGATTCGGGTCAACAATGAATCCGTCCTCGTCCTGCTCGATTTCCACACCATTTACGTTGATGGATGGCATGTACTTAACACCTCCATTAGTTTATCATTGTTTAACATATGCCTTTCCCATAACCCATAACCCATAAAAGATCACCAGGTGTTTATTAATAACCCCGGGCCAGGTGCCTGTGGAGCCCGTGTGGAGCCCGACCACCCCCTTAAAAGAATATCACTCCTCGATAAACAAGTCAATGATTTAAGAAAACTCGTTTTTTCCAGCTTACTTCCAGACCAGGGCCATACCTACGAGGTCAATTAAACCTTTAACCTCCACTCCCAGTTCGTGTTCTTCTACCATCGGATACAGCTGGGCTTTGCAGATGGAGCACGGTGCGCACAGGATGCCGTTTCCGTCCTTGCCCACTCCGGTAGCCCGGACCTGCTCTGCCTTTTTCTGGGAGAACTTTATGCGCAGCTGGTACATTTCGGGGTCGTCAAAGAGTATGGCCGAACCGCCGCCACAGCAGAAATTATTTTCTTTGTTCGGGTACATTTCCCGGAAATCGGCCACACATGCCCGGATCACCGTACGCATTGTTTCAGCCAGACCGCAGGCCCGCACGTAGTTGCAGGGGTCGTGAAGGGTTACCGGCCGGCCGATTTTGTAAGGATCCAGCTTCAGCTGATTGGTGCGAATGTAGTAGGCCACTTCGTCGTGAATGTGGGTAATGGGCCAGCGGATGGGCAAATCGGCCATACCCGGTAGGTACATCTTCCATGCCCGCCAGCCGTGACCGCACTCACCCCAGACAATCTTCTTGACGCCAAGTTTCTGGGCTGCATGCAAAAGGCGTGTGAAGTTGTGCCGCATGGTGTGCTGCTGGTCGAAAAGCAGGCCGAAATTACCCGCTTCGGTGATGGTGCTGGGTATGGTCCAGTTGGCGCCGATATACGTGAAAAACATCCCCGCACCCATCAAAGTATACGGGTTGAGCAGGAAGTCGGCGGAGGAGGGCACGTACATGATGTCTGCCCCCTCTTTATCCACGGGGAATTCCACGTCGACGCCGAACTCATCTTTAATTTCCTCGGAAAGAAACTCCAGGGTATCCACAATGGCCGGCTTGGTCAGGCCGGTATGGTTGCCCGTCCTTTCCATGGCCGCTCCCACACTGGCATGCAACTTGGGCACAATGCCGAGCCAGTGGAGTATCTGGCGTCCAATCATGGTCACCTCGCAGGTATCGATGCCAAAGGGACAGACATGGGCACAACGCCGGCACTCGTTGCACTGGTAAAAGTAAGAATACCATTGTTCGATGATGTCCAGGTTCAGGTCCTCCGCCCCCACCAGTTTACCGAACCAGCGCCCTTCCAGGGTAAAGTAACGCCGGTATATTTTCCGGATCAGCTCCGCCCGGTTGGTGGGAATATTGTTCGGATCCCTGGTCCCCAGATAGGTATGGCAGTTTTCGGCACACAGGCCGCATTTCACGCACGACTCCATGGCCAGCACGAAAGAACGGAACTTCTTGCGCATCTCGTCCAGGTACTGGATGGCCTTTTCAACCTTTTGATCATCGGGCACCGGCTCGATGTGTATCTGGCGCATCTCCTCGGCTGTGGCTTTTGCCGGCATTTTCAAACCCTTGTACTCTGGCAACTGTTACACCCCCTCTAAGCCACGTCTGTGCTGCCGGCGGACGAAAGGCCGGTTCCCCTGGCCCGGGCAGCGGCCACGTCCACGTTGGGCAACCCGGGAGCCGGCTCCTTATAGACCCGGTTTTCAATCCAGCGCATGCCGAACATACCAAACAGGTGCATCAGCTTGCTGAAGGGGAGGATCATAATCAGGATCTGGGCCAGCAACAAGTGGGCGATGAAGAAAGGATTACCTTCGGGAATTGCTGCCGGCTGGAACAGGATAAGAGTGGTAAAATACTCCTTTACCGGTTCGTAGTGCATGCCGTATTCCGGAACCAGGCGCATGAAGTTGCCTATGGATACAATGGAAATGAGCAAAAGCAGCATGAGATAGTCGCTCGGGTTGGACACCTGCCTGACCTTGTCAATGGCAATCCGCCTGTATAAGAGGTACAGCAACCCGGCCAGCAGGATTATTCCAAAAACCGTTCCCAGCAGGTTGGATAAATACTTGCTCAGGGCTTCAGAGGCCCCCAGGTAAACAAACTGCTTGCCCAGGAAGTAAAAGCCCACCACGTGACCGCCAATCACATTGAGCAAAGCTATATGCATGGGCCAGGCGCCTACCCACAGCGGGCGGTCGAAGTTGAAGACGTTGCGAAAAAGCAGAATTTCCCGCAGGTAAATGCCCGCAACCTCTGTTTTGGTCTGGGGAAATGGCGAAAGGGTAATGTTGTGCACGATCCGCGATGCCGCCCAGCGCCAGAGGCGGTAAACAACCCCGAGAACAAAAACGGTAACCGTTATATAGGGCAGTATTTGGGCAATAAAGTAGGTCACAAATCGACACCTCCTCTTTTACTTCTCCCCCACAGCCCGTATCTGCTTTATTTAATGACCCGCCATCAAACCCCTCCCTTTCTACCGGTGTGACTTAACAGCCTTTTATTTTATAGAAAAAAAATAACTTTCACGATTGATTATTCGGCATGGCTTCTGACGATTCCTGCTCAAGGGAAAAATTACTTATAGCTGGTTCATATCCCTTAGAGCGTCTTCAGCAAGCCGGCCAACAGACTTTTTAATTAACTGTCCGCTCTCGTAGAGGACTATTTCCGAGCCGTCTCCCCGCAGTGATTCCAGTTCCCTCCTTACCCCGGTTTCCCCCAGGGCACCGAGAATAAGGACCGCATAACCCCGCACTTCCGGGTTGGAATGTCCAAGGAGGGAGATAAAAAGGGACGAAAACCTCCTGAGCAGTTCCGGATTTGCGCAGGCAATCCTGCGCAGGGCCCGCAGGACATCCGCCTGCAAATGTTCCTCATGCAAAAGCGGCACTAAAGCTGGAAGGTATCCGGAAAATTTATCAATGGAGTTGCCCATAATTTCCCCCACGGCGTCGAGCGTTGCCCAGCTTGACGCGCCGGTGTCGGCCAGGGAATTGAGCAGCGCTTTCAAAAGCTCTGATACTTTACCGGGGTTTTCCAATGCAATTATTTTGGCCGCCTTGCCCATCAAGTCAGCCGCCCGCAAACGGAGGAGAGGGTCACCGGCACACAGCAACCGCCTTAGCAGCCAGAGAATCTTTGCGTCCTGACGGGCGGCCCGGAGCACGTTTTCCACCCGGTACTCCTTCACCCAGGCCTCCAGTTCTTTTTTGGAAACTTTTTTCCCTTCATTAAAATCTGCCTTTTTCCATGGTACATTAGTTATAGCGGGCCTGTCCAGCAACTTCGTGACACTCTGGCGGGTAACCTCGAGCATATCCCTGTTCAGCCTGATGAAATAAAGGACTCCAGCAATTTTCCTGCCCTCAAAAAAACCTCCCGGAATGATCAGGTGGTTTTGCAGGTCGTAATTTTTGACGATCTCTTCCCGGTAGTCTTTATCCGGGAGCAGCCCCCAGGCCATATCCCAGTCCATGTTGCACGCAAACACAAGTGCTTCTATGAAAGCGGAACCCAGGTTCCGGCCCGAGACGTCAAAGGCGTATACCGCGCCGCACGTGCAGGAGCCCACGGGCATTCCGGGCGAGTTTGCTGTGGCCACCACCTCTTGAGGCCGCTCAATGTTCATGCCACAAAAAGGGCATTTGGGTATTTGAATATAGTCCTTTAAAGGAGGCCTTCCCCTCATGATCGACTCCCCGTGTCTATTTTTCACCCGGCCCCGGTATTTCAAAGGTCGCGCAGGTATTCCCCGGGCTGCACGACTTGGTGACCACTTTCGGCGCGCTCCTGCCCGCTCCCGTCTTGTCCACGTAATTAACCCGGCTGATCACACGCTCGAAGGAGTCGGACTGGCACTGGGGGCAGCGAATTTCCACTTGCTCATTGGGGTTCAAAAACAGCTTTTCGAAAAGACCGCCACAATTCAGGCATCTGAACTCGTAGATGGGCACAGGCAGTTCCCCCTGTCATCATTTTATTTCTTGAGGTATGGTTCCATCTCCTTCAAAAAATCCGGGTGAGCCTCAAATCCCAGCTCCAGGGCCCGCTTCAGGTGCCCGGCGGCCCGGACCATATCCCCCTTCAAGTAGTAGGCGTAGGCCAGGTTGTTATGACCCAGTGAAAAATCCGGTGCCATTTCCAGCAGTTTTTGGTTGGTCTCTATGGCCCGATCCAGTTCGCCTTTTTGGAGATAGGCGTTGGCCAGGTTGCACCACGCCTGGACTATCCTGGGGTTTAATTCGATGGCTTTGTGGAGCACTTCGATGGCTTCATCGGTTCTTTCCATCTGCAGGTAGGCAAACCCCAGATTGGCATAACCACGGGCATAACGGGGTTCTATTTGCACCGCCCTGCGGTTGCATTCCTCTACTTTTTCCAGGTTCCCCTGTTTGAAATAGATATAACCCAGGTTGACGTAAGCCTCAAACATCCTGGTACCGTCGGCAATGGCTTCTTCAAAGAGAATTTTTGCTTCATCCAGCCTGCCCTGCTCCATGAGCATTACCCCCAGGTTGTATTTGGCCGTGGCACAACCGGGGTTGCTCTGCAGCATGTTCACCTGCTTTTCTATAAAGGTTTGGGAGACGTTTGCGTTTTCCATGGTACACCTCCCTATCCGACAAAAATTAAGGCTGCTACTCGTAGCGAATAGCAAGCCGTCCTGAGCCACCATCAGAACAAAAAGATCAACCAGGTCTATTAAAGGTCTATTGCTGTGGCTCGTCGGAAGCGCACCTGTCCTTCAAGCCGTACATGGTGGTGCTGCCGGTGGAGAAGTAAATCAGCGTACCCTCATTGATCAGCTCACTGGCAGCCTTCTTAATTTCCCTGGCTTTGGCACCGGGAACTTTTTCCTGCACCGCCTTTTCCATATCCTTAAAATAGAACCTGGTTTTCTTGCTGGCACTGGCAAACTCTAAAATCGCTTTTTTAATCTCTTCCATCAGGTAATCCCACCCTTTCTCTCGCCATAAATAGAAGTGACCGGGGCAGGCGTTTTGCGCAAAACGCCTGCCCGCCACAGATTTAGTCAATTCCGCCGGCTGCCTTGCAAACATTCCAGGCTGCTTCCGTGAACTTGAACTGGGTGCTGGTCCGGAACGTGTCGTAGGCCAGGCGGTAATCGTCAATGAGGTGCTCGGTAAACGGTATACCGGTCTTCTCAAAGAATTTCTCCCAACCGATACGCTCGGCCCAGTCGCCCAGGCGCTCGTGCTTCCGGGCATCGGCAGCATAAACCTCCACAATCTTCTTCACGGTCTGGACCACTTCCGGGAACCGCGGGAAGTTGTTGGGCAGGTAAGCCACCACTACCTTGGAGAACTTGGGCTCGCTGACCGCGTTGGAGATCTTGCCGCCCACCAGTATGGCTACGCCGTCGCCTTCCTTGTCGGCAATGGGCAGAGCCGGGCACATAGTGTAGCAGTTGCCGCAGAACATGCAGCGCTCAACCTTAATCTTGAGGGTCCTCCTGCCTTCCGGGGTCTTGTCGGGCGAAATGGCACCCAGGGGGCAGGAAGAAATGACCAGAGGAAGCTCGCAGACCTGATCAATGACCTCGTGGTCAATGATCGGGGGCTTCCGGTGAATGCCGAGCAGGGCGATGTCCGAACAGTGGACCGCACCGCACATGTTCAGGCAGCAGGCCACCGCCACCCGCACCTTGGCCGGCAGGGTCATGCCGGTGAAGTAGTCAAACAGGTCGTCCATGACGGCCTTGACCAGGGAAGAAGCGTCAGTGGCCGGGGTGTGGCAGTGCACGTATCCCTGTGTGTGCACGATATTGGTGATGCCGGCCCCAGTGCCGCCGATGGGGAACTTGTAGCTCCCGGAAACAAACTTGCGGCTCCACAGATCCTTTTTAAGAGCTTCCACCTTCTCAAGGCTGTCCACGATAAACTCGATGTTGTTGCGGGTGGTGAAACGCACATAGCCGTCGCAGTATTTGTCGGCAATATCGCAGATTTCCCGCACGTGCTGTACGGTCATCAGGCGGGGCGAACCGCACCTGACCGTGTAGACCTTGTCCCCCGTTTCGGAAACGTGTACCAGCACGCCCGGCTCGAGGATCTCGTGGTACAGCCACTTGCCGTAGTTCTTTTGAATGCTGGGCGGGAAGTTTTCCCAGTAGTGGCGGGGACCAATATCCGTAATCCTGTCTTTGGTTGGATTCTGCGGATCGAATTTACCGTATTTCCCAGTGGAAAGAGCCATCCAACAAACCCCCTTATTATTTACCTCTTGTGTCTGGCCCGGAAATCTTTAATGTCTCTTTCAAATCCGCCGGGTACGTCCTCTTCCTTCCAGAAGATGTACGGGTTGGCACGCGGCGCCTTGATCATTTGCGGTGCAGGCGGCAGGCCGATTACCTCCAGGAACTTGGGCAAGCCAACACGCTGGATGAGCTCTCCAACACGCTCGCGGTTCTTTCCTTCTTCCATCCAGAATTCCCAGATTTTCTCGATAACTTCTTTAACGTTGTCATAGGGCGGCTCCGCTTTCATGAAGGGCACGATCACCTGCGAAATTTGCGCGCCTTCCAGGATGGGGGCTTTTGCACCCACCAGGATGCTCACGCCGGTATCCGTGCCAGGTCTGAGCGCCTGCGGCATCACGTTAATGCAGTGCATGCAGCGCACGCATTCCTTGTTGTCGATCACCAGCTTGCCGTCTTCCATCCACATGCACTGGGACGGGCAGAGGTTGATGACTTCCTTTTGAATGTCAAACTTGCCCCAATCCCTGCCCTTGTGGGAGCCCCCCCTGGGCACAATGTCGCCGGCAATGTATGCCTTCACGGCTTCCTGATCGATGCGGATTTCGTCACGCCATGTGCCGATAAAGGCAATGTCGGCACGGGCAATGGATGCCACACAGCAGTTGGGGCAGCCGTCGAACTTGAACTTAAACTTGTACGGGAAGGCCGGACGGTGCAGCTCGTCCTGGTAATGCATGGTCATCTCATAGCACATTTCCTGGGTGTCGTAGCAGGCCCATTCACAGCGGGCTTTACCGATACAGCAGGAGGGAGTCCGCAGGTTGGAGCCGGAACCGCCCAGGTCCTGATCCAGTTCATGGGTCATGTCGTAGAAAATGGGCTCCAGCTGTTCGGTGGTGGTTCCCAAAAGGATAATATCCCCGGTGGAACCGTGCATATTCACAAGGCCGCTGCCCCGGTATTCCCACAGGTCACACAGGGCGCGCAGGAAGTCGGTCTTATAGAACTTGCTGGCTGGCTGGTTGACGCGGATGGTATGGAAGTGGGCAATACCGGGGAATTTTTCCGGCACATCGGAGTACCGCCCGATGACGCCGCCACCATAGCCAAAAACGCCCACGATACCGCCGTGCTTCCAGTGAGTCTCGCCGTCTTTAAAGGAAAGCTCCAGCTGGCCCAGCAGGTCTTCCACCACGTACCGGTCAATCATCATCCGGTCGTCGGCAAGCTTTCTGCGGCGCAGGGCCTCCTGCTTGGCATCAGCCACAAAGCTGGGCCACGGTCCCTTCTCCAGCTCTTCCACGGCGGGGATTTCATGTTTTATTTTAAATTCTTTTAATTCTTCTTCGGTAAAGTTTTTCAGTTCCTCATCGGTATAAATCCGGAGCTCTTCATATTTCAGTTGTTTTTGAGGCCTCTTTGGTTCAAACATCAGCACGCCTCCTTTACTAACGCTAAATGTATCTTTGCCTCTCGCAGCACCCATACTTGAAATTACCTGAACTTAAAGCCACAACAACCTTTACTCCTCTCACCCCTCCTCCGTTAAATTACCTACCTTTCTTCCAGTGTCACTGCTCCCGACGGGCAGACGGAAACACATGTTTCACACCCGAGGCAATCATCGGAATTGACCACGAACGCCTTGCCATCCTTCATTTCCAGCACGCTGCCCGGACAGGAGTCCACACACTCGCCACAACCCTCGCACTTGTCGCGATCCACAGTTACTACGTACATCACGCTACCTCCTTTTAGTTTTTAAAAATAAAGATTTGTCCCTTTCCTCACGAACTTTTCCATTAGCCCTTTCTGCCGGGCCTCCAACACTATGTAATTCGATGCGTTTTAACCTATTCCTCCCGGAAAGGCCCAAATTAACAATAAAAAATTTTAACAAAAGAAAAGTTAATTTCCTTAAAATCTTTTTAGCCAGTTCGTCAAAAAATGATCAATTCCTGCTGTCATCCGGTACCATCCGGCTTCTTCCGGGCCGGTATTTCCTAGCGGTGGTACCTTTCACCACGGATGATTTTAAAAGCCCGGTATACCTGTTCCAGCAAGATAATGCGCATTAACTGGTGGGGAAAAGTAAATTTAGAAAAGGAAAGCCGCATGGAGGCCCTGGCCAGGACGGCTCCGGCCAGCCCTGCGCTCCCCCCGATGATAAAACACAACCTGCTCTGCCCCTGCAAACTGAGGTCGTGCAGGAAGCCGGCAAATTCCTCGGAGGTAAGCATCACTCCCTCCCTGTCCAGGGCGATCACATAGCTGTTTTCCGGAATCCTGTGTAACAGTTGCTCCCCCTCTTTTTTCAGGACTGCCTCCACCGCCCCTTTTTCCCCGGTTGGGGGCAGGGCCTCCTCCCTGACCTCCATCACCTCAAGCCGGGCATAGGGCTTGAGCCGCTTGAGGTATTCCCTTTGGGCCAGGCGCAGGAAATCTTCCTTTAGCTTTCCAACACACAGCAGTGTAATTTGCATCGACTCTTCCCGTTAACCTGTAGTTTTTTAAACCATGGCGCTTTTCCTGGTCGTACCGTTTTGCGCCGGAGCATCCGCTTCAGATGAAGCGCGCCAGACCCGGGCACCCAGCATCCTCAGCTTTTGTTCTAAATTGAAATAGCCCCGGTCTATATAGACTACGTTGCCGATCCGGGTTTCACCTTCAGCCATGAGACCGGCCACCACCAGGGCAGCCCCCGCCCGCAGGTCGGTAGCCCGGACGCAGGCACCCTGCAGCCGCTCCACGCCTTCCACCACAGCCAGGCGGCCCTCCACCTTGATCCGCGCACCCATGCGTTTCAGTTCATCGGCTACTTTGAAGCGGTTTTCAAAGATATTTTCCACGATCACGCTGGTGCCGGGAACGGTGGACAAAAGAGCCATCATTTGGGACTGCATATCCGTGGGAAACCCCGGATAAGGCATGGTCTTAATGTCGATGGGGTTCAAAGGGCCGCTGGCCCTGACCCGGACGCGGTCCTCCTCTTCCTCCACTTCCACCCCGGCCTCCCGCAGTTTGGCAATCAATGGTTCCAGGTGACGGGGGATGACATTTTCCAAGACCACGTCTCCCCGGGTGGCAGCCGCCGCCACCATAAAGGTGCCCGCTTCAATGCGGTCGGGGATAACCGCATAACGCAGGCAACCGCCCAGGGAATCCACCCCTTCGATTTTGATTACATCGGTGCCTGCTCCCCGCACCCTGGCTCCCAGGCAGTTCAAAAAGTTGGCCAGATCCACCACTTCCGGTTCCCGGGCGGCATTCTCGATCACCGTCTGCCCCCGGGCCAGACAAGCGGCCATCATGATATTTTCCGTGGCTCCTACACTGGGGAAATCCAGGTACACCCGGTTCCCTTCGAGCCTGGCGGTCCGCGCGACCACTGTACCCCGTTCAAGGAAAAGCTGGGCTCCCAGGGCGGTCAGGCCTTTGAAATGTAAATCCATGGGCCTTGTTCCGATGTTGCATCCCCCGGGGAGGGGGATTTCCGCCCGGCCAAAACGGGCCAACAGGGGACCCAGCAACAAATTGGAAGCACGCAGCTGCTTAGCCAGGTGGTAAGGAGGCATTTGGGCAGGCGGGTCTGTCATGAGGATGCGCAAGCTGCCACTGGGGGTGGTGCGGTGTACTTGCGCCCCCAGGGAGCGGAGGATGTCAACCATTACCTGTACATCCCTGATGTCGGGTACATTTTCCAGAGTTACCAGTTCGCCGGCCATGACGGCAGCACACAAAATGGCCAGGGAAGCGTTTTTGGCCCCGCTAATGGCAACCCGTCCCCGCAGGGATATTCCCCCGGCAACAACCAATCTATCCATAGAAAACATTTTCCTCCCGTCATAAAAAAACTAAAACCTATATTCTCGATCCCCCTCCACAATTCCTGCCACAAAGCCGGCTTTTCCAACAATCATCCGTAAAGGCACCGGGGGAGAATAGTTTTGACGTAAATATTCAGTGAACCCGGTGGGATGCGGCGCTGTCCCCGCTCACTCCAGTGCTCCACGTAAGATGCGCACCGCGGCTAGCTTCGGGCCGGCTCTGGCTCTCTGCGGATTACCATCGACACTGTTACCTCCCGACCATATTAAACTGCCCGATGTGCCACCAACAGGTGTTCTTCCATTTGATTTCGTTTGGCGTCCTCGAGAGCCGAGCCGCCCAGCACTCACTGAAAATGCTATACTGGAAAGATTACAACTTACTATCTTGTCACAGCAGGCTTGGAAAGAGCTTCATTGCCAGTGAGTGCTGGGTTCACCGGGTGCTGTTACCGGCGCTTCGCAAGTCGTTCGCTCCGGACAGCGCCGCATCCTCCTTATAACGGTTTTATTGAATATTTACGTTTTGACTTTTTCTTATAGTTTTTGCCCGAGCCACGAGCGGAAGCCGGCAGCGAACCGGTCCAGATCCCGTCCGGTAACCTGTTGCAGGGCGCCATTCATATCCCGCCCTTGTCCCAGCGCTGCTAAAATTTTATGCAAACTTTCTTCGCCATATACTTCCACCAGGTATTCCACGACCGCCAGGGACTGCCAGTAGGCCAGGGTCTGGTTGGGCAGTTCATCAAAATTTCGCTCCATCTCCCCAAAGTCATAAAGCGGCTGCCCCGCAAAATCCCCGGTTCCAGCAAACCGGAAGCCGGTGAGCCTGTATTCCTCGTACTGGGCGACCCCTTCGGTGAACCAGCGGGGCACGTTGCCCCGGGTAAGATAGTCCACCACCAGGTGGGTTAACTCATGAGCCACCGGCCCCGAGCCAACAAAAACCTCTTCCACCTTTTGGGGGTCACGGGCATCGATCCAGGCGCGGGGCGAAAGAACCCTGATCACCCCCGCCCAGTACACGCCCATGGCACTTTCGCTGGCCGGCCAGCCAAAACTGGCATTCAGCGACTCCCGGGTGGGATGGACAACCAGGAGGATCTTTTTCCCGGCGGAAAAACGAAAGTCCCGCGCTACCAGCGGGTAGAACTCCCGGGCTGCTTTTAACACCAGCCGGGCGCTGTCGGCATCCCCGGGATAGTAGCGCACTAAGAAATGACCGTCGGATAGGGTGAGCATATGGCGGGTGCTGATCATCGCCTGGGCCCGGGCCGCCTCGCGAAAGATATGGTAAACGTATCCCCGTATTTGCCCGGGTACCCGTATGACCAGGACAAACACCAGGGCTACAAAAACGGCCATTATTTTCAACCAGAACCAGAGCATAAGCTGCCCCGTGCCGGGGGGAGATTGCGTTTTAATGAGCGGGTAAATGTTCACAGGCGTTCACCTCTCCCTCTAACAACATTTTATTGTGGTTAATTAGCTGATTAATCGGATAAGCATTAAAAAATAAGGGCCTCCTCCCGGGGGCCTTATTTAAGACTTTTCTCACTTAATTATAACGTCAGCGGGGTCCTCCTCCTAGAGGAAACTAAAGGCAAACCCGCCTGGTCCGAGTTACTCCGCCAGTTCCCTGCTCGTCTAAACGCCGGGCCTGGCGTTATCCAAAACCAGTTACCGGTTGATACACATACACCAGTCGCAGTAAGCGGGTCCGCTTGTTTACTTTTTCAACTGCGCCTTCCACTCCTCGATCATTTTACGCGCCTGGGCCACGTCATCCCCCTGACCGGCAAGCTGAATAAATTTTTCCAGCTCCCGGATGCCGCCTTCGTAGTCCCCCTTCCCCAGGGCCAGCACCTGTCCGTAATAATAGTGGGCCCGGGCATTGTCCGGGTGACGCCTGATTTCTTCTTTTAAATTGGCTACGGCCTCGTCGTAACGTCCCAGCAAAAACTGCACCAGGGCCAGCTCGATGCGAAAATCACTGTTTTCCGGTCTCAGTTGCACGGCTTTTTCGTAGGTTTTAAGAGCCTGATCCATCTTTCCCGCATCCAGGTAGGCCCTGGCCAGCCGGGCGGCAACGTCGGCATCCTCCGGGTTGGCCCTGGCCTGCGACTCCAGTTCTGCAATTATTTTTTCCGGAGACGGCGGCTCCGCCCCGGAAGGTTGGTCGGAAGAAGGAAGGTCAAAAAACCAGCCGATGGAAGTCCCCAATAAACCCAGGGAAAGGAAAACGGTGAGGATAATGAAGGCAATCCTCTGGCGCCGTTTTTTGCGTTCACGGTAAGAAAAAGCCATGACTACAACCCCTTTATAAAGCAAACTGTTTTTCGACCATTATACCACAATTGTTCTTCAGACTGAAACAGAACCATATATAACATAAAACATTTTTAAGAAAGCTCATTACGCTTAAATGGCCAGAAACCTTAGACCCCTTCTTACTTTGTTCGGAACTCCTTCAGGCGCGAACATTCCACAAGTTTATCTAAAGTTTTTACAGTAAACACCTTCCCACGTGTAGCCAGGAGTAATTTTTTCATATCCTCCCGGCGAACACCAAAGCCGCGACCGGCAATGCAGGCTATGACTTCAAACCTTGGACTTTCATCATGCCGGCCCTGGGTACTTAAACTGGCAAGGTGCTGAATACGGGTTACTTTATCTCTCGCAGTACCGTCATCTTCTGTAATTTTAGCTTCAATCACAACCTGTGGCGAAAATTCATCTGGGATAATAAAATCCGGAGCCTGATCAAATCCCGGTATTTTTTCAGCCCGTTTAGTTTTCCGAAAGCTAATTCCGGCCCCAGTAAGAATATCCTCGATAGCGGATTCAAGGCTATCTCCAATTAGCTCCGAAACGGAATCACGATGTCCGGCAAAAGGCCTGCCAAGGAGCCTTTCATATAGGAGCATAGCGTACGGAACACCTAGTTGGGCTAGACTTTGGACGGAAGTCAGGCCTTCCTTTGTGTCTGCCTTGTCCAGTCGGTGTATCTCACCAATACCTGCCTCTACAACCGGTAATGTAAGCAGTTGGCCGGCTGTTTCAATCAACGCTATCAATCGTTTCTCAGTCAATTGAGTTAAACGTAGCGCAGAAAAAGGTGAAAATCTAATTCTCCGATCCAAGGCCCTTGCGAAGCCTTGAGTTATTTCAACTCCTGTTCTTTGGGTCGCAACGTATGCCCACTCTGGTGGAGTGAAGCCCAGGATCGTACGCAAAACAATAAGACAAAGCGGAGCTTGCTTTACCGCCTTCAAAATAGCTGATGTATTAAAACTGGTGAAACCATTAGTTGCTTTTTTGAGAATCTGGTATGCCTTCTCAAAATTTGGATATTCTACAAAACCTGGCCCTTTGGGTAGCACTAGAAACTCGGATTCTAAAGAAGAGAAAATTATTGAAACAAAAGAATCCAGTTCAGCCTGAAGTTCTGTATAGGAAACTTCAAAAGGATACCTCATCCTCTTCCTCTCCATAATCAGCATCTACCTCGCGAACCGTTTCCCATCTCTTGCAACGAACGGCGATATCCTTTGGCAAATATCCCTCTATTACTTTAAGTCCACCTAATTCCTGAACAAAAAGGTCAATCCGGTTTAATTTATCAGTGCAGGGTAAATTAACATCCCATGAATGACGAAGGTACCAAACGGCCAGGCGAGCCAAATGACCGTACAGCACACACCGGGCATCACCCAGAGTTGGCTTCAAACCACCCGCTTCCAGCCTTCCCAAGTCATCCAACACCAGCCGGGCAATTCCGGCCACATCTCTGGTTAAAATTCGTCGAGAAATGGTTCCAGTAGATCGATTAACAAAAACGGTATCAACGATCGATGAACCCGTACCGTTAATATGAATCGAGGCACTCATCTCGGCAGGGCAAGGAATGGAAGCCGTGCAAACCAATCCGGCATCAAGAAGAGCTACAACTACGGGATAATAAGCCTCAAGAGAGTTATGATGAAACGTGAAAACAAAAGGGGACCCCGGCTTGAGAGCAGCTGAAAAACGGCGGAAAACTTGCGACAAACCCTGGGTAAAATAATCAAGCCCGCGTTCCAGGGTAGCGTTGCCTGTCAGTTCATTTTCGTTACGCGTACTGGGTCCTGCAAAAACAGGATTATCTTTACCAACCAAGCGCCGGAGCCAAGCATAGCAAAAGTCCATTAATTCAGCGTACTGAACGTTGGCAAAATAGGGTGGGTCCGTGATTACGGCGTCCAAAATTCCAGGTGGCAGTTCGGCAGCTGTAGAACTTTCACACCTTATGTCCACATTTTTCAACTCTAACTGCCCGTTATATTCACGGAATTCCCCTATCCATTCTCCACTGGTGTATATTTTTTTCTTGCGGCCGTTATGAAAAGTAACCTCAAAGGGATGCTGGCAGTACTGTTTTGCTTTTAAAAATTTATCTACGATATTCATCCAGCCGCCGCTACCGATGTTGGTTCTGCGATCACTTTTTATGCCTAAAATATTGGATTCACATTGAACCAGGCCAACCGGGAAGCCGTGTACCGAAAAAATATCCAGCGATTTTAAAGCGTAAGTGTCGTACCGGCAAAGCATGTTCTGATAACGAAGCAAATCCGAGAGATTTGTGGCCAGAGCTTCGCGCACTCTTGTATTTTTGTATTGATTTATAGCCCGGCAGATCAACTCCAGTCCTAACAACTGCCGTTCGTTAAACATTTCCCGGTACCGGTAATAACCCCAGCGGTGCAACCGAGCAGTCTCATCCCCGGGTGGGATTAAATCATCAGGCACAAAAATAGGTTCCACGTCCTGCCACATGGATTGGGCCTGTCGGTACCTGGCCAAGTCCACATCATCGGGCTTTTTAAAGAAACGTCCCCGATGAACGGATTGGCAGCGCGGGCAATGATATTCGATGACAACCAGCCGGTGCTTTGGAGGTCTATATTGCGGATTAGGATACACGTTAATTTTACCACAATGAGGGCATTTACATTTATTCCTGTTAGCCGGACCGGCCAGGAGCAGGGCCAACCCGCATGCCTGGCAATTCCCGGGTCGGCGCCTGTCGCTCACTTCATTCAAGGCTCCACAATTCCAACAAATAATGACATTTTTGGGATGGCGGCGGTTCTCTGCAATTAAATAACCCGGAAAGAGATCAAACTCCCGATGGCACTCTATGCACCGCTGAGTTTTTACCCAAATAAAGTACTTTACGTAAGCTTCCGGATTGTGGCAGTAAATACACTCGGTACGATATAAAAAACCGATCTTTTTTTCTAACCATTGACCCAAAGCATTGGCCGCTTCTTGATATTCATTTAAATCTAGTTGTTGAATTTCTTGCCGGACAATCCAGTAGGCCATGGGATTTATATCATAGCCAAGGATATCACATCCCAGCCGGTTAGCCTCCAGGAGCGGCGTTCCCCCGCCCATGAAAGGATCGGCAACCTTCAACCCGTGTAGATTATGGGAACGGAAATAGTTTGTCTCCAGATCCCCGCCCACAAATTCTGAAAGGAGCAAGGCTCGAAACAGTGAACCCGGGCGACGGGCAAACCACTTATGCACAGCAATAATCGGGCGATAATTTTGTTGAATTTGTTTTTCTCTCATAGCCAGGCTGGTTATAAAAGGAACGTTAAAACAACGTTCAATTCCTCTATCTTGTTTTTTTCCTGGCCGGGAAAAAGGATTTAAATCATTATTATTGGGTTGCTGAATTTGGTTGTTCCGCTGATTGTCCAGCAAAGCTCGTCCCTCCAAAAATCTTAACACATGACAATATACTAATTATAACAATTGATTAAAATTTTCTCGTTTAAATAGCTTATCCCTGCAATCGTACCGCATATTTTAGCTGGAAAAAAGCAAGTTGCGTGTTATAAATGGTAATAATTGGTTGATGCAAAGGCGCATAAAAACGCCCCTCCTCAAGGTCATCCAGTTAAGGAGGGGTGTGTGGTTTTAAAGTGAACCGCATAATCCCTTTAAAACGCGGGATTTCGCCCTGCTAATAACCCGCGTGGCTAAAACTATACATTACAGGAACCGCGCCGGGTTCACGGGCTGCCCGTTGACCAGCACCTCAAAGTGCAGGTGGGGCCCGGTGGTATTGCCGGTGCTTCCCACCCTTCCAAGCAACTGGCCGCGTTCCACCCGCTGGCCGACCCGCACTTCAATCCTGGACAGGTGGGCGTAACGGGTAACCACCCCATCCCCGTGGTAAACGTCCACCGTCAAGCCGTAGCCGCCATTCCAGCCTGCGCTGACTACCCGTCCCGACTCGGCGGCCCGGACCGGGGTGCCAGTACCGGCAGCTATGTCCATACCGAAATGCAGCCGTCCCCAGCGCGGCCCGAAGGGCGACTCGATGGCCCCCACCGTGGGCCAGGCCAGCCTGCCCCCCGTCCCCGAACGGGAGGCCAGGAGCACACGCGAGCCCACCGCCACTACCCGGGTCTGGGATTTCCTGATCACCCGCCTGTCCAGTACGTCCCTGCTCACTTCCCGGCCGTTTAAGTAGGCGACCTGGTAAGTGACCTCCTCCAGGCCGGGTTTTCCCGGTTGAATAATCCGTTGCTGGCCTCGATACATGCTGTTATCCCGCCGCCGTTCCTCCGTGAAAGGCACTTCCCGCTTTTCTGTGCGCCGCGCGGTAGCCAGAACGTTGATCACCGGCACAGCGCGGGATAAATTAAGCTTCTGGCCTATCTGCAGCCTCTCAGGGGTCAAGCCCGGGTTTGCGGCCTGCAACTCTTCCACCGTCATGCCTGTCGCGGCGGCAATGGTCCACAGGGTATCTCCGGGCCGAACGGTGTAGCGGTCAAACTGGCGCCCACCAGTGCAAATGAAATCAAGGGCCTCCTCGAACCCTAAAATGGCATGTGCCGGCGCCCGGACCTCTTTAAAGCTCACCTCTTCCATCAGGCGAACATCCGCCCCGGGAACGCTGTACCGTTCTTTTAATTTTTCCAACAACCGGCTGGCTATTTCGCGGTCGGCTACCACCAGCTTAATCGCGCCGTTCACCACCAGCGCCGTGCCCCTGTCTCCGGCACCCAGGGCACGGGCAAGGGTATCCTCCAGTTGCTGGTTAGACAACAACAGCGGTCCCTCTCCCACAGCGGCCGGGCGGATGGTCACCCTCTGAAGGAAATCACCGGCAGATTCCCCAAAATAGAACTTTTTATGGATGGCTGTCTCCAGCGTCTCCCGGTCGGAACATACGACCACCACCCGGTCGTCCACCAGCAGGGCCCAACCGCCGGAAGCACGCGTCAAGAGGGAACCGTAAGTCATTACCACCATGGTAATGGCCACCAGGCAGATTACCTGGGCCGGAGTCAGGGGGTCCTCGATCAATATACGGCGCACCGCTTGCCTAAGACCATCTATGTATTGGGACACAAAAGAGAACTTGGGGCGGGAGGAAAATACAGCATTGGCACCTGCTTGGCTCAATGTCGCTCGCTTCCGTGCAAAACGGCGGCCATTTTCATTCTCTGTTGGTGGCGCTGAAAGCGTCATGGGTGTCTACTCCTTTGGTGAAAGACTGGCTGCACAACCAGACAACCGGCAACCCGGATACAAAAAACAGGTTGCCTGTCAGGCCACGTCAATCTCTTATAAATATATAACTGATAAGGGCGTTATAACACTATGAATTTTGTCCATTAAAGCCTTTTATGGTCGAAATATGGCAAATTTGCTTTTAATTTCTTTTGTTTTTCAAGTTTATGGCGAAAATTTTAGCCCGGGTTAAACCCGGGCCAGAGGGGGGTCCGTAACTTAAGCATTTTCGCTCGAAAGGGCCGCCTTTAAATACAGGGCGCATTCAATCCTCTTTTTAATCAGGGCACAGGCGATTTCATAGGGGGTAAAGATATTGCCGTGGAAAGCGTGGGCATTGGCATGACAGCCGCCGCTGCAGTAAAAACGGGCCCAGCAGTCCCTGCAGGCATCTTTGTTATACACATGGGCGGCCCGAAACTCTTCCACCAGTTCGGGGCGAACGATCCCCCGCTCCACGTCCCCCATGCAATATTCCGGCCGGCCCACAAACTGGTGGCAGGGATAAAGTTTTCCTTCCGGCGAGACGGCCAGGTATTCCCGCCCGGCCCCGCACCCCGTCAAGCGCTTGGGCAGGCACGGCCCCCCGTCCAGGTCTATGTTAAAGTGAAAGAAGTTTATCCGCTGACCCTTACGGGCGCGGCTGAGTAGTTGCCGGGTTAGTGCTTCATATTCCTCACAGATGAGGGGCACGTCCTGGGGTTGCAGGGCATACTCCTCCTGATAAGGAGCCACTACGGGCTCCACCGAGATGTGTTCAAAGCCCAGGTCGGCCATATGGAGCACGTCCCGGGAAAAATCCAGGTTATGGCGGGTAAAGGTGCCCCGCACATAATATTCACCCCCCGGCCGGGAGGAAACAAAACGGCTGATGTTTTCCAGCACCCGCCCGTAGGAACCCCGGCCGCCGGGAAAGATGCGCATGGCATCGTGGATTTCCTGCCGCCCGTCCAGGCTGAGCACCACCGCCAGATCGTGCTCGTTTAAGTAGCGGCCTACTTCCGGAGTGAGGAGTAAGGCATTGGTGGTCACGGTAAACTTGATTACCTTGCCCAGTTGGGCAGCCCGCTGCCGGCCGTACTCTACAAGAGCCTGCAGGACGGAAAAGTTCAACAGCGGCTCTCCCCCGAAGAAATCAACTTCCACATGGCGCCTGGAACCTGAAGCGGCAAAAAGAAAATCCAGCGCCCGCCGCCCCGTTTCCAAAGGCATCAGTCCGCTGGGGCCGCCGAAGTGACCCTGCCCGGCAAAGCAGTAGCGACAGGCCAGGTTGCAGTCATGGGCCAGGTGCAGGCAAAGGGCCTTGACCACCTCGTTACCCGCCGGTTCATAATGGCCGTCTAAGGGGTCGGGAGAAAACAACAGGCCTTCCCGGACCAGCTCTTCGATTTCCCTAACGGCCTCCTGCACTTCGGACACCGGGTAACAACGGGAGTGCTTGGCTACCAAATCCCGGGGGCTGAGAAGGGGATAATCGTCCAGCAGGTGCCAGGTCAGTTCATCCACCAGGTGTACAGCACCGCTGTTGACATCCAGTACAATGCGGTGATCGTCAAAGATAAACTTGTGGATCATAGCCCTTCCCTCAAGAAAAAAACCTCATCCCGGACGGGATCAGGTTTTCCATTACTTGTCCTCCTTCATGCAGGCCTGGTTGCCCACGGTGCAGGAGGTCTTGCAGGCCGACTGGCAGGAAGTCTGGCATTCCCCGCAGCCCCTGCCCTGAACAGTCTTGGCCAGGGAGGGGCGGCCGATGGTCTTGATGTGCTTGCCCATAAGATCAAATCCGCCTCCTTTTGTTAAGCCTCTTTACATTATACCCTGGTCCAAGCCAGCCAGACAAGATCCTGATGCCTTTAGTTTGGCACCGGATCCACTAACAGGCTGTGTGCCCCGGGCGGACCCAACGCATGGTAAGCCGACGGCTCATCGTGGCGTTTAATACAAAATAGTCTGTGAGGGCCTTTACAGCATCCCGGCGATGTAGTCCAGGAGGTCTATCGCCCTGATGATGCCTACGGCTTTTTTACCTTCGAACACGGGCAGGATATTCACGTTTCTGGTCATCATCAGCTCGATGGCCCTGGTTACGGTATCGTCAGCCTGTACGTAAGCATCGACCAGGGGCCGGATGGCCTGCCCCACTTTGGTCACAGTGAGTTCATTGAGGGGTTCCCTGCGGTAGAAAAAGGCCCAGGACATAGTGAAGAGTTCAGTATTGTCGTAAAGCATGCGGTTTTTCTTAATGGCATTCAAGATGTCCCGGGTAGTAAGAATCCCCACCAGTTGCTCCTCATTCCCTACTTTCTTTGTCCTGCTGAAGACCAGCAGGGAACGATGCTCGTGACCGCTGGCGCGGTAATTCCTTAATACTTTAATCGCGTGTTTTAAGGTATCGGTTTCGTACGCAACCGGATATTCGGATAGCGGTACCATTAACTCCTTAACTTTTTTTGTTTCCGGCATGTGTCTCCCCCCTTTTCATTTTACGTACCCTTTATCGCGTCTTAGCAAAAACATTTGACGGGTCTTTTATATAAATTCCCTTGATTTCACAAGTGACTTTAAAGTATCAAAATAAACATTAATTGTCAAATCAAATTTTTTATAGCCTGTACCTTCCACGCGGAAAAGCTTCCTAAACAGGTATTTACGAAACACGCCAAAGGCAGGAATTTCAGTTTCCACGGCCGGTCTACCGCGCTTTTCTGCTCGTTAATTTTGTGCTTCAACCGCTCCTGCAGGAGCTTACGGATACTGGAGTTAACGCCCATGCCGGGAGCACCAAAAAGGGGCCCGAGCGGGAATTTCCGCTCAGACCCCTGATTCCAGGGTTATTTTCTATGCCCCACCGGTAGCACCACACGCCCGAAAAGTGTATTTAAAATCCCAGCGGCAGAAGCATACCAGGCAGCTAGCGCAGTTACAATCCCCATATAACCGCCCCATGTGTGGGCAACATGAATACCCGCAGCTCCTATATCCAGCAGGATAAAGGTAATAATTAACAAAGTGAATATAATAACCAGAATTCTGTTAGTAGCAAAGCTGCCTATCCACATATAAAATGTAAAGATAGTCCAACCCACAAGGAACAACAGGACGCCCTGCTTAGGGATGGTATAGATTTGCAGGGTTCCAAACAGCTCAAACAAACCAAAGGCTACCCAGAAGGCACCGTAAGAAGAAAAGGCTGTAGCACCGAATACGTTGTTTTTCTTAAATTCCCACATGCCTGCCAGAATTTGAACTGTACCGCCATATGCCAGCGCCAAAGCAATAACGACGGCGACTGCTTCTTTTACAACGAGACCGGCGTTTACCAGGCTGAGGCAAAAGGTGGTAAGGGCAAAACAGGCCAACCCCAGCGGTCCCGGGTCAGCAATTGCTTCTTTAACTTCACAGACTTTGTCAGCCATCGCTTCCTCCCCTCCCTTATCTCCGGCTGCTCAAGCAGAATTTCCGTGCCGCCACTATATTTCCTTAACGCTTCAGCACCTGGTTCTCAGATACACTCTCACCCCCGTTATTGCGGCTTGTAGTGACACCATCCCGCCTTTTGAAGGGAAGACCAGCCTCCCCGCCCGGGCTGATGAAACCCTTGTCGCGGCTGTACAGGCGCTGACGGCCTTTTAAACCACCGGAGGGTTTCCCCGGAGCTGCCGTCATAGCTGTCGCAACCGCACCAGGTTTCCGTGCAACCCTCGGCAGTACTTCTACAGTCCCTGCTTTCATAACTTCTTGGCTTAAACAATAAAGTGAGATATTTCTCAATGTCAAGAAAATTCCGGCTAATTGTATTTTTCGTTAGGCTAAAAAAACAAATTAAAGGATGAATGGCAAATCAGTGTTTTAACAATTATTGGGGTTGTTGAGCCAGCAGTTTGTGAATTATTTCGATATCCCGGAAGACCACTCAGTTCGCTTTGTGAACCAGTCGGCCGTTTGACACTACCGTCTACGGTCATCTCGGCAATGCCACCTAATTACCCAAGGACATTCACTAAGGGGTAGCCTGCGCGGAGCAAGAACCTTGGAGTTTAACCTCGCTGATTGACGCACCCAAGACACGGGGCAGCCGCCGCCGTGTAGAAATAGGCCCGGAAACAGTAGCTGTTTTGAAGCGGCAGAAAAAGACGTTAAACCCGGCATGCAGAAAGAGGCCGCGGCCCTCATAGAGCAGGCTCTGAAAAAATGAATGTTAGCAAAATGTTAACAAAACGACCCTCCCGAATCCGGGAGGGCTTGATTTTGCTACAAAAAATTGGAGCGGGTGACGGGGATCGAACCCGCAGCCCTCAGCTTGGGAAGCTGATGCTCTACCATTGAGCTACACCCGCTTACTTTTTTATTATAGCAATTCCAAAAAAATAGTCAAGGGATCATCGCGGCGAGCTATTTGCGTTGTCAACATTTTTGCCCTCTGGGAAGCTAACACCCATACTAAACATGGACGTTTTCCAAGCCATAGGACAGGGAGATTAACCTAATATTGGGGCAAATGGCTTATAAGGCTTTACGCCTTGGCCAGGTTACCATTTCAAAAGTTTCCCAGGGGGCAACGCATCCCGTCCAATCTAAACAAGGCCCGGAGGCCGTCCGGGCCAGGAGCGGGGCATTTCGCCGGCCAGGCCCGTAGAAATTGGACAGCGCTTTATTTAGCCCCCTTGACGCCAACAATAACGTAAAACCAGGCGCCCTCCCCGGGCAAAAGGGGTTTTACGGCCGGGTCCCGGCCCCGCTTCTCTTCCTCAAGATTCTGCCGGAAAAGTTGCAGGTTCTGGAAATAGCTCCCTACCAGTTCTTGAAATTCCTCCAGGGTGTATTCCCGCACGTGGAAGCTGTTAACCGGGGGATCCTGGGGTCCCCGGCCGGGTGAAATGAGCAGCCGGTTGGGCGTGGAAACCAGGTAAAGGCCCCCCGGCCTTAGCACCCGCCAGGCTTCCCGGACGCAGGCCTCCCCATCGGCAACGTGCTCGATGGTTTCAAAGGAAACCACCACATCAAAGCTCCCGCCGGGGAGAGGGAGGGCGCAGACATCCCCCTGCTGGTAAACAACTCGAGGATGGGCATAATTTTTCCGGGCATACTGGAGGCACTCCTGATCAATATCCACCCCCACCACCTTCATGGCCCGCCCGGCCATCATCCGGCTGCCGTAACCCACCCCGCAGGCCGCATCCAGCACTTCCCGGCGGGCCACGAAAGCCAGGGCAAACTCGTAGCGGGCTAGGTGTTCGGCCATGGTAATCGGGTCACTAAACCCGGGAACCGCCCTTTCACCGCTTATCACGGGATTGCTCATTGGTTGATACTTCCTTTCAGTTCCAATTTAAAACAGGTATATTTTGACCTCTTCAGAAACCAGTAAAGGGTTATGTAAAGGCCCGGGTGAGCTTATGCTCGGGGTACGGGGCCAGAGGTGCAGCTCCTTGCCGCAGATAATCGCTCCCTGGCAAGACAGATCGCTATGGACAGCCCTTTGGGCCACAAAATCCGGTGTGCTTAAAGCATACTGCAGCGGCAACCCGTCTAAAGCCAGGCGGCTGTAATCGAACCCCATTAATTCCAGGACCGTAGGCATAATGTCCACCGTACTCACCGGCACGTCTACCTGCACGCCGGCCGGACCAGTGGAACGGGGCATTTTGACGATCAGGGGCACTTGAATCTGGTCGGGGGTCAAAGTGAGACCGTGGTAAAAGTAGACTCCGTTTTCCCCCAGGGCCTCGCCGTGATCGGCAGTGACAATGACCATCAGTTCATCCCAGAGGTCCATTTCCTTTAATGTCCGGAATAAGTCACCCACAATATGGTCCTGGTACCGGATACCGCAGTCGTAACGGGCCAGGTAAAAACGGACATCATGCTGGTGTTTGACCACACCGTCGGAATCATCGGCCAGCAGCTGGTAACGGGGAATTCCACCGGTCTCCCCTTCATTCACCACCGGCAACAAGAGGGGGCTTTTCCCGTAATCCTCCGGCTTGAAAAAAGTGTTAAAGGGAGCAGGTTGTATATACGGACCGTGCACATCAAAATAGTGTATCCAGACAAAAAACGGTTTGCCGGTGTTGTCTTTTAACCATGCCAGTGCCCGCGCCGTGGTAAGGGGGCCGTCCCGCACCAGTTCATGGGGACGGTTTTCTTCTCCCCTGGTCATCTCGTCGTCGTACAGGACAAAACCTTGGGAAAGCCCCCGGCTGGCGTCCAGAACGGCGCAGCTGACAAAGGCCGCGGTGGACCAGCCCAGGCTCAGTAGGATTTCGGCCAGGGTCACTTCCCGGTCGGGGTCCATTTTTCCATCCCCCTGCCTGTAACCAACTGAATGATGGAGCACATATTTCCCCGTCATAATGGAGGCATGGGCCGGCAAAGTATATGAACAGGGAGAGTAGGCCCGGCGGAAAAGAATGGCTTCCCGGGCCAGCGCATCCAGGTGGGGCGAGGTTTCCCGTTGATAACCGTAGCACCCCAGGTGACTCGCCCGCAGGGTATCAATGGTAATCAGCAGTATGGAAAAGAACATGCAGACTCCTCCCGGTTAAAAATACCCCAGTTGCCTTAAATCGGGCATGGCCCTTTCCTTGGCCGCAGCCCGCCCGTAGCGCTCCGCCTCACCGGGACCGGCCGGGCTGGTGCAGGGCCGGCAGCCCAGGCTGACATATCCCCGGTCATAAAGGGAGCAGTAGGGCAGGTGGTGCAGGCGGATGTAGGCCCAGATATCCTCCCGGGTGAAATGCAGCAGGGGCTGCACGCGGATGTGGTTTTCCCGCGGGGAAATATAATCCTCGCCGGCCCGGGCCGGGTGCTCATCCCGCCGGATGGCGGTGAAAAGGTGGGAGACAAGGTATTTTTCCAGTGCCCGTTTCAAGGGAACGGTCTTCAGCTGGCAACAGCATTGAACCTGGTCCCGGCCAATTTCTTCCGGGGGAATAGCCCCGATGTTATTTTCCCGCACCAGGTTAAACCCCCAGAGACGCTGCATCTTGTCAATAAACCGGTAAATTTCCGGAAACTCTACCCCAGTGTCAATGTTTAACACGGGTATGGCTATCTTCCCGCCCTGAACGGTACGAATCAGGTGAAGCAGCACCAGGGAATCCTTACCGCCGGAAAAGGTCACCATGGCCCCCTTGGCCTGCTCGAGCGCGGCAGCAATGATTTTTTTGGAACGCTCAATTTTTTCCGTGAGCATAAGGTACCTCCTTGGAAAAGCCAGCTCAAATTTTTAGCCTTTTATCATTTTGACCGCAAACACTGCGGGAATAATTACCAAACAGGTTATTTTCCAGGTCACGGTTTCCCCTTTTCCCGAACCGTGTCCTCCGGCACGCCCTGTCGCAGAATCCTTTCCCAGCGGGCCAGATCTGCATCCACCATCATGCGCACCAGATCGGGAAAGGAAACCCGGGGCTCCCAGCCCAGTCTGGACCGGGCTTTGGAATAGTCCCCCTGGAGTAGATCCACTTCTGCCGGGCGGTAAAGGCGGGGGTCCACAACCACGTACCTTTGCCAGTCCAGGCTGGCGTGGCTGAAGGCAATCTCCACTAATTCCCGCACCGGGTGGGTTTCCCCGGTGGCAATCACGTAGTCGTCGGGCTCATCCTGCTGCAGCATCAGCCACATGGCCTGCACGTAATCCCCGGCATAACCCCAATCCCTGCGGCTGTCCAGGTTTCCCAGGCGAAGCTCACCGGCCAGGCCCAGCTTGATGCGGGCCACCCCGTCGCTGACCTTGCGGGTGACAAATTCCAGGCCCCGCCGGGGCGATTCATGGTTAAACAATATACCGCTGCAGGCAAAAAGGCCGTAACTCTCCCGGTAGTTCACGGTGATGTAATGGCCGTAAACCTTGGCCACGCCGTAAGGGCTGCGGGGATAAAAGGGTGTTTTTTCCGATTGGGGCGTTTCCTGTGCCCGGCCGAACATTTCCGAGCTGGAGGCCTGGAAAAAGCGAATGCGCGGGTTTACGGTGCGGATGGCCTCCAGCATGCGGGTAACCCCCAGGGCGCTAACCTGGGCTGTAAGCAACGGCTGCTGCCAGGAAACTCCCACGAAGGACTGGGCGGCCAGGTTGTAAACTTCATCGGGCCGGGCTTCCACCAGGGCGGCAATCAGGGAATTCTGGTCCGTCAAATCGCCGGGGATCAGCCGCAGGTCCCTTTCCAGGTGTTTAATTCTCTCCAGGTTGCCCACACTGGAACGCCGCACCAGCCCGTAAACCCGGTAACCCTTCTCCAGCAAAAACTCGGCCAGGTAAGAGCCGTCCTGGCCCGTAATGCCCGTAATCAATGCCCGTTTCACTTGTCCTCACCCCTTATGCGTCCAGAGGGCGGCAGCAGGCCTGCTCCACGTTCTCCGGGGAAGGTGGATAATGATAGCGCAGGACATCTTTCCATTTGGCCACAAATTTTTCCCTGTTCACGGCCATGTAACGCCGCCATCCCCCGCTGCCGGCTGCGGCGGTTCCGCCGTCGTAATGGATAACCGCAGCCCCCGGAACGTAAAGCACGGCCCACCCCGCCTGACGCAGGCCAAAGCATAGATCGGCATCCTCGTAGTACATGGGAGCATAGCGGGGATCAAAACCTCCCAGACTACGGAAGAGATCTGCCCTTACCATCAGACAGGCCCCAGAACAGTAATCCACCGGGCGGGGGTAATTGTACTTGGGCAGGGCGGGATCGTCGCCCCGGCCGTAGTTCCAGCCGCTGCCGTCCCGCCAGATGATGGAACCGGCCTCCTGCAGCCTCCCGTCGGGATAAAGCAACTTGGCACCCGCCGCCCCCGCCCGCGAATTTTCTTCCAGAGCCGCCACCAGGGCCGTCAGCCAGCCGGGGAGAGGGCGGGTGTCGCTGTTTAAAAAGAGAAGGTATTTGCCCCGGCTCGCCGCCGCCCCTTGATTGCAGGCATGGACAAAACCCAGGTTGGTGGAGTTGGAAATTAAGCGCACCGCACTGCCCAGTGTTTGGAGCCAGGTCGCCGTTTCCCTGTCCGAGTTGTCGTCTACGAGGGTCAGTTCCCAGGGGAAGGTGCGGCTGGTATTCCTCCACAAAGCCTCAAGGCAGCTTTGGATATGTTCCAGCTGGTTGTGTACCGGTATGATTATGGAAACCAGCATGACCGGCCTCACCCCTCGAACTTCTCATTGTTCTGGAGGATTTATTAAGCCCTCAATTTAACAGCAAGCCGTAAATTGCCGGAGCCACCACGGGGAAACTGTAATGACAGCGCACGTGTTCCTGCCCTCCCCGGGAAAGGCGATCCCACAGTGCCTCATCCCGGTAGAGGGCAGCCGCCGCCCGACTGAAGAATACTGGATCATCGGCCACTACCACATTTTCGCCGGCCCGTAGCTCCATTCCCTCAGCACCTATCCTGGTTGTCACCACCGGTAATCCTGCCGCCAGGGCCTCCACTATTTTCGTCTTCAGGCCCGCTCCGTAGCGCACAGGAGCCAGCATAAGGCGGCATTGCTCGAGGTAAGGACGTAATGCCGGCACATAACCGGTTACCTTTATTCCTGCTTTTGACAGAGCCCGTATTTCTTGAGGGGGATTATCGCCCACAATATAGAGATCCACCGCGGGCAGGAGTTTCTGTAAATAGGGCCAGATATGATGAACCAGATAAATTACCGCATCCACATTGGGCTGGTGGAGAAAGTTCCCCACGTATAACAGGCCCTCCCGGCAGGCAAAGGGATTTACCTGCGGCCATGGGTCGGCCAGCACCGGAATAACTGCGGTTTTGGTCCCGGGCACCATACGGGCAATCATTTCTGCTTCCAAAGGGGTTACGGCAATGACCACATCGGCCTGCCGGAAAACATACATTTCCCTCTGCCGGGTGCGGTAGGCCTGCGCCATTAAATCCCGCCGCCCGGTAACCATGGCTTCCCGCCATTCTCTGAGATGGGCCAGATCCACCGTATCCACGGCAATCCTGGTGCGGGGCGAATGGCGGCGGATCACTGGAATGCAAGCCAGAGCGTTGTTTACAAAATGAATGCAGGCCAGATGAAAGGGGATTTCCTGAAGCAACTGGTCCAACCCCACCACCGGGCAGTCCACCTCCCTCTGCCGGCAGATCCGGGCTCCCCTTTCCAGGTAAAACTGAATACCCGCTTCCTCAAAGGCAGGACGGTAAATCTGGTAACGCTCTCCCTGGAGCAAGAGGTAAACCACCCGGTGGCCGGCCTCTGCAAAGGCTTGTAAAATGCGTAAAACACGCCACTCCCGGTTGGGATGGGGAAAAGAAGGTAGCACTCCGTCAATAAACAGCACACTGGCCATCTGTTATCCACCTACCCGCCGGATAATTCCGGGGCATACTCCTTTAAGAAAACCTGCCGCAGGCGGTGATATTCCTCATCCAATTTGCCTGTGCTCTTATGGTAGCACCAGGGTTTACTCTGCCAGGGTACCACTACCCAATAACCCCGGCGGGCAAATTCCATACACTGGGATAAGTCGTAAAAATGAAAGCCATCAATGATATCTTCCCGCCAGGGCACATCGCAACGGGTAACCATAAGCAAACCGTCCACCGCTGCTACCCTCTCGTAAAGACCCGTGGGCTGCTTAAAAAGAAGCGGCCGGGGTGGCTCACCGTGATAGACCATACCGTAAGACACCCCTTCCCACCATATCCCGCTGGGCGGTATCTGCTTACAACCGCACATACCCAAAAGGCCTATCGAGGGGTTGGCCTTAAAAACCTTAAGCACATCCCGACAGAAACGGCGGTTTAAAATAACCACATCATCGTGCAGGTAAACCTTATAGGACGCGCTGCTCCTGCGCATGGCCCGGTTATACGCCGCGGTAATACTGCGCCGGGATGATACCCGCCAGATCTCCATTTTTACATTGCTGCGATCCAGAGCATACAGATATTGCAGGCAGTGGGCATAACGTGCATCATCCCGGCTGCAAATTATAAAAGCAAAGTGTTCCATAAAACCACCACATCCAGGATATGTACGCCTTCCATATGTAATTCTAATTCAGCTGAAGGATAAGGTTGCCATGCAATTGACGCAACGGCTTCAATGTAGCGCTTACCCGCCCCATTTTTCTGCAAAGAGAGCGGCATTTTGGGCCAATACCCGCCCTATGGGAATATCGTTTGCTACAAAGGAACGGTGACCGTAATGGTGGATGAAAACATCCCCGGCCAGGTACAGCTTATAGCCGGCCGCCTGCACCCGGCGGGAGTAATCCACGTCCTCCCACCCGCCGAAGGCAAAGCGCTCATCAAATAGACCTACGCGCTCTACCACTTCCCGCCTGGTCAACAAACAAAATCCCGACAGCCAGTCAGCAGAGTGTTCCCGCCACCTGGCGGGATCAGGGCGGTTAAATTGCCGGGCGAAGGCAAGCATTTGCCCGATATTACTGTAGTTTACAGGTAATTGATTACCTGAACCAGCATAGTTGGAATAAGGGCCGACCAGGCCGATGTCGGGCCGGCTGTGCAGGCAGGCCAGCATGTTGCCCAGCCAGTTCGGTGTGACCACTGTATCGTTATTCAGCAATAAAAGGTTATCTCCCCCGGCCGTTACCAAACCCTGGTTGCACCCGCCGGCAAACCCCCGGTTATACCGGTTCAAGATTACCCGCGCCCCCGGCACCCGCAGCAAAAAAGCAGGAGTACCGTCGGTGGAACCGTTATCCACCAGAACCAGTTCGTAGGGCTGCGGGGTAAACTTCCTTATACTGGCCAGGCACTGCCGGGTGTAACCAAGACCGTTTAGAGTGAGGATGATAATGCTGGTCAGGCCGGGCACGGCAACCATCCTTTCCTGGCATTATTAGACAATATATGCACCTGGTTCCAGGTTGTCACTTTGGAAACAAAAAAAGCCGGGTAGTTTCTTACCCGACCTTTTCTTGTAAGGATGAAAAACTTAACCGGCAAAAAGTTCGGTGATAATCAACCCGTAGGGACTGCCGGAGGCCACACCCACGCCTACCCTGGTAAAATTGGGATTGAGGATGTTGGCCCGGTGGCCCTGGCTCTGCATCAGGGCGTAATGGGCTCTTTCCACCGTGGCGTTACCGGCGATATTTTCGCCCATAAGGCGGTAAGAGACCCCCGCCGCGCGCAACATATCCCCGGGCGAACCATAGGTGGGAGACTGGTGGCTGAAGTAATTGTTGACCACCAGGCACTCAAATAGATATTTAATCGACCATTCTATATTCGAATGGCGATATCATATCTATCGAGTTAACCCTGCTGCTGCCAGCCTACTATCTCCTATCCCCGGAGGGGACTCGGCCTTACTTTTGAACCTGTAAATGAAATCGTAGAGGTTAAGTCTCAGCGGGTTGCACAACTTACACAAAAGAACTTTCAGGCTTAGAGTAAGTCTGCGGAGCTTCGCTCCCACCTTTAAAATGTTCAAAGCGCCGTTCAAATCGGCGTTGAAAACTTTTTTGAGCACATTGTCCCTGTACAGGCCGCGCTCAATTCTTTTACCGGAACACTTAACTTTTATTTCTCCCTGCTTCTCTTTGACTTCGGCGTACTTTCGCTGAATTTCCAAAATATCATCGGAAAGAGAGGAAGCCTTGCTGGTGTAGGACTCCTCTTTTTCTTCCGCTTTCATACCCAGCTCTTCCAGCTTGTACTTCAAAATATTGATCAGCTTACGAAAAGGAATACTCACGAAATTCTGGTTGGTCACTTTTCCTAAGTCTATTCCGTCTTTACTTTCTGTGGCCCCTTTGCCGAGGTAAACTGCTTTGTGGCCGGTTTCGTAAAGGAAATCGGCCAGGACACGGGCTACTTTGTGGAAGTGAGACTCAATCCAGCGGTCGCGGTAGTTGTAAAGGTTGTGGAGGTAGAACTTTAATTTGAGCAGCTCTTTCGACATGGCATTTTTCCGGGGTTCGTCCTCTTCCTGAGCAATTTTGTTGCTCAGCGTATCCATTGCCGACTGCACCGCGGCCTTCTTTTTGTTAAACCAGCAGTTGAAAGACTTGATTTCCCTGCCGGAAATGATCAGGCTTTTTACGTCAGGGTTGGTTGAAATTAGAGAAATTAAATTGTCCATCCCCATGTCGATTCCGGCCAGATGGATAAGTCCGGCCTCCGGTTCTTTGAGTTCCTTTTCGTAAATTACGTCCACCCAAACGTCGGAAAGATGATAGACCAGCCTGACCGAGGATACACTTTCCACGTCCCTGGGGAGTTTTATTTTTATTCTTTTCTTGCCGTTCATGCGCAGGTGCAGAAAAAGTGTATTACCTTCTACTTCAAACACGTTGCTGTTGAATTCTGCCGTGACTTGCGTGAGTTTACCCAGCTTTTTGGGTTTGGGCGGTTGCGGCCGCTCTTTATATTTCCCTGGATTGACGCGATATTCGGCCAGAGATGCCAGAAAACTTTTGTAATCTTTGATAACCTGGCGGATAGTGGTCTGGAGGACGTAGTTGTTGTCTACCCTGGCTTTCTGCTCTTTCATCCTTTGGATCAGTTCCTGTAAGTCCGGATGCTGGATAATCCTTTCGGACGCTTCCCGGAGTGCTTCTTCCTGTTCGGGTTTCTTTTTCGTAGTCTGGTCGGCCAGGAGGGAATAAATGACGCTCTGGTTTAAAATGACCTGCCCAAAAAGAACGTAATACCTGCTCTGGAAGATTAACAACAAATTACGGAACTGAGCCAGGTCGTAGGCGAGTTCCCTCGCCCTTCTTTTTCTTTTGCTGGAAATCCTGATTCTTATTGCCCGCTTGACTTTCATTTAAGTGCTTCCTCCAGACACTTCTTTATTTTCCTCCTGCTGAAATAGAATTTCATGGAAAAGCTGTGGAGTAAAGTGAAAATTTCTTCCATCAATTCTTCAGTTCTAAAGCGGAAGCAATGTCTTTATAAATCCCATCAATTGTCCAGCCGTTGTTGAGGCAGAACTGTTTCAACAATTCCAGCTGATTTTCTAAATCCCTCTTTTGCTTATTTGTGGACACCCTGGCGTAGAGCACGGTTTTCCTCTTGACAGGCTGCCGGTGGTCTTTAGCAGGTATTCGTAAACGGATTTTTCGTCGTAGTCGTAGTAGCCGTTGGGTAGTTTGTTTACTTTGATTTTATTTTCCCACCGCAACCTGTTGAGGGTGCTCCGGCTGATACGTAATAATTCCATTACTTCTTTGGCTTTCATAGTAAGTATAGTATATCCAATTTGATAAAGACTGCCAAGAAGATGTTAGAATTGTGGACTATATCCCGGGACTTTAACCTGGCCAGCCGCACCAGTTCCGTGTTTACCGTCAAGGGTGGCAGGCCCGCCCTAATCCGTTCCTGGTTGATCAGGTTAACCAGGGTTTGCTCGTCGGCAGTCAGCCCCGCAACGGCATCGTTCCCGGAAGAAGGCGGGGTACCCGGTGTGCCACCTGCAGGCGGCGGCTGTGGGGAAACCGGCTGCCCGGAAGGCGAAGCGTAAAGTGATTTAAAGGTGTACCGGCTGCCGCTGCCCGTCCCTGAATTTAAGCGAACAGTCACCCGGGAGACTCCGGGAGCAGTCTGTATAACTGTACTTCCGGCAGCCGGAGGATTAGGCGAAGCTCCCGCCCCGCCGGCACCGGCGGAACCATTTCCCGTGCCTGAAGACTGAGCCGGTGTAACGCTGGAATCCGACCTCCCTTCCCTGGCAACAGAAGATTTGCTGAGATAAACCCGGCTAACCCCGGCATTATCACTGGGAGTCCCGTTATTAACTTGATACTGATAACCGTTACCAGAAGGGGTTAATTTGATATAAACGGCTGCCTGAGCCAGGGCCAGGGGACTCCCCAGGAAGACCAGAAACACCAGGAAAACCAGCCATGCCGTGCAGCGTGGTGCTCGCAGACGCAAAAACATTCCTCCTTTGTTTTGAGGGTAAACCGGGCCCGAAATACCCTTGATGATTATAACATTCAATTCAACAACTCTCTTTTGCTTCCTTATGTAAATAAGCGGTAAGCATCGAGGTAATTTATTACAGTTTTTCTCCCGCTCCTCCGTTGCCGGGCGGATTCGGGAAAAAGTCCCGGGGAAACTGTGTCTGCTCCGGATCGTTAAATTTCCGGCAGGCTTCGCACCATACATGGTTTAAACGATGGGGCTGATCTTCTCCCCCCGACCCGAAATCAAGGGGTAGATTAAGCTGATGCTTTCCTAAAAGCCTGACCACCACATGCAGGTCCACAGCAAACTCCAGTTTGTCCGCGGTTATTCCCGGAGGTACCAGGAGACGGCTGCCGGACTCTACGGTTACATGAGGCACCCGTCCCTGACCGGCCAGGGGGGTATAGACCACCGTATAAATTTGGGTATCCGGCAGGTAACCATCCAGGGCAAGCTCTTCCCCCGTGCCTGTAGCGGTGAGCCGGGCTTCAAATGGAACCCTCAAGACAAACTGCACCACGGAATAATCCGGCAAACCGGGTACAGGCGCCAGCACCAGGTTTTCCAGCTGTTGCATCCCCGGCGGGAAATTAACTTCTATCAGAGTGTATCTCGCTTCCGGCGGCAGCGGTATAGTTACCAGATGTACCACAGTATCTGCAAAAATAGACTCGTAGGTAAAAATACTCTGAAACACGGTAATCACCCCCTGCCCCTTCCTGATATGAGACCTCCAGAAAACCCACGCTGCTAGCATTTTATGCCTGACCATTCATTAAAAATGCGGCTTTTTCCATGAACGGCTAGAGTAACCCGGTATGGCGAACCGTTATTGAAAAATTTGCATATATTGGCATAAGGATTCATGTAACGAAAGGAGAATAATCTTGCCCACTATCATTCATCCGCCGTCGCTGCGCTTTAACTGGATGTGCCAGCGTCCCCAGCAAATGTTTAGGGAATTTGCCCGCCTGGGCTACCAGGCCATATACTGCAATCCCCGGCGCCCCAACGAACCACGGGGGGCCTTCCGGCTGGCGAAAAACCTGTACATTTGTACGGGGGTCGATCCCCTGACCATCTCGCACGAGGAGCCACGCATCCTGTGGATTTCCGCCCCTGCGATGGTAAGACATATCCAGCGCTACCGGCCCCACCTGGTGGTCTACGATGCTTTAGACGAGCCGGCGGAGGAATTCAGCACCTGGGCCCCTTACGTGGAAGAACTGCGCGCCCGGGCCGATGTAATTTTTGCCACCTCCAGAAAACTCTACGAAACCAACCGGCAGCACCACCCCAACGTGTATCTGTGTCCCAACGGAGTGGACTACGCCCATTTTCACCCGGCCCTGTACGGTAACCTCCCCAGGCCACCGGATTTGCCGGCTGACGGCCGGCCTGTGGCAGGTTACTGCGGCGCCCTGGCCACATGGCTGGACTGGGAGCTATTGGATTACATAACTGATTCCAACCCCAGGCTGCACTTTGTTTTTGTGGGCCCGCTGTATAACATCAGTCTGCCCTTTCAGAAACCGAACATGAGTGTTCTGGGCTACCGGGACTATCGCTGGCTACCCAATTATTTGCAATGCTTCGACGTTTGCCTGATTCCTTTCAAGATTACCCCAATGACCGAGGGGTGCAACCCGATTAAAATGTACGAGTACCTCAGCACCGGCAAGCCGGTAGTAGCCACTCCCCTGCCGGAAGTATTGTTCCACCCGGAAATATATGTGGGACGTACACCGGAGGAGTTTAATCAATTAATCCATCGCGCCCTGTCCGGGGATTCACCCGGAGCCCGGGAAAGGCGCATCGCGCTGGCCCGGGAAAATTCCTGGGCCCGCCGGGCCCAACTGGCCATCGGGGTAATAGAAGAAACACTGAAAAAGAAAGGATGGGTTACCCAAAATGATTAACCCACAAATGCGCATCTCTGAAGTGATCAACCGTTTCCCCGGAACACGCCGGTTCTTCGACCTGTATGGCATTGGTTGTTTCGGGTGAGGAGGGGAAGAACTCACCGTCGAGCAGGCTGCCCGGCAGAGAAAAATCCCCCTGGACGACTTCCTGTTCAACCTGTACTACTGGGTGCAAAATCCCGATCGAACACCTAAAATTAAAATCAGGGTTCCCCGTCACCTGTTCAAAAAAGCCGGCACCGGTCTCCCTTTTATCGAAAAGATTTAAATGGGGGTTAAAAAAATGGCCAACCAGTTCACCATACCCGACGCCCGGGAATTGCTTTACCTGGTGAAAGAGCACCTGGACCGGCGCAGGCCCTTTTCCCTTGTACGCATCGGTGACGGGGAAAATTTCATCCTGGCCCAGGAAAGTATTCATCCGGTGCAGGAATTAATTGCCATGTACAATGTAGTGGCCAGTGACCGTTACTCCGGTATCGCCATCCCCAACCTGGAGGCCCGGGACCGCCTGCTCCAGGCGGTACGCCGGGCTACGGTTCTGGGGCTCCTTCACCAGACCGACTGCTACTGCTGGTACCCCCTGACGGAAAAAATCCTCTCCCATTACCGGATTACCCCCCGCCTGACATGCTATGCCTTTATCAATCATTATTGTGCAAACACACCTTTGTTTTATGAACTTTTCCGTCACACCCGGATTCTTTTAATCGGCAGACCCATGGCCCGCTTGCGGGAGGTACTGGAACGGCGCTATCAATTTACCGGTATAATGGGTGTCCTCAATCTGCGCAATTACCACGACCTGGACCGGGTGCTGGCACAACTGCCCCGGTTTAATTTCGAGCTGGCTCTGATTTCTGCCGGGGCCAATGCCAAAATGGTAGCCGTGGCAGCCATGGACCTGGGCCGGGTGGGATTTGATTTCGGCCATGCGGCGGACAACATTATCAAAATGGACGAAAAGGGGCTCTTCGCCTGGGGTTCCCCGGTTTTCAAGCCCCCACCCGGACGCATCCGCAGTAACCCGGGCATCTGGCAGGCCCGCTACCACCTCCCGGCGCCCCAGGGTCGTACCGGCTCGTTACCGGTTTCGGTAACGAGCCGGTAGTGCCAAATCCGCTCCCTCTGGAAAGACCGGGAGGAATGGATAATGTTTAAGTTTCCAATCCTGATTACCTGCAGGGGCAAATAATCGCTCACCGCCCGGACTTTCTTGTAGTGGAGGGGACGGCCATCCTGCGGTCTTATGAGATGTTGCAGCGGGCAAAAGATTTGTTGTCTGTGATCATCCAGGGGAGGGGTGAACCTCGAGACATCATGCGCGTTTTATTCCAGATCCGGCCTGACTACCTTACCAATATGGCCGGGGATAGTATCCAGATGCTGAAAACCAGGCAATACCTGGAGCGGCTGGGAGTACGTGTGGACGTAAGTACAACCCTGACAGATTTAAGGCCCTATGACCTGGTACATTTGTTCAATACCACCCGGGTAAGAGAAACTTACATTTTTCTGAGGCAAGCCAGGCAACAGGGCAAGCCTGTGGCCGTATCCACCATCTACTGGGATGCAGCTGAATTTCTTGCCCGCACCGGTAGCTCTTCTGGAGCAACCACAGCCTGGGCCTCCGCACACAGGCTACGACGCCGGGTGTTTCAGGAGGCCACCATTTTGTTGCCCAACGCCCGGGAAGAAATGGAGCTTATTTCCCGGCAATTCGGCCCGGTAGCCCCCCATCACATCGTCCCCAACGGGGTGGAGGAATTCTTTGCCCATGCCAGACCCGATGCCTTCACACGCACCTATGGACTGCGTAATTTTATCCTGTGCGTAGGACGTATAGCTCCCCGCAAAAATCAACTGACCCTGGCGGAAGCTTTACGGGATACCGGCCTGACTTTAGTACTGCTTGGGCCGGTAAACGATGCCAGTTATGCCGCACAATGCGCCGCTGCCGGGTCCCATGTAATAATGCTGCCTTTCATGGAACACCACCGGCTGGCTGCGGCCTACGCAGCAGCAGCGGTACATGTATTGCCCGGCTGGTTTGAAACCCCGGGTCTGGCCAACCTGGAAGCCGGCCTGGCCGGCTGTCGGGTTGTAAGCACCGACCGGGGCACGGCAAAAGAATATTTCGGCCACCTGGCCCTTTACTGCCAGCCGGACGATCCCTCTTCCATCCGCCGGGCAGTAATGGATGCCCTACAATCCCCACCAAATTACAGGCTAAAGGAACATATTCAGCGGCATTTCACCTGGCAACGGGTAGCAGAGGAAACATTGATAGCCTATCAAAAGTGCCTCTGCGGCAAATAATCAATTTCCATCTATGCCACTTGTAACCATTTATTCCTTCCTCTCATATTATGTAACAAATCATGGATCAAAAGACCCCCATGCCGAAATGCGCGATGGACCTTTACTCACCACCGGTGGGTAAATTTCTATAAAACCCATGAAACAAATCAAATAAGGAGGTATCAGGGTATGCTAGCGGCTTTTCGAGGCTACGTAGCCAATCCCGGCGATAACTCTATCGCCGTACTCAACACCACCACCGGCACCATTCTCGCCCGGGTATCCACCGGCACGGGCCCCAACAGCGTCCGTCTCGCACCCAACGGCAGCAAGGTGTACGTCACAAACAACGGGGGCAACACCGTCAGTGTCATCTGTGCTGAAACCAATACGCCCATCACCACCATCACCGTAGGCAATGCTCCGGCAGATGTGACGGTTAACTCCACCAGCACCAGGGTTTATGTCACCAACTCGGGCAACAACTCCCTGTCGGTTATCGATGCAACCACGGATACGGTGGTGGCCACCGTGGGAGTGGGCACTGCTCCCATCGGTGTAGCTATTTCACCTGACGACACCCGGGTCTATGTAGCTAATAGCGGTTCGGATAACGTGACGGTGATCAACACCGCCACCAATGCGGTAGTAGGTGCTCCCATCGCTGTAGGTGACGACCCGCGGTTCATTGATGTGGCCCCCGATGGACGGGTATGGGTGGCCTGCTCTGGCAGCAATAACGTTTTTGTCATTGACCCCGGCACCAACACCGTTATTGCCACTGTCGCCGTAGGTACCAATCCCACTGCGGTAAAGGTGAACCCTTCCGGCACCTTTGCCTACGTGGTCAACAGCGGATCCAACAACGTATCGGTAATCAGTACCGCCAGCTTTACCGTAACCACAACCATCCCGGTGGGAACGACCCCCGACCGGCTGGACTTCGACACCAATCCCGAAGTGGCCTTCGTGCGAGCCTTTGTAACCAACTTCGGCAGTAACGATATTTCCATCATCAACACCACCACCAATACGGTAATCGGCACCATCGCGAACGTGGCCTTTGTGGGCGGACCAAGAGGAATTGACATCGGCCGGCTGGGTGCGGTGGAGAGCCCCGGTGAACCCATTGACATGACCGACCCTTATGTACTTGAGGAAATTAAGGAATCCGTGTGCATCCTGGTCGACAAAGTCTATACCAGTTGCGAACAGCGTGAGTGCTTCCCGGAAGTAAATATAACCCTGCCGCCAGGCGGTCCCTATGTGTTCCAGAGTATCCGTTTCCACAACGGCACCATTGTTCCGGGCAGCCTGGTAATCACGCCCATCCCCAGCAGGCCAAACTTCTCCCGGGTGCAAATGACCGTCTCCATCGCCTTTACCGCCACCGTGCTTAACACCAGCACCGGGGCCACCGTTACCGTTGACGGCACACTACCGAACATCTTGAAGGACATCGTCCTGTTTATCCCACCCGCCCGGGACGAGGTGGATCTGACCATCGCCGTGGAAACCCGTTCCGAGCTTCTCTGCACCCCCGTCGTCAGCGACCTTACCCTGACTATTCAGGTAGGTGTTTTCCTGGTGATCAAGGTGCTCGGTAAGGTACAGCTGCTGGTGCCCGCCTTCGGGTTCTGTCCCGAACCGCCGCCTTGCGAGCCCTTCTTCGAGAAAAAGGTCGATGTATGCGCCAACTTCCTCAATCCGGTCAAGACTCCCTTCCCCACCGACTTCTTCCCGCCTCAGCTGGAAGACCTGCTGTGCCAGAAGTAAAAACCGGGTGCCCCGCAGCCGCGGGGCACTCACAATTTTAACACCAGCAGAGCCTGCATCGAACAGCAACCGGGGTGGGTATAATAAACCCACCCCCTGTTGTTATGCTCCCTATGAGCCGAACAGCCGCTGGAAAAATCCGGCCTTACGCCAGCGCTCTTGTTCTGCCTGCAACTGCTGCTGTTGGCCGGCCAATTCCGCCACCCCTTTATCCAGTTCATCCAGCCGGGCGGCCAGCGAATCCAGACTATTTCCCGTCTCTTCCCTGATAATCCTTAAACTTTCCAATATACCTTTCAGTGACTCCTCCTGTCGCAGCAGGGCTTGTGCCCCAGCCGTTACTTGTCGCTCCTGCTCTTCTCTGTACCGTTCTAGATCCCCTGTCAGCCGTTTAATCTCTTTTTCTACATGGTCTCTTAATTCCTGCCATTGTGTTTCCCATGCAACTTGAGAGCGTTTATTGTTTATCTGCGCCTGTTGCCAGAATTCCTGAAACTCCCTTTGCGCCAGTACCAGCTGCTCGTTTTCTTCCCTTACTGCCCTCAGATCCCGATCAAGCCTCATTACATCTCCCGATAATTTTTCCAATAAAGGGATCCACTCCTTTTGCTCCTGTTTTTTGAGCGTTTCTTCAACCTGTTGCATGGACCCGGCGAGGCCGTCAACCCGGGAATAAAGATTTCCCAGGCCCTTTTCCAGGTTATTATGGGACTCACTCATACAGGCCCAGGAACTTACCAGTTCATCCTGTTGCTGGCGGAAATTTCCCATTTCCTCCCTGAGATAGGAAATGAGGGATTCCATATCTGCCTGCCTTTGTGACAGTTCCGCCAATTTTTCACCCAGGTGGCTTAAGGAAGCCTCTTCCCGCTGTTTAAAATCTCCCAGCTTTTTTTCCATTTGTCCAAGGAGTAACTTTCCTTTCTCTTCCCCCTTACAGAGTTGATCAATTTTTTCTTGAAGCGAAGCCAATACTTCTCGCAGTTCTTTGTGGTTTTTTTCCAGCTCGGTTAAGCTTTCTTTTAATGTGCGTTTTTCCATTTTCCATTCCTCCATTAGATTATTTAGTTCTTTTCCCAGCGCCTCCACACGTAATACCATCTCCGTTACGGGCTCCTCCCCGGTACAGGACCTATCTTCCCCATACCCGGTTTCTGGCGCAGTACCGCCTGCCTGTGCAGTTGTGGACTGCGTTACCGGCTGTGTTGCTGAATCGGAAAAAGGAGCCGTATTTAAAAACCCGCCGAAAGCCCTATCCATATCCGACACTTTTCCGGGGGGTTCGATTACTTCTAAAAGTTCGTTAAAGGGTATACTTATTCCCTGAGCCGTTATTACTCCACATATGGTACCGGCCTGAAAACTGCCACCTGAAGGAACACCGGTAAGATAGGTAAAGAGTGCGGACTTACCCTGCCTGAGTGTAAACGGCTGTGCCTGTTCCCAGGTTTTACCCAGGTCATTGGAACGGCAGCCTGCATAACCGTTTCCTTCCCGCCATGAAGACTGTAAGTACCGGTCACGAATAAAAAGAAAAGGCTGCAGGCAATTCTGGCGGCCCTGGTAAAGCATCTGTTGCTTTTCCCACCGGGCTGTACCCCGGATTACCTCCCGGCGCTGCCGGTAAATTACCCGGCTGCGATCTCTATCTCCGAAACCGGTACAGATAAGGTGCAGATTATCCCTGTTGTCTACAAGACAGTAGATTCCTTGAATACTTTCAACGGGCAGGTCAATTTTCTCAGTATGACTCCACAGTCCAAAGCTGGCATTGAATTTGCGGTAAAAGGCTTCATAATTTTTGCCTCCGGGAGCGCTGGTATAAACCAGATGAAGGTTTCCCTGGCTGTCAAGAGCCGGGTAAAAAGGAGGCAGGTTTTTACCGGCGATGATTTCCGCCACCTGTTCATCCTGCCATTCGTTCCCCAACCAGCAGGAATGCTGGATGGCCCAGAGAAAGTAATTGGTCACACTGGCAGTGGCCCAAAAGATATGCACACGGCCGGGAAAAAGTTTTAAGGTCAGACAGCGGAAAACCTGTGATTTCAGGTCGAACCGGGCCAGCGCCGCGATGTTCCAACCTCCCTCGGGCTTAGTGATATAATACTTTAGCTGGCCTTCCCTGGTCAGGCATACCAGATGAATGTAATCTCCAGGATCAAGGCCCACATCGAAGTCCAAAACAGGATCTTCCACTAAAGACCGGGCGACGGTTAATCCGTGGCAAGCCGGGGAGACTACCCGGTAGCCAAGCATACCGTTTTCCACAAAGATGTGCCACAGTTCCCCTGTACGGCGTCTGGCCAGGTAATGCTGGTTTCGGGCAAAGGTCACCTTGACCACCCCCTTTAACGCTGGAAAGATCGAGCTTAACACCAGCTTATGAAGATGGAAAGGTAGTTGTGCCATATTGCAAATAGATAAATAATGCCCTTTGAGGTTTTTTATCCTTGTCAACCATGGGATGGACACCCAGCACCTTTGCAAGCGCAAAGGTCATTTTTATCATAAGCTGGCTTCCGGTAGGGAGAACAGCAAGAGGTATTTCAGGGTAGGATAGGCAACGAGATTCTTTTCCGCTGCACGTACGGGCAATTGATTTCCTCCCGGCGAAAGAAGAAAGGCATAGAAGGTGTTTAAGCTTGAGTAAAATTTTACGCGAAAGCTGTCATACAAATGACTGAGGTGCATATTGTGATATAGAGTATCGGGGTGTTTTTCGTCTTCTTTCAAACTGCGTATAAGGGCGATCTCCAGCACCAAAGCCAGGAAACAGACCATGATCTGTCCCCTGACCCGGGTATCGGTCCAGTAGTAAAGCGTAATTCCAGTCCGCACCCGGTTTCACAAAAGCCTTTCCCACCTGCCGGGGTACTTTATACGTCAGGGCTACCTGGTCTGCAGGAAGGTCGGTACTGGTTCTCAGCATGTATTGGCAGTCATAGCGGACTTCACTCCACAGGGCTTCATGGGTTATGGTATCTCTACTGAGCTTTAAATTCAAAAAAGTACCGGGCAGGAATTGTAACCAAAAGGCTTGTTTTGGAATATTTTATTACCAGAGTTACAGGTTAGCAACTTTGGTTAGTTTTAGCGCAAAGGTACGAAATCTATACTCAGCAAGCAGCCTGAAAAATAAAGAAGGGGGGTTACAAGATGTCTGTAAAAAAGAACCTGGATGTATCCAGCCTGGCCGAGGTAATTGACCGGATTCTCGACAAGGGAATCGTAATTGATCTCTGGGTAAGGGTATCCCTGGTAGGAATTGACCTGATCGGCATCGAGGCAAGGGTGGTCATTGCCAGCGTGGAAACTTTCCTCCTCTACGCAGAAGCAATTGGTCTGCTCCCGGCTGAAGAAAACAGGGCAGTAGCTGTATAAGGTGTGTCGATTCCGAGAAGGTTTACCGCACCCGGGAATGCCTGCCGGTAAGAGGATTTGCGTTGCATATAATTCCAGGAGCCGTTCCAGTGTTCTGCACGCACAGGACAGTTTGTACTTGAGGAAAAGGGCGGAAACCTGAAAAAGGGGGATTACAAGATGTCTGTAAAAAAGAACCTTGACGTATCCAGCCTGGCCGAGGTAATTGACCGGATTCTCGACAAGGGAATCGTAATTGATCTCTGGGTAAGGGTATCCCTGGTAGGAATTGACCTGATTGGCATCGAGGCAAGGGTGGTCATTGCCAGCGTGGAAACCTTCCTCCTCTACGCAGAAGCAATTGGTCTGCTCCCGGCTGAAGAAAACAGGGCAGTAGCTGTATAAGGTGTGTCGATTCCGAGAAGGTTTACCGCACCCGGGAATGCCTGCCGGTAAAAGGATTCGCGTTGCATATAATTCCAGGAGCCGTTCCAGTGTTCTGCACGCACAGGACAGTTTGTACTTGAAGAAAAGGGCGGAAACCTGAAAAGGGGGGGGTACAAGATGTCTGTAAAAAAGAACCTGGATGTATCCAGCCTGGCCGAGGTAATTGACCGGATTCTCGACAAGGGAATCGTAATTGATCTCTGGGTAAGGGTATCCCTGGTAGGAATCGACCTGATTGGTATTGAGGCAAGGGTGGTCATTGCCAGCGTGGAAACCTTCCTCCTCTACGCAGAAGCAATTGGTCTGCTCCCGGCTGAAGAAAACAGGGCAGTAGCTGTATAAGTAATCACCATTTCAGGATTGATGGAAAAACGTTTGTCGAGGTATATCCCGGCATTTTCCGGTATACCTCGACAAACCCATAAATTTGCCCACTGAGGGGAGGGTTGAAAATGGGTGTTCACATGATTTCACGTGTTGAGAAGGCCCGAAACCTTGCTGAGCGAATTCCTGCTTCCTTTAACAGCAGAAAAGAGAGACTTAAAGAGTTGTTTGAAGAGTTCGAAGAGAAAAAGGCAGCAAGAACAAAAAGGTGGCATGAAATGCAACGGGAAGGTCGAGCCGCACGAAAAGAAGTGCATGAGATACTGCAAAAATTATGGGCTACCATGATGAAGAAGAGACGGCTCTATAATTAGTTAGCAGGCAGCCAGATCACTTATCCACCGGTACTTAACAGGTAAAAACGAAATATTAATTGTGTCTGGGTAGCAGAAAATGCCGGCCGTCATGGTCGTCAGCCGCAACACGCCGTTGCCTTTGACGGCCGGCAGAGATTTTGCCGGTAGTGGGCTTACCCAGCGCCAGGAATAACAGATAGGGCGAGATCATAGAGTAACTTTTGCTCTGTTTTTTTATGTTTCATTAAGAAAAATAAGTGAATAGCTAACTAATTGGTACCCCAAAAATTGAAAGATAAGGAGGTTCTAAACGTTGGGTTTAGAAAATATCATAAATATTGTAAAGGATTTTTTTGCCACTGTCCTGAATAAGCCCGGGCAGGTAGTCGGCGCGTGTATACGAGACGGCAGATGGATCGTGGAAATAGAAGTAACGGAAGAAGACGAGTACATGCGCAGGCACGGGCGAAATGAGTTGCTGGGGATTTACGAAGTGGAAGTAAATGAAAAACGCGAGGTAGTATGCTTTTCGCGGAAGGAATTGAGAGAGAGAGGTAAGCTTCAGGGTATCCCGCAGGACCCGGCCGATCCTGATCGGGGAATAATGTAAAGTCGGGAGGTAGAAGGAAGATTGATAGATAAGATTTATGCCCAGGTAATGGAAAATTTCGTACAAACTGCTTATATAAAAGATCTGACAGCACGTGCGCTGGCCTACATCCGGGCAGGTTTACCGGTACACCTTCGGGGACCTGCTGGTACAGGTAAGACAACGCTGGCCCTGCATCTGGCAAGCCAGATTGGCCGTCCGGTGGTACTGCTCCACGGGAATGACGATTTCACTTCTACCGACCTTATTGGGGACCTCCACGGTTATAAAATAAGCAGGGTGATTGATAACTTTATCCATTCGGTTTTAAAAACAGAAGAACAAATGAGTCTGCGCTGGCAGGATGCCTGTATCACCGAGGCCTGTAGAAACGGTTATACTTTGATCTACGACGAATTTACCAGATCAAGACCAGAAGCAAACAACATCTTGTTATCAATTTTGGAAGAAAGAATACTGGAGCTACCGCCGGCTAGAAAGGGAGAACGATACCTCCAGATTCATCCCGACTTCAGGGCTATTTTTACCAGCAATCCGGCGGAATATGCCGGAGTTTACAAAAGTCAGGACGCCTTACGGGACCGGATGATTACTCTTGATTTAGACTATTTTGATGAAGAGACGGAAATTGCGATAACTGCAGCCAAATCCGGACTTCCGGTCGAAGAGGCAGAACGGGTTGTCAGAATTGTACGTTCGTTTCGGGAAAAAGGGGAATATGAATTTACCCCCACGGTTCGTGCCAGTATTGCCATCGCCAGGGTGATCAGCCTTCAAGACAAACGGGATATCAGTAACCCATTCCTGAGGCAGATTTATTTAGATGTGTTGACGAGTGAATCTGGCAGTACTGTTAGTACAGGCAAGACAAAAGGGAAAGCGAGAAATAACACAGCCACGCTGATTCAGGAACTCCTTAACCAATACTATTCTTAATTGGTAAAGGCCGGGGACGGGTGGGATAGGGTCAGACATCCTTCCCCGGCAGAAAATCGAGCATACGGAAAGGAGCATACCATGACCAGTAAAAAAGATTCCTCGGGGGATATCAAAATCAATGTTGGGCTGGGCGATCTTTTAAAAGGACTCGGTAATTTTATTGATCTAATACAACAGATGGAAGCAGAAGGCAAGGCAAAAATTTCCCATATCGGTGAAATTACCGGATTAGATAAGGTCAAAGGATTAAAGGGTATCTACGGTATCGATATCAAAATTGGCAATGAAGGTTCTCCCAGGATAAAACCTTTCGGCAATATTAGAAAAAACGAAGAGGGCCTTGTCGTTGAAGAAGTTGTTGAACCAATTGTGGATGTTTTTGATGAGAGCGATGATATTTTGGTGATTGCGGAACTTCCCGGCGTAAACGAAGATAATTTTCATTTCCAGGTAAATGGTGATATTCTGGTCATTACAGCTTCAAGGAAAGACAGAAAATATCGTAAAGAAATACTGCTGCCTGTAGTGGTAGATCCGGAAGGCGCGACAACTATTTTCAAAAATGGGATCATAGAGCTCAGGTTGCCGAAGACGAAAACTTCTGATAATGGGTAATCTCATTTTAGAGAGAAAAGGGGGGCATTCCATGGATGTTCGCGGGATAAAGGTGGTTAACGATGGTGTCTCATTTAACCGGTATCAACGCAAAGTTTCTTTTATTCAGCGGGAAAGGTGGAGTGGGGAAAACAACCTGTGCGGCGGCCACTGCTGTCCATTATGCAAGCCTGGGCAGGAAAACCTTGCTCTTCTCCACCGATCCGGCTCATTCTTTATCGGATATTCTGGGACAGGAAATTAGTGATGATATTACAGATGTCAAGAAAATTAAAAATCTGGCCGCTTTGGAGTTAAATGCTGAAAAAATGTTAAGCAAATTTAAGGAAGAATATGGAGAAGAAATCTTAAATATGTTAACTACTACCACCTATCTTGATGAGGATGATATCGATAATATTTACAGGTTAACCATACCCGGATTAGATGAGATGATGGGTTTAAAGCAAATTATGGATTTTATGAAAGATAGTAAATACGATTTATACATTTGGGATACGGCCCCGACAGGTCATACCCTCCGTTTATTGGCCTTACCCAACATACTTGATGACTGGATTAAAGTACTGGCCAGGATGCGCTGGAAATACAGGTATATCGTAGGACGGTTTTCCAGAAGGGATATCTTTGATGAAACGGATGACTTTTTATTGATGATGAAGAAAACGATTCGCCAGGTGGGGAGTTTTTTGCGAACGCCGGAAAGAAATAGATTTATTGCAGTAACCATTCCAGAAGCTATGGCCATCAACGAAACGAAACGGATGTTTGCAGCTCTTAAATCCTATGGGATACCGGTAAGACACCTGATTATCAACAATGTTGTTCCTGAAAACAGAAATTGTAATTTTTGTATGGCCAGGAGGAAAGAACAGCAAAGGCACCTGCAAGTGATCTATCGGGAACTTGGTTTTTGTCGGATTGTGGAGGTACCTCTGCTGGTTTCTGAAGTTAAGGGATTAGAAAGTCTGAAAGAAGTGTCCAGATACTGTGCCTTACTGCAGAGTTAATAGACATGAAAGCGATATACAGATAGAAAGAGAGGAAAAGGAGGCGATAAGAGTGGATACCGAGACTAAAAGTTTGTTTTTGCGGGTATCAGAAGCCTTAACCAAAGATGTGGGAAGGGGAATTGCCAGGCTTGATCCCCAGGATATGGAAAAAGCAGATATCTCTATTGGCGATGTTATTGAAATCAAGGGTAATAAAAAAACCGTGGCCAAAGTTATGCCTGCTTACCAGGAACACCGGGGAAAAAATATCATTCAAATAGATGGTATCATCCGTGAAAATGCACAGATTGGGTTGGGAGATAAGGTGCAGATCAAAAAAATACCGTTTAAAACCGCATCGACTATAATCCTGGCTCCTATCACTGGTTTCCGTACCGATTCTCGAGATAAGGACAGCAGGTACATCGGGAAATTGATGGAAGGTTTTCCGCTCCTGGAAGGCAATAAAGTCAGGGTTAATCTTTTTGGGTCCCGTCCTCAGGAGTTTGTTGTTGTAGAGACCATTCCGAAAGGTGTGGTGATGGTTCATGCCGGTACTATTGTTAAGGTGAGGCCAGAGGAGGGATCTATAAAAAAGCAATCTCTGGTAACATATGAAGATATTGGTGGGTTACACAAGGAAATTCAAAGAATACGGGAAATGATTGAACTGCCGCTGAAGTATCCTGAAATTTTTGCCAGACTGGGGATTGAGGCACCAAAAGGGGTGTTGCTCCACGGCCCCCCGGGCACAGGTAAAACGTTAATTGCCAGGGCAGTAGCCAATGAAACCGACGCCCATTTTATCCACGTAAACGGCCCGGAAATTATCCACAAGTTTTACGGGGAAAGTGAGGCAAAACTACGGGGGATTTTTGAGGAGGCTGCTAGAAATGCTCCCAGTATTATTTTTTTAGATGAAATCGATGCTATTGCACCGAAACGGGAAGCAGTCGTCGGCGAAGTAGAAAAACGGGTTGTAGCGCAATTGCTGGGGTTGATGGATGGCTTGGAATCAAGGGGCCAGGTTATTGTTATCGGGGCAACCAATATTCCCAACTCCCTGGATCCAGCGCTCAGACGTCCGGGTCGTTTTGATCGGGAGATTACCATCAATATTCCTGATAAAAACAGCAGGCTAGAAATCCTGCAAATTCACACCCGCGGCATGCCTCTGGCAAAAGATGTGAACCTGGAAAAGATTGCTGAAATTACCCACGGTTATGTAGGGGCAGACCTGGCAGCTCTGTGTAAAGAGGCCGCCATGGCCTGCTTAAGGAAAATGTTCCCCAAGATAGACTTTCAAGATAATTATCTTCCCTATGAAGTCCTTGCGGAACTGGAAGTAACCATGGCAGATTTTGCGGAAGCTTTTAGAGAAATCGAACCTTCCGCCATCCGGGAGGTTGTCGTGGAGGTACCGGATGTGCGCTGGAGCGATGTAGGTGGTCTGGATAAGGTTAAGCAGGAACTCAAGGAAGCTGTGGAATGGCCCTTAAAATATCCCGGGTTGTTCACCTACGCGAAAACGGAACCTCCTAAAGGTATTTTGCTTTATGGCAGCCCGGGTACAGGGAAAACCCTGATTGCCAAAGCAGTGGCGAATGAAAGTGGAGTGAATTTTATTTCGGTGAAAGGGCCTGCCTTGCTTTCCAAATGGGTTGGAGAATCGGAAAAAGGTGTGCGGGAAGTGTTCAAAAAAGCAAAACAAGCAGCCCCGTGTATTATTTTCTTTGACGAAATAGATGCTTTAGTACCGGTCAGGGGAACCGGGAGTGGGGATGCTCATGTTGCGGAACGGGTACTCAGCCAGCTACTAACTGAAATGGATGGGGTGGAAGAATTGAAGGGAGTGGTAGTGCTGGCTGCCACGAACCGGCTGGAACTAATTGATCCGGCACTTCTGAGACCTGGAAGATTTGACCTCCTTCTCGAACTCCCTGTCCCTGATGAAGATGAACGTCTGGAGATATTCCGCATACACACCAGTGGTAAGCCGCTGGCAGCAGATGTCGACCTGGTCAATCTGGCCATTATAACTGATGGTGCAACCGGTGCCGATATCAAGGCAATCTGCAACAGGGCTTCTCTGCTGGCGATTAGAGAGTTTGTGGAGGACTACCAGAATGAAATGACTGATTACTCCCTGTTTCAGATCAGGGCTAAGCATTTCAGTATGGCCCTGGAAGAAGTGATAAGACCAGAGCCAGATCAGGTGGAAAATCAAAAAACTCGCGTTCTAACTATGAAAAAAGAGCCCGGATAGTACCTCTTCTGGTGAAACGGGGTGAGCTGCACTGAAAAGCGGAGAGGGTAAATACATCTATTGTGCTATCAGGTCGCTGGAACCGAGAAGTTTTGGACCGATTGGGGTGGGCAACCGCCACGATGAGGTATATACTATCAATTATTTGGACCTGGCCATGGTGGTCAGTGATTCACCAATAGTTATTTACGACCCGGACCGGAAAAATGCCATCCAGCACGAGCGGGTTATTTCCCGGGTCATGGAAGAATATACGGTTATTCCCGCCAGTTTTGGCTTGATCTTTAAAACAGAAGAAGATGTATACGAATTATTGAAGAAGATTTACACAGAGGCAAAAGAAGCGCTGGTAAAGATAGATAACAAAATAGAATTAGGGTTGAAGGTTTTTTGGAAAAAGGAGTGTTTTGCCCAGGAAATTGAAAGAGGGCACAGGGAACTTCAAAAACTTAAACTGGAAGTCGCCAGACAGCGACCAGCTTCCCAGGAGTCGGTTTATTCTAAAAAATTCAGGTTGGGTCAGCTGGTAGAAGAGGCAGCTGCCAGAAAAAGAGCTGTTTACATTGGAGAAATCTATAACGGTTTGAAAAAGTATGCCGCAGCTTCTACCACCAACGAGCTGGTTACGCCACGCATGATTTTAAACGCCGCCTTTTTGGTGGATAGGAATCGCGAAAAGGAATTTGACGAACAGGTAAACCGGCTTTATATGAAATATCATAAGATCCTGGATTTTAAATATACCGGACCCTGGCCGCCTTATAACTTTGTCAAGGTGCTCCTGAAGTTGGAAGGAATTGGTGAGGTGAGGCGTTAGTGTTTCTAGTGGATGACATTCTCCTGTTCCCGCTTTATGGAACAGCATGGGTGATCCAGCAGATTATAGAACGGGCACAAGAAGAACTATATGACCCACACAAAGTAAAGCGGGAGCTCTTAGAGCTGCAACTTCTCTACGAAGTGGATGAAATAAGCGAAGAGGAATACATTGTCAGAGAAGCGGAGCTTCTGGAAAGGCTGCGTGCTATCAGGGAACGCGAGATGGCTGAAAGAGAGGGAGGCTAAAAAGGAGGGGGTTACAGGTGCCCAGGCCTCTAACGGAAGATGTCCCCAGGTCAGTATGTCAGGAGCAAGGTCTGTATTTGTACTGCCTCACTGATGCGGAAGCAGGTGCGTATATTGATGGGCTCGCGGTCAAGGGAATTGACCTTGAGAATACAATTTTTTCCATTGCCTACCGGGATCTCCGGGCAGTGATCAGCAAAGTATCACTGGACGAATTCGGCGAGGAAGGGTTTGCCCAAAGATTGAAGGATATGAGTTGGGTCGAAGCGAAGGGGATTCTCCACGTGCAGGTTGTTAAACAAGTGATGTCCCGGTATACAGTGATCCCCATGAGGTTCGGTATCGTCTATAAAAATGAAGACCGGATACTGGCAGTCCTGGCGGAAAATTACGCAGGTTTCCAGGAGGTTCTCAACAGGCTCAGGGATAAAGAGGAGTGGGGCCTAAAGATATTCTATGACCCGGAAACCTTATCCAGATTTATACGGGAATCCAATAAGGGAATAACACGGTTGGAGAATGAGATGGCTTCAAGTTCTACGGGAATGGCATATTTCTTAAAGAAAAAGATGGAGAAGCTGTTGCAAGAGGAAGTAGAACGCTTATCTTTCACTTATGCAGAGGAATGCCACCAAAGTTTGCGTAAGCTGGCTGCAGATTCCCGCCTTAATGAGTTAATGGATAGGCAACTAACCGGAAAGGATAGTGAGATGATTTTGAATGCGGCTTACCTGGTTGAGAAAGAAAAGGTTAAGGAATTTTCACGGGAGTTGGCCCATTTGCAATCGGAATATCAGCCAAAGGGTTTTGAGTTTAGCCTTTCCGGCCCCTGGCCGCCATATAACTTCACCTCTGTAAAGATAAAAGGAGAGGGCGGGGATGTGTGAAGCGAGCCGGCAAAAAAGCATCACTCTCCTGGAAACACTGGACAGGGTCCTGGATAAAGGAGTGGTTATCGTCGGGGACATTACCATTTCCGTGGCCGACGTAGATCTGATTTACCTTGGCTTGAGGCTCGTCCTTTCCTCGGTAGAAAAAATGCAGTCCCTCAAGCAGGAGAATCTACCAGGCTAAGGAGGTGGGATTTATGGGTGAAGGGGTATATGTTTACTGTATTGTGAATACAGGCCAAAAGCTTGATTTTGACCGCAAGGGTTTCAACGGCCGGAGGGTTTACAATGTTTCATATCGTGAATTGGGAGCCGTTGTTAGTGATACCCCGGGCTTTATATACGAAGTGAATGAAGAGAACATCCTTTTACATGAGGAGGTTATTGAGGATGTCATGCACCATTACACGGTCCTCCCGGTGCAATTCGGTACCGTTCTCAAGGATACAGAAGCAGTAAAAGCCTTATTGGAGAAGTTTTACCCGGAGTTAACCGAAAAGCTGTCCAGGTTGGAAAATAAAGTGGAATTTGGCCTGAAGGTAATATGGCCCGTTGATGAAATCAGGGAAGAAATCATGATTAACGAGCAGGCCGGCAACTTTGAGCAAGATACGGAAAAAACGAAAAAATTATCTGGAGAGAAGTATATGTTGGCCAGGATGCGGGATTTCCGTATACAAGCTTCTTTAGAAAGACGGGCCGATGAGCTGATTGCAGAAATCGACGGGGCTCTCCGTCCCTACGTTGAAGGCAGTTGTTTGAAAAAGTTGCTCTCGGAAAAGTTGTTTCTCAGCGCCGCTTATCTGGTGCATAAAGATCGTATCGGTGAGTTCAGAGAAAGAGTGAGGCAGGTAATGAACCAGTATCGGAAGTTAAAGTTCTTATATAGCGGCCCCTGGCCTCCTTATAATTTTGCTGTTTTTGAGCAGCCGTTATCTCTAATGAATACCGGGAGGGATAGCAATGGTTCCCAGGAATGTAGAATCAGACCCTGATGCTTTAGAAGAGTTTATCGATGAGCTCCAGGGACAACAGGTAAACCAGCCGAGAATCAATGTCGACCCGGAAAAAATTGAACAAGGATTGGCGAAACTGGTGCTGACTTTGATTGAGCTTCTGCGTAAGTTAATGGAAAAACAAGCACTCAAGAGAATGGAGGCCGGTTCCCTTACTTCTGAGGAAATCGAAAGAATGGGTTTAACTTTCATGAGACTGGAGGAAAAAATGGAAGAACTAAAGCAGCTTTTTGGACTGAAAGATGAAGATCTTAATTTGAAATTGGGTCCCCTGGGAGATCTAATGTAAAGTATTTTAACAACCGGTTGAGCATTATGATTCAGATATATGTATTTAAAAAAGGTGGGATAATATAGTGGCGTTAAGACAAAGCATGGAAACTTCAAGTCTCCTCGAAGTATTAGAGAGGATATTAGATAAAGGGGTTGTGATTGCCGGGGATATTACGGTATGCCTTTCCGATGTCGAACTCTTAAAAATTAAAATCAGGCTCTTAATTGCTTCTGTAGATAAAGCAAAGGAAATGGGTATTGACTGGTGGGAAAATGACCCGGCTTTATCTAAAAATGCAGAAAGACGGAAAATTTGTGAACCGGATGCTCATTGACTTCGTCTCTGGACTTGAATTAAAAGCTGAACGCATCCCCTCTCACCCTTTAAAAATTCCATGCTCTGCTGCCCCTCAGCTCTCATAAAAGTGATACGAATTAACCTGCATCTCACATAAAAATTTCACCGCACATTTTGCGCTTCCCCGGCATAATATGAACCTGGATAACGGAATCTGCCGTAAGGATTGCCACGAAGCAACTACGGGCCCGGGCAAAGGCGCCCCCCGCAGCGCAGCAAACCACTGCCTTGCGAGGGCGTCTTTCTTTTTGCCGGGTCGCGTGCAGCGCAAACCGCACGGGTTTTACGGGAGGGAGAAAGTCATATGTGCGGAATTACCGGCTGGGTAGACTGGGAAGAGGATCTCACCCGGCAAAAGACCGTACTCGAGGACATGGCGGCAACCCTGGCCTGCCGCGGGCCCGACGCAGCCGGGGTGTGGCTGTCTCCCCGGGCCGCCCTGGCCCACCGCCGCCTGATAGTGGTTGATCCCGCGGGCGGGAGGCAGCCCATGATCCGCCGGAAGGGGGAGTACAGGTATATAATCACTTATAACGGTGAACTGTACAACACCCCGGAGCTGCGGGCGGAGCTGGAAGCCCGGGGTTATCGCTTCCAGGGCCACTCGGACACGGAAGTGTTGCTCACGGCATTTATGGAGTGGGGCAAAGAATGCGTGCCGCGCTTGAACGGTATTTTCGCCTTTGCCATCTGGAATGAAGAGGAGCAAAGCCTGTTCATAGCCCGGGACCGGCTGGGAGTAAAACCCCTTTTTTATACCCAAAGGGGTAGCGCTTTTATCTTTGGCTCAGAATTGAAGGCCCTCCTGGCCCACCCGGGCGTACAACCGGAGGTGGACGCTGAAGGTCTGGCCGAAATCTTTGTTTTGGGCCCCGGACGCACGCCGGGACACGGCGTTTTCCGGGGAGTAAAGGAGCTGAGGCCCGGCCACTGCCTGGTTTACGACCGCCGGGGTGTGCACGTTTACCGGTACTGGGCCCTGGAAAGCCACCCCCACCCGGACGACCTGGACACCACCGCCGACAAGGTGGGCTGGCTTGTGCAGGATGCGGTGCGGCGGCAGCTGGTGGCTGATGTGCCCGTCTGCACCCTGCTTTCCGGCGGCCTTGACTCCAGCGCCATTTCGGCCTTTGCCGCGGATGCCTTCCAGCAAAACGGTACGGGGCGACTGCGTACCTTTTCGGTGGACTATGTGGATAACGACCGTCACTTCCGGCCCAATCAATTCGAGCCCGATTCCGATGCCCGGTGGGTAGGACAGGTATCTCATTTTCTGGGCACCCACCACCGGACCGTGTTGATCGACGCGCCACAGCTGGTGGAGGCGCTAATCGCTGCCGTGCGGGCCCGGGATTTGCCCGGTATGGCCGATGTAGACGCTTCCCTTCTGCTCTTCTGCCGGGAGGTCAAAAAAGAAGCCACCGTGGCCCTGTCCGGCGAGTGCGCCGACGAAATTTTCGGCGGCTATCCCTGGTTCCGGAGGGAGGGTGCCCTGGCCGCCCGCACCTTCCCCTGGGCGCTTGATACTGGAGGGCGGACCCGTTTGTTGTCACCGGAACTGCTGGCCATGATCCGGCCGGAGGAATATGTAGCGCAGCGCTACCGGGACACCCTGGCCGAAGTACCGCGGCTTCCGGGGGAAAGCTCCCGTGAAGCACGCATACGTGAAATGTTTTACCTGAATCTTAACTGGTTCATGGCCACCCTCCTGGACCGCAAAGACCGTATGAGCATGGCCACGGGACTGGAAGTGCGGGTGCCTTTTTGCGACCACCGCCTGGTGGAATACGCCTGGAACATCCCCTGGGAGATGAAAAGCTGCGGGGGGATGGAAAAGGGTATCTTGCGCCGGGCGCTGGCGGGGGTGCTGCCCCAGGAGGTGCTCCTGCGGCGCAAGAGCCCTTACCCCAAAACCCATCACCCGGCCTATTCTGAGGCCGTACGCCGGTGGCTCCTGGATATTCTGGACGACCCAGCCTCCCCCTTGCTGCCCTTTATAGACGTTGAGGCTGTGCGCCAGTTTGCCCAACTGGATGCGCCGGCCATGAACAGGCCCTGGTACGGCCAGCTGATGCGCGGGCCGCAGCTCCTGGCCTACCTCATTCAGGTTGACACCTGGCTCAGGGAGTACCGGGTGGTGGTAAGGTAGTTATTGTAAAGTCATATTGTAAAGTCACAGGCGCGGCGTTATTCGCGTAGCAACGGCAAAAAATTTAAGCCCCGTGCTTTGTTCACGGGGCTTTAAGATTGGTGACCCCAGCGGGATTCGAACCCGCGTTACCGCCGTGAAAGGGCGGTGTCTTAGGCCGCTTGACCATGGGGCCATGGTGAGCCATGGTGGACTCGAACCACCGACACCCTGATTAAAAGTCAGGTGCTCTACCAGCTGAGCTAATGGCTCACGATAGCGTTACCGGTAGTTATGATACTATAGATGGACACCGGTGTCAACACAAAATTTTATGGTTGTTTGTTGCATGGCCAGGAGTGTCGTTCAAAAAGTTTTAGCGATTTAAAGGTGGCGCTTTCCATGTTATTGAGGCCGGCGGTGACGACAATGCACCGCCGGCCTCATATTTTTCCACCGGGCAAAGGGAACTAGAATACCTCCCGGGTCACAATGGTCTCCTCCCGCCCGGGACCGACGCCAATAATGGCTATGGGAACGCCCACCAGCTCGCTGATGCGCTCCAGGTACCGCCGGGCACTGGCGGGCAGGTCCTCATAGCGCCGGGCCCGGCTGATGTCTTCCTGCCAGCCGGGCCACTCCTCGTAAACCGGCTCGCAGGCCGCCAGCACCTTGAGGGTGGCCGGAAACTCGGTTAAGATTTCCCCCTTGTAGCGGTAGGCGGTGCACAGGCGGACGGTCTCCAAACCGGTAAGTACGTCCAGCTTGGTGATGGCCAGGTAGTCCAGGCCGTTGATCCGCACCGCATAACGGGCCACCACGGCGTCAAACCAGCCGCAGCGGCGCGGCCGGCCGGTGGTGGTGCCAAATTCCCCACCCCGGGTGCGGATATGGTCCCCCAGGGCATCTTTTAGCTCTGTGGGGAAGGGGCCTTCACCCACCCTGGTGACATAGGCCTTGGCCACACCCATCACCCGGTCAATGCGGGTGGGACCAATGCCCGCACCGGTACAGGCCCCGGCGGCCACGGGATGGGACGAGGTTACGTAGGGGTAAGTACCGTGATCCACGTCCAGGAGGGTCCCCTGGGCACCTTCAAAAAGGACCTTCTTGCCCTGCTCAATGGCTTCGTTCACGATGACGGACACATCGGCCACGAAAGGTTTCAACCTGCGGCCATAGCTTAAATAGGTGGGCAAAATGTCCTCCAGCTTAAATTCCTTGCTATGGTAAATCTCCCGGAAGAGCTGGTTCTTGTTTTCGAGATTTCGTTCCAGCAGACCCGGAAATTCTTCCTCATCCACCAGCTCGGCCATGCGAATGCCCACCCGGGCAATCTTATCTGTGTAAGCCGGACCGATGCCCCGGCAGGTGGTGCCGATGCGCCATGCACCCTTTCTTTCTTCCTCGCACTGGTCCTGCCGCCGGTGGTAGGGGAGAATGACATGGGCACGGGGACTGATGCGCAGGTTGGCCGTGGAAATCCCCCGGGCGGCCAGGTTATCGAGCTCGTTCAGGAGGACCTCGGGATCAACCACCACACCGTTTCCAATCAAGCACAGTTTATCGGGGTACAGGATGCCCGAAGGAACCAGATGCAGCTTGAACTGCTGGCCCGCCACAACCACCGTGTGGCCGGCGTTGTTGCCGCCCTGGTAACGCACAATGAGGTCGGCCTTTTCAGCCAGAAAGTCCGTAATTTTTCCCTTCCCCTCGTCTCCCCACTGGGCACCCACCAGCACTAGCGTTGACATGCTCTATTTATCCCCCCACTTTTTCAGGATCTCCCGCGCCGCCACAATCCCGGACACCGACGCCTGGGCCAGACCCCTGGTTACTCCCGCCCCGTCTCCGGCGGCAAAGAGATTTTGCACCTGGGTTTCCAGGCCCCGGGTCAGGGCCAGGCGGGAAGAATAAAATTTCACTTCCACCCCGTAAAGGAGGGTGTAACGGGAATAGATTCCCGGCGCGACTTCGTCCATGGCTTTCAACATTTCCACAATGGCCACCAGATGCCGGTAAGGGAAAACCAGGCTCAGATCTCCCGGCGTGGCCTTGGTCAGGGTGGGAACGGTGAGGCACTTGCGCATCCTTTCTTCCGTGCTCCGCCTCCCGGCCAGGAGGTCGCCCAGCCGCTGGACGATAACCCCGCCGCCCAGCAGGTTGGCCAGGCTGGCAATATACTTGCCGTAGGCAATGGGCTCTTTAAAGGGCTCGGTGAAGGTTTTGCTGACCAGAACCGCAAAGTTGGTATTGCCGGTTTTACGGTAGGCATGGGTGTGGCCGTTGACGGTAACCAGGCCGTCGTTATTCTCCATGACCACCTCACCGTAGGGGTTCATACAAAAGGTGCGCACTTTATCGTCAAAGGCCCGGGAATAATAGATAAACTTGGCTTCATAGAAGACCCGGGTCAGGGGTTCCATCACCGGCGCCGGCACTTCCACCCGCACGCCGATATCCACCGGGTTGACCACCGTGGTCAGTCCCAGCATCTGGGCCTGCCTGGCCAGCCACTCGGCCCCTTCCCGGCCGGGGGCCAGAACCACATGGCGGCCGTAAATGATTTCTCCCCCGGTGGTAATTATGCCCCGTACTTGATTATTTTCTGCCAGGATGGACTCCACCGGGCAGGAGGTGCGGATTTCCACCCCCGCGGCCAGCAGATATTGTTTCATGCGGGCCAGAATTTCCTGGCACCGGCCTGTACCCAGGTGGCGAATGGCCACGGGGATCAGCTTGAGTTCCGCCTGGGCGGCCCGGTGCTGGAACTCCTCGATGGCTTCCGCATGCTCCAGGCCGTAGACCATTTCCGGCGCCCCAAATTCCCGGTAGATTCTATCCACATAGTCAATCAGCTCGCCAAGAGCTTCTTCCCCGATATACTGCTCCAGGCTGCCCCCAATTTCAGTGGACAGGGTCAGCTTGCCGTCGCTGAAGGCTCCGGCGCCACCCCAGCCGCAGATGGTGGAGCAGGGGTTGCAGTGAAAACAGGCGTTATTCTTTTCTCTGGAGGGACATTTGCGCTCTTCCAAATCCCGCCCTTTTTCCAGCATAAGGATTTTTAAGCCGCCTTTTTGCCTGACCAGCTCCAGGGCAGTAAAAATGCCGGCGGGACCTGCACCGACAATTATCACATCGTAAACCTGTTCCATTTTCATCCCTCCTTGAGCAAACCCCGGGACATGTTCGTTTTTTCACCACTCAGAGCATAAAAAGAACCCAAATGCCCGGGTCACCATGCCAAACATGTTGATTCTAGCAAAGTGGCAGGGGTATGTCAAGAGAAACTCTCCTTTTCCTTAATCAAACAGAACCGCCAGAAGCCCCGGTGCTTATCCGCCACTATTTTATCATAAAATAATTTCAAAAAGAAATGCCAGCGCCCGGGATACACGCATCTCCCGGCACTGGACCGCACCCAGTTCACGGAAGTGACGCAGTTGTGTGTATTTCCGCAAAACGACAGTTCCCCGGTTGTCACCAGCGAAGATGACAGGGACCTGGGTAAAGGGAACCGCCAAAAACCCTTTTACAACTGGAATACCTTGCTACTCAGGCCCTCCCGGTACTTCCTCTTTGGCCAGGTTCATGAACCTGGTGAATTCCTTCAGGAAAGCCAGTTCCACCAGCCCGGTGGGGCCGTTTCTCTGTTTGGCCACAATAATTTCCGCTATGCCCCGCTTTTCCGTATCGGGCCGGTAGTACTCATCCCGGTAAATAAACATAACCACATCCGCATCCTGCTCGAGAGATCCACTTTCCCGCAAATCGGACATGATCGGCCTCTTGTCCTGCCGCTGCTCCACCGACCGGCTGAGCTGGGCCAAGGCCAGTACGGGTACGTTCAGGTCCTTGGCCACCCCTTTCAAGGAGCGGGAGATTTCCGCGATCTCCTGCTGGCGGTTTTCCGCCCGGCGGCTGCCCTGCATCAACTGCAGGTAATCAACCAGGATCAGCCCCAGGCCCTTTTCTGCCTGCAGCCGGCGGGCTTTGGCCCGCAGCTGGCGGGGTGAAAGAATGGCCGTGTCGTCTATGTACAGGGGGGCTTTGGCCAGGCGGGCCGCCGCCTTGGTAAGGCGTGCCCAGTCCTCCGTGGACAAATAGCCGCTGCGCACCTTTTGCTGGTCCACCATGGCCTCGGCACAAAGCATCCGCTGCACCAGCTGGGCCCGGGACATCTCCAGGCTAAATACAGCCACCGGCACCTGGTGCTGCAGGGCCACCTGGTGGGCGATGGTAAGGCCCAGGCTGGTTTTGCCCATGGCCGGCCGCCCGGCAATAATAATCAGGTCCCCGGGCTGGAAGCCGCAGAGCAGCCGGTCCAGATCTGCAAAACCGCTGGCAATGCCGCTAACCGTCCCCTTGTTGCGATAGCGCTCTTCTATGTACTCGAAAATCTGCTGCAATATTTCTTTGATGGAAACAAACAGGCCGGTGGAACGGCGGGCCGCCAGTTCCAGGATCATTCTTTCAGCCTCGTCCATGAGCCGTTCTACATCTTCGCTGCCCTCATAGCCCAGACCCGCGATCCTCTCGGCCACTTCTATCAACTGGCGCAGGATGGCCTTTTCCTCGACAATGCGGGCATAATACTCAACATTGGCCGCGGTGGGCACGACGTTGACCAGGGAGGCCACATAGGTAACCCCGCCGATGAGTTCCAGGAGCTTTTTCTCCTGCAGGTAGTTGGTCACGGTAAGCAGGTCCACCGGCTCGCCCGCTTCATCCAGGGCGAGAATGGCCTCATATATTTTCCGGTGAGCCTCCAGGTAAAAATCTTCGGGCCTGAGCAACCGGGCCACCCGGGGTATGGCTTCCCGGTCCAGAAACAGTGCCCCCAGCACCGATTGTTCCGCATCTATGTTTTGCGGCGGTCTTTTTTCACTCACAGTTCTTCACCTGTCCGCTCGATAAGCAAATTAAAAAGACGTTGGGGAAATTACCTGGGCGGCAGTCTTTTAAGCCGCTCCTTTGATGTCTACTGCCGCCCTTGTCAACTGGCTATCTGGTGAAAATATGCTCCAGCATTTCCTCCACCGTGGCCACGGGAATGACTTCTACCCCCTGCAGGCCGGCCGGGACGTCGCTTGTGTTTTCCGCGGGGATGATCACCCGGCGCATGCCCGCCTGGCGGGCACCGTAAATTTTTTCCACGATGCCGCCCACGCCCCTAATGCGCCCCTGAATGGATAGCTCCCCGGTAATGGCCACGTCCTGGGGAATGGGCCTTTCCTGGATGGCGCTTAAAATGGCCAGGAAGATGGCCGCCCCGGCCGAGGGGCCGTCAATGCGCCCTCCCCCGATCACGTTAATGTGCACGTCGTAGCTGGCCAGGTCCTCGCCGGTAATTTTGCGCATCACTGAAGCGGCGTTGAAAACGGAGTCCCGGGCCATGCTGCCCGCTGTATCGTTAAAGCGGATGGTACCCTGACCCTGGTTGCGGGCCGGGAAGGCCACCGCTTCGATTTCCAGTACGGAGCCCACAAAGCCCACTACCCCCAGGCCGAAAACCTTGCCTACCTCCATCTCCGGGGAGGCCTTGCGCAGGACGTATGGGCTCAGGCGGCTGGCCTGAATTACCTCATGGACATCCTGCAAGGTAATGCCTTCTTCCCCCACTTCTCCCCCGCCCCGGTAGCAGGCCAGGCCGTAGGCGTCGGCCAGGATACCGATGGCCTTTCGCCCCTCAATGGTGTACTGGCTGATCACCCCGGGAACCTGCTCGTCCATCCGCACCCCCAGTTTTTCCGCCGCCTGCCTGATGATGCGCTCGATGTCCTGCGGCGTCAGGGGTTCAAAATAAACCTCCGCACAGCGGGAGCGGATGGCCGGGTTAATTTCCTCCGGTTCCCGGGTGGTGGCCCCGATTAAAATGAAATCAGCCGGCGCCCCTTCCTCAAAAAGCTTGCGCACATAGCGGGGAACCGCGGGATCATGGGGATCGTAATAGGGGGAGTCAAAAAAGACTCTTTTATCCTCCAGCACCTTCAGCAGCTTGGTCTGCAGCACGGGGTCCATTTCGCCAATTTCATCAATGAAAAGGACACCCCCGTGGGCCTCAGTAACCAGGCCCAGCTTGGGCTCGGGCACGCCGCTGTCGGCTAAATCCCGCCGCGCACCCTGGTAAATGGGGTCGTGGACCGAACCTAAAAGAGGGTTGGTTACCTCCCGGGGATCCCACCGCAGGGCGGTGCCGTTTACCTCCACAAAAGGAGCATCCTTGGCAAAGGGGGAGCCGGTGATGTTCTTGGCCGCTTCCAGAGCCAGCCGGGCAGCGGTAGTTTTACCCACCCCGGGCGGCCCATACAAAATAATGTGCTGGGGAAAGGGGGAGGCCAGTTTGGCCAGCAGCGCCTTCACGGCTCTTTCCTGGCCCACCAGTTCTGAAAAATTCCCCGGGCGTAGCACTTCCATGGCCGAGCGGGCCAGTTTCTTTTGCTCCAGCTTTTCCAGAACAGCCAGTTTCTTCAAGGTCTGGGCATTTTCCGGGCCGGTATTTTCCTTGAGCACCTGCATTTTAATTTCTTTTACATACTCTTCGTGCCGTTGCTGCAACTTTTCACTGACTTTTTTCTCCAGTTCATCTTCCACCGTACGCCGGGCCAGGATATCGGCAATCTCCTCTTCGATCTGCTCCAAAATGGCCGGAACCTCCTCAATGTCGGGCACGGCATCCAGGGTGGGATCTTCAAACACCAGCTTCTGAAGGGCCAGAACCCTGTCTTCCAGGTGCTCAGATCGCATTAAATGCAGAACATTCAGTTTCCCGGCCCGCAAAACCAGTTTATCCGAACCATAGATGTTGGCCACCAGGCCATAGAGGGCGTTTACCTGGCGGCGAAGTTGTTCCACTCCCTTGAGCTTGGTACCGGGTTCTTCCCTGCTGCCTTTGAATTTATGCAAAAAAACTTTCATTGCCCCGGTTACTCCTTTCTACGTGCCTTGCTGCATTATTCGTAAATATTCAGTGAACCCGGTTGGATGCGGCGCTGTCCCCGCTCACTCCAGTGCTCCGCGTAAGATGCGCACCGCGGTTCGCTTCGGGCCGGCTCTGGCTCTCTGCGGATTACCATCGACACTATTACCTCCCGACCATATTAAACTGCCCGATGTGTCACCTACAGGTGTTCTTCCATTTGCTTTCGTTTGGCGTCCTCGAGAGCCGAGCCGGCAGCCTCGCATCACCGGGTGCTGTTACCGGCGCTTCGCAGGTCGTTCGCTCCGGACAGCGCCGCATCCTCCTCATAACGGTTTTACTGAATATTTACCATTACTCTGCGGGAACTACTGCTACCTTGACCTGTGCCTGTACGTTGGGGTGAAGTTTAACCACCAGGGTTTGCTCACCCAGCTGTTTGATGGGTTCCTTGAGCAGGATCTTTTTCTTGTCTACGGCAATCTGGTGCTGCCGTTCCAGGGCCTCGGCGATGTCCTTGCTGCTTACCGCGCCAAACAACCGGCCGCCCTCGCCGACCTTCGCCTTTACCTGTACGGTGAGCCCATCCAACCGAGCGGCCAGGTCCCTGGCCCGTGCCTCGGCCTCTTCCCGCTTCTTCGCCTCCACAGCCTTCTGCTGCGCCAGCTCCTTCATTCTCCCCGGAGAGGCCTCCACCGCAAGACGTCGGGGTATGAGAAAATTTCTGGCGTAGCCGTCGCTCACATTCACAACGGTACCCTTGGTACCGAGATTCTTCACATCTTCCAGTAAAATTACCTTCACTTATCATCGCCTCCCTTTTCGCGGTGATGCGCTGAGTGCCTGATATTTACAAGGGAATCCAGTAGACCCAGGGTAATCAGCATGAGGACTGCAAAGGGCCAGTACAGCAGCAGGGCCACGGCCAGCAGGATTTTTACCGTCCTGGAGAGCTGCCAGCGGGCAAAATAAAAGCTGACCACAGCCAACCCCAGGACCAGGTAAAGAAAGGCCCCGGTGTATAAAAGGTTCTTTCCAATAGCGGAAAAAAATTGCTTCTCCAGGGCATCACCCCCCATGAAAAAGGCCAGCCCCAGGATCAGGATCCACACAAGGTACCAGGGAAATTGCCATTGCCTGAAAGGAGGCAGGGGCGTGACCACGTATCCCAAGCGCCGGAAAACCACCTGCCCCAGGTAATAGGTGATGAAGGTGGAAACCAGTGACCAGATGACCAGGTTGGCCGGCAGCAAAAGAGCGGCCAGCTGCATCATTTCCTGGAGCAGGCGGCGCAGCTCCTCTTCCATCCCCGGCTCGATAAAGCCATGCTGGCGGTACCACTCGAGGAGATGTTCTGCGCCCTGGTGCATCTGGGGCCCGACGGCCAGGGGATTGATGCCGGTAATCCAAAAGCCCAGAACCAGGGTCACCAGGGTCAGCCCGGCCGCAACCACGGCGGCTGCCGCTACCGCAAGGCCAGCCCGCACATGGTTTTTAAAAAGCAGCCCCAATAAAAGGCCCAGCGGGCCCAGCTGGATGACCAGCATCAGCACGGTAACCGGCCGCCCGTAAAGCACGAATAAAAGCGCCGCTGCCACCATCAGGGCTACGGCACCGGTTTTGAGATCATGCCTCCGCACAAGCACGGCCAGGGGCAAGGGGGTGATGAGGTTGCTCAAAAGAAACAGCGGTGGCATAAAGAGACCGAGAAGGGCGATGACCACTGTCAGGCCGGCAAAAAACGCCCCCTCCACCAGGGCATCATGGCGCAACCGGGAACCCAAGGGATCACCTCTTTTTTTCCACCAGGTGGGCCAGCAGGGCGGATAGATCTCCGTACCACCGTTCCATTTCGTGTCCCTCTTCGATACCCTGGCGCAGTTTGGACTCCAGCTTGAGATCCATCCGGGTAAAGCTAATCCCCAGCCGGCGCCCCAGTACGTAACAGGTAATAATAATGCTGCTAAAGGCATCCATGAGCCGTTCTTCATTACCCCGCAGCATGGCTTTAAACAGAGCAGAGAGGGAAGCCAGCAAATCTGCCTTCAACCACTCAATTACCCGTATGTTTTTGGCGATATCCGTATCCTGATGGTGATGGGGTCCGAACATGGACTGCCCCCCTTCGCGTGATCCTGAACATATTTCGCGAAGCGGCCCTGGTTTTCCTGCCCCCTTCAATCACCCCGGGCCTGTTATTTGATGGCCCCGCTGGCAGGGAATTTTAAAGGTAGGGACCTTTTGATAACCGAGCAATCCAAACCTCGACGGCAGGGCTTAAGATGGTGCAAAAAATTAAGGGGAACCGGCAAGTTCCCCTTCGTGTTTTACTCGGCTGTAAAAGGCAGGAGGGCTATGTTCCGCGCCCTTTTAATGGCCACGGTCAGCATCCGCTGGTGCCGGGCGCAGTTCCCGGATATGCGCCGGGGTAAAATCTTACCCCGCTCGGTAATGTATTTTTTCAGCCGGGGTACGTCTTTATAATCGATAATGTCTATTTTATCTACACAGAAGTTGCAGATTCGTTTCTTGCCCCGGCGTCCCCTTTCCCTTTTGGCCAATTGAGTCACCCCTTACCGCATGGCAAAATATTGACTCCCAAACTCGGGGCGGCGGCCGTCCATCCTTAAGGAAACAGCCACTCCCCAGGGGTCCAAGTAGTAGCTAGAAGGGTATATCGTCCTCGCTGAAATTAACCTCACTGTATCCGCTCTCAGCCAAACCAAAATCATGGCCCCCGGCGCCCGCAGCGGCCTGACCCTCCCGGGGCCGGTCCAGGAAGCGCACCTGATCGGCCACTACTTCGGCCGCCTTGCGCCGTATCCCCTGGCTGTCATCGTAGGAGCGGATCTGCAGGCGGCCTTCTACGGCCACCAACCGACCTTTACCCAGGTACTGCGCACAAACTTCCGCCTGCTTCTGCCAGACCACGATGTCAATAAAATCAGCCTCCCGCTCCCCCTGCCGGTTGGCAAAGGGACGGTCCACCGCTATGGTAAATCTGGCCACCGCCACACCGTTGGGCGTGTACCGCAGTTCGGGTTCCTTAACCAGGCGCCCGATTAGAATGATCTTATTGAGCATCTTTCCACCGCCTCGGGTTTAATCTCTCCCCGGCAGGGCAGGCCGGTTTTCATAACCGGTCGGTTGTCGGGAGATTTTTTCTTTTTAAGCCGCCTGGCGCACAATGATGTGACGCAGCACGTCTTCCGTGATCTTCAGCACCCGGTCCAGCTCCTGGGCCACTTCCGGAGCGGCATTGAAATGCATGATCATGTACAGGCCTTCCCGGGTATGGGCAATTTCGTAGGCCAGGCGACGCTTGCCCCATTTCTCCAGCTTGGTGACTTCCCCGCCGTGGTTTTCCACGAGGGACTTGAACTTTTCCGCCACCTCGCCGGCCCTTTCCTCATCGAGATCCGGGCGCAGAATGAAAACACATTCATAGCTGCGCACTGAATACACCTCCTCCCTGTGGACTGCCGGCCCTACCCTCCTGGGGTAGAGCAGGGCGGATTACGCCAAAAATTTGACTTGAAAATTATAGCATAATAATGCCTAAATAGCAACAACCTGCAGCTATTGGGTCGGTGTCAAGATCCAGTAGGTATCTCCACAAAAATTTTTCCTTATGAGACCTCACCGCTCAAAACACTAGCCTGATCTTCATTTAAGGTGCTTTTTTGCACTCGCCAATTAATTTAACAAGGCCCTGACGAAAAGAAGGACTGCCCCCACGATGTGACACAACCAAGTATTTCATGTTATCCGTCTGTGCGATTAATCGAGTAGGAGGGGGCGGCTAGCCCCCGTCCTCTCACACCACCGCCATCAACCCAGATAGCCCGAATTGAGCCCAGAAAGCGTTTACAGAATATAGACTTCTTGAACCGTCCCCGGTATACTAGGCTTGTGTCCAGTTTACAGAGGGGGCGGTTCTCTCATGGGTCGAGCCAAATTCTTCCGGCAGAAACTCATCAGCCATGTAGACTCCGTGGCCGTTAAGACCGTGTATTCCTGGCTGCTCCACCAGACGCGGGAACGCTTTGGGGTAGCGGCTGGCGAAGCAGGGCTTGTAGCCCAGAAGGGGTACCTGCTCTTAACGCGCTCGCTGGTCAAGCGCTCCGAGGAACAGATCGTGTTCCCCGCACTGGCTGGGCGAGAAGTACACCGAAAGCGATCGGCCCAGGAACTCCCCCGGCGGGAGGTGGTACTCACACCCTGGAGTCACGACGACTTGGAGGTATACCGCGAATTCGGCCTGAAGGCACTGCAGAACGCCCGTCTGGCCCGGCTCATCGAGGAGGCTTACTGGCAAGATGCATCCCTGTCCACGAGCATGCTGTGTTTCCTCACCAATATTACGGCGAAGTCCATCCGGGAACGGCTTATTTCCCTATGGGAGGAGGGCATCCGGCTGCCGGTAGCGGGGGTGGCCAAGAAGTACCGCCAAGGTCGGGTGTTCCGCGCCACGGCCGCTATGGAGCAGTTCTTTGCCGGTGTAAAACCTGCTACAGTCCGTGAGCGGCTCTGGTTAAGCCCCACCACCTGGCAGCAGTATCAGATGGATTACCTACACGTAGCCCAACTGACCAGGGCCGGGCTGGACGCCAGCACCATTGGCCGGCAGCTTGGCCTTCATCCAGATCTGGTCATTGAGTTCCAGGAACTCGAACAGCGGACTGGTGGCGCTACCCAGCTGGCCGATTCGCTACCCGGGCGACTCCTTAACGGCTGCCCTCTTCCCCTGGCGGTTGATGATGCTCGCAACTTGTTTCTGGCCGAGTTGCAATCGCAACACGGCTTCTCACCGGCCAAGGCCCACAGCTACTTAGCCCTACTGTAGGAACTGGCTGCGGAGAATCTGGCGCAGGAGCGCCCCCCGGAAGTCGTGGTATACTACGCAGTGGCAGACCATGAGCCGCCTGGAAAGGCGCTCAGTGAGTGTGAACTCGTACCTGTCCAAGTATCCTACTACAGCGAGGGAGACCTCGAGATAGCCACCCTGGACGCCTCCTCGAAATTGAAGTGGGAACGAATGCTGCGCTATACCACTCAGGCCAGGGTCCAAGGCGGGCTTCTCACTCAACCGGACCTCGCCTTTCTCCTAGGCGTCCACCCCGGGGTGATCCAGCGTCTTATGAAAGAGCACGATCGAATCATCTTGCCTACTCGGGGAAACATTGCCGACATGGGGCCCGGTCAAACTCATGCGGCCAAGATCATCGAGTTATACCTCCTGGGCTACACCGAGACGGAAATTGTACGACGGACCGGCCATAGCTATTCTAGTATTGAGAACTACTTGCTTACCTTCGCCAAGGTAGTGGGACTGCTGGAGCGCGGCATGCCGCTGCCTCTCATTCGCAAGACCATCGGCTGCTCCATGAAGCTGGTGGAGAAACACGCCTCCCTCTACCGCAAGTACAACACGCCTGACTACCAGTTCATGCTCATGCAACTTAGCCGCCTGTTCGAGAGCCAAAACCTCAAAAAGGGGTAATAAAGGGGGCGGAATATTTGGAAAAGTCGCGGAAGGGTCCACGAATTTACAAAACCCTTCTGGACAAGGATTTGGTCACCGCGCAGAAACTGGAAGTCGCTCTTCGCTTTGACCTGGCCAATGAGTCCTGGCTTGCCGAGACCCTTGTAGAACGCTTCAATGCGGCCATGGACGCTTTCGAGACCGAGCACGGGGTCCAACGGGTCAAACCCGGTGAATTGCTCGTTGAGTACCGCGGTCGGCAGGTTGCTCTCCCATTGCTGAAACCGGAATGGGCCAAACACTTAGCCGAGGATCGGGCGTTTATCCGCCATAAGACCCGGGTCGAACAAGCGACGCTGGATGTATTGAGGCAGGTGGACCCGCAGAGTGGCCTGGAAGACGTGTGGCGGCTCGTCAATCCCCGAGCTCTCCTGCCAAGGTGGGAGCCAGGTGGCTGCAAACGAATGCGTATGCCAGACAGCGCCCGGCTCATCGACCCCCGCCAGATTCGAGTCAGGCCGATTCACCGCCCCAATCCTGGTGAGGTATCGGTCCCGTCCGCCGTGCGGAAACCGCTCCTGGAATTCCTCACTGGTGAAGCCGGAGTTGGAACCGCCCGGGCCAACGCTATGCTTGACTTTCTGGCGGCCCAGCGAGAGGCATATTGTCCCCTGCGTTCCGAGCTCAAACCCGGACAAGCCGTCTGGCTGGCCCTCAGCGCCAAGAAGCACAAACCTCCCGGCCTTCAGTTTGCCCGTCGCATCCTCGTCCCTGTTGTCCTCACATTGTCCACCCAAGAGGAGCGGACCCGTCCCATTCGGGACTTGAAGGCACTCAACGAGCTGCACATGGAGCAAGTGGCTCGGGTATGTACGGAAGCTTACCTGCAGGGAGCGCTACTCCCCCAGGTTGACTTACAGCTACTCTTCCTTCGCTCCTACTCGGTAGTTCAGATGCTGATGCAAAACTACATGCAGCTTAATCAAGTCATTCTCCCAACGCCGGGAACTATTCTTGACGCGGGCACAGCCATGACCCACAAGCATATTATTATCACTCTCTCCGTCCAGGGCCACTTGACCAGGGATATCGCCCGCCTGACCCACCACACTCCGGAAGCCGTAGATGCTTACCTCAAGGTGTTCCAGTCCGTACTGGTCCTCTATCTCTACGATCTGCCCGTAGATCTCATGGCCAGGGTAACCGGACACGGCCGTTACCTTATCCTTGAGCACCTCGAGATCGTCAAGGAGCACTTCCCAGACCGTAACGCCGTCAAAGGCTATCTGCGCAAGCAAGGACTCGAAATTTTGTGATTCGGGCCATCTAGACTATCGGACATGCGGGTCCGCGTCCGGCGGTTCACCAAGCTTGACGAAGATAAGCATAGCGTTCGGTTAAGCTCATCAGGCCCTGGGACTGCCAGTAGGCATTGCCCAGGGCTCTGTTCATTGGCCCGTGGGCCATCCGCCACGGCCCTCTGCGAGCGTTGGCGAATTCATGTACCACCCATTCAGGCAGTCCCAGTGCACGCAGCTCGCGGTACCTTGTCCGCACTCGCTTCCACTGCTTCCAGAGGCACATGCGCAGCCTCCTCCGCATCCAGCCTTCCAGGTTCTTGAAAATGCTGGGCGTTTCAGCCAGAGCAAAGTAGCCCATCCACCCGCCCAGGTAGGCGTTTAGCCGCTCTATGCGCTCAGCCATGCTTACGGGCTTATTCCGGGAGGTTATCTCCCGAATTTTCATCTTCACCCGTTTGATGGTTTGCGGTGCCAGGCGGATAAGGATTCGCCCTGCTTTGGCTTTGTACATGCTAAACCCCAGGAATTTCAGTTTCCACGGCCGGTCTACCGCGCTCTTCTGTTCGTTGATTTTGAGCTTCAACCGCTCCTGCAGAAACTTACGGATACTGACCATGACCCTTTGTCCCGCCCGCTTGCTTCTGACGTAAATGTTACGGTGAGTAGCCCCGAGGAGTTTCACCCCGAGGCCCTCTCAGAACCGGACGTGAACCTCTCGGCTCATCCGGCTCCCATCATCCAGCCGCAGGATAAATCCCCATTTGCCAGTGGACGAATAGTTTCGGGTCTCGCCTGGCAATCTTGCCGAGCCAATGCTCCGCTCGCCGCTTGTGTCTGGCGAATTTCCGGTACTTCCGTTGGACCCAGCGGACCAAGGCCCGGTTCATGTGCCTGAGTACGGAATACAGTTCCGATTTGTAAAAGCGCCCATAGTAGTTGACCCAGCCCCTGATGATTGGGTTGAACATTCGGGACAGGTCTTCAAGGGTTTTGTCCGGTTTTAGATGCATACGCCACCCCCGGATGGTCTGCCGCATGGCCTTTTTCGCCTTGTTGCTGACTGCCGGGGTGAAGTTGATGAAGTACTTTCCGTGCTTGTTCTTGGACCGCCGCGGCCGGAAGGTGTAGCCCAGAAAGTCGAACTTGGTTTCCGGGTAGTCGCCTCGCCGGTCGTCATCCTTGCAGTAAACGATGCGGGTCTTCTCCGGATGGAGTTCCAGGCCACATTCCGCAAGCCGCTTCTGCAAGCTTTCGCAGAGCTTTTCCGCCTCCTTCTTGCTGCGGCAGTGCGCCACAGCATCGTCGGCATAGCGGGCAAAAGGCTTGTCGGGGTGATTCCGGGCCATCCACACGTCAAATGCGTAGTGGAGAAACAGATTGGCCAGCACCGGGCTGATGACGCCTCCCTGCGGGGTACCTTTCGTCCGCTCCTTAATCGTGCCATCGGGCATCTGAAAAGGAGCCTTGAGCCACCTCTGGATGTAGAGGATGACCCATGGATTGTCAGTGTGTTTGCGGACCGCCTTCATCAACAGTTCGTGGTCAATGTTGTCAAATAGACCCTTGATGTCGAATTCCAGCACCCAGTCATACCGCCAGCAGCGCTTCCGCGTAACGGCAAGCGCGTCGGCGGCCGACTTTCCCGGCCGGTATCCGCAGGAATCCGGGTGAAAGTGGGGTTCCACGGTCGGCTCGAAATAGATTTTGACAACCATTTGTGCTACCCGGTCTGCCACAGTGGGCACTCCAAGTATACGTTTCCCCCCGTTTTTCTTTGGAATTTCCACTGCTTTGACAGGTGGGGGGAAATAGCTGCCGGAAGACATTCGGTTCCAGATCTTGTAGAGATTGTTCTTTAAGTTCGCCTCGAACGCTTCCAGGCTTTCGTCGTCTATTCCAGCCGCTCCTTTGTTCGCTTTTACTCGTTGGAACGCCTCCAGCACTACGTGCTTGGAGATTTCATACGGCTTTGTTTTGTCCATTGGCTCCTCCCTTGCGGTTGACCATTGTTCAAAACTGGATAACACAGCCCCTTCGCTCCACTCCCGTTACAGAGCTTCATTACTACTACGAGCTGTTCCGCCCCTGCCCTCCGCATCGGTACTTTCGTCCTTGCGGGTCCTCCGCTTGGAGTTTTTCCTTGGCATCGGGGGGCAGGTTCCCACGTTCTTAACCGCAGCCTGTACCACGTTCACGCCGCCTTCATGCCGGCCACCACCTGGACGGTAAACAGGTTTCCTCCAGATTCATCCCGGGTTAACGACTACCCCCCGGTTTTGATGGCGTCCCTACGCTTTCGACACTTCTACAGCGGTTCACGGGTGTTCGTCTCCGTTGGTACACACCTGACGAAGTCTTGCTTCGCCTTTTCCGTAACGCTCACCACCATGGCTTTTGACCACAGCAGCTTACGGTGGTTTGGAGCCTCCACCTGTATGGCGGCTCCGAGGGGCCTTCCCTCATCTGGCGGTTAAGCACAGCGTTCGGGCTCTTAGCTAGCCCTGCGCCTTCGTGGCGCACAGTCGTCAGCATAGCGGACAAACTTGTGAACCCTCTTCTCCAGTTCTTTGTCCAGGTCGTCCAGCAGAATGTTAGCCAGGAGCGGGCTTAAAGGTCCACCCTGCGGCGTCCCTTCCGCCGTTTCCATGACCACACCGTTTACCATGACGCCTGCGGTAAGATAGCGGCGGATAAGTATAAGTACCCTCTTATCCGTCACTTTTCGGGCCACCCGGGCCATGAGAATGTCGTGGTTTACCCGGTCAAAGAATTTCTCTATGTCCAGGTCCACGGCCCATTCGTATCCTTCTTCCACGTATTGACGCGCTTTCCTTACCGCGTCATGGGCTCTCCTTCCGGGCCGAAACCCGTAGCTGGCCTCTGAGAATTGCGGGTCGAAAATGGGCGTCAATACTTGCAGGAGCGCCTGCTGGATCAGGCGGTCCATTGCGGTAGGTATCCCTAATAGCCGTTTGCCTCCCCCGGGTTTCGGGATTTCGACCCGGCGCACGGGCATCGGTCTATAGGTACCTGTGAGCAGTTCCTCCCGGATGCGCGGCCATTCGGCACGGATTTGGTCCCGAAGCCGTTCGGTCGGGATGCCATCTACGCCTGGCGCGCCTCCGTTTCGCTCTACCCGCTTCAGGGCGGCCAGCATGTTCTCCCTGGCCACCACCTGCTCCATCAGGCCGCTTGTCTTTTCCCCGCGAGGTGCCGTCCCGCCTTGTGCCGGAGAAGGACTCGGCCCTCCCGCGGTCCCCCGTGGCTTCACCACTTCCTCCCGCGGGCAGGCCCCTTCCGGGGTTTTCTGCTGTCTTCGCCCTTCTCGCGAACGCATCGGTCTCACCTCTGACTTGATGTTCGGGCCTTCCCCTGGAGTTCATGACCCCCAGGGTACTATGCCCTCTGCTGACTCCTGCCGGTTCAGCCGTGCCTCCCGACACGGGTTACCAGCTTTGCCTGGCTTATCCGGCAGGCCTCTCTTCACCCCGCGCCCGCCCCATCTACTCTACCGTCCCTTGGCAGCCTGGGATTTCGCTGTGTAGTGCCAGCTCATCCGAACGGTCTAGCCTCTTATGGGGTTCTTGTTCATCGGGCCGTGGCTTTGCCGCCGGCGCACCGATCCGATTCCACCTCGCGATGGACACCCTTGCCTTTGGCTAGCAGACTCGTGCTGCCTCGCCTGCAGTGGACTTTCACCACCAAGTTAACGCCCATGCCGGGCGCACAAGAAAGAACCCCTGTCATAGGACAGGGGAAGGAGGAAAGGAAAGGAAAGGAAAGGAAAGGAAAGGAAAGGAAAGGAAAGAAGCCAAGCCTAATTAAATCTTTTGCTGCTCTATTCTACTGCCGGTAAGTTGGTGAAGCCCTGGAAAGCGAAAGCCGGATACGTATCAAATTCAGTTAATCAAACGACCTGGTCATTAGGCATTCGCTTCTTCCTTCTTGGTTATGTCGTTGTTTTTCAGTTCAGCAACCTGCTTAAGACTGTCGCATAACTGGTGGATATCGTCTTCGCCACAAATGATAATCACGATGGAGTCTTCGATTTTAATGCAGCAGTTACATTCTTTTTCTTTTTCTTTTCCCCCATCTTTTATGATATCTTTTCCCCAATCCATTTTGTTCCCCCCTTCCAAAAGTAACTTTGTAGACCTGTTATAATAATATGTGGTAAAATATAAAATGTTTACCTGATCAGGAATTTAAATTTTGTCAGGGGGGACAGCTTTAAATGCCAGGGCTACTTCGTCTTGGGAGTTTGTGCTCAGCATATATTTACCATTGTACCGTGCTTCTTCTTGCAGGGCTTTCTGATCGATGCCAACCATAGCATTCCTGTTGAGTAGAAGATGGCGGCGGTCCTCCTGAAGGAGCGACCGCCGCCGTGCCATGGACGTTGTGCAACATCATTTATCTGTCTGGTTATCGCTATCATTGGAGCGCACAATGGCCCGCACGCTTTTTTCAAATTTGGGCCGGGGAATCATGACCACCCGGCCGCAGGTTAAACACCTGATGCGAAAATCAATCCCGGTGCGCATCACTTCCCATTGGTCACCCCCGCAGGGATGGGGCTTGCGCGTTCTTACCACATCACCAACCTGATACCTGATCACTCCTTGCACCTCCGCTCATGCTCAGCACCACCCGCCTGGGATAAGGTATTTCGATGCCTTCCCGGTCAAAGGCTTCTTTGATCCGGCGCCGCAGCTCCCGCTCCACATACCATTGCTGCATGGGTTTGGTGTAGGCAATGATCCTGATCACCACATCCGATTGACCGAAATTTACCACCCCCAGCACGTGGGGGCCTTCGGCTATGATACCGGCCATGTCCCGGGCGGTCTGCTCGCAGACCTGTTGCAGCACAGCCGTAACGCGGTCCAGGTTTTCCTCGTAAGCAACGCCCACTTCCACCAGGGCCCGCATATTGCCCCGGCTGTGATTGGTTACCTGGGTAATCTGGCCGTTGGGGATGATGTGCAGTTCCCCACCGAAATCCCGCAGGCGGGTCACCCGCAGCCCCATCTCTTCCACCGTGCCGCTTACCCCGGATGCGGTAATGTAGTCGCCCACGGCAAACTGGTCCTCCAGCAAAAGAAAAAAGCCCGTAATCACGTCGCGGACAAGGTTTTGGGCACCAAAACCCACCGCCAGGCCCACCACGCCGGCCCCGGCCAGGATGGCTTCCACCCGCACCCCAAATAAGTTGAGGATGGTGACCATGACGATAAAGTAGATGGTGTAACGCAACCCGCTTTTCAGCAGGGTGCGCAGAGTCTGCGCCCGCCTGCCGTCAACCGGGCCGAGCTTGTTCCAGTTGTTGAAAAAACGTTCTACCGCCGCGTCGCCCAGGCGCATGACTATAAATGCCAGCACGAGGATGAGCAGAATCTTTATTCCCGTACCGAAAACTTTGCTCCAATCGACGGCCATCAGCTGGGCCACGGCCACCTGCATTAGCGCAGATTCCCGAATGCCTTCCATCAGCTCAACCCTCCGTCTCTAGCCCTCAAAGAAGGCCCGGTATCCCCGGTAAGCCATGTAAATGTCCACCTTGTGGGCCACCTCAAAGGGGGAATGCATACCCAAAAGGGGAACCCCGCAGTCCACCACATCCATGCCGTGTGCGGCCAGCAGATAGGCAATGGTACCGCCACCCCCTTGATCTACTTTTCCTAAAAGGCCGCTCTGCCAGGCCACGCCATGCCGGTTAAACAGGCGGCGTACCAGGCTCATAAACTCTGCGTGGGCGTCGCTGGCCCCCTTTTTACCCCCGGAGCCAGTGTACTTGGTCAAAACCACGCCGTGCCCCAACCGGGCGGCATTCAGTTTATCCATCACCTCGGGATAATTGGGGTCAAGCCCGGCATTCACATCGGCCGAAAGGGCCCGGGAGTTGGCCAGGATCCGCCGCAGAACCAGTTCATTGTACCGGGGAGCAATCCGGCCGGCCAGCTCGGCCATAAAATTGGTAAAAAAGGCCGAGTACATCCCGGTGTTGCCCACACTGCCAATTTCCTCTTTATCTACGAAAAGGGCCACCGCCGTCCGCGACGGGGCCGGCAAGTCCACTATGGCCTTCAAGGTGGTAAATACGCTCACCCGGTCATCCTGGCCGTAGGCCCCAATCATGCTTCCGTCCAGACCAACGTCCCGGGCCGGCCAGGCCGGCACGGCCTCAATTTCCGCGCTGATAAAATCTTCTTCCTGCAACCCGTATTCCCGTTTCAGGTAATCGAGCAAGGTCTGCTTAATTTTTTCCTTCGCTTCCCCGGTTGCTACCGGGAAACCGCCCACCAGAAGGCTCAATCCCTCACCGCTGATCCCTTCACCCATTTTTTTCTCCATCTGCTCCCTGGCCAGGTGTGGGAGCAGGTCGGCTATGGTGAAGACGGGGTCCGTTGCCCTTTCCCCGATGACCAGCTTAAGCACCTGCCCGTCTTCCTTTACCACCACCCCGTGCAGGGCCAGGGGAATGCCCACCCAGTGGTATTTTTTAATTCCTCCGTAATAGTGGGTTTTGAACAGGGCCAGGTCCGCCTCCTCGTAAAGCGGCCGGGGTTTTAAATCCAGGCGGGGGCTGTCCCCGTGGGCGGCCACAACGTTCACGCCCTTTTCCAGGGGTTCGCTGCCTATTACAGCCATGGCCATGCACTTGCCCCGCCAGGTGGCAAAGACCCGATCCCCCGGTTGCAGGGCGCTCCTTTGTTCCAGCGGAACAAATCCCTTATCCCCGGCGGTTGCAACTGCCAGGTCTATGGTTTCCCGTTCCGTCTTGGCCGCGGAGATGAACTGCCGGTACTCTTCCGCCAGTTTCATCACTGCCTCCTGCTCCGGGCCATTCAGCTTTGCCCAAACCGGCGTGGTGCCGGATTGATTCCCCATGTTCTGGGTCATTTTTTCACTCCCCTTATCATGTAATCCAGCCGAGGGTATTATTTCCCCGCTGACGGCAATTTTGCATTTCATGTGCCGTTTTTAGTGTAGCGACTTACGAGAACAGGGACGAGCTGTTGCAACGCCTCAACAACGGGATGCAGCAATTGGGTCAGGCGGGAACCCTCCACTGCCCGGGCAAGCCAGGGCATGGGCTCGCCGGGAAGCCAGGATCCGGCCGCATTCTTCACGGCAAAGAGCACGGCCAACAATATGGCCGCTGCCACTACCCCCCGGACAATGCCCAGGACCAGTCCGCCGGCGCGGTCCACGGGGCCGAGAAAGCTGAACCTGGCTGCCCCGGCCAGTAGTTGTCCCAGCCATCCGATCAAGCGGGCCACAACCAGCAGAATGACCACAAATGACAGTACTTCAAGCAGGCCCTGGGCCAGATACCGGTTCCATCCCTGCAGGGGCCCAGGAGCCAAACCAACGGCAGGGGAGGTAATCCAGGAATTAAGCCATTGCTCCAGGGGCCATTGCCGTCTGATATATGCCGCCAGGGGAGCTTGAAATTCCCTGGCCAGAACCAGGCCCACCAGCAGGCCGCACAGCCGGGCAAGGCCGGCCACCAGCCCGGTTTGCATACCCCGCCATGTGGACCAGCCAATTATCCATAGCAGGAATAAATCTAGCCAGTTCAATCAACCAGACCGCCCTTTCTTTGTTGCCTTTTCCCTTTTGAAGATCTCTTTTCTCGCATCAGTGGCCTGATTCCTTCCTATTTCCAATCCCTGAGGATCAACTTTAACCGGAAGGGCGTGATTAAGAGGCCGGCCATGATCACCAGGCCGGCGTAACCAAACAGCGGATAAAGTAATTGCACCAGCCGGGTAAAATCCATCCTGGCCAGGGGAAGGGAGATCAAAATAGTCCCCAGTCCCACCAGGCGGTAGGGCATGCCTCCGCCGGGAGCCAGGCGGCTGGCAAAACCATGGGCGTCCGCAATAGTAGTGGTTAAAATGGCCAGCCAGATCAACATCCCCAACCCGTGCCGCCAGCCTTCCCCCAGGCAGCCGGCAATGCATAAAAGCGGCACCTGGTAGCGAGTTATCTGGGGATAAAAAATCAGCCCCGCCAGGGTAACCAGGACAGCCGTGGTACCCAGGGCTATCCCTCCGGTAAATCCGCCCAAAGCCCCCGGCCTTTGTTCCACGCTGCGCCCCAGGGAAGACAATACAGTCAGCGGTACGACCATGTTGTAGGAAACGTAAAGCACGCTGGACCAGAGCCAGTGCCGGTCCGTGCCTGTCAGTGGCTGGCCTGCCTGCGTAATTTCGGGCCACCCGCCGTGGTGAATGACGGCCAGGAGGCAAACCAGGGCGATAATGCATACTTTTACCGGCACCAGGATCATGTTGGATAAGAGTACCCCTTCCAGCCCGCCTAAAATGACCAGAGACGTGATCAGCCCGGCCAGCAGTGTTCCCGCTTCCGTAGGCAGACCGAATTGTTCATGGAATAAGGCACCGCTGCCCGCCAGCATTACGACCAGTCCTCCCGGCAGCATGGCCAGGCTCAGCCAGTCCACCAACCGGGCCAGCCTGTGACCCATCAAGAGCGGGAGCAGTTCTACATAGCTGCTGCATCTGACTGCCGTAGTGAAGGCCATTAATAAAAACCCCAGTACGCCAAAGAGCAGCGTGGCCATGGTGACGCCCCAGAGCCCTTTTTCTCCAAAAATAATAAAGAACTGCATGATCTCCTGGCCGGAGGCGAACCCGGCTCCAATCACCGTGCCGACATAAAGGGCGCTAACCTGAAACCATTGCCGGAACCAACCGCTACCAGGCAAGTCCACCACCCCCTTTTTCATTCCTATGCAGCGGGGGTGACAGGTTGACCAAAAATCAACTTTCCAGGAATAATTCCGGGCCCGGGGGGGAATAAATATACTAGTTATTGGTAAATCAGGGGGAATCCAAGATGATTGACAAGGCCCAGGAAATTCAAGATTTCATGGCTGGCGGAAAGACAAGGTTTCATATAGAGGACCCCATGGCGGCCAAAAAATTTGGCTACGATCTTTTTACCCGCCTGGAACGATACGGCGCACTGTCCGGCCAGCCCCTGGTTCTGTTGTGCATTGGAACCGACCGGTCCACCGGCGACTGTCTTGGCCCGCTGGTAGGCACCAGGCTGGCCTCCAGCAACCAGGATCTTTTCGCCGTCTACGGTACCCTGGACCAGCCTGTTCATGCCAGCAACTTGCAGGAAAAGCTGGAAGAAATCTACCGGGTGCACCAGAATCCCCTGGTGATCGCAGTGGATGCCTCACTGGGCAGTATGGACAGCGTCGGCTTTGTTACCATCGGAGATGGCGCCCTGCATCCGGGAGCCGGCGTAAACAAAAGGCTGCCCCCGGTTGGCGAGATTCACATCACGGGCATTGTTAACGTGGGCGGTTTCATGGAGTACCTGGTCCTGCAGAACACCAGGTTGAACCTGGTTATGCGTATGGCCGAAGTTATCGCCCAGGGGGTACTGCATACCATAGCCCTCTGTTCCAAAAGGGAAACCCGGGAAATTTGAACCCGGGTTTCTTGTTTCATTCCAGTTCTTTGATGCGTGCTAAGACCTGATCCGGTGTTTTCCCGGCCGCATCAATCACCGGTACCTTGGTGGTAATGTCCTGCATGTTCATGGTGTTGTTGTCCAGCCCCGTAATCACCATGGCCAGGACATTTTCATCTCCGCCGGGGTTTACCACCGTATAACCCTGCTTTCGCAGGAGCTCCCTCAACCCCGTCAAATTTTCTTCCACGGCAATTTTTTTTGCCACATTAAAGCACCTCCCGTTCCCTGTTAGTATGACCGGGAGGTGCTTTTTTAACTCACTTCGCCGTGATGTTCCCGTCTTTCGCCTTCCTTGCCCGGTTTGGGTTACCGGGTAATATAACCGGCACTCCGCAAAATCGCCCCCTTTGGACAACGTCGTGCCTTTGCAGTTGGCGGGGCGTTTCTCCTGAATATTTGTCTTGCTCGCAGGGCGAAGGCGGAGAGCTGAATATTTTACGCCTGTTGCGCCGTTCTTTCTTTTAGTATTTGAATCACTTCCTGGTCGGTGGTCTGGCTGAAATCCCGGTAGAATTGTCCCACGGCGTAAAAATCGTCCGGGGTTTCCAGCACCACCAGCTGGTCCACCTCTTCTTCCAGACGGTCCAGGGTATCGCGCGGCGCCACCGGAACGGCCAAAATGAGTTTCTGGGGCTTAAATTTTTGCCGGGTCCAGCGCAGGGCGGCCAGCACCGTGTAGCCGGTGGCAATGCCGTCGTCAACAACGATAATGCACCGCCCGCTGTAATCCGGGTATTCCTCCCGGCCCCGGTACAGGATCATCCGCCTTTTTATTTCCTTTTTCTGTTCTTCCACGAGCCCGGTCAGATCTTTTTCTTCCAACCCCAGAAAAGCGAACAGTGAATGATTGAAAAAGGTTGTTCCGTCCTGCGTCACTGCACCGATGGCCACCTCTGGATTGTGCGGCGCCCCAATTTTTCTCGGGATAATCACGTCGATGGGCATGCCCAGTGCCCGGGCGATTTCCGCCCCCACCACCACCCCTCCCCTGGGTATGGCCAGCACCACCCCGTTCTGCTTGAAGACGCCTGCCAGTTCCCTGGCCAGCCTTTTGCCCGCGTCAACACGGTCGGCAAAAATCATGGGGTTACCACCACCTTTTTTGTATCCTGGACCTGTTGCCCATAGATCTGAGTATATTTAGATTCGGTGGTAATCAAACGTAAAATGCTTGTTAAATTGAACTTTTTCGCTCACTGGAAAGGCCGTAATCCGCCTTCATCTTCTCATAACGGGCATAGGTAACTGGAGAAATTTCAGCAATTGGGAGCGCATCAAGAAGGGGTAATATTTTTCTCAAGCTTTCGCCCCTGAGCATCCACTGGTAGTAGTTACGGCCGCCATGGGTATACGGGCCGTACAGGCGCGAGCCCGGAACGTTCTGAGTCAGCCACTCAAAAAGGCGACGGTGCCGCGCATGCATGCGCAGTGTTATCTGTGGTTGCCTGCCGTCACCGCCAAAATGGCCCTCTCCCACCAGCAGTCCGAGCAAAAAGCCGAGTTTAAAATCATCCATACCTTACCTCCGTATTGTTGTTTCACCGTCATGTAACACGTGAAACATTTTCAAAATCCTTAACGGATACTATACACATAACTACCCGGAGCGGCGGTCGTCCCCCGTCGCCCTGTGCTACAGGCCGGACGAAACACCGGTTACCTCGGAGCAAACCTGGCAGCACTGCATATGCGTCAATTTAATTCATGAGAAGATTAATAATTTCGTCCAGCTGTGCCCGGCTCTCAAAGGCAATTTCAATAACTCCCCGGCCCCCACGCCGGGCACGAATACGCACCCTCGTACCAAGGGCACCACCAAGCATGTCTTCCATAGATTCCAATTCCTCATCCTTACTACGGGAAGAATGAGAAGCCTGTTTTTGTGCAGGCTCATGGTTTTTACCATCCCTGCCTGTAAAACGGCGGATCAGTTCCTCGGTTTCACGGACATTTAAGCCACCAGAAACCACTTCCCGGGCGGCGGCAATTTGCGCGGCCGCATCATCCAGGGAAAGGATGGCCCGGGCGTGACCGGCTGTAATCAGACCAGCGCTGAGCATGTCCTGCACTTCGGGAGGCAAACTCAACAAGCGCAAGGTGTTGGCGATAAATGGCCGGCTCTTTGCCACCAACCTGGCGATATCTTCCTGGGTGAGCCCAAACTCATCAATCAACCGGCGGTAAGCCACCGCTTCTTCCAGGGGGTTCAAGTCTTCCCGCTGCACATTTTCGATCAAAGAAATGGCCGAAGCCTCCAGGTCGCCGTAATCCCGGATGATGGCGGGGATAAATTCCAGGCCCAGCATACGGCAGGCCCGCCAGCGACGCTCACCAGCAATGATCTCATACTTGCCACCGGGAACAGGCCGGACCACAATGGGCTGTACAACGCCGTGCTCCTGTATGGAAAGCGCAAGCTCTTGAATTTTTTCCTGGTCAATGGCCTGGCGGGGCTGGCGGGGGTTCGGCTGCACATCGTCAACCCGGATCTCCTGGAGCGCGCCCTCACCTTCGGATTGCACCACAGGGATTAAGGCACCCAGCCCCCTACCAAGACCGCGTTTTTTACTCAATGCCCATCACTTCCTTAGCCAGCTCATGATAAACCTCCGACCCCCGGGAACGGCGATCGTAAATCATGATCGGCTGTCCGTGACTGGGGGCCTCACTCAAGCGAACATTGCGGGGAATTATGGTTCTATAAACCTGGCCGGGGAAAAATTTTTTTACCTCTTCCACCACCTGAATGCTCAGGTTGGTCCGCCCGTCAAACATGGTCAACAATATGCCTTCCAGCTCCAGTTGGGGGTTTAAATGCCTCTGAACCAGGTGAATGGTATTCATTAACTGACCAACCCCCTCGAGAGCATAGTATTCGCATTGAATGGGAATTAAAACCGAATCGGCGGCTGCCAGGGCGTTAAGGGTAAGTAAACCAAGGGAGGGAGGACAATCAACAAAAATATAATCAAATTTTTCCCGCACGGGTTGCAGTGCTTTGCGCAGGACACGCTCCCGGTCGGCCATGGACACCAGTTCAATTTCAGCTCCGGCCAGCTCAATATTGGCCGGGACTAATTTTAAGCCGGGCACGGAAGAGTCCACAAAAACAGCGACCAGCTCACGCCCGCCAATGATTACATCGTAAATGGAAAACTCCAGCTGGTCTTTATCAATGCCCAAGCCACTGGTGGCATTACCCTGGGGATCAATATCCACTAAAAGGACCTGTTTTCCCATAAGGGAAAGCCATGCCGCCAGATTTACTGCCGTAGTTGTTTTGCCCACACCTCCTTTTTGATTGGCAATGGCAATGGTCTTTCCCAATGGTAACCACTCCTTCAACTGGTTCATGTGGGCAAATATTCAACAGAACCAGCGGCTGTTCCTGCAAAGAAAAATGGCCGCCATCTAAAACAGCGGCCATTTCCCGTATTAACTCCGTGGTTTAAAAGTTTCACATTTGGTTTGAGGAGAATGACTGGCCTTGCTAACACCATTGCGGTCTACCTGAATCATCGGAGCGTCGCAAACCATATCGCTGTTGTACTGGCACTCCGAAACTGAACATTTAATTTGTTGTGCCATAGGGATCCTCACCTCCAACAGTAGGTTGCCCCGCCGCTTAATAGTTTATGTATGGTAAAACAACTTTTTTGAAAAATAAGCTACCCCAGGAAAAACCTACAACGGACGGCGCTGCGGGACGCCCGGTCGCCGCGGGTATTTTTCCGGGGTAGATCCTGTTTTCTCAATTAAGACCAGTTTCCTCTCGTCGCCGGTTACTGGCAAAAAAACTGTCATGATCTCTTTTACATTACCACCCAGAACATTCAAGGCATTCCCGCTGGCGGGCAACTCCTCCTGCACCGCCGGACCCTTGAGAGCAATAAAATAACCTCCAATTCTTAAAAAGGGAAGGGCATATTCCAGCAGCACGGGCAGCGGGGCTACCGCCCGGGCCAGAGCCAAATCAAAGGAAGCACGGTAACGGGCATGGTGGGCCAGTTCCTCGGCGCGGCCGCAGACTATCTCCACATCCGACATACCCAAAGCACCGGTCACCTGGCGCAAAAACGAAACCTTTTTGCCTGTTGATTCGACCAGGGTACAAAGTAGATCTTCACGCACAATTTTCACCGGCAGACCGGGAAAACCCGCACCGGTGCCAATATCAACGACCCTGGCCCCACCGGCTGGGTTATGGACCAGCAGGCAGGTTAAAGAATCGATAAAATGCTTTATCGCCACGTCCCGGGGCTCCACCAGGGAGGTTAAATTAAACTTTTCATTCCACTCGATCAACAAACGGTAATAACGAAAAAAACGTTCGCACATATCTTCCATCAGGGAAATGCCCAAAGTGCCGGCGGCACCACGAAGCAATTGCTTGAATTCATGCAAACAGTACTACCCCCTTCAGCTGCCACGAAAGGCACGGCACTGTCCCCGGGAGAAGGCTACTTCTGCCCATCATGGCTACCTTCTACCTTTTGCGCCCGGTGGCGGCTCTCCAGGTAAACCAGGAGCACGGCAATATCGGCGGGATTGACCCCAGATATACGGCTTGCCTGGCCGATGGAACGGGGGCGAATTTGTTCCAGCTTTTGCCTTGCCTCGGTGGCCAGCCCCTTGATGGCGCTATAGTCTATGTCATCGGGAATACGCCGGTTCTCCAGCTTTTCAAACCGGTCCACCTGGGCCTGCTGCTTTTTAATGTAGCCTTCATATTTAATCTGGATCTCCACTTCTTCTTCCACATCCTCAGGGAGCCCGGGGACTTCCGGATCGATTTCCTTAATGTGCCGGTAGGTAATCTCGGGCCGGCGCAACAACGCGGCCAGAGAAGCTGGCTGTTGCAGCGGTGAGCTACCAGCATTTTCCAGCACGGCCTGTACCTTTTCATCCAACGTAACCATGGTGCGGCGCAAACGATCAACCTCTTCATTAATCATACGCCGCCTCTCTTCAAAGACCCGGTACCGTTCGGGAGTGACCAGTCCCACCTCGTAACCCTTTTCCGTAAGCCGCAGGTCCGCGTTGTCCTGGCGCAGGAGCAAACGATATTCGGCACGGGAGGTAAGCATGCGGTAGGGCTCGTTGGTGCCCTTGGTGACCAGGTCGTCGATCAGCACGCCAATGTAGGCCTCGGATCGGGACAGGATCAGCGGGTCTTTATCCTGGATGAAACGGGCGGCGTTAATGCCGGCGATAATGCCCTGGGCGGCCGCCTCTTCGTAACCGGAAGTGCCGTTAATCTGCCCGGCGCTGAACAAACCGCTGATGGTCTTGCACTCCAGGGAAAGTTTCAACTGGGTGGGAATGAGATAATCGTACTCGATGGCATAGCCCGGGCGCATTATCTCAACTTTTTCCAGGCCGGGCAGGGAACGGAGCATGGCCAGCTGGACATCCTCAGGAAGGCTGGTGCTCATCCCCTGCACGTACATCTCCACCGTATCCAGGCCCTCGGGCTCGATGAACACCTGGTGGCTCTCGCGGTGGGCAAAGCGCACCACCTTGTCTTCAATGGACGGGCAGTAGCGGGGTCCCGTCCCTTTGATGAAACCGCTGAACAGGGGAGAACGGTGCAGGTTTTCCCGGATAATACGGTGGGTTTCCGCAGTGGTATAGGTAAGCCAGCAGGGCACCTGTTCCCGGTGGGTTACGGGGGAAACAAAAGAAAAATTCAGCAGGCGGTCATCCCCCGGCTGGATGGTCAGCTTACTAAAATCTATGGTCCGCCGGTCCACCCGGGCGGGGGTGCCGGTCTTAAACCGGCCCAGTTCCAGACCCAGCTCCCGCAAAGAATCGGACAACCCCACGGCGGCAAACTGGCCGTTGGGACCGCCTGTATAGGCCAGGTCGCCGATAATGATACGGCCGTTCAAATAGGTCCCGGTGGTAAGGATCACCACCGGGGCCAGGAACTTGGCGCCGGTTGTTCCCACAACCCCTTCCACGCGATTGCCCCTGACCAGCAGACGCTCCACCAGGACCTGCTTCACGTCCAGGCGCTCCTGGCTTTCCAAAACTTTCTTCATGCTCCACTGGTAACGCTTCTTGTCGGCCTGGGCCCGCAGGGCCCGCACAGCCGGTCCCTTTGCGGTATTCAACAGGCGCATCTGGATGGCCGTGCGGTCGGTGTTGAGGCCAATTTCGCCCCCCAGGGCATCTACCTCCCGTACCAGCTGGGCCTTGGCCGGGCCACCAACGGCCGGGTTGCAGGGCATCAAGGCCACATTATCTAAATTTAACGTGAGTACCAGAGTGCGGCAGCCCATGCGGGCCGCGGCCAGGGCCGCCTCGCAACCGGCATGGCCTGCCCCCACGACGATCACATCATATTTTCCCGCCACATATTCCACGAGAGCAAGACCTCACTTTCCGATGCAGAAATCCCGGAAAATACGATCAACAATATCCTCGGCAACCGTGGTGCCGGTAATTTCACCCAGAGCCTCCCAGGCCGCTCTTAAATCAATGGCCACCAGATCCAGGTTTTCACCGGCGGACAAAGCGCGGAGCACTTCCTGCAGGTGTTCGTAGCAACGGGCCAGGGCCTGCTTGTGGCGCACATGGCTGACCAGGGGCAGCTGTGAGGCCACCGCCTGACCGCCGAGAATCATCCGTTCTATGGCCTCCTCCACCTGGGCCAGGCCCTGCCCGGTCTTTACCGAGATAACCTTCACAGGTTTGTCCGGGAAAAGCGGGGTCACCTGCCGCGCCAGGGCCTCGCCGTCGCCAATATCACTCTTATTCACCAGAATGATCCCCGTTTGCTCCCGCACCAACTCAAGGATGGAGCGGTCCTCGGGCGTCAATCCCGTGCTGGCATCCAGAACCACCAACACCAGATCAGCCATTTTTACCAGGTCCCGTGAACGCTCCACGCCGATCCTTTCCACAATGTCGTCGGTCTTCCGCAAGCCCGCCGTATCGGCCAGACGAATGGGTATGCCCCGGATATTCACCACTTCCTCGATAATATCCCTGGTGGTCCCGGGAATCTCGGTAACAATGGCACGCTTTTCCCGCAGTAGAGAGTTAAGCAGGGAGGATTTACCCACATTAGGACGGCCCACAATGACCGTACGCAATCCCTCCCGGTAAACCTTGCCGTACCGGGCCTGCCGGAGGAGTTCCTCCAAATCGCCCATGATAGCGCGTACCGACTCTACCATATCCTCACGGGTGGCCTCTTCAATCCCCTCTTCGGGAAAGTCGATGCTAGCCTCCACCTGAGCCACCAGGCCCAGCAACCGGTCCTGAAAGGCACGCACCCGGGAGGAGAGCTCTCCGGCCAGCAAAGACATGGCCACCGCAAGACCAGCCTCCGTTTTTGCCCGGATAATATCCAGGATTGACTCGGCCTGGGCCAGGTCCAGGCGGCCGTTTAAAAAGGCCCGCCGGGTAAATTCGCCGGGCTCGGCCAGCCTGGCGCCGTGCTGCAGTACCAGCTCCAGGATTCTCCGCAGGGGGACGATGCCCCCGTGGCAGTTAAATTCCACCACATCTTCCCGGGTAAAAGTGCGGGGGGCATACATCACCCCCAGCAAAACTTCATCCACTGGCTGGCCGGTGGCCGGATCCACCACCAAACCGTAAAACAGGCGGTGGCTGCCCTGCTTCCGCCAGTCCACACCCGTGCGGCTGACAAACAATTTTTCCGCTATGGCCACGGCCTCGGGGCCGGAAACACGCACGATACCGATGGCCCCCTCGCCAAGAGGAGTGGCAATGGCTGCAATGGTATCATCCAACACCAGTCAACACCACCATTTGAAAAAACCCAGCCCGGCTTAAACCGGCTGGGTCTGCAGTGAAGAACGCGACTATTTTTTCGGGGAGATGATGATTTTGCGGTAAGGCTCTTCGCCCTCACTGTAGGTATAGATATCGTCCCTTCCCTGAAGCGCGGTATGGATGATTCTGCGCTCGTGGGAAGTCATCGGTTCCAGGACCACATTCCGGCCGCGCTGTTTGGCTTTTTCGGCCAGCTTTACAGCCAGACGCTGCAGAGTTTCCTCCCGCCGGCGGCGGTAACCCTCCACATCAAGAAAAACCTTGCAACGCTGGTTCTGGTTCTTGTTGACGTAGAGAGTTAGCAGGTACTGAAGGGCATCAAGGGTTTCTCCCCTCCTGCCGATCAGTATGCCCACATCTTTTCCCTCTATATCAATAAACACGTTATTTTCCTTTTCTTCGATAGCCATGTCTACGGGGAGGTTCATGGCCTCTAAAAGCTGATCGAGCAATTCCTTTGCCCGGCGCGATGGCGTATCTTTAACCCTCACCCTGACCCGGGCCGGTCGTGAACCCAGCAGGCCCAAAAAACCCCTGGAAGGTTCCTCTAAAACCTCAATTTCCGCTTCCTCCCGGGAAATTCCCAGCTGGGCCAGCGCCAGGGAAACCGCCTCGTCCACTGTTTTAGCGGTTTTCTCTACTCCCTCCACCGGTGTTTAGCGCCTCCTTCAAACCTTGGGTATGCCTGTTCACAAAATACTGCTGGAGAATCCCAACGGCATTGAAAACAACCCAGTATAAAGCCAGGCCTGCAGGCACGGTAGCACTAATCCAGGCAATAAAGATGGGCATGATGATCAGCATGGTGCGCTGGGTGGGATCGGTCATGTTGGTGGTCATGCGCGATTGAACATAGGTAGTTAACCCGGCTAAAAGGGGGAGGATAAAATAGGGATCTCCCACCTGGCTCAAGTTTTTCACCCACAGAAACCGGGCATGGGCAGGGTCCGCATAATTAAAATGCAAAAGCGCACGATAGAGGGCAATTAAAATGGGCATCTGAATCAAAAGGGGCAGGCATCCGGCCATGGGGTTCACATTATGTTCCCGGTATAGTTCCATGATTTTTTGCTGCATCTTCTGGGGATCTTTGTTCCGATAACGATCCTGAATCTCTTTAACCTTGGGCGCCAGCTGTTGCATGATCACCATAGAGCGCATCTGCTTGACGGACAGGGGGTAAAGGATAATCTTAATGAGAATAGTTAGCAGGATAATCGCCAGGCCGTAATTGGCCACATGAGCCAGCTCTGTAAGGTGATACAACCAGTTTAACAGAGCGGTCATGCCATCAACTAGAGCTTGAAACAAACCATCCCCTCCTTGCTTATTTAACCGGATCATAGCCACCCCGGCAAAGGGGATGGCAACGGAAAAGACGCCACAGGGCTAAAAGCAAACCGCGGGCCACACCGTATTTATCCACGGCCTGCACGGCGTACTCGGAACACGTGGGATAAAAACGGCAACTGGGCGGTTTCAAAGGCGAAACAAAACGCTGGTAAAAACGCAATCCGGCGATAACCAGAGCGCGCATGGGCGGTCAACCTTTCGGTGTCATCTTACGGGCGGCCCGCCGGGTCAGGTGATAGAGCTGTCCCGCCAGATCACGGAAGTTTTTCCCCACGGCCTCCCTGCGGGCGATGATTACTACATCATGGTCTTGAGGAAACCAACCCTCATTGAGACGGCAGATTTCCCGCAAAATACGGCGCACGCGGTTCCGAATAACAGCCTTGCCCGTTTTTTTACTTACGGAAAAACCAAAACGCCGGCCCTGTCCTCGATTACGGGACAAATACAGGACCAGGGCGTTACTGGCCACGGAATGACCCCGCCGGTAAACCCGTTGAAAATCTTTTTTCTTTTTTAAAATCTCCATGGCCATGGATCAATCCCGTTCACAAAACCATCCGACCAAATTACGAAAAGGCCACCCTTACATCAAGCGGCCTTATGCGGTGAGTCTTTTTCTTCCCTTCAGCCTTCTCCTCTTAATTACGTTGCGGCCCGCCCTGGTGGACATGCGCTTTAAAAAGCCGTGAATCTTTTTACGCTTCCTGTTCTTCGGTTGATAAGTGCGCTTCAAGTCATCACACCTCCTCACCACCGTCCCGACTGGAAAAACCAGACACATCACAAGTAATTATATAGGAAAAACCCTTCCCAAGTCAAGAAAAAACCCCCGGGCGGCAATTGCCTGTCCACAACATGCATAATTATCCACAGGGTACCATTTTATCGGTTGATAAGCCCCGGCAAATTTGATATGATTGAATCGCCGGCCACCGGAGATAAAATTACCCACAAGTTGTGGGTAAAGTTGGGCATAAAGCTGTCGATATCTATACTAAAAAATCAAAGGGACAAGCCCCGTTAAATCGCCTGCGGAGGCTTTTTTAAGTTTAACAATCGTCTGTAAGCAGGGGGTTACCACACATGATGAAAACACATGTTACCGAAATTTGGGAGGAACTCCTGGCCCATATCCAGCCGCGCCTGGATGCGGAAACCTATGAGATCTGGCAGGAATCGGTACTCCCCCTGGGGTTTCACCGGAGCACATTCTTTATCCAGGTTCCCAACCAATTTTACAGGGACTGGCTGGTAACCCGCTACGCATCCATAATTAAAAATTACCTGCAGGAAATCACCAGAGACGAAATTGAAGTACAATTTTTACCCGCAGAAGAAGTTAATGAAAAACTACTCAACAGAATACGCAAATCGACGCCTTCTATGGCCGCGGAAACCTGCCCCCTCAACCCCCGTTACACCTTTGATACCTTCGTGGTGGGCAATAGCAACCGGTTTGCTCACGCAGCCTGCCTGGCAGTAGCCGAATCTCCGGCGGAAACCTATAATCCCCTGTTTATTTACGGCGGAGTAGGACTGGGGAAAACCCACCTGATGCATGCCATAAGCCACTATATCCTGGAACGGGGCAACCACAGCCGCATAGTTTACGTTACTTCCGAAAAGTTTACCAATGAACTGATCAACGCCATTGCGAACAAGCGGGCAGTGGAATTCCGCGACAAGTACCGGGGCATGGACGTGCTGCTCATTGATGACATCCAGTTCCTGGCCGGTAAGGAACGCACCCAGGAAGAATTCTTCCATACTTTTAATACTTTATACGAAGCAAACAAGCAGATCGTCATTTCCAGCGACCGGCCGCCCAAAGAAATACCAACGCTGGAAGACCGTCTGCGCTCACGCTTTGAATGGGGTCTGATAACAGACATCCAACCGCCGGATCTGGAAACGAGAATTGCCATTCTGAGAAAAAAAGCCCACCTGGACAACGTAAACGTACCCGATGAAACGCTGGAATACATAGCGCAGCAAATCACATCCAACATCCGGGAACTGGAGGGGGCGCTCATCCGGGTGGTAGCCTACGCCTCCCTGTACAAGCTGCAGATTACCACCCAACTGGCCCGGGATATCCTGAAGGACATTCTACCCAGCAAATCGCCCAAACAGATTACAGCACAGCTCATCCAGGAAAAGGTAGCCGCCTACTACGGCCTCAAACCCGAGGACTTCAAGTCCAAAAAGCGCAGCCGCAATGTGGCCTTCCCCCGGCAGATCGCCATGTACCTGGCCCGCGAACTGACGGACCTCTCCCTGCCCCAAATCGGGGACGCCTTCGGAGGAAGGGACCATACCACCGTGCTTCACGCTTACGAAAAGATCAGCACCCAGCTGGCCACCGACGCGCTGCTGGAACAAGCAATTAAAGAAATCAAGCAAAAAATTAAAGAAGAAGTATAGCGTGTTTAATTATCCACAGGAGAAGAATCACATTTTTAGCCTTATTTACAGGCAAAGAGGCACTTATCCACAAGTGCACAATCATTACTATAAACTACTAGCTTAATATGCTTATCCTTAATAATGATCACGATTGTGGGGGAAAGCCCGTGAAGTTTACCACAAGCAAATCGACCCTTGCCTACGCCACAGGAACTGTACAAAAAGCAGTTTCCCCGCGGTCGCCGCTGCCCATCCTCTCGGGCATCCTCTTTGAAGTACACGGCGACCAGCTAACCGTTACCGGGTCCGACACGGAACTGACAGTCCAATGTACGGTGAACGTAGAAACGGAAAAGGAAGGTTCCATCGTCCTGCCCATCCGCTATATTGCAGACCTGGTCCGTTACCTGCCGGACGTACCCATCCAGTTCCACACCCTGCCGGAAAGTACCAGTACCACCATAATCTACGGGGCCTCGCAGGTAAACATCCATGGGTTTGAACCGGAACAGTACCCGCGTCTGCCGGCAATGGAAAAGGGAGTCAGCTTTTCCCTGCCCCAGAATATACTGAGGGATATGCTGCGACAGGTACTCTTTGCCGTTTCCACCGATGAAACGCGCCCCATCTTCACCGGCGTTCTGATGCAGGTAGAAGGTAGCCAGCTGAGGCTGGTGGCCACCGATACTTACCGCCTGGCCGTGCGCCGCTTTCAGCTGGAGCAGGAACCGGAACAACAAATTAACGCCATTATCCCTGGAAAAACTTTAAACGAAGTGGCCAGGTTAACCGGCGGTACTGAAGATGAAATAACTATTATATGCGGGGAAAATCACGTTTTCTTCCTTACCGGAACACTGAAAATAGCCTCCCGGTTAATTGCGGGGCAGTACCCTCCCTATGAACAGGTTATTCCGAGAGAATTTATTACACGCACGCGGCTGGCCACCAGGGAAATACTGGAAGCAACAGAAAGAGCCTCTTTGCTTGTGCGCGAGGGGTACCCGGTGGTACAATTCTCACTACAGGAGAACGGTTGTGTGGTTTCCGTACAGACCCAGGTTGGCTGGATCCGGGAAGAGGTTAGCGGGGTAGTGGAAGGGGAACCCCTGGAAATCTGGTTCAACGCACGGTACATGGGTGAAAGCCTGCGGGCCCTGGGCAGCGAAGAATTAAGCCTGGAACTAACTGGCCCTTTGAGTGCAGCCGTGCTCAGGCCGGCGGGGGAGGAAAATTATCTTTCCCTGCTGCTGCCGGCAAAACCACCTAAAGAATAGCGGCTGCCAAAAGCTCGGGAGGAATCCAGTGCGCATACAGCAGATCCGCCTGGAAAATTTTCGTGGCTATGCCCGGCTACACTGGCAACCCGACCCCTTGATCAATATCATTACGGGAGGTAATGCCCAGGGTAAGACCAACCTCCTGGAGGCCATTTTTTTTGGCTTCACCGGGCATTCCTTCCGAACAATCCGCGACAGGGAGATGATCCGCTGGGGCAGTTCCTTTTGCCGGGTGGAAATAAATTTCCGGTCCGGACAGCAGGAAAACTCTACGGTCATTCTTCTTACCGCCGAAGGAAAAAAGCAGAGGAAGCTAAACGCAAACGCGGGTCGGGTCATGGACCCGGTCCTGCTGCCCGTGGTGTTTACCCCCGATCACCTGCTGATGATCAAGGGGAGTCCTGCCGTGCGGCGCCGCTGGCTGGATCAGGAAGTGGGGCCCCTGCAACCGGGCTATTTGACCTGTCTTCGCCGCTACCAGCAGGTGCTGGCCCAGCGAAACAAACTATTACAGGGAATGAGGGTAAACCAGCGCACCCGGCAGGAGCTGGAGCCGTGGAACCAGCAACTGGCGGCTTTTGGCGCCAAAATTATTGCCTGGCGCTGCCGCCTGCTGGCCGAGCTCTCCCCCATAGTACGCGAGATTTACGGCCAGATAGGCGGGAGGGGTGAAAAGGCGGGACTCCTGTACCTTTCCTCCCTCCCCCTGGAACGGACAACTGGAGAAACGGAAATCTGTGAGCGCTTTATGGGGGAATTATCCAGGCGCTATGCCGAGGAAGTAGCCCGGGGCCAAACTCTGACTGGACCCCACCGGGACGACCTGGGCACCACCATCAACGGACAGGACGCCCGCCGCTTTGGCTCCCAGGGGCAGCAGCGCACCCTGGTTCTGGCGCTAAAGCTGGCCCAGCTGGAACTGGGAAGGCGCTTTGCGGGGGATTACCCCGTCGTCCTCCTGGATGACGTTTTTTACGAACTGGATCAAAACCGGAGGGCACAGCTGGTCGAGCACATCCGGAGTAAAACGCAGGTTTTCGTGACGACCAGCCAATCCGCCGGTGAGGATATTGCTGGCCTTTCCGGGCGCGTAATAACCGTCCGGGAACATGTACTTCATGAAGGGGGTTAGATTTTGTTTTTACATCTTGGCGGTGATGTGATCATCCCTAAAAAAGACGTAATTGCTATATTGAACGTGCGCGCGGAGAATTCTCCTATCACGAGGGAGTTTTTGGAAATTGCCAGGGGGGAAAAAACGGTACGGATAATTGCGGAAAAGGGCAAGGAAAAATCCTTTATCCTTACCCGCGAGCAGATATTTGTATCCCCTATTTCCTGTTCCACCTTAAAGAAAAGGGCGGAAATGATAATTTCCACTGAGGATTAGCTAAAAGATTCCAAAATAAGGTTATAATTTTTAGTATGACAGGCGTTAGTAAGAGATTTGTTTTTAAGAAATGGAGGTCCCGGCCTTGCTGGAACAGGAGATGAACAATCGCTACGGCGCAGAAGAAATACAGGTTCTCGAAGGACTGGAAGCCGTCCGCCGCCGCCCGGGGATGTATATAGGAAGCACCGGTCCCCGGGGCCTGCACCACCTGGTTTACGAAGTGGTGGACAACAGCATAGACGAAGCCATGGCCGGTTTCTGCGACCGGATAGAAGTCATAGTCCATAAAGACAACAGCGTGACCGTGATTGACAACGGCCGCGGCATTCCCGTGGACATTCACCCCAAAACCGGCCTGCCGGCGGTAGAAACGGTCCTCACCATGCTGCACGCCGGGGGAAAATTTGGGGGCACCGTATACAAGGTTTCCGGAGGGCTGCACGGAGTAGGGGTGTCGGTAGTAAACGCCCTTTCCGAGTGGCTGGAGGTGGAGATTCGCCGGGACGGGCATGTTTACCACCAGCGCTACGAACGGGGGAAAGCCGTCACTCCGTTAAAAACCGTCGGTACGGCCAATGCCACGGGCACCAAGGTTTCCTTTAAGCCGGATGCGGAAATCTTTGAAGAGCTGGTGTTCAACCATGAAACCTTGAGCCAGCGCCTCCGGGAACTGTCCTTTTTAAACCGGGGCATTAAAATTATCTTCCGGGATGAGCGTACGGGCCAGGAGATAGTCTACCAGCACGACGGCGGCATCAGGGATTTTGTGCGCTACCTGAATAAAAATAAAGAAGTCCTGCACAACAGGCCCATTTACGTGTTTGGCGAGCGGGATAACGTCCAGGTGGAGGTGGCCCTGCAATACACGGAAGGCTACGTGGAAAGTCTGTTTTCCTACGTCAACAACATCCACACCGTGGACGGGGGCACCCATGAGGCCGGTTTTAAAAGCGCCCTCACCCGGGTGATCAATGACTACGGGAGAAAATACAACCTCTTAAAAAACGGCACCCCGGCCCTTGCGGGGGAGGACATCCGGGAAGGGCTGACAGCGGTGATCAGCGTTAAGGTGCCGGAGCCCCAGTTTGAAGGCCAGACCAAGACCAAGCTGGGGAACAGCGAAGTGCGGGGGATTGTGGATACGGTGGTGGCCGACGGGCTGGCCACCTTCCTGGAGGAGAACCCGGGCGTCGCCCGCAGGATAATGGACAAAGCCATCACCGCCGCCCGGGCCCGGGAAGCCGCCCGCAAGGCCCGGGAGTTGACCAGGCGCAAGAGTGCCCTGGAAAGCGCTTCTTTGCCCGGGAAGCTGGCCGACTGTTCCGACCGGGATCCCAGCAAGACTGAATTGTACCTGGTGGAGGGTGACTCGGCCGGCGGTTCGGCCAAGCAAGGGCGGGACCGGCGGTTCCAGGCTATCCTGCCCCTGCGGGGCAAAATCTTGAACGTGGAAAAGGCGCGTATGGACAAGATCCTGGCCAACGAGGAGATCCGGGCCCTGATCACGGCCCTGGGCACGGGCATCGGGGAGGACTTCGACTTGAGCAAGGCCAGGTACCATCGCATCCTGCTCATGAGCGATGCGGACGTGGACGGGGCCCATATCCGCACCCTGCTTTTAACCTTCTTTTACCGCTACATGCGCCCTTTATTGGAGGCGGGTTACGTTTATATTGCCCAACCTCCCCTGTACCGCATTCGCAAGGGCAAGGTTGACCGGTATGCTTACAGCGATGCCGAGCTGGAGGAAATCCTCAAGGAAATCGGGCGCGACGGAGTTTCCATTCAGCGCTACAAGGGTCTTGGTGAAATGAACCCGCAGCAGCTCTGGGAAACCACCATGAACCCGGAAAAGCGAACCATTTTAAAGGTAAGCATAGAGGACGCTATAGAAGCGGACGCCATCTTCTCCATGCTCATGGGAGACCGGGTTGAGCCCCGCCGGGAGTTTATCCAGCAGAACGCCCGGGCCGTGCGCAACCTGGATGTGTAAGCAAAACTAACTTCTGAGGTGACCGTTTTTGTCCGTTAACATCGGCAAGGTAATTCCCATCGACATCAACGAGGAAATGAAGCATTCCTACCTGGATTACGCCATGAGCGTAATCGTGGGCCGGGCCCTGCCCGATGTGCGGGACGGGCTGAAACCCGTGCACCGGCGCATTCTTTACGCCATGCACCAGCTGGGGCTTACCCCCGACCGTCCCCACCGCAAGAGCGCCCACATTGTGGGTGAGGTAATGTCCAAGTTCCACCCCCACGGGGATATGGCCATTTACGACGCCCTGGTGCGCATGGCCCAGGACTTTGCCAGCCGCTATCCCCTGGTGGACGGCCACGGCAATTTTGGTTCCGTTGATGGCGACGCTCCGGCGGCTATGCGCTACACGGAAGCCCGCATGGCCCGCATTACCATGGCCATGCTGGCGGATATTGAAAAGAATACGGTCGATTTTATCCCCAATTACGACGGCAGCACCGAGGAACCCGCGGTGTTACCCGCCCGCATCCCCAACTTGCTCGTGAACGGCTCTTCGGGCATTGCCGTGGGCATGGCCACCAATATCCCGCCCCACAACCTGGGGGAAGTAATTGACGGCGTGATCAGGCTAATCGACAACCCGGACATCACCATCCCGGAGTTGATGCAGGTAATCAAGGGGCCCGACTTCCCCACCGGCGGGAAGATTATGGGCCGCCAGGGCATCCGGGAGGCCTACCAGACGGGTCGGGGGGCCATAAAGGTGCGCGCCCAGGCCACGGTGGAAAAAATTGGCGGAGGTAAGAGCGCCATTATCGTCCACGAGATACCTTTTATGGTGAACAAGGCCCGGCTGATTGAAAAAATCGCCGAACTGGTCCGGGAAAAGAAAATCGACGGCATTACCGATCTGCGGGACGAATCGGACCGGCGGGGAATGCGCATTGTCATTGAGCTGCGGCGTGATGCCAAGCCCCGGGTGATCCTGAACCAGCTCTACAAGCATACCCAGATGCAGGAAACCTTCGGGGTAATCATGCTGGCCCTGGTGGACGGCCAGCCCCAGGTATTGAACCTGCGGCAGATGCTGGGCCATTACCTGGAAC